>DHXR01000054.1:0-127802 GCA_002413785.1 Mucilaginibacter sp. UBA5151
GGTTATTCAGCAGACCCTATTTAGTCAAATATATTGATTATGTCTTCTGCTTGAGTTGATTACTGTTCTTTTTACCAATTGGTGACAGTTTAAGGCTGGCGATCAATACATTAAGCCTTTAATAAATATATCGCCCAGCATTAAACGCTTTTGCCGTACCACGTCTAAATGTTCTTTGTTTGGGAACATTGTTTTTTTGTGCGATAGGGCATTGCCGCTAACCCCATATAAGGCTTCCAGAAGCAGTTCAACCATTTCATCGGGATTGGCAAGCGGCTTTATTTTTCCTTTAATAACTTCAGCGTTTATAGCATTCACCAATAAATCTCTTTCAGACTGGTGAACCTGCCCAACTATTTCCCAGATCATATCCGGCAGGCATTGTTCATTAAGCCTGAAAAAATCAAAGAAGTTATAGTTATTTGAGATAAATTCGTGCTGGGTATTGATCTGAAATTCAAAAGCTTCCTTTAAATCGTTAAAGGTATTCTCTTTGCCCGTTAGTGATTTAAGGTAATCTTCGGCTACCCTGCGCATAACAGCTATATACAACTGGCTCTTATCCGGAAAATAATAATACAAAAGCGCTTTTGACATAGAAAGTTCACCGGCAATTTCATTCATGGTTGTTTTTGAATAGCCATAATGCAAAAACAGACGGTGGGCCGCTTCCAGTATTTTTTCTTTTTTTACGTCCTGAACTTCATTTGTAACGATCATTGATACCAAAGTATATTTAAAAGGTTTGAAAATTGGTTTATTGAATTCCTGACTTTTTTAACAAAAATATCAAATTTTCTAAACAAACGATCGCCTGGCAACTAATAAAGTTACTTATACAGTTTTCCGGGGCAAAAAAAAGCCGCACGAAAAAAATCGCGCGGCTCCTGTTGCCTCATTTAAAAAAAAGTATTTATTGAATAATAGCTTCTAATTTTTCCTCCTTTTGTGCTGCTTTACTTTTTCCTCCCGACAGCTTATTTTTCATCCTTACACGGATAATATACATACACGGCACCAGAATAAGCGTAATAATAGTAGCGAAACCTAAGCCAAATATCATTGTCCATGATAAAGGTCCCCAGAAAGCAACGTTATCGCCGCCGAAAAAGATATGCGGTTTAAAAGAAGTAAACAATCCTGTAAAATCAATATTAAAGCCAACCGCCAACGGGATTAAACCCAATATGGCAGCGCTTGCTGTGAGCAATACCGGCGTCATACGGGTACGGGCAGCTTCAACAACGGCATCGTGCAGGTTTACCCCCTGCCCGATCAGCATGTCTGTAAACTCAACCAGTAATATCCCATTCCTAACTACTACGCCTGCCAGGGCGATGATTCCTACCCCCGACATTACGACAGAAAATGTCATGTGGAATAAGCTCAATCCGAGGAATACGCCAATTATACTGAAAAATATTTCACTTAAAATAATCAATGTTTTACCAATAGAGTTAAACAGCGCCATCAAAATGATCAGGATCAATCCAAAGGATATCAACAAAGCCGAACCAAGGAATTTTAAAGTTTCTGCCTGATCGTCCTGGGCGCCTCCCATCCTTACCGAAACATTTTCGGGTAGTTTAAAGTTTTTTAGCGCCTGCGCTATTTGTACATTAACCGCGTTAGGGTTATAAGCAGGCTTAATAACATTTGAGCCTAAAGTAATTACGCGCCTTTGTTGCTTGTGTTTTATATTATTATAGGTATTGGTGTACCGTATATCTGTAAATGCTGAAATAGGTACCTGCCGTATTGCCCCGCCTGTTGCCATATCACGATAGGTGATCTTGAGATTCCGGAGCGCATCTAAATTATTACGCTGATCTTCCTTTGCCCTCACATCAATCTCATAATTATCTTCATTGGTGTTCCTGTAGTCAGATGCCTTCGCCCCAAAAATAGATACGCCCAGCGCCTGATTTATCTGGTTGGTGGTAATGCCCTCACGGTTTGCCCTTTCGCGGTCAACATCGAAAACTATTTCGGGTTTATCGCTTTGGATATCCGGGACTAATTCCTCAATACCGCCAATACTCTGCCGACCGATGAATTTTTTAAGCCTTGAAGCGGTTGCCACCAGGGTATCAAGATTATCACCGGCCATTTCAATACTGATATCTTTTTGAACCGGCGGGCCGCTGGCTTCCTGGGCTACAGAAATTTTGGCCCCGGGGTATCCCTGTACTGAATTACGGATCCTATTCAGGATTATTTTTGTGTCTTTTCCATTTCTCTTGCCATATTCCACAAAGGCTACGGTTATTTTTCCTTTGTTATAATATACTCCCTGATCCTCATCGGATGGGTCGGTAACCCCTACCGATACGTTTGATATTATAGAGGAAACAATATCTTTATCAGGTTCAACTACACTGGCTACCCGTTTTTCTAACGTTTTAATTACTCCATTTGTATAAGCCTGATCGGTACCGATGGGTAAACTTACATATACATAAACAAAGTTAGGATCAGCTGACGGGAACATTGCAAACTGCAGGTTTCTCGCTATTGAAAAACCAATAGTAAACAGCAGCAATACAAAGGTACCTGAGAGTACCCAATACGGACTTTTTACCGCTTTTTCGAGCATACGTGCATACCATGACTGGAAACGCGGCCATGCACTGGTCTGAAACCTGTCAATCAGCTTTAGTAATACAAAATGATTGAATAAGTACAGAATGATCAGCATCACGACAAAATTACCTATACCAATACTTAAAGCTCCTGCGGCTGCAAGCAGATACGAAAATGCAGCTATACCTGCAAGGATGATAGTTGTCCGTCTGGTTTTACGGTCAAACTTTTGATGGTCATGTTCACCGGGGTAATGCGGTTTCATAAAATCAACTGCAAACACCGGGTTCATTATATAGGCAACTACCAGGGATGCTAACAGCGTTATAATTAAGGTAATTGGCAGATAGAACATGAAATCACCGATAATGCTGTGCCAAAAGGCCAAAGGGATAAATGGCGCCAGGGTGGTCATAGTTCCTGAAAAAACAGGCATAAATACTTCACCAGCGGCAATTTTTGCAGCCTTTTTGATAGGGACAGCGCCGTTGTTAAAAATACGGTGCGTATTTTCAATAACCACGATGGCATCATCCACCACAATTCCCAAAGCGAGCAGGAACGAGAAAAGCACGATCATGTTAAGTGTGAAGCCTATCCAGGGCATCAACAGGAACGCAATGAAACAGGAAAGCGGAACAGACAATGCAACAAATACGGCATTGGTACTCCCCATAAAAAACATCAGGATAACCGTAACCAAAATAAAACCAATGATGATTGTGTTAATAAGATCATTCAAGGTTGAACGGGTTTTGTCTGATTGATCTCCGGTAACGGTAATATTTAATCCTTTCGGGAAAACGGTGCTTTGTTTTTGTTTGATGAGTTTGTATATATCGTCCGAAGCTTCAATCAGGTTTTCACCAGTCCTTTTACTTACATTTAAAGTGATTACGCTCTTAAAATTCCGATCACCCGGGATTTTAAGACGGGCATAACTCTTCTGATCCTGGAAACCATCCTTTATCGCCGCAATATCATGCAGGTAAACAGCTTTTCCCTGTGGATTCCTTATTACCATAGCCGCTACTTCGTCTGCGCTCTTAAAATCTTCTTTAATATCAATGGTACGCTGTACACCATCGGTATTTACAGTACCGGCGGTTGAAATAATATTTTCATTTCCAACGGCCTGTATAATGTCATTATAACCAACTTGTGCAGCCGTCATTTTATTAATATCCACATTGATCTGGATATTCGGTTCCAAAGCGCCAACTTCATCCACTTTGGATATCTGCTTCATCGCTTCAATATCATCTTTTAAGTTATCTGCATATTCCTTTAATTTTTTAAGATCAAAGTCACCTGATAGATTGACATACAATATTGGCATATCAGCAACATCAATATCCGAAACATCGCTCTGTTTTAAATTCGCGTCATTTTGCGGCAAATCCTGTTTTGCTTTATCAACAGCGTCCTTAACATCCTGTTTTGCATCTTTTATTTTAACGGTTGTATTAAATTCGGCCGTTATAATAGAAACATTTTGCTGCGTATTAGAAGTTACTTTTTTTAACCCTTTAAGAGATTTTAATTGCTTTTCAAGTGGTTTTGTCACCAACATCTCAATATTTTGAGGGGACTGTCCGATATAGGTTGTTCTAACAAAAATCTTAGGGATTGTTATATCAGGAAAGTTTTCCTTAGGCAAATTGTTGTATGCTGAAAATCCCAGCAATGCAATTAAAAATATAAGTACATATACCGCTCTCTTATTATTGATGGCCCAAGTGGAAGGCCCAAATTCTTTTTCCTGGTCTTTCATTTTTTTTAATGAATTTTATTTTATTTACCGGATGTAGCTAATACTTTCAATTTATCGCCGTCTTCAATCTCACTGGCGCCTTCGGTTACTAATTGGTCGCCGGCAGACAGGCCTGATAATATTTCAGATTTACCGCCATAAGTGTTGCCTACCTTTACGGTCTTTCTTTTTGCAAACCCGTTCACATCAATAAAAACGTAATCCCCGGCTTCTGAACGCTGTATTGAGTTTAAAGGGATTGAAATTGAATTCTTTTTCGAATAATCCGCGATTTTGATAATCGCGGTCATATTGGGGCGCAATGATTTGATGCCTGGCAGTTTGATCTCGATACCAAAACTCCTCGAATTAGCATCGATTACCTTAGCTGCAAAGCTCACCCTTGTTACCAGGGAGTCATTGGCATCAGGAATAATCACTTTCACACTGTCTCCCTGGTTAATCCTGCCGGAATATGACTCAGGTACATCCGCTTTAACTTTAAGTATGTCGGCATTTACTATCCTTATTCCGCTTTGGCCCGGCGATATTACCTGGCCGAGTTTAAGGTCCATTTGATCAATAGTACCCGAAATTGGTGAAGTAATCCGGTACATATTGGCCTGCTGTTTTAAAGATTCAACTTGTTTTTGAGACGATTCAAAATTGCTTTTTGCCTGCAAAAACTGAACTTCGGTCCCTATCTTCTGGTCCCACAGGTTTTTTTGCCTTTGGTAAACGGTTTGGGCCAGATTTGCCTGGGCCTGCGCCTGGGCTATATTCTGGATCAATACACTTTTATCCAGCTGTACCAGCTCCTGTCCCTTGCTAACATGATCGCCAACTTTTACGTATAAGTTAGTGATAACACCGGGCGACTGCGAGTAGGCTGTAACGTTGTCCTGCGCATCGATTCGTCCCTGGAGGTCGACATAATTAGTAAAGGTACTGCGGGTAACAATAGTAGTGCTTACATCTGTTGATTTTACGGAATCCTTTTTGCCAACTTCAGCCTCTAACTTGGTTATCTTTTCATTTAATGCTGCTTCCTGTTTTTTCAGGTCGGCCAATTCAGCGGCTTTGTCTTTTGGTTTGTTGCAGGCTGCTAAAAGCAGGATGGCTGTTGTTAAGTATAGTAGTTTTTTCATGTCGTATTATATATTAATCGTCTAAGGTTTTATTTATTTTATTCGTCCGTATGCTTTATCGAGGTCAACTTTGCTCACCAGGGCATCATATAAGCCTTGTATGTATGAGTTATCGGCTTGCTGAACGTCAGTTTCCGCCTGCGTAACTTCAATACTTGAACCTACTCCCTGCTCATACTTTATTTTTGACACCCGGAGCACTTCTTCAGCCAAAGCCATATTCTTTTTTTGGTCGTTCAATGATTGTAAACCATTTACAAAAGAGGTGCGTGCCTGTTCAACCTGAAGGCTTACCGTATTTTTCATATTTGACAAATCATTATCAGATTTCATCAGATTTATTTTTGATTGCTTATACTGATTTAGATGTTGCCAGCCAGTAAAAATTGGGATATTTAAGTTCAACCCTACAAATGCAGTAGGATACTGTGCTGTGTAGAGCGCGCTGAAACTACTGTTCATGTAAGCCGGGGAATAACTTCCATTTGCCGTTAACTTAGGTAAAAACTGTCCTTTTTTGAGTTTCAAATCGTATTCATTCAATTTTTTCTGGGTTTTCAGCAAATCGTATTCAATGCGATTGCGATATACAGTAGTATCAGTTGCAGCGTCCGCTATAGCACTATCTAACTGTATGTTTTCTAATTTGTCTTTAAGCTTCAAATCGTCTTGTATCGGCATTCCCATCTGAAACTTCAATAATTCGTAGTTCAAAGTCAATAACCTGATTGTGTTTTCCCTTCGGGTAATTAATGAATTATATTGAACTGTTAGACGCTGAACGTCAATCATCTCGACAAAACCCTGTTTATTACGGGCTGTGGTTTCATCCAGTTGTTGCTTAAGGTCATTGATATTTGCTTCAAGCAATTTCAATTGCTCCACGCTAACCAAAACCTGGTAATATGCTTTAGTTACGTTTACATTTGCTTCAATTTTAGTTCGGGTGTAACTGTAGTCGTAGAGCTGCTTGTAGGTTTTACGTCCTTGTAAGCCAACCAAATAACTGGGATCAAAAATGATCTGTGTAAAACCAAGTCCAAAACTTGAATTATATGGTTGATATATCTTAAAACTCTGTGTCGGAGTAACCACAATAACAGGAGATTTAATATAGTCTGTAAATGATGCGGAAGCATTAATTTGCGGAAACCCCTGCCCTACTATTTCCTTCACGTGATACCCCGCGCTTTCAACGTCCAGGTTTGCATTTTTCACATCATGCTGGTGCTCGTAAGCATAATTTATACAATCAGCAACGGTGAAGTTATATTTTTGGCTATCAGGCGGCGCCTGCTGCGCGAAACCGTTGAGGGCAACGGCGCATATTAAAGACACGATTAGTATTATATGTTTCATTTTTATTGTTGTGTTGTTCATTAATAATTTATTCTTCAATTATGTTTTTATACTGGTTTAATAACTTATAGCCTTTCAGCGTACAAATACCATAATTAAAATGTTCATGGAATTGTTGCTGTACTTTCCATGTATTAAATTCAGCAGCCGGGAAAACGGAATTGTTAAAACCCAGCTCCACCTGGTTTACCCGCATGCGGGCTATAACTTTCACATCAATTTCGGGTCTTATATAGCCTTGTTTAATCCCTTTTTCCAAAAGCTCCTCCAAAGTGCGTATGAGCACACCCGATTTAAAGTTTTGAAACTGTTTCCATGCTTCAGGATGATATTTTTGCAATTCGTGGATAACTATCGGGTTGATCCTTGCAAATATCTCCTCGGAACACTTCATCATATTGATCATTTCCTCAATAACATTTGCAGATTTGCTGATGATCCCGCTCACCTGTTCTTCATCCTCCTGTAGCTTTTTCCTTGTTAATGCCACTACCAACTCGTTTTTATCTTTAAAAAACTGGTAAATTGTTTTTTTTGACATGCCCAAATGCCGGGCTATGTCATCCATCGTGATGCTTTTGATCCCTGCTGTTAAAAACAGTTCTTCGCCGCCCTGTATTATTCTCTCTTTTTGACTCATTGACTTTCGCGGTCAAAACTATGGAAACATTTTTAGAATTCAAAGTTTCCATCTGAATTTACTTTTTCCTGACAAATGCATTAAGAATATTACCTTTGCAAAAAACTCAATGCAATATGACGCTCACCCCCCTTTCAGCAATTTCACCGGTTGATGGCCGCTATCGTAATACAACAGCCCCGCTGGCTGCCTATTTTTCGGAATACGCGCTGATCAAATACCGGGTATTTGTTGAAATAGAATACTTCATCGCCCTTTGCGAATACCCATTGCCGCAACTACAAAACTTTGATAAAATTGTTACTGAAAAGTTACGTGATATCTATAGAAATTTTAATGAGGCGGATGCTGAAAGTATAAAAGTAATTGAAAAAACCACCAATCACGATGTTAAGGCGGTTGAGTATTTTATAAAAAAGGAATTTGATAAACTGGGCCTGGAACCCTATAAAGAGTTCATCCATTTTGGCTTAACCTCACAGGACATAAACAATACAGCTATACCTTATACTTTTAAACTCGCTTTAAATGATGCCTATTATCCGGCTATAAACGAATTAGTTGACATACTGAAGGGTTATGCTGCCGAATGGGACCAGGTACCTATGCTGGCACATACCCATGGCCAGCCGGCCTCGCCAAGCCGTCTGGGAAAAGAGATCCAGGTATTTGTTGAACGTTTGGAGAGCCAGTTGAAACTTTTAAAACCGATACCCTATTCGGCAAAATTCGGCGGGGCTACCGGCAACTTTAACGCGCACCATATCGGTTATTCGGGTATTGACTGGAAGGCCTTCGGCAACCATTTTGTGAATGATATTTTAGGATTGAGCAGGTCGCAATTTACAACACAGATTGAGCACTATGATAATTTTGCGGCGCAATGTGACGCCTTAAAAAGGATCAATAATATCCTGATAGACCTTGACCGCGATATGTGGGCCTATATTTCAATGAACTATTTTAAACAAAAAATAAAAGAAGGAGAAATAGGTTCATCGGCCATGCCGCATAAAGTAAACCCGATTGATTTTGAAAACTCAGAGGGAAATTTAGGCATTGCTAATGCTTTATTTGAGCATTTTGCGGCTAAACTCCCCATTTCAAGGTTACAGCGCGACCTTACCGATTCAACCGTGCTGCGGAATATTGGTGTCCCGATTGCACATACCTTAATAGCTATAAAATCAACCATAAAAGGTTTAAATAAACTACTGCTGAACACAACTGCCATAAATGCCGACCTGGAGGCCAACTGGGCGGTAGTAGCCGAGGCTATACAAACCATATTACGCCGCGAAGGTTATCCCAACCCTTACGAAGCATTAAAAGAACTTACACGGACAAATCAACAGGTTAACGCGGAAACCATTGCCGTATTTGTTGACGGATTACAGGTAAGCAACAACGTAAAAAGTGAATTAAAGTCAATCACGCCGCACAATTACACGGGAATTTAGTGATTAAGATTTGAACGATATGCAAGATGAGTTGTTTGTTGAATTGATTGATTTTATGAAAAGAATTCCCGGCATCGAAAAGAGCTTTTTTGGTAAGGGGATATTTGAAAATGGCAATTGGTGGATAAAATTTTGTATTGATATAACGCATCCTTTAGCCTGGCATGTAGTCCAAGAAGTCGGTTTTGTTGTTAATTACATATCGTTAGATGAGAGATTACCAACAGTTTTTTATCCTGTCTCACCACCTCCTTATTTAAACGGAGGTCCGGATTTTTTATCTTGGGTAATAGAATCGAAAGAACCAGAATTCACTCCGAGTGATCTTAAGGAATGGTTAGAAGGCCGTATGCCTAATCCGGTTGATGATATTAGTCAATGGACTGACGACAACGATGAAGAAGATGAGGACTAAATAGCTAAGAAAGCCATTTCACATCAGTCATTCACAGGTCATATCAATCTACAAGATGCGATTAAATCAAAAAGCTGATTAAATTTGCCTACTGGTTTTTAACTATAAAAAAGATGAACATTAACGTATATACAGAATCTACTCCTAACCCGGCAACAATGAAGTTCATTGTCAACAAACTGCTGATTAACGGCAGCGCCGATTTTGCAACCAAAGAAAGCGCCGAAAAATCACCTTTTGCCAAGGAGTTATACAAATTTTCGTTTGTGAACGGTGTATTCTTTGCCAGCAACTTTGTTACGGTAACTAAATTTGAGGGCGACAGCTGGGATGACCTTTTGCCAATACTAAAAGAGTTTGTAAAAGGCGCCGTAGAAGCGGAATTAAAGGTACATGAAGAGGAACAAGCCGAAGCCGGGGATTTTGAAGGCACAGATACCGAAATAAAAATTCAACAAATATTAAATGATTATGTACGCCCCGCTGTTGAACAGGACGGCGGCGCGATCACCTATAAATCATTTGACGCCGGTATTGTTACAGTAGAGCTACGCGGTTCATGCAGCGGCTGCCCATCATCTACAGTTACTTTAAAGGCCGGCATTGAGAATTTGCTCAAACGTATGGTTCCTGAAGTTACCGAAGTGGTATCGGAAGCATTATAATCGGTGAAATCATCAAAAGTATTTTTGGATAATCTGCAGCATTTCTTTAGTTATCCTGCCATTGGTAGCCAGCAATTCGCGGGTATGGAGGCATTCATCGCCGCCCTTAAAATTCACCACATCGCCCCCGGCCTGCCTTACTATTACAATACCTGCCGCAACATCCCATGCATTTAGGTTGTACTCGTAAAAACCTTCAAACCTGCCGCATGCAGTATAGGCCAGGTCAACCGCAGCCGAGCCCAGACGGCGCAAACCATGGCAGCTTCTCATCAATTCGGCAAACAATTCGATATAGGCTGTCTGCTTTTCAAAATCATAGTAAGGGAAACCTGTTGCCAATAAGCTTTTATCAACGGTCGGGGTATTGCTTACTTTAATTTGATGGCCGTTAAGATATGCCGCTGAGCCCTTCCAGGCATAAAAACATTCATCCAGGTTAATCTCATACACTACGCCGACAACCAACTCATCATATTCCTGCAAGGCAATACTAACCGAATAAACAGGGAGGCCGTGAATAAAATTGGTTGTACCATCAAGCGGGTCGATGATCCAGTTATATCTTTCGCCTGTTTTGTTTATTGTTTTTTCTTCGGTGATGAAACCTGCGCCGGGCAAAACATCAGCTAATGCAGCAACAATTTGTTGTTCGGCAGTTTTATCAACATACGAAACCAGGTCATTCAAACCTTTGACCTCTATCTGGTCGGGACTGAAAGTTTTTCTTTGTTCCCGGATAAACGCCCCGGTTTCTTTTGCAATTTCAATTACGCTTTGGGTTATTTGTTCTAAAGCCATGATAATATTATTTAATTGACACTAATTCAATTCGTGCCTATTTATTATTCTCTATCTGATGCCTTAACGACAGACTAAACGAAAAAAACTTATGCACAAAATAACTCGCGAAGAACAAGCTTAGCGCTGCGGTGATCCGTGCCACAGGCGGGTACATGTGCATATCCTGTATAAAGAATTTTAATACGGCAAGATTGGCAAAAAAACCAATTACGGCTACAGATACAAACCTGAAAAACTGTTTCGACGGAGAAGATCTTGATTCTGAAAATACAAAATACCGGGTTATTAAAAAATTAACCACTACTCCCATAAAAAATGATATCGCCAGTGAAAGCGTGGAATTGCGAAGGGTAAAAAAAACAAGGTGATACGTTTTTTGCACCAAAAAATTATGGTAAAACAGGTAAAACGCCGATATATCGACCAAAAATCCAAT
Source organism: Mucilaginibacter sp. UBA5151 (assembly GCA_002413785.1). GTDB lineage: Bacteria > Bacteroidota > Bacteroidia > Sphingobacteriales > Sphingobacteriaceae > Mucilaginibacter. The sequence goes on from DHXR01000054.1 coordinate 11,264, forward strand.
TCCTGCTGAAAAAACAAATCTTATAACCTGGTTACTTATTAGTTTATTACCCAGTGTTATATCAGTCATGCGCTGGTGCCGTCACTTTCTTATTTAATTGTGTAAAACATAAAACAGCGCCGCCGGTAACCATCAAAATTGAAATCAGTTCGGCTTGTGTAAAGCTTATGCCTGCAACATTGTATTTGGTATTAACCCTTATCAGTTCTATAAAAAACCGTTCCATACCCGCTAATATCATGTAGATACCAAAAAGCACGCCCGGAATTTTTATCCTGTCGCGAATGCTCCATAAAAAGAGAAATAATAAGATACAAATAACTGATTCATAAAAAGAGGTTGGGAATACAGGGACTGCAAGCTCGTGGCAATATTTCCCGGCGCAGTTTAGCATAGCGACCCCTTCGTCGTTTACATTATGAGGGAACTTAAAGGCCCACATCCAATCGGGAGCCCAGCTTAGCCAATGCGGTTTCGGAGCAATATTATTTACGCCCCAATCACCATCGCCAGACATCTGGCAGCCAATACGGCCAACGCCGTAGGCCAGCATCATACCGGGACCGCCAATATCCAGCATATCCAAAGGTTTAATACCATGTTTGCCTGCAATATATAAAACTGCTGCGCCGCCGCATATTAAACCACCATAAAATGTAAGCCCGCTAAAACCGATAAGCATCCCTATAGGGTCTTTTAAAAATTCACCCCAATTCTCAAGTGCGTTAAATATTTTTGCACCCGCAAAACCGAATACGGCCGCCCATAACAATATGGTGCCCAACAACTCAAACGGATGAACAGTTACCACCTGCTTTTTGGGTTCGGGCAGCAATCGTTTTTTATTTTCATACCAGGCCCAGTAGGCAAAACCAACCGCTCCGATTATTCCTCCTATCCAATTGCCCCGCCACGATAAAATAAAATCCTGCGGGTTATTTAACAGATCGCTGTAATGAAGAATAGAATCAAGGAATTTGAAACCCAGTAAAAAACCAAAAAAACCATTTCCTGCCAACTCGGTTATAGAGGCCGGCGCACCAACGGTTATTGTTTTTTCAAAAGGGTGTATATAGCCTAATTTTTCTTTCCGTTTAAATTCCCGGCCGAATGCCCAGTAACCTCCTATAAAGGCGATAGCGACAAAAAATCCGAAAGATTGAATGGGCAGGGGAATATTGAGACCGGTAAGGTATTGTATAAGGGACGAAATAGTTGGGAACATCTGTAATAATTTGGCGCAATATAGCGGTTAATGAGCTAATATTTCTTCACTCTCTGTAATTTCAACATCACCATCGGGTGAAATTTTTGTTAATAGAACTGTTTTTAACTCGTTTACCAGCACGGGGTCGTACTTGGTTTTCACCTTCACATAGTTACGGGTAAAACCGTGCATAAACCCATCTTTAATATCGCCTTCAAACAATACCTGTTCAGTTTTATTTAACTGACTATCATAAAACGCCCGCCGTTTTTTATCCGATAGTATGTGCAGCATTTTACTGCGATCTGCCCGGGTTGAACCGGGTACTACCCCGCTCATTTCGCTTGCCAACGTATTTTCCCTTTCGGAATAGGTAAAAACGTGCAGGTAAGAAACGTTCAGCCCGTTCAAAAAATTATAAGTATCAATAAAATCTTCGCGTGTTTCACCCGGAAAACCGACGATCACATCAACACCAATACAGCAACCGGGCATTACCTGTTTAATTTTAGCGACCCGGTTGGCGTACAGGTCACGCTTATACCTGCGTCGCATCAGGCCCAGAATTTTATCGGAACCCGATTGCAGCGGGATATGAAAATGCGGAACAAAGCGTTTTGAGGATGCAACAAATTCAATGATCTCGTCGGTTAATAAATTTGGTTCAATTGACGAGATACGTATCCTGTTTATCCCTTCCACTTCGTCCAAAGCCTTTACCAGATCAAAAAACTTATCCTGCCGCAGGCCATCTCTTATTCCAAAATCGCCCAGGTTAACCCCTGTTAATACGATCTCTTTGACACCGGAAGCGGCGATTTCCATAGCCTGCTCCAATACATGCTCAATGGTATCGCTGCGGCTGCTACCGCGGGCAAGGGGTATGGTACAAAAGCTGCAGGAATAGTCGCAGCCATCCTGAACTTTCAAAAAAGTGCGGGTACGGTCGCCAAATGAAAAACCGGGGACAAAGTCCTTCACTTCTGACACGGGCTGATTATAAACCAGCGTTTTGGGGTTTTTGGTAAGATCTGTAATATAGTCAACTATCTGAAATTTTTCGGCAGCGCCCAAAACCATATCCACGCCGGGTATTTCAGCTATTTCCTTTGGTTTTAGCTGTGCATAGCAGCCAACAATGGTAACATAAGCGTTCGGGGAAATTTTCAACGCTTCCTTTACCACCTTTTTACATTTTTTATCGGCGTTGTCTGTAACCGAGCAGGTGTTTATCACAAATACATCGGGGGTATCGATAAAATCCACCGTATGGTAACCGGCCTGGTTAAACATACGGCCAATTGACGAGGTCTCCGAATAATTCAGTTTACAACCTAAAGTATAAAAAGCGACTTTTTTACTCATTTTAAAGGCGCAAAGGTAAGTGTTTTGGATATTAGTTGATTAGAGATTGGCGATTAGTTTTTTTTATTGGGCTTGCTTACAAAAGGGTTGCCTTTAACGTAAAACCTGTAGGGCAATAAAGCGTCATCGCCCGCGTAGGAAACGCCTATCCTTGGTACTGAAGCGATACTTTCATCTTCAAAGGCTAAGCCCCTGTTTTCTATCCAGATAGTATCGCTTTGCAAACTAAAGGCATTAATGTTACGCGTGATCCCCAAGGCTTTTGCCACCGATCCCGGTCCCGAAGTAATATTGGGTTTTACCGCTGACATGTTACGCCTTGACAGCATCACATCCAATCCTTCTGTTGGGTTAATGGCCCTGATCAGTATGGCATGCGGTTGCCCTTCAATGGAAGTGACGATGTTAAACATTTCATGGATGCCATAGCAAAGGTAAACGTAGGCTATTCCTCCCTGCCTAAACATGGTTTGGGTGCGGGGTGTTTGCCTGTTGCCGTAGGCATGCGAAGCTTTGTCGATTACTCCGTTATATGCTTCTGTTTCAACAATATATCCACCTGTAGTTACACCATTAATACAGGTAAATAAATACTTGCCAAGCAGGTTTTTGCTTAAGCCAACTACATCCGGACTAAGGTAATACGATGCTGCTAATTTCATTTACTCAGTACCCGCTTTAATATTTTATTAACCTCCTTAGCCTTTTCAAATATCATGATGTGTGTTCCTCCCTTAACTATTATTGCCCCTTTTATTCGTTTATAAGAAAAAATAAGGTCCTTATCGCCTGTAATTTGAATAACATTGGGAGGAATTATTTTATTGTCCCATTTCAAAACGGCATCCATCGCCCATTTTAAAAATGTTGGTGAGGCGTTTTTGAGCATGTCTTTAAAAAGCCAGGCATCAGCCTCGTTCATGTGCCCGAAGAATGGTTTAATCAAAAAATCCAGCGAGTTAAACACTTTTCCGGGGATGGGTTTATAAAAAGGAAACACCCGCAGCAGGCTAAAATACCAGGGAGTTTCGTCCACGGTTTTGATACTTGAAATAAGAATCGCTTTTTCTATGGGGATTATTTTAGCAATTTCAACAGCGATCATCCCGCCCAATGAATTACCAATTACAATTGATTTTGGAGTGATATGATAATGACCTATAAGTTTTTGTGCATATACAGTTAAAGTATCAGTTTTCTCCGGCTCTATCCAGTCAACACAAATTACTTCATGACCATTCAGATCGATATTATTGTAAACCCGGGTATCGGCCCCTAAACCGGGGATCAAAAATATCCGGCTCATATAAAGTTAACCAGCTTAACAATTTGCTCAAGATAGTCCGCATCAGTTTCATCAAACTGATTGAGTGTTTCACTGTCAACATCCAAAACCGCCGCAACCAGCCCCTTGTCAAACACCGGAACAACAATTTCGGACCTCGACAAGGAACTGCATGCGATATGGCCCGGAAATGCATCCACATCCGGAACAAGCAGCGTTTTTCCTTGTTGCCAGGCTGCGCCGCAAACGCCTCTGCCTTTTGCAATGCGCGTACAGGCCACAGTACCCTGGAACGGCCCCAATACCAGCTCATCCCCCTTCACGAGGTAGAAACCCACCCAGAACCATTTAAACTGCTCCCTGAGGGCTGCGCAGATATTGGCAAGGTTGGCTACCAGGTCGGGTTCGCCGGATAGCAGCGCTGCTATCTGCGGTATTAATGATTGATACTGTTCGCTCTTATCGGTTGACGTAGTTATGTTTAAATTTTCTGCCATGCGGTAAAGGTAAGGATGCTGTGTTGAAAGTAAATAAGGCAAATCTCATATTTAATCTTTTATTTAGTAGCCCGATAAAAATTATCATCATGAGAATCATCGCCGAATTGCCCCACCCGGATTTTAAAATATCCATCCTGAATATGAACCACAAGTTTATTGTGAAGATAGAGCAGGGGAGCCTGGAGCAAACTTATAAAGTTGCCGAAGCCGATTTACTTGACGGCGTAAACAGCGTTTTTGAACTACTGGATGAAGATTTTTTAAAGACTGTTTTAGCCCGCTTTCATGAAATGCGCAAGGACTTTAAAGAAAGCTATAACCGTTACAATTATTAACCCGTTAAACAAGGTAAGTTATTGAAGATTAATAACTTATTTTCGACAAAATCTTCAAACAAAATTATATTTGGCAATTTTAAGCCTAAAATAAGTTATAGCCCTCTCCTATCTAAATTAATAGTTTTATGTTTATGAATTAAATAACTGATTAATAATTATTTATATAATAACACAAAATTTTATTTTGTGGTCTAAAAGCGCCAAATAAATGAGAACTAAGCAGGAATTAAGTCGCAAAACCAGAACCCGGATAACTTTCTTGTGCCATCACCATCAACGGTATCGTCAGCATTTTCAGGAGCTTTGTATTCCCGGAAAACCTTCTCCCCGATTTTGTATCTGATCTCCTTTGAAAAGATCGGGCCTTTGAAAGCGAAGGTATGGAACTCACCGTTTTCGCCGCAAACGTCAACATCACCGGGCAAGGCCATAATGAGTTCCGGAGTGATCTCCTTCCCTGCTATTCTTTCAAGCCGTTCCTGGGTACAGGCGATCACGGTGCCAAAATCTAATTCAAAAAACTCATTGATCAGCTCCCGGCTGTCACGTTTCCACAAAGGATAAATGCCGGTCATACCAATTTCAGCCAGGCGCTCGTCCCGGTATTTTTTCAGGTCCTCCAAAAATATATCGCCGAAAATGGAATGGGTGATCCCCTCCTTTTTGAATTTTTCCAGGTGTTGGCGCATGGTGTTATCATACGTTTCCGTGTCAGGCATCTCGGGTAGCCGAATCTGATACAAAGGTATGCCGATGCTTTCGGCCTGCTGAATCAACAGTTCGGTGCGGACGCCGTGCATGGAAATCCTGTCGGCTGCATCGTTAATGGTAGTCACCAGATACCTGATGTCAAGATCAGGGTTTTGCAGACAATGGTACAGCGCCAGGGAACTATCCTTACCCCCGCTCCAGTTGAAGATACATTTAATAGGGGTTGATTTCAAAATTCAAAATTCAATAATTCAAAACTCATTAATTCACTAACTAACAAAGGCACTCCAACCATTGCCTTCTCCTCTATTTTTATAAAATGGCCCTGTTGGCTTAGGTAAGGAATTTTAGGATCAATAATATACTTAGTAACATTGCGTGGCACATAATTCACCAGCCCTGCAGCCGGGTAAACCGCCAGAGATGATCCTACTAAAATAAAAATGTCTGCCTGCTGACAAATTTTGGCCGCTGTTTCAATCATCGGCACGGCCTCACCAAACCAAACCACGTGAGCACGTAAGGGCGAGCCTAATTCGCAAACTTCATCCATCTTTAGTTCCCAGCCTTCAATCGGGTAAGTAAGGGCGGGGTTTTTACTGGATTGCGAGCGGGTAATGAGGCCATGAAGGTGTACCACTTTAGTGGAGCCTCCTCTTTCGTGCAGGTCATCAATATTTTGGGTAATAATGGTGACGTCATATTTTTCTTCGAGTTTAGCAAGGGCATAGTGAGCGGCGTTGGGTTCCGCTTCCAATACATTTTTACGCCGCTGGTTATAAAACTCCTGCACAAGGGCCGGGTTTCGGTGCCAGGCTTCGGGCGTTGCCACGTCCTCAACGTTATATCCCTCCCACAGACCACCGGTGTCCCGGAAGGTTTTTAATCCGCTTTCTGCACTGATGCCGGCACCTGTTAACACAACAATCTTGTTCATCTTATTCGTCAACTGTACAAAAAAATTAAAAAATATCCGATTTGGTTATTTTCGCAACATTATAACCTTTTCACTTTGATACTCCTGAAAAAGGCTTCATTTCCATGGTCCTGTAATAAAATATGGCCTTCTTTTGCTTCACCAAAATTTTTCCAGATCACGAATTTGCTGATGGCCACCAGGTCGCGGAATTCCTTTGAGCCTCTTTCATACTCCAGCACTTTAATGCCGTTCAGGTAATGTTCTACATGGTTATTGGGGTAAACTATGATCCGTCCGGTATTCCATGCGCCTACGGGCCTGATAAATCGTTCAGGGTTGTTTGATGGGATAAGGTCGTAAAGCGAAGCTAAAGTCCTGTCGCCGTTGCGGCCAAGTTTGGCATCCGGGTGCAGTTTGTCGTCCAAAACCTGGTACTCCAAACCAATTGCAGAACCTTTGGTCACTTCGGATAAGGTCACAAAATATTTCACGCCGCTGTTGGTGCCGGGGGTAATTTTAAATTCAAAGGACAGATCAAAGGCGCTATACAAACTGTCAGTTACAATATCGCCGCCGCCCGATTCCTCTTTACCTTCCGAAGCCAGTATATGCATAGTTCCATCGGCATACAGCCATCCCTTTGGTGGAAAGGTTTTCAGCGTAGCGCCACGCCATCCGTTGGAGGTATGGCCGTCGTACAATAGTTTCCAACCGCTTGCTGTTTCATTGTCCGAAAGGATATTTGGCGTATAGTTTAAGGTATAAACATCTTTTGGAAATGGTTTTGGGTTAAGGTTTTTTGTCTGGATGCGCAGATTTTTGAAATATATTTTTTTGCCGGCCAGTTCTGCCTTATCACCTATCCCATGCACCTGTAAACCTATGAAGCCCCTGCTGTCAACCGTATCAATTACATCGGCAACCGCGATTCCGTTTATCCAGGTCCGCATTTCGTTGCCTATACATTCCATACGGATATGGTTGTAAACACCAACTTTAAATGCATCTTTAGCTTTTGCATTCAGGTCAACCGGGTATAACCAGTCCCTGCGGCCTTCATCATAAATGCCGCCAGACCATTTGCGCGGCGAGGGGTCTATCTCAAACTGCCTGCCGTAAACCTTGCCCCTGCCGTTATTTGCATTTGAATCAAAATGGCTGCGGGTCTGCACACCCGAATTGCTCATGGGGCTTTCAATTTTTGTATCCATTTCGAGGATAAAATCGCCGTATTCTTTTTCTGTTACCAGGAACGTATTACCCGAATTAATCACGGTTGTGCCAACGATAGCGCCGTTTTCAACTTTATAATCAGCTGTACCGGCAAGGCGTTTCCAGCCTTTAAGGGTTTTGCCGTCGAATAAGCCCGGGGTACTTTGGGCGTGGGAAATTGATGGTACTGTGAAAGCTGCAAATGCTAATAAAATTGCGGCAATTAAGGTTAGTTTTTTCATATTGGTTACAGATGTTATATGGCTTCTTATTTTATGTAAGGGTTTATTTGTTATTGGCTAAATTCAACGACAAGATACAAAGTTAATGAGCAGGTATTTCAATAAAATTAAAAATAGTTTTACTTTGCCGCGAATTACCGGATCATTTATTGACAACGGGTTAAATAAAAATACGCCATCATAAAAATTAACACCTACGATGTGGTTAAAAAACTGGTGGTTAAGATAAGGGTGGTTGATTGATTTGAAAAAAACACTATTTTGTTTCCTTTTTAAGTCAAAGACTTTTTAGAGACCGGTTCCTGTTGTGATTAACTGAAATTTTATCCGGCTATAATTCCATATACTCCTCCCCCGATATTACCGGATGCAGGCCGATGGTTTCTTCATCGGAAAACAACCGGGAGCGAATGATAAACCTCAATCCAAGCGGTATTTCCAGTGAAAAGCTTGATCCCCGGCCGGTTGATATATCAAGGGTAAGCCGGGTATGCTGCCAGTATTCAAACTGGTCGCGACCCATAAAAAAGCCGCAGCCTTCAACATCACCCAGGTAAGCATCATTAGCCCCAACTTTAAATTCTCCTTTTTCAAAACACATCGGCTGCGAACCATCACAACAGCCCCCGCTTTGATGAAACATCAACGTGCCGTGGACTTCGCACAGTTGGGCAATAATTTTTGCCGCTTCAGGCGTTGCCAAAACTCTTTCTGTGGGTTTCATCTTTTCAAAAATTAAAAAAGCACCATGGCCATAAAGTCATGATGCTCAGCTAAGCTCAACAATTATTATTAAAAGAAACCAAGCTTCTTCAGGGGATTTAAGCGAGAATTCGGCATCAGCCCGGTTGATTTTATCATACAGGAGCGCATGAAAATGGCAAAAAAACTGCTGAAAGACGCTAATATTTCTATCAGCCAGGCTGCTTATGCCGTTGGGATCAATAACCTGAGTTATTTTTTTAAACTTTTTAAACGCTTTGAAGGTGTAACGCCAAATGAATTCAGGAAGAGTTTGATGGTGTTGTAAACCAAAAAGCCATTTATCCCAACAACTCATAACACTCGTTGGCAATTTCCAATTCCTCGTTAGTTGGCACTACTAAAATTTTCACTTTTGAATCAGCCTGGTTTATCTCCCTTATGCCGCTTGCGGGTTCATTGTTTTTATCAATAGCTAATTTCAAACCCAGATACTCCATATCCCGGCATACCAGTTCACGGGTAACAGCGTCATTTTCGCCAACGCCGGCGGTAAAAATAACCGCATCAAGACCGTTTAATACCGCCGCATAAGCGCCGATATATTTTTTAATGCGGTAGGCGTACATGTCATAAGCCAGTTTGGCAATAGCATCGCCATCATTTATCGCTTTCCTGATGTCGCGCATATCACTAAAACCGGTTAATCCGAGCATCCCGCTGCGTTTGTTTAACAGATTGCTTACCTGTTCAATATCATAACCTAACTGGTTAACAAGGTAAAAGACAATAGTAGGATCAATATCCCCCGAACGGGTGCCCATGATCAGGCCGCTAAGCGGGCCAAAACCCATACTGGTATCTATGGATTTACCATCGTTTACCGCAGCCATACTGCAACCGTTGCCGAGATGGATGCTGATCAGCTTTGAGCCGCTTTTATTCAAATATTCAGCAGCCCTGTGTGTTACATATTTATGGCTGGTGCCATGAAATCCATACACCCTGATATTATAATCGGTATAATACGAATTGGGAATGGCAAAACGAAAAGCCTTTGGCGGCAATGTTTGATGAAAGGCAGTGTCGAATATTGCTACCTGTACCGCTTTTGAAAATATCTTTTCGGCAACCTCTATCCCCCGAAAAGCAGAAGGGTTATGCAGGGGGGCAAGCTGAAAAGTAAGTTTTAATTTTTCTTTTACATCAGGGCTAATAATGGTTGGCACTGAAAAAGCTTCGCCGCCATGAACTACCCTGTGCCCTACTGCCTTAACCTCATCAGCATTTTTTATGACGCCGATTGCCATATCAGTAAGCAATTCGTTTACCTTTTTTAAACCTTCTTCATGGTCATTAACTTCAATAGCATATTTAAAAACTTTTTCTTCGCCGTCAATATATGTTTTGTGCGTAATGGTCGAATTCTCCAGACCAATCCTATCAACCAGGCCGCTGCAAACCGGGCTTAACGACGGCATTTTGAATAACTGATATTTAATAGAGCTGCTGCCCGAGTTAATGACGAATATGTTCATCTATATGTGCTTTTTTGTTAAAAGAACCAGGAGTCAAGAACCAAGATTCAAGATAAAAAAGGAAAAACTTTATACACCTTGTTATTTTGACCTAATCTCCCTGAATTTTTCCCTTTTAATAAATTTTTCATCCTAATGCTATTTCTCTGCCTCCTGGTTCTTGATTTTTGGTTCTATATTCTTCGTTTATCTTATTTTTCAGTATCCTGGCATTGTATCGCGGTAATAACTACCGTATTAAAAATATCATCAACTGTACAGCCGCGGCTGAGGTCGTTTACAGGTTTTTTTAAGCCCTGCAGCATCGGGCCAATGGCCAGCGCCCCGGTTTCCCGCTGTACGGCTTTATAAGTATTGTTCCCGGTATTCAGATCGGGGAAAATCAGCACACTTGCCCTTCCGGCAACTTCAGAACCCGGCAGTTTGCTGCTGCCGATTACAGGGTCAACTGCTGCGTCATATTGTATCGGCCCTTCCACTTTTATATCCGGGCGCTTGAACCTAACAATTTCTGTGGCGCGGCGTACCTTTTCCACGTCTTCACCCTCGCCTGATGTTCCTGATGAATAAGAAAGCATGGCCACTCTCGGTTCAATTCCAAAACGTTTGCTGCTGTCTGCCGATGATATGGCTATCTCTGCCAGTTGTTCAGCCGTTGGGTTAGGGTTTACAGCGCAATCGCCAAAAACGGAAACCCTATCAGGCAGGCACATAAAAAACACGGATGAAACAAGGGATACGCCAGGCTTTGTCTTAATAAATTGCAAAGCTGGCCTGATGGTATGCAGCGTAGTATTTACCGCTCCGGATACCATGCCATCGGCATCACCTTTGTAAACCATCATCGTCCCAAAATAAGACACATCGGTCATCAGGTCGCGCGCCATTTCCATATTCACATTTTTGCTTTTACGTAATTCGTATAGCGTATTTACATAATCATCGTAATGGACGTCGAATTTGGGATTAACTATCGTAACCTTACTAAAGTCGAGGTTAATATTCTCCCGTTTTACAATAGCCTGTATATCATTGGTATCGCCAAGCAGGGTAATATCAACAATACCCTGGCTGATGAGCCGCCCCGTGGCTTTCAGTATTCTTTCATCAGTTCCTTCGGCTAATACAATATGCTTTTTCGAGCTTTTTGCCCATTCAACCAGTTGGTACTGAAACATACGCGGCGTGATGCCAGAGGGTTTAATAGTAATTATCTGCTTCTCCAGTTCGGGGATGTTGATATACTTATTAAAAGCATCAATCGCCAGTTGTATCTTTTTGGTGTTATCAGGTGTGATACTTGACCGGATTGCGCCTATATCGTTACTGGTTTGAAACGTTCCTGATGTCACCGCGATAATAGGCACCACCGTTTGCAAACCGTTTATTAATCTTAAAATGGGTTCTTCGGGTTCGAAACCTGCGGTGAGAATGATACCGGCAACTTTTGGATAACTGATGGATAAATTAGCCTGTAAAGCGCTGATAATAATATCGCCACGGTCACCAGGGGTAATAATGAGCACGTTCTCTTTAAGAAAATTTAAAAAGTTTGGCACCTGCATGGCCCCTGTCACGAAATGGTCGGCATGGTTTGATAAATGATCTTTTCCAAATAACAACTTGCCATTCAGTTTTTTACAAATCTCTTTCATGGTAGGGCTTTGCAGGCCCTTGTCTTCGGGAATAACGGCAAGTAATATGCCGGGTAAAAGTTGTTGTGCCAGCAGGTTTTGTATTTCTTTTGCATGTTCAGGTTCAACTTTATTGGCCACAACTGCCAGTACCGGCACCTCCCGCGCATCAAAATTATGCCAGGCAGTAATTGCCGCTGTCACTACCTGCGCAATGCTTTTTTCTTCGCCTGATATAACAATAATTACGGGGGCCCGCAGGTTTTTAGCTATCTGCACATTAATTTCAAATTCAAAAGCCGCACCTTCGCCCTGGTAATCGGTGCCCTCTACAACTGTGAAATCGTATTTGCCCTCCAGATATTTATACTTGCGGATAATAGTATCCAGCATTTCGCCCTGGCTTTCTGTTTCCATTTGGCGCATGGCGTCTTCCCAGGTAAAAGCGTAAGTATCATCGTAAGCTATCGGCAAATCAAAATAGCTTAAAATGGTATCAATATGGTCTTCCTTTTTTTTCGGCTGGGTTTGACTTATGATCGGCTTAAAATAGCCTATTTTTTGGGCCTTGCCTAAAAGCATATTCACAAGACCAATGGAAATAATTGATTTTCCGCTATGGGGTTCAGTACTTGCAATAAAAACGGCTTTGATCATTCGCTATGGTGTTTTATCAATTATATATTAAATCAGACAAAAATACCGATTTAACATCCTGTTTGTAATGGTGAAATATCACAATATTATATTTAAAAAAGTGATTTTAATCCTTTTTTAAATATGTCAGGTGTAACATGTGATCATACCCTGCAAAAAATCCGCAGGACGCCAGGCGCAATAAACTTGAAAAAAGGGCAATAAAAAGTTGGGGCATCCTTATTATTTGCCTGGATTCAATGTTATCAAACTTACAGCAAAAGGCTTCAGTTCAATAGTATCACCATTTATAATAGACTGAATTGGTGCATTATCACCGGAGAGTTCATCAACAGTATTTATTTTAGCGCCATTGAATCCCCCCTGCACGTTTAGCCTGATGGTTTTGTTTCTTTTGTTAAGGATAAGTACCTTTTTGTCAGTTCCATTTATAAAACCCTGTGCTGTAATATCATCCCCGGTATTACCATTAATAGCGGTTTCAACCAAAGTGTCCCCTGCTTTAATGTTATCTTTAATCATTTTCAAAACCCAGAAACGGGCATTTGGCTTACTGTTCAAATAATTGATCATACTCACGTCAGGATATTGCGTTGGAAAACCAACCAATTGCGATTCACCGATCACATCTATTCCGGCCTTTGTCAGTCCAATAAAAAAGTAAGCGTAAACACTTGCCGAAAGGTTCCAGTATGCCTGGGAGATAGGCTGGTTGCGCATTTCATCGCTAACAAAGGTGCCAAGTTCATCAATATCAGTTTTAGTACCGGGAGATAATCTTTTGCGGATACTTTCGATATAGCTAACCGTATTTAAAAAATTGTCAGCCTTATCAAATAACGTGTATTCATACGCATCAAACTTTTGCCGGTCATTTGCATTGGCATAACAATGGTAGGATATCATATCCAGCGTAATACCCGATTTGTGATTTGCCGGATTTAAAAAATATTCGAACCAATCCGGTTTTTCAAAAGCAAGGGCCAAACCAACAAATTTGGTATTTGGCGAAACTTTCCGGATGGCCGTTACCATTGCATCATATTTTTTGGTATACGTTTCGGGGGTCATGGAATGTTCATAGTCGGGTTCATTAAAAACTTCCCAGTATGGAATTTCATAATGGTAGCCCGATTTATGATATTTTCCCAGCTCGTCAGTAAATCCGCCTTTCGTGTACCAGCTGATAAGCCTGACATAGTAATCCGTTAACGCTTTCATTGTGCTATCCTTTAACTGTGTACCACCGCCATAGTTCCAGTCCACTTCATTTGGATCCCTGGCGTAAGCTACCGGTTTTTCTGTTTTATAAAGCCATTGGGGTGTGGTACTAAAATTCATTATCACAGAGTGCCCCTTTGTAGCCTCAAAAAAATCAATCGTCATCGGGTCAATCAAACTAAAATCCCATGACGTTTTACCACTATCAGGCGCTTCCAGCTCAGCGACGGCTAATTTGGGATACGGAAACCAGGGCACATATCTCACATAATCTGCATTCAGGTCTTTTAAGGCACTGAATGACCCATCATGCATGGAGGCCCCCCGTCTGAGCATGGGATTACCAACCACCTGCAATGTGGGTGTCGATTTAGATACCATTAAACTGTTATCCCATTTTACAATAAGTCCGGGATCCTGGGCCATACAAACATGCAGGCAAAAAAGTAATAGTGCAATAACTGTAAGTTTTTTCATCGGGCATTTAATTTGTTGAATATCATAAAAAATCCTTTATTTATCAATCTTTTACACTTAGCGGCGCATCTCTCCGCCTATGCCCTGTCAGCATACTTTAACGGTTTGTACCCCAAGCAATTGGCCTAATTTAACGATTTTTGATGCTATATGACCCAATCCAATGGCGCAATGATGCGCCGGACCGTGCGAGTTCCATTGTTCAACAAAATTCTTTGCCGCAATTGGAAACCTGTAACGGCTATTGGTATTGCCAATTTCCAGGACCGGCCCGGAAACTGACGCAGCTTCCGCAACAAGGAACATTAGCTTTCCATCAACTGTTTCGACAACCGACAACAGGGTTACAGGTCCATGTTTAACAGACATTTCCACCGACAACCCGCCACCCACTTTGCCGTGGTAAACCTGTAACGGCTTAACTTTTATCTTTCCTTCCGCTATAGCAGGGTGACATGGGCCGTCATGTCCCATCAGTACCACATCATCATTATAATCCATGGCATAGAATTCGCTAAAAGAGCCACCTGCACCAAAGCCGTTCATGATCTTCATTGCCTGTACATTTTTTATTTCATATTCCCCGGCAATGGGCACGTTGTTTGAAGTAAGCAGGGAACTACCCAATATTATTGAAGTAATGGCATCCACATTAAGCGGGTTACCGGTACCTTTATGATAATAAGCCATTGACCCGAGGCCATATTTTTACACAATCTGATCCAAAGCTACGGATGTACGCGCGGCACGCTCCAGCTCATCTGCAGAACAATCTGGTTGTATATCAAAACTTTCGGAAAACACATTTAGCTTTTCCATTATTTCTTCATCAGTAACCAGCAGGCGCACGGCGGATAGTTCATCGACCTCAATAATTTCAATATGCCCTCCCAAAGTAGCGCAATGTAATGTCAGGTTTGAATAAATGTCGAGCATGCCCCCATAATAGTTACCCATAAGTCCGAGCCTGTTGTAGTACATTATATGAACAACTTTGGCAGCCGATATCCAATCTTCAATTTCCTGCCAGGCTATAGGGTCGTTATTTAACGTCCCTGTTACCTGGTAAAATGGAACGCCTGATCGCCTGAAAACGTTTGCAATTTCCGGTACCGCGCAGGCCGAACAATAGGCAAGCCATTCCCCGGTCATTGTTTTGCGGTCATTCAATTTGTTAAATGAGGTATAATCAATAGCCGCATCCGGCGCCAGGTTTAACACAATAACCGGAACCTTTGCCTTTTTTATTACCGGCAGCACTGTGGAGGATAAAGCATAAGTAGTTACATATAAAAATACCAGGTCCACATCTTCGCGTCTGAAGCGGCTGCCCGCTTCAAATGCTTTTTCGGGGGTATCAATTAAACCAACATTTATAATTTCAACACCGGGTTTTCCCAATCTGTTACCAACCTCGTCTATATATACGCGAAGGCGTTTTTCCAATCCCTCAAACTGTTCCCAGTAAGCTTTAAGGCCAATACCGAAAAGACCAACTTTGAGTTCAGGTATTACAATTTGTCCAGGCATCATTTTATATTAAATATAGGCAGAATATTACGTACATTGTTATTTTTAATGATTATTTAATCAACAATTGCCCCCCCTTGCATACTACCCGGCGCTTCGATTTCTTTTAATACCTGGCTATAACCTTCCAGATTGGCTTTGAACCGGACTGCTGATACAATATTGAAATGCCTGTTTTTGGGCTGATGGTAAAATATCCTTCACCGGCAGTTAACTTAACCGGATAAGGAATAATAGCATATTTTTTTGCCTTATTTATAATTGGATTTTTTTATCAGCCGCTTAATATCTTTGATCCATATCTTTCTGCCGTCTGTTTCCACAATACCTTCTTCTTTAAATTCCTTTAACAGCCGTATTACATTTTCCTGTGCAATTCCGACCATATTTGCAAGGTCCATCCTGGAGATATTTAAAATGATGTCCTGCACATCCGAGTCCTCATCTTTGTATTTTTCCCGGAGTACAATCAGTGCAATGGCGAGCCGTTCTGTCGCTGTCCGCTGCGCAATAACGGAAATACTGTTGGTCAATACCGTAAATTCATGGCTTAATGCTTTAAGCAATCGTTGTGTAAAAGCCGGAGAGCGGTGTAAAATGCTGATAAAATCTTCTTTCGGTATAAAGCTGATCAAACTGTCTTCTATCGCAGCAGCCGAATCCGGGTATCGTTCGCCGGATAAAACGGCGTGATAACCAATCAATTCTTCGTGGTTGGCCACATAAATAATTTGCTCTTTGGCCAAACTGTCAACCTTGTATTTTTTTACCTTACCGCTCCTTATTAAAAAAATACCGGCAGGCACCGAACCCTCCCTGAAAACAACATCGCCCTTCAAATATTTAAGATCGCTTTGATTGGCAACTAAATCTGAATAATCTTGTTCGGAAAGGACATTAAGTATCGATTGCGTGGTGAAATTCCACCGGTCGATTGGAAAGATTCCGGATAAACTCATAAGCAAAGGTACTAAATTTTAAAAACTGATAAATATCAGCTTCTGCGTTGATGTCTTTCGGTAAAACGCTGTGATACTGCAACTAAATTTGAGCGGCATGAAAGCATATCCATTTTCTCATTTTCCGCCCGACTTTGGAGACCACCACAATGGGTCAATCGTGAAACTAAAAAGGGATCGCTTAAACGCTTCTTTATTTAGTAATGATACAACATTCGACTGGATGTACCCTGAATATTTTCAGTTACTCTCCAACCATTGGACCCCATTGGCAATTGCCCGCAAAGCGGCCGGCTTTTTGGCGGAACCGGGCGCCCGGGTATTGGATATAGGCAGCGGCATAGGTAAATTTTGCCTTGCAGCGGGTTATCATTTTCCGAAAACTTTTTTCCACGGTGTGGAACAAAGACATGAACTGTTTTACATGGCTGAGGAAGCAAAAGAATATACGAAGTTGTCCAATGTGAATTTTATTTACGCCAACATTACCCAGATCAATTTTAAGCAGTTTGATCACTTCTACTTTTATAATTCCTTTTATGAGAATATTAACCGGGCGAACAAAATTGATGATACCATAGAATTATCGGAAAGCCTTTACAGCTTTTATACACAATATCTTTATACTGTCCTCGATGAAAGGCCTTCCGGAACACGCCTGGTTACATTTCATAGCCTGGAACAGGAAGTACCGCCATGTTTTAAATTGGCAAATGTTTCTTGTGACACACAGTTAAAAATGTGGATCAAAGAATAATAAATGGAGATAGTCCGGCTTTTTGATCTCCCTGTTTCAGAAGTTTTCACCCATAGTAAAATAAAAGAATGCATAATGATATTGTAAACCCTCCCCTTTTTAGCAAAGACGCGGCTTTTGACCTTCTGTATCCTGATCATATTAAAGAGCTGTCGCAAATGCACTGGACACCTGTTAATATCGCGAAAGAAGCCGGCGAATTCCTTGCTGCCCCTGGCGCACGGGTGTTAGACATCGGCAGCGGTGTTGGAAAGTTCTGTATCGTAGCGGGATTTCTTCATCCTGAAACAACATTCTGTGGAATTGAACAGCGCAGGGAATTATTCACTTTTGCAGAGATTGCCAAAGAAGAAGTTAGCCTGCCAAATGTGAGTTTTATTCACGGCAACCTTACAGAATTGAATTTTAAGGATTACGATCACTTCTATTTTTATAACGCCTTTTATGAAAACATTGAGCCTGGCAGCCGCATAGACTATTCGGTAAGAACTTCATTTCAGTTATACGACTATTACAGTCGGTTTGTATTCAAAATGCTGGATGAAAAGCCTGCCGGAACCAGGCTGGTTACCTTCCACGGGACTGAAAGGCAGGTTCCTCCCAGTTACCAATTAGTGGATAATTCATATAGCAGCGTACTGAAAATGTGGCTTAAGAAATAGTCCCGGAAAATACAGCCCCCCGCTTCATTTTCTCTTTTTTATTAAATCAAGCACCCCATTGATGAATGTCAGGGGATGCAAAGGGTTACCAGGCACATACAAATCAATTTTATATTTGGTTAAAAAGCTCCTGTTTAAGGCCTTGCTTCCATCAAATATTCCCCCGCTGATGGCGTCTGTTCCGGCAAGAATTATAATTTTAGGCTCGGGTATTGCGTCATAGCAGATTTGCAGTGGTCCGGCCATATTTTCTGTTATCGGACCCGTTATTACGATCCCGTCAGCATGCCGGGGAGATGCAACAAATTCGATCCCAAAACGCCCCATATCAAAGTTTACATTACCGCAGGCGTTCAGTTCAAGCTCGCAGCTATTGTCCCCGCCTGCCGAAACCTGGCGCAGCTTTAATGAGCCGCTAAAGCATTCATAAATTTCTTCTCTTATCAACTCAGGGCTTAATTCAATAATTTCGTCCTGTCCTTCCCTGATAATAAGTTTTTGAGGGTCATTGGCAGCTATTTTATAGTCTGTCGTAAATTTTATTTTGTTTGGAAATGCGAACGCACACTCCCCGCAAAAAGTACATTTTCCTAAATCAATACAAACCGGGTTTATAGAGATGGCATTTGTAGGGCAAAGTTCCATCAGTTCCGTCTCATTAACTTTTTCTGAACTGATAACCGGCCTTCCCCTGAATATACCGGGCACTTTTATAGCGGTGACATCGGGAATGTATTGCTTGCCCTGGTGAAATAGTATCTTTAAATTATCTAACATTTTACTCAGCTTTAATTTTACAAATCATGCCCGCAATACGACAAGTCAAAACTTTTATTACAAATCGGAAAATCAGAAATTTCGTTATTCCTTACAGCAAGGGCTAATGCCAGCCAGTTGTGGAAAGAAGGATCTTTTATTTTATAATGAATCAATTCTCCCTTTTCATCCGTAACGGCGCAATGACAAATTTCCCCTCTCCATCCTTCAACCAAAGCAATGGTAAATGAATTTGGTTGCGGAGAAGATAATTGTTCAGCCTTACCTGTTTCCGCAGGGCCATTTTTAATTAACCGCCTTATATAAGCAATAGATTGCCTTATTTCCTCTTTTCTTATCTGTGCCCTCGAATATACATCGCCATGGTTTTTAATAATGGGCCGGTGATTGAGTTCTGTATAAAAATCATGCGGGTGTGAAAAACGAATATCCCTGCTAATGCCGCTCATCCGGGCAGACATACCTACCGTTCCAACGGCCGAGGCTTGATCATTCGTTATAACACCTGTTTTTTCAAACCTGGCCAATGCACTGGACAACTCGAATAATTCTTCCGACATACTATTAAAGTCAGTCTCAAATTCGTTGAACAACATTGTTAACTCAAGCCCCAATTCACTTGTAAAGGGAAAATTGGTTTTTCCGGCACGTATTAGTCCTTTTGCCAGCCGGTTCCCGCACCATTTTTGAAAGAAATTAATTACTGGTGTTCTTAATCTGCCATAAACAGCGCTGCCCAATTGATAAGCCACATCTGTACACATTCCGCTTAAATCGCCGGTGTGAACAGCTACTCTTTCCAGTTCCAATGCAAGGGTACGGGAAAGCTGCAAATCGCTTCCGGGATGATAGCTGCATAAACTTTCCCATAAGTTTACAAAAGCTGTTGTATGCCCGGCCACGGAATCACCCGAAATATTTTCGGCCAGTGTAGTCCTTTGCAATAATTTTTTCTTTTCGAGGAATAATTGTTCTATACCCCGGTGCTGGTACCCCAGTTGTATTTCGAGATGGAGTACCTGTTCGCCATTGCATATAAAACGAAAATGTCCCGGTTCAATAATACCGGCATGTATCGGGCCGACACCAACCTCGTGCAATTCTTCGCTTTCGATATTAAAAAAGGGGTAGTCAGCAATCCCGGCCTCTTTATTATACCGGTTAAACGGGAAACGGACAGGTTTAAGCCAGGGATGATCCTTATAGGCGATTCCAAAATTTTCGTGAATTTCCCGTTCAAATTTTTCGAATACCAGATTGTTTTTAGTAAAAGATGGTAATTCATGCTTTGCATCCGCAACAGATGATGAAACATTAATAGTTTGCAGTTCATCATTTGCAATACAACAAATAAGTTTGATTTTACCGGCAAACGGGAAGCCAAAATAGTTTACACAATGATATCCTGAATTTTTTACCGATGATACGTTCAGCTCTAAAAATGAAACGTAATCCAACTCCGGAATAGCAGAGAGCGCAATAGTTTGATTATTTTTAAGACTTATATAATTCATATCATTTTGGTAAGTTTTTAATGGCTTCATGGATGAGCGTTACAAATTCCTGCGGCGGGTTCAGCCCGAGGTAAACAACCAGGCCAAGCAGGATAAACTGGGATATTGATTCCGCCGGCTTTATTCTTTCAATGTCATCTTCTTTAAAATCAATAGCCGGGGAAAATAAAAGCTTAAAAATATTTTTTCCGAAAGCCCATATAATGATGGTTAACAGCAGCATCACAATAATTAATACGGGCAAATAATTGGCTTCGAATAAAGAACGGAAAATCAAAAACTCACTTATAAATAAGCCGGACGGGGGCATCGCTGTTGCGCAAAAGAAACCCAGCAAAACCACTATTGAACCGGTAAGATTGTATTTAAAATAATCGCCAACGTAATAAATGCTCTTGGTTTTATAAATACGGTATATCTGCCCCATCTGGAAGAACAGGCTTGACTTAACGAAGGCATGAAAAATGATATGCAGAATGGCGGCATAATACCCGACCCCGCCCGCAATTATCCCCAGCATCACAATTCCCGCATGTTCGATACTGGAATAGGCAAACATCCTTTTTATATTTTTTACCTTAGTCATATAAACCGTAGCCACAAAAATGGAAAGGATAGCTGCAATCATGATAACATGATTAGCCCATATATGGAGAGGTGAATTGGCAATAACTGTATAAAAGCGAAAAATTCCGACAAAACCCATATTCATTAAAATACTGGAGAGTAAAGCGCCTGCGGGAGATGGCGCTTTATCCTTTGCATCAATGCCCGCAGTGTACATAGGTACCAATCCTAACTTGGCAGTAAAACCGGTAAATATAAAAACGAAAGCCAGCCGGAGCCAGAATAAGTTGAGTTCGGGTACTTTCTTTAGCAGCACAGCAAACGAAAGGTCATCCGCGCCGGCTGTTTTCAAACTGAAACTCAGAAATAGTATGCCAATAAACACAAGCGTAATGCTTATTGCACAAACAAATACGTATTTCCAGGTACCTTCAAGGGTGCGGCTATTTCTGCGATGATAAATAAGGGCGGACGCACTAAGGGTAGTGAGTTCGACAAAAATCCACGTAACTGCGATATGATTAGCAAGGTAGGCGGCGCTGACAGCCGTGAGCAGTACAACAGTTGCCGCAAAATATATAGCTCTGTGCGCCGGGTTTTCTTTTTCTTTAGATATGAAAACATAGCTGTGATACATTGCAGGTATGCTGATGATACTTAGGGTGGCCAGCATAAGGACGCCTAATGCATCCGCTGTAAAATAGCCTGATTCAGTGGTATTGATATGCAGGTATTCGTAAACAGTAAACCCGGTTTGCAAAGCCAGGAATGCAATAACAAGCAGGTAGTTGAATAACCGGTTCCTGTTAAAAAATAATAAACCACTTATACCGAATGCGGCTGCTAAATATATTGCTGTCATTCTATGTTTCTATTTATATTAATCCTTTAAATTTTTCAACTGGTCCACATCCCCGTCTTTCAGTACGTCTCCAATCCTGTTTACAAATATTCCCAATATAAAAACGCTGACAAAAACGTCCAGCAGTATGCCAAGGTTTACCAGCATAGGCATTTCATTACCCACCGCAAGGGATAATATAAAAACCCCGTTTTCAATTACCAGGTAGCCCATTACGTGGGTTATAATTTTATGCCGGGTTAAAATGATATATAAACCCGTAAACAAGGTGGAAAGTGCTACTACAAAATATATCTTGCTTATTCTTGAGTCATTGATAGCATTGGATAAAATAAAAGTGGACAGAATGATGAGCGTAATGATGATCAAAGAAATGAAATTTGAAAGAAAAGGCTCGGCATCCCGGTTAATCTTGTTTCTTTTAATGATATAATTTAAAAAAAAGGGAATAGCAATTGTTTTAAAAATGATTGTTTCCAGAAGAACAAAGGCAAGATTGATGGCGTCGATCTGAATAAGGTCAATAAAAGCGATTCCAAAAAGCAATACACCCTGGAGCGCAAGAATTTTAATGTAGGTGAGCAACCTGTGGGCGATGCCCAGGTACAACAGCGAGATAGTAAATATTATTAATAAGACATTTGTCATGATAGTTTAATTAGTTTGTTCATTAGCTAAACTGTTTTAAAACCAGCAATACCCCAAGAAAAATCAAAAGAGAAACCGATGATAGCGCAAGGATATACTGGGCATTATGATTCATCCGGAACCGTGCGGTAAACGATTCAAGTATTCCAACAGTTATTGCAAAAAGCACCTGGATAATAAAAAATATCGGGATGGTTAAATATAAAGGAAAACTGCCCATAAACAGGTTTGCGATCAAAGCGCCATACATGGCGAATTTCAAATTGGTAGCATACAGGATCATGCCCAGGTCAAAACCGCTGTTATCAAGTATCATCACCTCATGGACCATGGTGAGTTCCAGGTGCGTTTTGGGGTCGTCAATGGGCATCCTGCTGTTTTCAACCATGGTTATCATTACCAGAACAAAGGTTGCCAGCGCCCCGAGTATATACGATATATAAGACCCAAAATGCAATGAAGCGAATATTTCCTGGAAAGAGGTGTGACCCGTAAGCAGGGAAAATGAGCCCATCAGTATAAAAAATGCCGGCTCGGCAAACATGGAGAACAGTGCCTCGCGGCTGGCCCCCATGCCTTCAAAACTGCTGCCTGTATCCATCGCAGAAATAATGCTGAAGAATTTCCCTGTACCTAATACATAAGCAAAAAAAACAAAATCCCCGTCAAAAGAAATGATCCCTTTATATTGCCCCAGGGGAATAACCATTATTGCCATAATAATGGAAGCAATATAAATACTGGGTGCTATCTGGAAAATAAAACTGGTAGTTTTGCTATATACCGATCCTTTTTTAAACAACCGGAATATATCTTTCATCGGCTGAAAGATACCGGGCCCTTTGCGACCCGAAGTAATGCTTTTGGTGCGCACGATAATACCGGTAAAAAACAAACTCACCAATATAATTAAAATGAAACTTATCATCTTTAAATATGATTTAAGAATTTAATAAATGCTTTGATATAATCGAATGCAAAAGGAATGATTAATACCAATGTAATAAAAGCCACCCCGTATAATATATAAAATTGCAGGTTCCCGTTTTGAAGAAAAACAAAACGGTTAAAGAATTTCTTTAACAATTGCAAAGGGTAATCGATAAACCATTCTTCGGCCTTATCATAAGGATGCGTTTCCTGTCCGCCCGATTTGGGAAATACCCCCTGTATTTCCTTTTTCTTCTTATGAATGGAAAAAACCGGTTCAGCGAGTTTTCGATAGGCGCGGATGAAGGAACTTGCAGTATATTGCATCTTTGCTGTCGGGGCAATGTACCCGCAGGCCCATGTAATATTCACTGTTTGTGGTTTGCTGCCTGTCATATTTTTTTTAAGTAAAAATATCAGGCCCGTTAACCCTAAAAAGCCAGCTGAACACAACCCGATCATTGACATTGTGGTTGTTACAGGAAGACCGGCGGCCTGAATATATTTATCAGAATGTTCAGTAAATAAATGCAGCGGCTCTGAAAGCGCCGTAATAAATGTTTTTGGGAACAACCCAACAGCCATTATTAAAATAAACACAGCGTACATCGGAATCAATTTTCCGAAATTTGCTTCGCCCGGCGTATGATGAAAATTGTGTCGTGCTGTACCTGAAAAAACCGAACCAAACGCTTTTGTAAAGCACAACATCGCGAGCCCTCCTATAAGCGCTAATCCAAAAATCCCAAAAACGATAGACAAGATTAAACCGTTGCCTGACATTTGCAGCCCTGTAAACATTCCGTTGTAAATCAGGAATTCTGAAACGAACCCGTTAAAAGGCGGTAAACCGCAAATGGCAAGCGCTGCCATAAGAAAAAGGAATGAGGTGTGAGGCATTTGTTTGCCCAACCCACCCAATTTCTCAATATCCATTGTTTGGGTAGATTGATATACATTGCCGGCGCCATAAAATAAAAGTGATTTAAAAAGAGAATGATTTAATGTATGAAGCAGCGCCCCTGCAAAGCCTAATACCGTTAAAAGATGGTTCCCATTCCCAATACCGATACAGCCAAGGCCAATACCGATACCAATAATTCCGATGTTTTCAATGCTGTGATAGGCCAGCAATCTTTTCAGGTTGTGCTGAATGATGGCAAGCATCACGCCATAAATTCCGGAAACGACAGAAACAAATAACAGGATATACCCTATCACCAGGTAATCAGTTCTGATTAGCAGCAACATCCTCATCATTCCATAGATACCGATTTTTATAATCACACCCGACATTACGCCCGAAATATGTGATGGCGCTACCGGATGTGCATAAGGCAACCAGGTGTGGAAAGGAACAAACCCGGCCTTTATTGCAAATCCAATAGAGAAACACAAAAACAATGCTACTCCGGTAAGCAAAGAATTAGAGCCGGAGAAAAGCGCTATGGCTTTAAAATCGTAAGAACCTGTATAGATGGCTACCCATATAAATCCAAGCGTCAAAAACATAATGCATATATGGGACTGGATTAAAAAATTGATGCCGGCATTTAAAGTTTCTCTTTTATAATGTTCAAAAATAATCAGCAGGAAAGAGGATAAGGCCATTATTTCCCAGGCGATTAAAAAGGCCAGCATGTTTTGCAGAGAACAAATACTTATTAAAGCCGACTGGACAAGTATAAAGCATATACAATGAAGCGAAAGGTTTGACTTTTGAGACCGGTAGGCTTTCATATACTGCAGTCCGTAAAATGCCGCTGTAAGACAGGTAAAGTTTATGATTACGATAAACCAGCCTGATAATGCATCTATCCGGACAGGTATTATACCGGTTACCAACGACCCTCCGAATAAATACTCAAAATTTTTACCGGATAGTGACTGGAAGGCAATAATGCTGCTGAGTACAGCAATTATGGTTACAGTGCTTACCGTAATTATCCCTTTCCACTTTACACTCAAAAACGGAATAAGTGTAATAGCCAAAAAGATAACCACGATAAACGCTATAATAATTTCCATCAGATAAAATTAAAAATCGTACCTAAAAATATCAGCAGAATAAAAAAAGCGCCATATAAAATATACAGCTGAATATTGCCATTTTGTATAAACTTAAAATAATTCAATGAATAAAGAAGCCTGTCAACAATGCGGTCAATAACTTTTGTTACAAAAAAGTCATTGTAATGTGACGAATGCGTCCTTTTTGCAGGGAATATTTCGCCGGCTGAAATCTCTTTATATTTAGGCTTTTCAATGATTACAAAATGCAGCAACTTTCCAAGTGACTTTGAAAATGATTTGCCGGTGTACTGCATACGTGGCGTTGGGGCGGTGTACCCGCAGCCCCAGGTTAAACCAGTTGATACCGGCAGCTTCCGGGTAAAACTGTTTCTCAGTAAATAAATTAACACGACTACTAAGAGAAACAGCACGCCAAACCGCCCTATTGATGATATGCCATTGAGTAAAGAAGGTGGGATCAACATACCCGTTGAAGAAGTTGCGGGAATAAAACCCGACACAATTTCATTTACAACCGAAAAATAAAATCCCGGAAACAGGCCAACAGAAAGCATGATGGTTAAAATAAAATATTGGGGCAGCCGCATACCCAATGAAACCTCCTCAGGTTGCCGTAGTAAAGCTGTTCGCGGGCTACCAAGAAATATCGTTCCAAAACCTTTGGTAAAAGTAAGCATTGATATCCCCCCGATTAATGCCAGCCCCGCCAGTGAAAATGCCATCAGCGTGATATAAACGATTCCGACGGATTTGATACCAAGCAAGACTGCATAGTATAATAAAAACTCTGAAACGAAACCGTTAAACGGGGGCAACCCTCCGATAGCCATTCCGCCGATAAGAAAAAACATGGCTGTTTGGGGCATCCTGTGTATCAATCCGCCTAACTTTTCCATATCACGGGTATGGGTTTGCTGATAAACTGAACCGGCACTAAAAAAAAGGAGCGATTTAAAAAGTGAGTGATTTAATGTATGCAGCAGCGCCCCTGCAAACCCTAAAATAATCAAAGCGTTATTTCCCCGCCCGATCCCCATTAAGCCAAGTCCGATACCTATTCCTATAATTCCGATATTCTCAATAGTACAATAGGCGAGCATTTTTTTAAAATCACGATGGACAGATGCGTTCAGTATTCCATAAAATCCGGTGAGTAAAGAAACAGTGATAACAATTTCGCCGATCACCATATAATCCTGTTTCAGCAAAAAAACCATCCTCAATATGCCATAGATACCCAATTTAACAATAACGCCGGACATAACCCCCGAAATATGTGAAGGCGCTGCCGGGTGTGCCTGCGGAAGCCAGGAATGTAAAGGAATAAACCCCGCTTTGATGCCAAAGCCGGCAAAAAATAAAAAAAACAGCCAAACGTTCGGGTTAGAGGAGAAGAATTTTCCGATTGCAGAAAACTCAAATGAGCCTTCAGAAAAATAGACCCAGATAAATGCGGCAGAAAGAAAAAGCACCCCTATATGCATCTGCACAAGGTAATTTATTCCTGCTCGAAGCGTTGCGTTATTTTTGTGCTCAAAAATAACAAGCAGGAACGAAGAAATGGACATCAATTCCCATACGATGAGGAAGGCCAAACCGTTTTGTGCCATACAAACCCATAACATTGAGGACTGAAACAGCAAAAACACAATCCAGTGCATAGAAAGATTGGCTTTTTGCTGTCCGTATGTTTTCATATATCCCATACCATAAAAAGCGCCGTTAATACAGGTTAAATTTATGATAAGAATAAACCAGGATGAGAGCTTGTCGATATGGATCGAAATATTTCCAAAAACAACATTGTTACCAATCAGAATATCTATTGAGGTTCCTGTTAATGCTTTCACAGCGGGAATAGAAGTTATTGCCGCTATAAGAACAACAAAAACAAAATTGACTTTGTCCCTGATTGAATGCGGCACCAATGAAATCGAAATCATCCCCGCGATTGGTAATAGTAAGATCAGAGGAGCTAACGAAGAGTAAGTCATCAATATTTGAAATAATTTTAGTATTTTATTGAGCTTCCGCGCTGTTTGACACTATATAAGCGCAAATGTTAAGCAACAATTATTTTAATATAAAAGTACAGTATAATTTACTTTGCGGGGCGGTAAAACATCAACCATAATACTGATATTTATCATAGTTATCAGACTTGTTTTTTTCCTGACTTGTTTTTTCTACTGTCATGCTATAGGCACCGCAGGTAAAACACATACTATCCCATTTTCACCAGTTAAGCAACTAACAGCGCGAGCCGGGTAAAATGTCAAGGCCCCCGATCCTACCATCGGGGCTTGTATAGCCTTGACTTTTTATTCCGGCGGGTGCTATCTTTGCTGTACTGGTGAATTACGAATGTAAATATTCAAGGGGCGGCCAGAAGCAAATCTGTTATGGAAATCAGGTGACATGTAAGGATTTCTGTATTGGGGCGACCGGTAAGCTTCCGATATATTCCGATAATATGCCACAGCTCACCATCTGCCTAACCATATTATGCTCATTGATTGAAATCCAAAATTTTATTTTTTTTTGTGACAAGAAACAAGTATATATATGACGATAATCATAGATTAACTCTCAATAACTTTCAAAATTTACAATATGATTCGATGATTTGATAAAAATGAAAAGCATCTTTGTTATTAACGACAATTCTCCTGAAGCGGTACATGCAGTTGAATTTGCTTTGGCGATAGCTCAAAAGATGCAGGCAAATATCTTATTGGCGAATACCGCAGATGTAAATAAAATGATCTCTATAAAAGTACCGGCGGGGACCATTCCTGAAAATGTTTTATTCGATCCTACGATGGTTAAAGGTATCGCGGATGTTTTACCGGCATCTAATCCAAAAAGAAATCTAAATGTCCATACTGTTCTGAATAAAGTGCTTTGTCCATTAGCTAATATGTCTAAAAGCGGCTTTCCGGAGGTGACTGAAAAATATGCCCGGAGCGTTTTTAGTGAAGAAGTTTGCCTGAAAGTAAATTATGACCGGCTTTTTTTTAATAATGTAAAAGAAAAAGATTTGAATAAGGCAATTGATCTATTAATCAATGGTATGCAAAATGATGTATTGGTGTTGGTAAACCGTTGCTTTCATTTTATGGAAATCTTAGGCCGGTATATAACTGATGCGTTACCCTTGCATATCACCATTCCATTACTTGTTTTCCCTTATTAAAAACTATTCCAATGGCTATACGTATTACTTCTATTAAAACATGTGAGGGAGAGCATGAAAATCCGTATGTAGCAATTGATTACCTGGAGTGGATCGACGAACGTAAAAAAATAACCGGCGCAACTGGTAACAAGTATGTTAAAACAGTGACTAATGGAGCCATAACTGATGGTCTTTTATTATTACCTCAATGCGGCTGAAATTTACTGTTAGTAGCTAAAAACAATAATGTGTTCGCGCAAACACGGGGTGTTATCATTCCTTAGAACTGCTGACGCACAGTTCTTAAGGATATAGTTATTTATATTAATGCCAGATTACAATGAAAACACCCATACGGCTTGCAAAGAAACAGAAATAAATTTTGAAGAAGCAAAAGACCTTGTCAGCGCTGCTTTAGAAATAAAAGAAAAGATCGTATGAAATTGATACCTTCAGCGCACGAACTCATATCTAATATGGGCGTTTTTTTTCAAACAAATAAATCTAAACGCAGTTACCTGAACGAGGAACCGCTAAGAGCCGAATTATTCAGTTCTGATCAGATGGAACGTTTTGGCAAAGTGCTGGCAGGAACTCATAAACTGAATACAAAACCTGCACAGGATTATTTACTCAAACGACTTGCGGAAAATGAAACCCTTTTGAACGAAGTACGCAGGCTTCTCACAGATTCAATAAAAAGAAAATATCAGATTACACCCGCAGGGGAATGGTTGCTCGACAATTTTTACCTGATAGAAGAACATATCCGCAATGCTAAAAGGCTTTTCCCTAAAAATTACAGTGAAGACTTACCCCAACTTTTAAATGGCGCCTCTACCGGGCTGCCACGTATATATGACATTGTTCTTGAGATAATTTCTCATAGCGATGGAAAAATTGATATTGAGATTCTGAGCGGTTTTGTGAAAGCGTACCAAACAGTTACAAATTTGAAATTAGGTGAATTATGGGCAATCCCTATTATGCTCCGCCTTGCGCTGATAGAAAATATCAGGCGTGTTTCAGCCCTGATTGCTACCGACAGGGTTGATGAAAACCTTGCGGATTATTGGGCGGATGAAATGATTAAAACTGCTGAGAACGACCCTAAAAATCTGATACTGATAATCGCTGACATGGCCCGGTCCAATCCTCCTATAGTTAGCGTATTTGTGTCTGAATTAACACGTCAACTACGTGGGAAAGGCCCCGAATTGGCGTTGCCGCTTAACTGGATAGAACATCAATTATCAGAAAGCGGATTAACAAGCGCTGAATTGATAAACGCGGAAATTCAAAAGCAAGCTGCATATCAGGTTTCCATAAGTAACAGTATCGGCAGTCTTCGTTTGCTTGGTTCAATGGATTGGCGCGATTTTGTTGAAACACATAGTATCGTTGAACAAACACTCCGTGAAGATAATGACGGAATTTATGGTTTAATGGATTTCTCTACACGGGATCGATACCGGCATGTTGTAGAACATATTGCAAAAAAAAGCAAAATAGCAGAGTGTGAAGTTGCTCGTATAGCAATACAGTTAATGCATGAAAATGCACTCCGGGGTGATAAAGATGATCGTACATCACATGTAGGTTACTACCTGATAGGACCGGGAGTGAGCCAAACAAAAAAACTGGCAAAAATGCCCGTGTCGGCTTCTCAAAGAATGTGGCACATTCTGCAAACACATGCTTTTCAGGTGTATTTAGCTTTTATTTTGTTAATCACATTTGCAATAAGTGCGGGTATTTTAATAAGAGCATATTCAGATACAAAAAATTATTGGCTTCTTCTATCAATTGCTTTGCTTTCGCTTTTATGCGCAAGTCAGCTTGCAATATCTGTTGTTAATTTTTTTTCCACAATATTGGTAAAGCCACTTTTACTGCCGAGAATGGATTTTTCACTGAGAATTCCTCCGGATTTCCGTACACTGGTTGTAATTCCGGCAATGTTCAGCAGCAGAGATGAAATAGAAAACCTGGTTGAGGCGTTAGAAATTCGTTTCCTGGCAAACAGAAACGCCAATTTGCATTTCGGTTTATTAACAGATTTTACGGATGCTGCGCAAGAAACACTTCCTGCAGACCAGGCACTCGTGGATTTAGCACAGCACAGAATTGAAGAACTAAATAAAAAATACCGGAGAAAAAAAGGCGATTTGTTTTTTCTTTTTCATCGCCCGCGGCGGTGGAATCCACAGGAAAATGTATGGATGGGCTATGAGAGAAAACGTGGAAAACTTTCCGAACTAAATTCATTGCTGCGCGGAAGCTCAAAAAAATATTTTTCACTTATTATAGGTGATCAATCCATTTTTCCGGATATAAAATATGTGATTACCCTGGATACAGATACACAACTTCCTATGGGCTCGGCCTGGAAATTAATTGGAACGATGGCTCATCCTCTGAATCGTGCGTGGTACGACGAAAAAAAGAAACGGGTAACCAAAGGTTATGGCATCCTTCAGCCAAGAGTAACAGTGAGTTTGCCCGATATAACCAGTTCGTTATACGCCCGTATGCATGGAAATGAACCTGGCACTGATCCATACACCCGGGCCTCTTCCGATGTATATCAGGATTTATTTGAAGAGGGTTCCTATATTGGTAAAGGAATTTATGAAGTAGATATTTTTAAAAAGGTACTTGATGGGATATTTTCTAAAAATAGCATCCTAAGCCATGACCTTCTGGAAGGTTGCTACGTACGCGCAGCATTACTGAGCGATGTACAATTGTTCGAAAAATATCCAACCAGCTATCGTGTCGATATGAAAAGGCGCTCGCGTTGGGTTCGTGGAGACTGGCAGATTTTCAGCTGGTTCTTACCATTTGTTCCTGGCCCTGGAAGACATTGGTGTAAAAATCCAATTTCAGGATTATCCCGCTGGAAAATATTTGACAATTTAAGGCGCAGCCTCGTTCCTGTTGCACTTACAACCCTAATATTAATGGGATGGATTGTATTGCCTTCTTCCTTATTCTGGATAATTATAGTTTCCGGGATTATTGTTGTTCCGATTTTTATTACTTCAGTATGGGATACAATCAGGAAACCCAAAGATGTCATCTTAACACATCACATCAGAAATTCATTTCGCAACATTGGGGATATTTTTATTAAAACTTTATTTACGTTTATCTGCTTGCCCTTCGAAGCATTTTCCAATTTGATGGCAATAGCGCATACGTTATTGAGAGTGCTTATTACAAGAAAAAAACTTCTTGAATGGAACCCATCAATCAATGAGGAAATTGTTAATAAAACAAGTCTGCCTGCTTTTTATTCTTCCATGTGGATTGAACCTTTTCTTACTTCGGTTGTATTTATCTATTTAGCGATTTATTCTCCCGTAAAGCTAATCATAGCAGGGCCAATTCTGCTGTTCTGGCTCATTACGCCCTTTATTACCTGGTGGTTAAGTAAACCATTGGCGAAACAGGTATCCATACTTACCAATGAACAAAATATTTTTCTTCGGAAAGTTGCAAGAAAAACATGGAGTTTCTTTGAGCGTTTTGTTGAATATGAAGACAACTGGTTACCACCTGATAATTTCCAGGAACAACCGGTTGCACTAATAGCGCATCATACATCTCCTACCAACATTGGACTTTCGTTACTTGCCAACTTATCTGCCTGCGACTTTGGTTACATAACTACCGGACAACTCATTGAACGAACAATGAATACAATAAGCACAATGGGGAAAATGGAGCGATACAAAGGCCATTTTTATAATTGGTATGATACCAGATCATTGAATCCGTTACCGCCAAAATATGTTTCCACTGTGGACAGTGGGAATCTTGTTGGCCATTTGCTGACATTGAGACAAGGGATACTTGCGATACCTCATCAAAAAATTACAGGTCGGAAATTATTTGAAGGACTTCTGGATACGCTGCGTGTACTTACCGACACACTTGAAGAAAATGATATTGAGTTACTGCAACAATTTAAAATTGATTTGGAAGCAGCGTGTAATTCTGATTTAATTATGCTTAAGGAAGTAAATTTTTATATTGGGGCTTTAACGAAAAGCTTCACTTCCATTCTTGAAAAACTGAATAACGATGCGGAGAGTGAAACGTATTGGTGGAAGCAAATACTTAATAAACAAATAGTGCAGGTGAATGAAGATATTCAAATTTTCACACCTTGGTTTTTGTTAATGACTGCTCCACCTAAGTTCATAGATTTTGTTTCCATAAATTCAAATTCAACGTTGATTGAATTATTAAAAGCAGCCCGGGAGTTACAAGCTGAAGTAAATCTTCAGCTAACTGCGAACAACACACCCGATGAAAGCGAATGGCTTGAATTATTTCAAACTTCTTTAACCAAAACTATTTACCAGGCGGACCAGCGAATTACCCTGGCCGAAAACCTTGTTCAGCAATGCAATTTGCTGGCGGATATGAAATGGGATTTCTTGTATGACAGATCAAGTAATCTGTTTATCATTGGTTACAATGTGCAGGAACATCATATTGATTCAAATCTTTATGATTTACTTGCATCTGAAACCAGATTAGGCACCTTCATTGGCATTGCACAAGGAAAACTACCAGAAGAGAGTTGGTTTGCATTGGGGCGTTTACTAACTAACGTGGATGGAGCTCCTATTCTTCTTTCCTGGAGTGGTTCCATGTTCGAATATCTAATGCCACTTTTAGTAATGCCTACTTATGAAAATACACTTCTTGACCAAACCTGTAAAGCAGCCGTAGAATGGCAGATTAAATATGGAAAACATAAAGGTTTGCCCTGGGGAGTTTCAGAATCAGGCTACAATATGATTAACGCTGATTCCCAATACCAATATCGTGCATTTGGCGCCCCTGGTTTGGGATTGAAACGCGGTCTTGAAGAAGATTCCGTTATTGCTCCTTACGCATCTGCACTTGCACTGATGGTAGCACCCGAAAAAGCATGTGAGAACCTGCAACTGCTTTACGAAAAAGGATTTGAAGGACGATACGGATTTTATGAAGCCATAGATTATACACCATCGCGTTTACAACGCGGACAATCCTGCGCAATTGTTTATTCGTTCATGGCGCATCATCAGGGAATGAGCCTGCTTTCATTGGCCTATCTGCTTCTTGACCAGCCAATGCAAAAACTATTTGAATCGGTACCAGAGTTTAAGGCAATACTTTTATTGTTACAGGAACGGATTCCAAAAGCAACAAGCTTTTTTGCGCATACCACAGACATAGCAGATATTAATTATGTAGCGAGCGAAAGCGAAACAAGAATTATCAATACGCCTAACACAGCTATACCTGAAGTACAATTACTATCGAACGGCAAATACCATGTAATGGTAACAAATGCAGGCGCTGGTTACAGCCGTTGGAAAGATTTTGCTGTTACACGTTGGCATGAAGATGGAACATGCGATAATTGGGGGACATTTTGTTATATACGTGATTTGGAAAGTGAAACATACTGGTCAAATACACATCAGCCGACACTTGAAAAAGGAGAAAAATATGAGGCTGCATTTTCTCAGGGCCGCGCGGACTTTCACACTACCAATTACGACATAGAAACACATACCGAAATTGTTGTATCTCCGGAAGACGATATAGAGATGCGAAGGGTCCACATAGCAAATTGTTCCGGCATTCGCAGAACTATTGAGGTTACAAGTTATGCAGAAGTAGTCCTCGCACCTGCCGCTTCAGATTTTATGCAGCGTGCATTCAGCAATCTCTTTGTGCAAACAGAGATCATCCCGCTTCAACATACAATCATTTGTACCCGCAGGCCGCGTTCTGCCGAAGAACACCCGCCATGGTTGTTTCATTTGATGACTATACAGGGAAAAGATCCGGAGGAGATATCTTATGAAACTAACCGAATGGAATTTATTGGTCATGGAAATACAATTGTTAATCCACAGGTGATGAACAATTCAGGTCCGCTTTCCGGAAATCAAGGTTCAGTCTTAGACCCAATTGTTGCAATCCGGTATAAAATAACTCTTGATCCGGAAGAAACAATTACAGCTGATATGGTTATAGGTATTGCTGAAACAAAGGAAATTTGCCAGAGCCTGATTGATAAATATCAGGATAAACATCATAAAGACCGCGTATTTGAACTGGCCTGGACACACAGCCATATAGTGCTCAGACAAATCAATGCTTCGGAAACTGATGCACAATTGTATGGGTGTCTTGCAAGTTCGGTATTATTTAGTAATTCTTTATTTCGTGCAGATCCTGCAATTCTTATCAATAACCATCGGCAACAGTCAGGTTTATGGGGCTATTCAATTTCGGGAGACTTACCTATTGTTCTTTTGAAAATTGAAAAACAATCTAATATGCAATTGGCAAGGCAACTTATACAAGCGCACACTTACTGGCGTTTAAAAGGACTCGCGGTAGATCTGGTGATCTGGAACGAAGAGCATAACGGATATCGGCAGGTTTTCCAAAATGAAATTCAGGCACTTATTCCAGCCGAATTAAGGGATCGTCCCGGAGGTGTTTTTGTAAGAGCCGCTGATCAGATATCAAACGAGGATCGTATATTATTTCAAACAGTAGCACGTATTAATATTTCTGACAACGGTGGAACATTAGCTGACCATGTTAAACGCAAACCGATTGCTAAGTTTGGAATCCCTTATATCACACCGGCACAAACCTATAAACCTTCATTTACACCAATTCCGTTACCAAAAGACCTGCTCTTTTTTAATGGATTTGGAGGCTTTTCCTCTGATGGCAGCGAGTATGTTATTGCCATTGAAGACAAAAATAGAACTCCTGTTCCTTGGGTGAATGTAATTGCCAATCCTGATTTCGGAACAGTTATTTCAGAAAGTGGAACAGCATATACCTGGACTGAAAATGCACATGAATTAAGGCTTACGCCGTGGAATAATGATCCTGTGAGTGATACAGGAGGAGAAGCATTTTACCTGCGGGATGAGGAGAGCGGACATTTTTGGTCAACCACATTTCTTCCAACCGGAAGTCAAGCACCTTATGTTACACGTCATGGGTTTGGTTATAGTGTCTTTGAGCATATTGAAGACGGAATATATTCAGAAATGTTAGTTTATGCAGATATTAAATCAGCTATTAAATTCACTGTATTAAAAACACGTAATCAATCCGGCAGATCACGCAAGCTTTCTGCCACAGGCTATACGGAATGGGTTCTTGGTGATAACAGAATGAAAACCGCCATGTATATTCAAACTGAAGTTGATCCGGATAGCGGGGCACTTTTTGCCAAAAATCCATACAACACTGAATTTTCAAAGCGGGTTGCATTTTTCGATGTGGATTATTTAAAAAAATCCTTTACTGCTGATCGCACTGAATTTATTGGTCGTAACGGCACATTGAAAAACCCCGATGCAATGTCCCGCATTAAGCTTTCCGGAAAGATTGGACTGGCTTTAGATCCCTGTGCAGCAATACAGGTTCCATTCGATTTGTTAGATGGAGAAGAAAAAGAAATTATTTTCAGACTGGGAGCAGGGAAGGATATTAAAGATGCTAATGCAATCGTCAGGCAATTCAGGGGAACTGTGGCTGCACGCGATTCATTTGGAAAAGTAAAAAACTATTGGAAACAGACTACCCACACTTTGCAGGTGGAAACCCCGGATGAAGCAATTAATATTATTACAAATGGTTGGCTCACCTACCAAACACTTTCGTCCCGGCTTTGGGGACGTAGTGGATATTATCAATCAGGAGGCGCTTTTGGTTTTAGGGATCAGTTGCAAGATGTGTTGTCGCTTCTTCATGCAGTGCCACACATTGCACGCAAACAAATTTTGCTTTGTGCTTCACGCCAATTCAAAGAAGGGGATGTACAGCATTGGTGGCATCCGCCAATCGGTCGTGGTATTCGGACCCGGTGCTCAGATGATTTTCTTTGGTTACCTTTTGTAACCTCTCTTTATATTTTACATACCGGAGACTCCGGGGTACTGGATGAGTTTACTCCTTTTCTGGAGGGGCGCCAACTAAATTCGGGCGAAGAATCATATTATGATCTCCCGGTTCAATCCGATAAATCTGCCAAACTTTATGACCATTGCGTGCGGGCAATTAAACATGGGTTCAATTATGGCGAACACGGATTACCTTTAATTGGTAGCGGAGATTGGAATGATGGTTATAATAAGGTAGGCGAGGATGGTAAAGGAGAAAGCGTATGGATGGCATTTTTCCTCTATGAGATACTCATTCGATTCGCAGAAATTGCACGTTTACATAAAGATTCAGCATTTGCTGATAAATGTAAAAAAGAAGCGCAGCAATTAAAAATAAATATTGGTAAGAATGCGTGGGATGGACAATGGTACAAGCGTGGTTGGTTCGACAATGGCACCCCGCTGGGGTCTTCAAGTAATGAAGAATGTAAGATTGATTCCATAGCCCAAAGTTGGTCCGTTTTATCAGGAGCAGGGGATACCAAACGCATAAATTCAGCCATGGAAGCTGCATACAACAACCTTGTACAAAATGATGCCCGGATAATTCTACTATTAGAACCGCCATTCGATAAGTCTGCTTTAAACCCTGGTTATATAAAAGGATATGTGCCGGGAGTAAGGGAGAATGGCGGACAATATACACATGCTTCAGTATGGATGATAATTGCTTTTGCCAAATTAGGGGATAACAAACGTGTATGGGAATTATTGAACATGATAAATCCAATTAACCATGGCAAAACTCCCGAAGAAATTGCAATCTACAAAGTAGAACCATACGTTTTGGCGGCAGATGTATATGCACTTGCCCCACATACAGGGCGTGGTGGATGGACATGGTACACCGGTTCTGCTGGTTGGATGTATCGTCTTATTATAGAATCCTTTCTTGGCCTGCAACGGGAGGCAAACAAATTAAAATTTGTTCCATGTGTTCCTAAAGATTGGGAATCATTTAAAGTACATTACCAGTATTTGAATACGGTTTACCATATTGTAGTTATGCAAAAAAATAGTGCCGAAGAAATGATTGTGACAGTTGATGGAGTGAAGCAAGAAGACAAGATGATTACGCTTACAGATGATGGAGAGGGGCACAATGTTCAAATCACAATTGCAAGTTAAAACAGATCAAAGTTTATTATACAGTTTTCTGCACAGTAAGCAATCAAAGGAAAATAAGCAATTGTATATGCAATGCCCATTCTATTATTTATAGCAGTTTAATTATCCCTAATGTTTAAACAGATAATCAAATAATGAAATGGAGATTAAACTTTGAAAATATCATTATAATTGTTAAAAACGTCATTACGATTTTTTCCAGGGTTCCCCTGTCCGTACTCATCATGAAAAACTTTCAGGTCAATCTTATTGGCCTTAGTCATCCGCCACTATTCCTACAAACCCGTCCGGGGATAAGGAAGCACTTTGGGACCGCGGTATGGCTCATAACCTCTGCCGAAGATACTGAAATACATGGAAGCACTCTGAACCTTCTGGTGTTTTTCCAGAAGTTCACAAAATTGGGAATACCCCCAACCTTCCAGATACTCTTTCCTAACCAATAAACGGTTAACCGCGGTACACCGCGCTTCTGCTTAACGTTCTAAATTTTAATAAATATCATTTTTTTATACATCCAATATAAAATCATCCATAGTAACAATAGTGTCAGTCCCCCGTTTATCAGGGTGGCATAAGCGAAACCAAATATCTGATCGTAATTTTGTCCAAGATGCACATGAAGGGAATTGGATAATAACGCTCTGACTCCACCATCAGCCATAACATAGGCGGCAATGGAATTGGTGCCTATAACCATTAAAAAGAACGACCACTTCTTTCTGCCGGCCACATCTATAACCGCGTAAAAAAAGGCCAGCAACAGGAAGCATAAGCCGCCACTGAAGATAGTCCATGCCGGAGTCCAAATGCGCTTTACTATAGGGTTAATACCTGTAAAATGCAATAAAAGACCTAAAGCCGCTAAACTTACACCTGTTATTAAAAAAAACTTTACTTTATAGCGGCCATTGGTATTGGCTTTTAATGCATTACCAGCAAACAGGCCTAAAATCATCGTTCCCAGAGTAGGAATAAAACTTAGTGTAGAATATCCGCCTTCATTATAAAGAAATGGACTTTTTCGTGGAAAAAGGTTTAAAAACCAGCGATCAAAAGCCCAGGCAAGATTTGTATTCTTGTTCCAGTGTGCTGCAAAGCCATGGAAATTATACCCCCAATCACGAGTTACCCCGGCAGCGGTATAATCAAAATTGGCATTTGGCAAAGGATATAAAGCAAAAGCCAGCCAATAGGCTACCAGCAAAGTAATTAGCGCAATTAACTGTACACG
This sequence comes from Mucilaginibacter sp. UBA5151, assembly GCA_002413785.1. Lineage (GTDB taxonomy): Bacteria > Bacteroidota > Bacteroidia > Sphingobacteriales > Sphingobacteriaceae > Mucilaginibacter. The sequence goes on from DHXR01000054.1 coordinate 50,040, forward strand.
TTGAGAGTAAAAGCCTAAGATAAACAGAAAAATATACCCTAAACCAATTTGAGTAAGGGTATCTTCAAACGTAAAGTAAGTTTGTTTTGAAGACATCGAACGCAAAAATATTCCCAGACATATCAGAATAATTGAACGTATAACTGTGTGCTTTAGTAAAGCTCCAAATGTTGCCTTTTTTTGTATTCGGCTTGCAATCGAGAAAGGTAATGCTACTCCTACTAAAAAAGTGAAGGAAGGCTGTATTAAATCATGTAATGAGCATCCAAACCAAGCTACATGGTCTTGGTTTAAATATAAAAATTGCCAGAAAGAACTGCTTGGTAACGCGTGTGACACGTCCTTAAACGAAAGGACTTCGGCCATCATTAATAGCATTACAAAACCCCTGTATGCATCCACAGAAGTGATCCTTTGGATTGGCAGGAATGGGTTTACAACAGCGTCGGAAGCTATAGATTGTTCAACGGTGGGTATTGGTGTAGTTTGCATAACATATTTATGATTAGAACTTATTTATTTTTTGAATTATCGTAAAATATTTATTGACTGAAAAGCTTTTTGCCAAACCATCAAATGTACGGTTATCTGTAAAAGCCGAACAACCCAAAGGTTTATATCAGAAGCTGGATAACATTTAATTTTCTGCAGCGATTTTCAACTTTAGCTGTTTCTTTTTTTTGCTTTAAAAATTTTAAAGCAAAAAGATTATTAAAATCACCGGAATCTTTTTAAGTTGACTTTAGTACCGGATCACCGGCATTAAAATCAACTTAATAATTATTAATACCCTAAGGCTTAAAAACCAGGATTTTGTTTTAAATTCTTATTGATATTTATTTCTGTCTGTGGTACCGGCCACAGGTAATTCTTATCAGAGAATTGCCTTGTTTCTACTTTTAAATTATCCCCGGTTATGGTGTATTGGCCTGTGGTGGCATTTACCGTGCCTAAACGTGTGCCATAAACCGGACCACTCATTACCTGAGCGCCTATTTTCCACCGTTGTATATCAAAGTAGCGCAATCCTTCTATTGCGAATTCAACCCTGCGTTCCCTGCGAACTAAAGTGCGTAAGGTTGTTTGATTGTTATACACCGACTGATCTACAGATGGCATACCTACCCTGTTTCTCACCAGGTTTATTGCACTGTAAACAGAACCGTCAATCTGTCCGGCTTCTATCTTAGCTTCTGCGTAAGATAACAAAACTTCTGCATAGCGGATAACGATCATGTTTAAACCGCTCTGAAACAGATTATCAAAGTCACCAAGGTTTGAGGTGTATTTTTTAACTACATATCCGCTTGGAGAAGTGTTATTTCCACTTGCATAAAAATCGGCCGACGAGGGATCCAAAGGATCATAATAATTGACGCTTATGCTACCGGCAGGAATATTCGGAGCACCAGGATAAAGAATAGTAGCCGCAAGTCGAGGGTCGCGATTTAAGTAGGGATTATTTGGATCATAACCTGATGCAGGATCAGTGATCACCTTACCATTTTCCATTTCATAACTATCAACCAAATCCTGCAAAGGATCAATGGATGACCATCCTCCCATAGAATTTGACGGCATTACGCCTAACAGGCCATTAGCATCTTCAGAAGGATTTTCAACATATTGAGCCGCGGTAATAATTTCACTGTTAGTATATTGGTTTTGCATGCGGAACAGATCAGAATAACTTGGATCTAAAGAATACCCCATGCCCATTAAAGATTGACAATCGGTAATACAATCCGTATAATCCTGCTCGTACAATTCAACTCTTGCCTTTAATGCCAAAGCAGCGCCTTTTGTAATATGCCCGACATCAGCACCCGAGTAACTTGCGGCCAGGTCAGGAACTGCAGCGGCAAGTTCGGCCAATATAAATTTAGTTACATCAGCTTTTGGAGTTCTAACACTGACATTAGCCTGCGCGGTGGTAAGTATAGTGGTAACCAAAGGCACATCACCATATAACTGGCTCATCAGGAAATACTCATAAGCGCGTATAAACCTTACTTGTGCAATCATTTGGGCCTTCAGTGTGGCGTCCATTGGCGTTTTGCCTATGTTGGCCAAAAAGAAATTACATTTGGTTACCGTGGTATAGTTCCAGAGATCAGCAGCACCGGTTAGCGTAGCTGTAATGGTTCCATTGCCAAATGCCTGAAAGCCTTCCCATGGCCATTGGCTATAAGCATTGTCTGACATGCAATCCAAATAAGCAATGTTGGTTCCGTCTGCCCAGCCAGAGGCACAAACGCTGACATTATTATGCTGCCCGTGATAAACACCTGTAAGCGCCGCATTTGCATCAGCGGCTGAGTTCCATAAGCTTTCATTACTGTAAGCATCCTGTGGATTCCTGTCAAGAAAGTCTTTTTTACAGGCAGAAAACAAACATAGTACAACTGATATATTGAGTATAAAATTCTTTTTCATGTTTTTAATAATTACGAGTATTAAAAAGTTACACTTAAACCGAGAGAATTGATTTTTACCTGTGGATAATCATAGCCATTTTCTCCCAGCGGGGCTTCCGGATCTACCCATTTATAGAATTGAGTTAATGTGAAAACATTTTGTCCGCTATAATAAATTCTGAGTTTTTGAATATGTAAAGCCTCTGCCAGGCTTTTAGGAAGTGTATATCCTAATTGCAGATTTTTTAGTCTTACATAACTGGCATTTCTTACCCAAAAAGATGATGGGTTTGCTGAAGGATCATTTTGTTGATAATTTATCCATAGCCGCGGGAAATCAGTGGATGTGTTATCTGGCGACCAGCTGTTAAGCAACGCAGCGGTAGGCTTGCCAACAGCATTCCCATTTCCACCCAGCATAACACCCGAAATAAGATTCTTAACACCTGCAGCACCTTGGAAGAAACCTGTCAGATCGAAATGTTTCCAGGCTACATTTAAATTTAAACCAAACGTTACCTTTGGGAAATTTGAACCTAAGTAAACTTTATCATTCCCGTCAATTTGACCATCGCCATTCACATCCTTGTAAATCAAATCGCCCGGGCCTGTGGGGCCGCCTAAGTTTTGTGTTGCATGAGCGTTAATTTGTGCCTGATTTTGGAAAATACCTGTAGCCTGGTATCCATAAAATGAGTTGATGGGAAGCCCTACCTCAATAATGGTAGCTCCGTTTATAACCGGAGAAGAACTTGGCCCCAGGCTGGTTACCTTATTGGTAATAAAGGAAGCATTAGCTGAAATATTATAAGTAAAATCACCAGCCTTATCATGGTATGCCAGCCCAAATTCCCAGCCCTTGTTTTGTACACTTGAAGTATTTTGAATCGGTGGGGTTAAGCCGTAAGTTGCGCCTACCGGAAGGTTATACAGTATCCCTGTCGTATTTTTTATAAAGTAGTCAGCTGTTAAACTTAATTTATTATTAAAAAAATCTGCATCTAAACCTAAATCCGTCTCTGTGGTAGTTTCCCAGGCAATAGCACTATTAGCACCGTATACGGGAGCTACCCCACCAACAACTATACCACCAAACGGATAGTTTTGGCCCGAGCTTACTGTTGGTATATATGGGTATAAATAATTAGTACCAGCGACAGTAATATTCTGATTACCCAATTGTCCCCATGATCCGCGGATCTTTAAATTTTGAACTACTGATTTTAAAGGCGCAAAGAAATCTTCTTCAGAGACTCTCCATCCTGCTGATCCTCCGGGGAACACTCCCCAGCGTTTTGCGGGTGCAAAACGGGATGATCCATCATCACGAATATCGCCTTCCAATAGGTATTTTCCTTTATAATCGTAGTTAATTCTTCCAAAAAAGGATTGTAAACCTTGCTCATAACTATCATTGGTGGATGTTTCTCCGGTTGTAGGGGCCACTGTTAAATCACTTAATGAATTATTTAAAAACCCTTGTCTGTAACCTTGTAAAAAATAATATCTGGTATATTCCTGTGAATAGCCGGCTAATGCTTTGAAGTTATTATCACCCAGCTTTAAACTGTAATCCAATATGGCCTGCGGCGTAATAATCGTGGTGCTGTTATACGTATCTGTAGCATTACTTATACTGGGCTGCCCGCTGTTGCTCCCGTCAGGATTATAGTATTGTATAGCAGATACAAAATTGTTGTTTTGATTTTGTATTAATTTATATGCTAACGAAGGTTTAAAATGCAAACCCTTTACGATTTCCCAGTCTGCACCGGCAATCCCCTGTAAGTTATAAGCGTTTTGATCATTAAAAGATGGAGAATTAACCCATGCCAACGGACTACCATCAGAAATGTGCCCATAATCCCCATTTGCATATTTATAAGGAATAATTGGCGATATCCTGTTAATTTGCAAGATAATCTGGTTAAATGACTGATCATAAGAAAGTGAACTTTGAGGCTCAGTCAGAGGTTGATAAGTATAAGCTAAATTTGCATATACACTCAATTTATCATTCACTTTATTGGTAAGGTTTAACCGGGTTGTATAACGCTGGGTATTGGTTTTTTCTGTTATACCATCCTGATCAAAATAACCGAGTGAAAAAGCGTATTGGGTTTTATCATTGCCGCCATTAACACCTACATAATGATTTTGTTGAAACCCGCTGCCATTATAAAATAATTTCAGCCAGTCTGTATTAGGGTAATTGATCGGGTCTGAACCATTTTTAAATGTTTGAATCTGCTGTGCCGTATATACAAGGGTACCTTGTTCATTGATCTTTGCCTGGTTATACAAGGTTGCCGCCTGCCAGGATGGAAGGTAGTCGGGCAGGACTGTTGCCGCTTGTTTACCGAAATAATCACTGTAAGTTATTTGCGCAGTTCCCTTTTTACCCTTTTTAGTTGTTACCACAATTACACCACTAGCGGCACGCGAGCCATAAATGGATGCCGATGCGGCATCTTTCAATACAGATATATTATCAACGTCATCTGAATTTATAGCATTTAAATCGTTAGGGGTAGAAATAACGCCGTCAATAACAACCATTGGGTCGGTGTTATTTAATGTACCTATGCCCCGGATGTTTATTGTACCAGCATCCTTTCCCGGCTGCCCATTACCGGACACAATGGTTACACCAGGCATTGTACCTTCAAGCGCATTAGTAAGACCTGTAACCGGGCGATCTTCTAACTGGACAGAAGTTACGCCCGATACAGCACCCGTTAAATTTGCTTTTTTCTGGGTACCATAGCCTACTACCACTACTTCATCTAAAGCTTTTTGACTTGATACCAGTATTAAGTTAACAATCATTTTTCCATTTACGTTTACATCCCGCGGATTATACCCCAAAAATGAAAAGGTCAAAACACCATCTGTGGGAACGCTAATGGAAAACCGCCCATTCGCATCAGTAGATACACCGACATCAGTACCTTTAACTTTAACCGATACACCAGGTAACGTTTCGCCATTGTCTGACGCTTTAACAACCCCGGTTACTTTTAACTGGGCAAAACCGATTACCCAAAAGAGTAATAGCAGCGCTGTTAAATAGATTTTCCTTTTGTAGAATTTGTCCATATGAATATAATTAAAAGATGAATTAATTTAGTTGCTATATTTTAGTTGTAAATAATACATTTTTAGTGTGAGGCAATATAATGCTGATGGCGTTATCGCCATTCACCATAAATCCATCTCATAATCAAGTGTTTATTTTACTAATGTAATAGACATCACCCCCTCTTACCAAGCAAAGCTGGCCGGAAGCTTAACGCAAACGTTTGATAATTGAGGCAGCAATTGTTCGCTTCATTTTAATTAAAAGTCTTTAAATAAAAATTAAACAGGCTTTTTACAGCGGGGGTAAATTCAACTTTTCAATTATTTTTTTATTAATTGTATTGTTATGCGGTTTTACCTCTCAATAACTGAAAAGCTAAATTTATTGCCTGTTTTTTTTAAAATAAACAACAAAACAGAAACCAAATGTGAAGTCTCCGTTAAGAAATCAAACGTTTGCACGCTGAAAGCACACCTATAAGCAATAAAATAATACATGATTAGTTGATTGATAATATCCGGAGATTGTTTGTTAATTAAATATCTTAATCTATCTTTAAAAAATGTCAGAGAAACCAGCAACTATAAAAGAGATCGCTAAAATATTAAATATCTCGGTTTCTACCGTTTCCCGGGCGTTGCATGATCATGCCAGTATTGGATTAACAACAAAAATGCGGGTTAAACAACTGGCAAAAGAACTTAATTACGAACCCAATCAAACAGCAATTTACTTTCAGAAAGGGAGATCGTACAACATTGGAGTTATCCTGCCTGAACTTTCAGAATCTTTTTTTTCAACCGCAGTAAGCGGCATTGAAGACACCGCAAACAAAAGAAATTACACCGTTTTACTGGCACAATCACATGATAATGTGGAAATTGAGCGTAAGCTTGTTGCCAAAATGAAAAATCAGCGTGTTGACGGTTTGCTTATCTCTATTACAAAGAACACCTCCACTTATGACCATTTTGAAATATTTAAAAAATCGAATATACCCATAGTCTTTTTTGACTGCGTCCCCTCTATAAAAAACATCCACAGTGTGGCTTGCAATATGGAAACCGGTACTTTTGAAGCTGTAAACTTTCTACTAAAAAAAGGGCACCGGGTAATTGGTATGATCAACGGACCTTCAACATTGTACGCTTCAACAGAAAGAAAAGATGGTTATATAATGGCAATGATCAAAAACAGGTTAAAATTTGATCCTTCATTATTAGTTAACTGTGATCTGACAGAAGAAGGTACCATAAGCACCTTAAATGATTTGTTGGATAATAAAAGAAAACCAACAGCTATAGTCGCTTTTAATGATTATGTAGTACTTTTTGCCATCAGGCATGCACGTTCATTAGGGATAATTATTAATGTAGAGCTTACATTTGTGAGCTATGCAAATATGCCTCTTATTAGTTACATGGACTATACCCCAATGGCTTCAGTGGAACAGTTCCCTTATCTGCAGGGTCAAAAAGCCACAGATATCCTTATCGATCTGCTAAATAAGCCTGAGGGGAAAGAAGATTCCAACCAGGCTTATTATAACATCATTATAGAATCGCAACTAGTGATCAACCCTAAAAATCCCTGATCAACTGAATGTGTTTAATTTTTCGCTGTATTTATTTTCAGCAGATTTAATACAGGTGTTTTAACCGAATTTATATCATGATGAACAATATCATTGCTCTGCCAAAAATAGTAATACTATTTTCACCTTTTTAACCAGCAGCCTGGCAGATATAAGGTTTGCTGAAGGCCTGATTTTCAGTATTTGCCAAGATTATGTCCGTTTACAAATACAATACCCATACTCGGTTTACTCATATCGGGGAAAATATCGCCGGTTTCATGCAGGCTAAACCTGGCATAATAAACAGCAGAATGATCCGCAACACCATCATAACCATATTTTTCTATTTAGGGCGCAGATGACATTGGCAGTTTATGCATTTGTCAGTTACCCTTAATTAATACCGTCTTTGGTTCTCCATCAACAATTAAAACCCGCTATTATCAAGCGCAAAAGTATTTTTTCTGTTTTGCCATTTGCCTTTTGTAAAATCAGGAAATGATTGTGGCGTATTTCCTTCTTTAATAGATTTTTCAGAAAGCGGAGTAATTACACTCATGGTTACCGAATCATAAACATCAATCGGCGTTTGTTTTTTCTGTTTCACAGCTTCAACAAAAGCGTTAAACACAAACCAATCCATCCCGCCATGCCCGGCGCCTTCAGCTTTATCTTCATATTTTTTCCAAAGAGGGTGATCATATTTTTTAAGCCAGTTTTCAGCCGGATCCCATTCATCATCCTTTTGGGATAGATGTTCTATATAAACACTATTGGCTACATCCATCCATAAACCTTTGGTGCCCTGCACCCTGAAGCCTAATGAATATGGCCTTGGCAGATGCGTATCATGCAAAAGCAAAACAGTTTCACCATTAGCACAATTTATCATGGTAGTTATTACATCCCCATTTTTATAATCTATTTTAGCATTCTTATTACCTGGTGCTAATCCTTCAACATACGTGTTTAATCCCTTTGATTTTGAACTGAATGATACCAGGTTGGTAAAACGGTTGCCCCTGTTTATATCAATATATTGCATTACCGGGCCGGCACCGTGGGTTGGATATACGTCGGCATTCCGATCAACATTAAATTGCGTACGCCATTGCGCCTCGCTTAACGCGTTGGGGCCAAATTCCACACCTTGACCGTAAACATTTTTACCATCATTAAATAATACGTTCCTTAAATTATGCTGATACCCGCCTTCCAGGTGTATCAGTTCTCCCAATAAACCTTGCCGGGTCATATTTAACACCGCCAGCACATCCCGGCGATAACACACATTTTCCAATGTCATGTAAGGGATACCTGTTTTTTCGGAGGTATGTACAATATCCCAATGATCTTCTACACTTAATCCTGCTATTACTTCACAACCGACATATTTCCCTGCATTCATTGCATCAATAGCTTGCGGATGATGAAACTGCCATGGGGTAGCTATGATCACCGCATCAATATCCTTGCGGTCAAGCAGTTTTTTATAAACATCTAATCCACCGGTATATTCCTGTGGTAATTTTTTACCGGATTTGGAGATCAGTTCACGGCAATATTTTAAGGATAGCTCCTGTATATCGCATACGGCAACAATTTCCACATCATCACGCAATAAACCTTCTGCAATATGGTTGCGGCCCCGCTCGCCTACACCTATGTAACCCAATCTGACCTTATTCTTATTTGCTGCAAAAAGGCTATCTATAGGCAATATAGCTAAACCTGAGGCTGTTATGGCGCCTTGTTTAATAAATTCTCTTCTTTCCATTATATAAAAATTTATAATTAATCATTTGCTTTTTATTGTTTCATAATCCTGAAACCTCTTTCCGCATGCTTAATAATTATACTTGTTACTTTCCTTCAGGTAAAGCAGCTTATTAAATTTCATTCATTATCAGGTTGCATATAACAGATTTAAAACAGTAATTCATAAACCTGTTACGTATTTGGTTTGGTGAAATTAATTATAGAGATAGATAATTAAACACTAAATGCTGAAAATTATAACGCAAACGTTTGATAAACAGCGACACACCCACTTACTAAAACATCGAAAACGTTAAATTACTTATTTTAAATACTTCCCTTCAAAAGCTGGCAGATAGAATGGGCTGTTTGCCCGACAGAAAAGAATGAAATGCTATGATCCGGAACAGCTTCATTTTGGTTACAGCTATTTGTAAGCTATTTTTTAATGTAAATTAGCTTTCATGCTTTAAATGCTATCATAAAAATAATACTAAAGGTGTTTTAATTTTCATGAATTTGGGAGAAAAGGCTGAATTTAAAAACAGCCCAAACGTTTGCGCACATATTTAATACCTCAATTAATTATGTTTGGTTGTCAATAAACACAATTATGTTTGATCAGGTGTTATACAGCTACGGCTTAAATCCTTCCGATTGTAATATTCAACCTTTTGGCTCTGGTTTAATTAACCATACCTTAAAAGTATCTGGCAATGGTCAGGATTATATTCTTCAACAAATCAATGGTAATGTTTTTAAATCTCCCGATGATATTGCTGATAATTTAGCTTTATTACAAGTTTTTTTTAAGAACACCCGCCCCGATTACTTATTTGTAGCGCCGCTACCAACCTTATCAGGCACTTTTTTGGTTAAGCCGGCATCCGGAATGGTTTTTAGATTATTCCCATTTATAAAAGGATCGCATACGGTTGATTATATAAGCGAAGAAAAGCAGGCATTTGAAGCAGCGAAACAGTTTGGCAAGTTTACTCACTTACTTAAAGACTTTGACGCGGAAAAGCTAAAATGTACTTTAACAGATTTTCATAATCTAAAATTGCGGTTCGAACAATTCAAAACTGCATGCACTAATCCGGATATAATAAGGTTAGATAGTGCCGCCGCTGAAATTAAAGCAGTATATGAGCATTATAATATCCTGCAAACGTACAATCAACTGACCTATCATCATGAAATCCCATTAAGGGTTATCCATCATGATACAAAAATCAATAATGTATTGTTCGATGATCAGCAAAATGGGTTGTGCATAATTGATCTTGATACGGTAATGCCTGGTTATTTTTTGAGCGACGTGGGCGATATGATGAGAACATATCTTTCACCTTCGAATGAGGAAGACACTGATTACGATAAACTCCATATCAGAGAAAATATTTTCACTGCGATTTGTAAAGGATATTTATCTGAAATGGGGAATATTTTAACCAAGACAGAACAGCACTATTTTATTTTCTCAGGGAAATTAATGATCTATATGCAGGCAATACGTTTTTTAACGGATTTTCTTAACAATGATATTTATTATGAAATTAAATACCCGGATCATAATTTATCAAGGTCGAAGAACCAGTTTAAATTACTGAATGAATATGTAAAAGCAGAGGAAAAATTGCAGCAGCTTCTCCACAATTCACAAGATAAAATACCAACTGTTTCTAATAATAGCTAATTATCCGGAAGTTTTTTAAATGATAATAGTTCCTGATTTTACAGAAACAGATGTAAAAAGGTAAATGAAATGGCAGATCAGCTTAATAAAAAACTGGCTGGTAAGGAGAATATAGATAAAAAGATTAAAGGCAAATTTCGGTGTACAACTAAAAACTATCCGGTAAACATCGCTAAATACGAGCAGCAGGAAGCCATGCCGCGTGAGAGGAAAAGTTACAGCAAACCGGAAAAAGGATTGATCCATCTGCCCGATGGGTCAGCAGATGGATTTCATCGGTAATTATAGCAGAAAAACCAGCACCGGATTTAAACAAGCCATAAAGATACCAGGCAAAAAACTGTCATAACTGTCCGCTGAACGGCATCTGTCAAAATCAAGTAACCGCCTAAGTTACTTTCACACCCTGGAGGCCACCCAGGTAGTCTAAAACCTTCCTGTTCGCATCATCAATAATGCGCCAGTCCCTTACTCCAATAAATATCAGTTACCTTATGCCCGTTCCCGCTGTGGTTCATCCCCTGGGCCACATCATCAACAGGTATCCGGCAATCGTTCCGGGCAATATTAGCCCATGAGTAGCGCATCCATATAAATGTAACACCTTCAATCCATTTTAAATACGCGGCAATATGTTTAAGCCCCGTATTGAGCGCCTTAGTAAGCCCATCGTGATCCCTGTACATTTTGTAAAAGCAAAATACCCGCTCACCAGCCGGATCACGATACTTTTCAACAAGCGACAGGGCCTCCGGCTCAACCTTTATAGGTATAAAGGCGTTATCTGTGCGCCTGCTGGCTGTTTTAGCCCGGTCATAACTTATGCGCCCATCCTTATAGGGATCAACCTGGAATAAATCCACAGTATTCACACCAACAAGGTAAAATGATAGCATTGCCACGTTACGGGCAAACTCAGTACCCTGGGTACGTTTGTATTTGCCTACCTCAATCTTCCCGCAGTCGCGAAGTGCCAATATCTGAGCAACAGATAAATCCTTATCAGGAGTAGCCTGTTATTTAGGTGCGTCATATTTATCAAAGGGATAGTAGGGGTATCAGCATTTTCCCCCGGTCGTTGTAGTGCTTCATAGCCTCTACATACCAATTCTTGAGTTTGGTCATGTTAATCCTTTACTCTGGTATCAGTTGCAGGCGGATATGTCCGCGTTGTATATTTACCGGGATTTGTCATCCTGGTTATATTGCGAGATGACCGCAAATAGTCTTCGTATTTCTTAAGAATTATCAGAGATAGCTCGTTAATATCAAAAGTCGGTCTGCCAATAAAGTAAATAAAGCTATTCAGGGTAGTATTTGCATTACCCCGGTTCCTTTAGTGCTGATCTTATTAATCAGATCCTTTGCAAATGCAAAATAATCAATCTTTTGATGTTCATCCCGCTGCAGATATTCACGCAATTCTTCACAAGTAAAACTGGCAGCCTGAATGCCCAAAGCCGACACTTTTTTGCGATAACCTTTTATGGTATCATCCAATATGTCAATTAAAAATTGATCCTTAATATCAAACTTCTTGGTAATCTGGCCTTTGGTTACATAATGATGAGTAGGAATGTATTTAGTAATTTTATTATGATATAGTCTTATCCGGACACGCCATGTACCGTTGTTATTTTTATCATCTTCATTAATACCTGCTTGAAAAGTGGCCATTTTAAGGGGTTTAAAATCTGACACATATCTGATAAAATTGCCGCGTCTGACACATATCTGATAGGATTTAGGTCAATAGTACACAAAAATAAGTACTTCTGAAAAACAAAAAAGGCCCTTATAATTAAATAAGAGCCTTTTTGCAGTCGGGGTGGCAGGATTCGAACCTGCGGCCTCCACATCCCAAATGTGGCGCGATACCGGGCTACGCTACACCCCGAAAAGGTCTGCAAAGGTAACCTTTAAAATCACCGATGCAAATATTTTTTTAAATTTTTATACGTGTGCGTTAATACTCCAATTAATTATCAGCATGGCAAGGGCTATTGTAATTACTAATCCAAGGAAGACAAGTATCCAAAATAAAAATGTTCTCATTAGCATTCTAAATAGTTTAGGGGAATAATTATTAAATATTATCAAAACAAAACAAAAGGTGTAATAGACATTTTGGGTGATTTTAGGGAGTCGTAAAGTTCAAGTGGACAAAATGGGGGTTTTTTATTTTCGGCAAAATGAGGCTACTGAAAATGGCATAAATACCTTTACAGTATCAAGCCAAGCGGACATCCATATCTTTTTATTCATAGCTATTATTTTATAAATATCTGCAAACCAACATAATTGAGATTTAAAATCAAGTCACCTTAGTCTTTGTGAAATCAATTGATTTTATCTCCATATGAATTGTTAGATGACGTTGGGTTATAATTTTAGGTTTCAGCTTGGCCAGAAGGATTAAACCTCTTGGCCAAACATTAATTATGAGCCTGGTTCTTTATAGACAATATAAAATTATACGGTAAGTTGTAAATAAAATTAAGCCAATAGCTAAATATATAGTAAAACCGTGAATGTTTTGGTTTATGCGAGCTTTAATTCCACAATCCTGTTAAAGTGCTTTTTATTTAGTGTAACAAGCGGTAGTTCATTTACTATACAGGTCGCAGCTATAAAAATATCCCTGAACTCTATCAATTTATTTTGTTTTTTAAACAGATGATAAAGTTGTGCTGCTTTATATGCTATGGTGTCAGTAAAGAGAAGTACCTGAATACCTCCTGTGATAGTGCTTACGTCTTTTTCTTTTTCCTCCGTTGTGGCACCCATATACAACTCGTACATCGAAACAGAAGAAATGGATAACTCTATGTTATCCGGAAGAAGATAAAGTGTGGTGTTAAGTTTATCATTGGCTCTTAGGTGTTCTATGAAAACTCCGGTGTCAATTACCATTGCTGCGGTTTTAAATTTTCAAAGGCTTTTTTACTTTCTTCAAAAACTTTCAGATCATCATCTGTCCAAACAGACACATTTGCTAATTTTTGTTTATAGCCTGACACGCTGGTTTTGCCGGTTGGCTGAATAGTAACCCCTAATCCTTTTAGTATTTGTTTTACCAAAGCACTTTTCTTTTCAGGAATTTTGATCACTAATGTTTCCATAAAACAAATTTAAGGAAATTTAAAAGGATATTCATCAAAAAAACGACGACTAATTAGAAAACAAAAAGACCACTAAATTACTCTCCACCCAAAACCCATCAAAAAACAATTTCATGTAGGTAAAGGTGACTCTGGCCATTGAATTATTCGACACTAAAATCTCCAAAATTCCAACATTTAAACGTCCAAACCTTACAACATTTCATCAACTTTTCAACGTTCAAACATCCCTGCATTCCAACATTTTCCCAAAAACAAATTGGCGTTTCGCTTTCTTTATGTTTTATTTGCAAAAAATAACTGCTTAAATGGCTAAAAATCTGCTTATAGTTGAATCTCCGGCGAAAGCCAAAACCATCGAGGGATACCTTGGCAAAGACTTCACCGTGAAGTCGAGCTATGGCCATATCCGCGACCTGGTTAAGTCTGACGATGCCATTGATATTGCCCATGATTTCAAACAGAAATATGAGGTACCTGCCGATAAAAAACAGGTGGTCAGTGAATTAAAGAAGTTATCTAAAGAAGCTGACATGGTATGGCTTGCATCGGACGAGGACCGTGAGGGAGAGGCCATATCCTGGCATTTGTTTGAAACTTTAGGTTTGAAAGATGCTACCACAAAACGTATCGTTTTTCACGAAATAACAAAACCCGCTATTTTACAAGCCATTGAAACCCCGCGGAAAATTGATTATAACCTGGTGAATGCGCAGCAGGCCCGCCGGGTTTTAGACCGGCTGGTTGGTTTTGAACTCTCTCCTGTTTTATGGAAAAAAGTAAAGCCTTCGCTATCAGCAGGCCGTGTGCAATCTGTTGCAGTAAGGCTTATTGTTGACCGTGAGCGCGAGGTCAATAAATTTCAATCGGAAGCTGCGTTTAAGATCACTGCCATTTTTGGTAAAGGGAAAGAAGCCTTTAAGGCCGAGCTGCCTGAGAGGTTGAGCAAACAGGAAGACGCCGAAAAGTTTTTAAAAGACTGCATAGGCGCGGATTTTGATGTAAGATCACTGGATGTACGTCCCGCGAAAAGATCACCTGCCGCTCCATTCACCACCTCAACCCTGCAGCAGGAAGCCAGCAGAAAATTGGGTTATTCTGTTTCGCGTACCATGCAGGTGGCGCAAAAGCTATATGAATCGGGGCATATTACCTATATGCGTACCGACTCGGTTAATTTATCCGACACCGCATTAAATGCATCGGCACAGGAAATTATATCGGCTTACGGGAATAAATACCATCAGCAAAGAAAATACAAAACAAAAAACGCCAGCGCACAGGAAGCGCATGAGGCAATAAGGCCAACCTATTTCGACCAGCATACCATTAAAGGCGATCCGGGAGAAATGAGGCTTTATGAACTGATCTGGAAAAGAGCGATTGCCTCGCAAATGAGTGAAGCGCAGTTTGAGAAAACCACTGCAAAGATCAGTATATCAACCCGTAAAGAAGAATTGGTTGCCAATGGCGAAGTAATGAAGTTCGACGGCTTCCTGAAAGTTTACCTTGAATCGAGCGATGAAGAGGACGACACCGTGCAGGACGGCGAAAATGCCATGTTGCCACCGCTAACCAAAGGACAACGCCTGGCACTACAAGAAATGCTGGCAACCGAACGTTTTTCACGTCCGCCGGCAAGATATACCGAGGCAAGCCTTGTAAAGAAATTAGAAGAACTCGGTATCGGTCGTCCGTCAACCTACGCTCCTACTATATCTACCATCCAAAACCGCGGCTATGTGGTAAAAGAAGAACGCGATGGCAAAATCAGGGCATTCCGTGTGTTGACACTTAAAGCGGGTACAATAACAAAAGAAGAAAAAACGGAAAATACAGGTGCAGAGAAAGGTAAACTATTCCCGACTGATATTGGTTCGGTAGTGAATGATTTCCTGGTGCTGCATTTCCAGGATATCGTTGATTTTAACTTTACCGCCAGTGTGGAAAAGCAATTTGACGAAATTGCACAGGGGCTTACCGAATGGACCGATATGATCCGGGGTTTTTATACACCTTTTCATAAGGAAGTGGAGAGTACCATCCAGACTGCCGATAAAGCAACCGGTGAACGCGACCTTGGCGTACATCCGGTAAGCGGCAAAAAGGTTTCTGTGCGTATCGGGCGTTATGGCCCCTTCGTACAGGTGGGAGACAGTGTTGTTGATGCTGAGACGGACGAAAAGCCACTATATGCCAGTTTGCGGAACGGCCAGAGCATTGAAACAATTACCCTTGAACAAAGTCTTGAACTTTTTAAACTCCCTAAAAAAGCGGGTGTTTTTGAAGATAAGGACATGACTGTGGCTATAGGCAAATTTGGGCCTTACATCAGGCATAACAGCGCTTTTTATTCCCTGCCAAAAGGTATTGACCCTTTAGATGTAACTGAAGAACAAGCCATTGAACTGATCATTGAAAAACGCAAAAAAGACGCCGAAAAGCTGATCAAAGCTTTTGATGAAGACCCAACAGTTAAAGTTTTGAACGGCCGCTGGGGACCCTATATTGAGTTTGGTAAGCTGAATGTTAAGATTCCAAAAGACAAAGATCCAAATTCGCTGACATTTGAAGAATGCAAAGCATTAGCCGCAATCGCCGAAAAAGAACCAAAAAAAACCGGTAAGCGTTTTGTGAAGAAAAAATAAGGAGGTTGATTGGGTTGATTAGGTGAGTGGTTGATTAGGTTAAAAGCAACCACTCACCTAATCAACCCAATCAACTTAATCAACCTATTATGATAAAAGATCTTCCCCAAAATATCGTTAAAGATGTCGCCATTGCTGTCGCGCTGGAAAAAGAAAGCGCTGAAAGTAAACTATGGTATGTTTATTTAATAAACCTTAAAAATGTGCCTATTGAAAATGTGCTCATCACATCAAAAGGATATGGCGAAAAAGACGGTGCACTGGTGAAAACCTCTACCCTGCGGCACATGTTCCCCGTTGTTGAAAAAGGATCTTTTAAACTCATCGAACCTATTGATGAACAAACTTTTGGCCTCAATAATGAATACTGGCTGAGTTTTTATATTGACGGGCATATTTATGATAAAAAATTCATCTTCCTGCCCGAAAGCATAGTAGAGGTAAATTTCATAAAACTCCCGATAGTAAATAAGGTTGGGGTAATGATAAAGTAAATAAAATCAGTTCTTAATATTATTTATTGTCATAAATTTTATAAATTACCTGACAATAAATAAACCTGTCAATGGAAGCTTCACACGGCCTTTCTAACTACCGGAAAGGGTTAATCAGTATCGGCGTTTCACTAACGCTGCTGATTTTTATTATTTTAATTTTCAATCACCGCGCAAAACCCGGCATCGATCCGGGGTTCAGCAAGTATATTGAATCCTACACAACGGGGATTATATCCAAAGAAAGCCCCATCCGTATCCGGCTGGCCGGGGATGTCCAAACCACCCACGAACAAAATGAAGCGTTAAGTGATAAAGTTTTTGACTTCTCGCCATCCATAAAAGGCAAAGCTTATTGGGTTGACGCCCGCACCATTGAATTCAGGCCGGAAGGAAAACTTGATCCTGATAAAACCTATACCGCCGATTTTAAATTAAGCAGTATAGTTAAGGTTCCCGGTCATTTTGAAGATTTTAAGTTCGGTTTTCAAACCATTAAGCCCGACTTTACGGTATCCTTCACAGGCTTGCAAACAGCTACCAATACGTCCATTGATAAAATGAAGCTGGGTGGTATAATCCAGACGGCCGATAATGAAGACCAGGAAAGTATTGAAAAGATCATCAATGTAAATTTTGCAGGTCCGGTACATATCAGCTGGCAGCATAATCCTGTTACCAAAACACACCTGTTCACCATTAACCAGTTAACCCGCGAAAAAGACAAAGCAAATCCGCTTACTGTTAGCTGGGATGGCAACAGTTTAAATGTAGATAAAAAAGGCAGCCAGGATTTTCAGATCCCGGCAATCGGCGATTTTAAGGTTTTGGATATTCGCGCCGTACAGGATAATGACCAGTATGTCCTTGTACAGTTTTCTGATGCGATTATGGTTGGGCAGGAACTGAACGGGCTCATCAACATCAGCAATGTAAGCGCTGCTGCCTATACCATTGACGGCAGTACCGTAAAGGTTTATGCCCCCGAACGCCTCCAGGGTGACTATAGCGTTACTGTAAATGAAGGGGTTGAAAACATATCCCACAAAAAGATCAGTAAAACTTATTCGGCCAATGTGTTTTTTGAAAACCGTTTGCCGTCGGTTACCATACCCGGCAAAGGGGTTATTTTACCTGATTCAGGAAAGTTGATGATGCCTTTCGAGGCGATCAACCTGAACGCTGTTGATGTAAGTATCATCAAAATCTACGCGGACAATGTGCCTCAGTATTTTCAGAACAACGGTTTCGACGGGGGTGATGAACTAAGACATGTAGGCAAGCCCGTGGTACAAAAAACCATCCGGCTTGACGAAGATAAGAGTATCAACCTCAATAAAAAGAACCGCTTTATGCTGGATATCGACCAGTTGCTGCGAACAGAACCCGGCGCCATTTACCGGGTTATTATCGGGTATCGTAAAGAATACTCGCTTTATAATTGCAGTGCAGGCGGCGCGGCGCCTAAGAAAAATGACGATGAAGATTATGGCGAGGAAAGCAGCAGCGCTTTCGGCAGTAATTCGGGCAGAATTAGCGACGAGGATGATGGTTTTTGGGCCAGGTACGATAATTATTACCCCGATGGCTATAACTGGCAGGAACGCGAAGATCCCTGCACCAATTCCTATTTCACAAAAGACCGGTGGGCTGTACGGAATATCATCGCCTCAAATATCGGCCTGATAGCTAAGCGCGGCAATGACAACGGCATGATGGTGGCCGTAACCAACCTATTAACAGCCAAACCAATGGCCGGCGTTGATCTGGAATTACTGGATTACCAGAAACAGGTAATATTTAAAACGACTTCGGATGCCGATGGTTTTGCCAGATTCGACCAGAAACGCAAACCGTACCTGCTGGTTGCCTCCCTGGGGAAGGAACGCGGCTATTTAAAGCTTGACGATGGCAGTTCATTGCCCCTCTCCCGCTTTAACGTCGGCGGCGATCAGATACAAAGCGGCTTAAAAGGTTTTATTTACGGAGAACGCGGCGTTTGGCGGCCCGGCGATTCCATCTATATGTCGTTTATACTGGAGGATAAATTAAAAACCTTACCACCCGATCACCCGGTTGAATTTGAACTGTTTGACCCTAACGGCAAACTATACCGCCGTATCACCCAAACACAATCGGTTGACGGATTCTATAGCTTCCATACTGCTACCGAAACCTCCTCACCCACAGGTAACTGGTCGGCTAAAGTAAAAGTTGGCGGGGCTTCGTTTGTGAAGGGTGTGAAGATAGAAACCATTATGCCCAACCGCTTAAAGATAGGTTTAAACTTTGGCGGGGCTACAGAATTAACCAAAGGCGGCGATGTAAACGGAACATTGACCGCACAATGGCTTTTTGGCGGCACGGCACAAAACCTGAAGGCTAAAGTTGACGCTTTTTTATCACCGCAAACTACCACGTTTAAACATTATGAGGATTATGTTTTTGACGACCCTACCCTTGCCTTCACTACCCAAACCTCAACCATATTCGACGGCAGGCTCGATGCCGATGGAAAAGCATCAGTAAATACCAATATTAATGTCGAAAAACAGGCGCCGGGTCAGTTGAAAGCAAATTTTTTAGTAAAAGTGTTTGAACCGGGCGGTAATTTCAGCATCCAGTCTATGAGCATGCCCTATAATGTTTATCCCGGTTATGTTGGGATAAAAACACCAAAGGGAAGCGACCTTTCGGGCATGTTGTTTACCGATAGGGACAATGAAATTGAGATCGCCGATGTAGATACCAAAGGCCATGCCATTGAAGGTACCCGCAACGTTGACCTGGAGCTTTATAAGATCCAATGGCGCTGGTGGTGGGATGAAACCGGGAATGAAATGAGCAATTTCACCCAGGATAAGTACAATAAACTCATAAAAACTGAATCTGTACGGCTGGTGAACGGTCATGGCACATGGAATTTACATATTAAGCAAGCAGATTGGGGTCGCTATTTAATACGGGTAAAAGACGATGTAACAGGCCACTCCACAGGTAAAATAATGTACGTGGATTGGCCTAACTGGTCGGAACGCCTGCAACAAAGTAATCCGACAGAAGCAGCTATGCTCTCTTTTACATCCGACAAAACCAATTATAAAGTTGGCGAAGATGCTACGCTCACCATCCCTACCATGTCGGACGGGCGGGCATTGATAAGCTTTGAGAATGGCAGTAAAATCTTAAAAACAACCTGGATAGATACCAAAAAAGGGCAAACACGCTACACCTTTAAAATTGAACAGGGCATGGCGCCTAATATTTTTGTGGATGTAACCCTGCTGCAGCGGCATTCACAAACGGTAAATGACCTGCCGATAAGGATGTATGGTGCAATACCGTTAAATGTGGACGACCCGGAAACCATCCTGAAGCCGGTGATCAGTATGCCGGATAAGATCAGACCGGAAACGCCGTCGTCAGTTACTGTATCCGAAGCATCCGGGAAGGAAATGACCTATACCATTGCCATTGTGGATGAAGGCCTTTTGGATATAACAAATTACAAAACCCCCGACCCGCATCAAACATTTTATGCCCGTGAAGCACTCGGTGTAAAAACCTGGGACCTGTTTGATTATGTGATAGGCGCTTACGGTGGCGGTTTAGAACGCATTTTAAGCATCGGCGGCGACGGAACTGCCGGCACCAACCATAATGTATCGGTAAACCGTTTTAAACCCGTGGTGAAGTTCTTAGGGCCATTTCACCTGGGTAGTGGCGAAAAACAAGCACAAGCCTTTACATTGCCGCAGTACATTGGTTCGGTAAAAGTAATGGTGATTGCCGGGCATGATGGCGCTTATGGCTTCGCAGATAAATATGTGGCGGTTAAAAAACCACTGATGATACTGGCAACTTTGCCGCGTGTTTTAGGCCCGTCGGAAAAGATATCGTTACCTGTTACAGTTTTTGCGATGGAGAATAATATCAAAACTGTGAATGTGCAGGTACAGTCAAACATGTTTAGTAACCTTTCCGGTAATAACCAAAAAACGGTTACTTTCAGTAAAACTGGTGATCAACTGGTTACGTTCGACCTTGATGTTAAGGATTTTGTAGGCGTTGGCAAAGTGAAGATAACGGCTCGGAGCGGTAAAGAAACTTCATCCTTTGATGTGGAGATGAATGTGCGCAACCCCAACCCTCCTGTTACAAAAATATTGGAAAAAGAACTGATGCCCGGCGAAACATGGAGTACAGCTTATTCGGCTATCGGTATAAATGGCACTAACAAGGCTACGCTCGCGGTAGCTTCTATCCCGCCATTAAACCTCAGCAAACGGTTAAATTACCTGATTGAATACCCCTACGGCTGCGTGGAGCAAACAACATCTTCGGCATTCCCGCAGCTATATTTAGATCAGTTGCTTGACCTTACACTAAGGCAGAAAGCGGAAACTGAGCGTAATATAAAACTAACCATCAACAGGTTAAACGGCTTTCAGGTAAATGGTGGCGGTTTATCCTACTGGCCGGGTGGCGGCGTGGCAGACGAATGGGGTACCAATTATGCCGGGCATTTTATGCTGGCCGCACAGGCAAAAGGCTATAGCCTGCCGCTTGGCTTTATTGAACAATGGAAAACCTACGAAAAACAGAAGGCAGTTACCTGGTCGCCTGATTCAAGGAGTTTTTATGGCGCTGATTTAAACCAGGCTTACCGGCTGTACCTTTTGGCCTTAGCCAGATCGCCTGAACTTGGGGCCATGAACCGTTTAAGGGAATTCAAATACCTGAGCGTTGAAGCACGCTGGCGTCTTGCTGCGGCCTATAAACTGGCCGGGCAGCCCGAGATCGGCCTGCAAATGATTGCGGGCTTGCCATTGCTTATAAAGCCTTATTATACCATGTTTGGCACTTATGGCTCCGACTTGCGGGATGAGGCCATGATACTGGAAACCCTTACCCTGCTTGGCCGTCAGCAACAGGCAGCCGGACAATTACGCACCGTTGCCGCCCGCTTATCGCAGGATGATTGGTACAGTACGCAAACCACCGCCTATTCGCTGATTGCCATAGCTGAATACTGCGGGAAAAACAAAACTGCCGCCAAACTCATGTTTAATTACCAGGCAGGCGCGGCAAAATCGTCAGTTAATTCAGCATCTTATTTATGGCAAACGGATATTGCCGCAAACGGTGGCAAAGTAGCACTGAAAAACAATGGCAGTAATAAATTGTACGTCAGACTGATACAACAGGGCCAGCCATCATCGGGCCAGAATGTGCAGTCGGTTATAAATCCTGATGTTTTGCAAATGCGTGTCGGCTATTTTACTCTTGGCGGGAAAGAGATCGACCCGGCAAGCCTGAAACAGGGGACAGATTTTGTAGCACAGGTAAACATCAAAAACCCCGGCAAACGCGGACGGTATGATAACATGGCGCTTACACAGATCTTCCCTTCCGGCTGGGAGATCCTGAACACGAGGATGATAGGCAATGTGGAAGCATTCCCATCATCCGCATCGGATTACCTGGATATAAAAGACGACCGGGTTTATACCTACTTCAGTTTGCCCGAAGGCAAGGAAGTAACCTATTATGTAATGCTTAACGCGGCTTATGCAGGAAAATACTATTTACCGGCAACTTATTGCGAGGCGATGTATAATAATTCGATTTCGGGGTTGTTAAAGGGGCAATGGGTTGAGGTGGTGAAGTGAGTTAATCCCACCTAAGTACGAGCTCTGCTCCCGCTACTTTTCTAAATCAAAAGTCTTGAGGCGAAAGTCTTGAGACTTTTTTGTTTGGACGGCAATTCTTAACTCATCTGGTTTATCTCATCTGACAATGTAAAGTTGTCAACTTTTTAAAAGTTTTAATAAACCTTCTTAATAATTTCCATGTCGGCCTTATGTGCATCTTCAGTAGTATCAAATTCTTCTTTGAAGAAGTAAAACAGGGCGATCTGATATTGCGGGAATTCGAGGAAGATGAATTCTTCGATAGTATGGAAGAAATGGAAGCCTTTGTTGCTGGTTTTGAATACGACGAGCGAGTTAAGGCGATTATATTTTTTGGCGACTGAGAGACGTTTGAGCGCACGCCTGATGGCAGACAGCACCTGGAACGGCGAATAGTCTTTGTTTTGTAAAAGCATGTAAAGCGGAAAATCCATTAGGTAGTCGACCTTTTCGGCGTTTTTGCGCACTAAAAATTTACGGGTAATGTTGTACACCTGGAATTTATAGTCGATAAGTTCCAACCAACGGATGATCTCTTGAGTTTCGTCCCATTCGAAAGGATCGGTGGCTACATCACGATTTTCGAATAGTCCTTGAATGGTTTTTTCAAGGTCATTAAGTAATTCAGCATTACATTTTGCGCAGGCCGGGATAGTCGCTTTGTTATAGCTTTGGTCTAAACCGTTGAGGTTTACGGTAAAGAATGCTTTGGTATTTTTCGAGAATACCCAGCGGGGTATGATGTGTTCCTTAGTGATGGTTTCACTGCTTCCACAGAACATGCATATTTTTTGTTGGGATGGCTTAACTGCTTTGTCGTTTTCGCGTAGCACATAATTCCGGTCAATATAATGGATAACATTTTTAACGTTCTCCCGGACCTTTTTTCTGAAATGCTGTGCTTTCGTGCTCATAACCCGTTGGTGACCCGCAACCAAGTTACGGATCAATTTATGCTTCCTGCTCTCATTTATTATATCGCCAGGCATTTCATAACCTTATTAAGGTCTATCATGGTTTTTCGATTGGCCAGTAAGTTAAAGGTTTATGGCTGCTTATACTAATTTTAGTTATTGAAGATTGTAACGCGAATAAAAAGTTTCGCCAACCGGGGGAGATTTAGTGGGGGCATATGCCGCATACTCCAGCGTAGCCATAATATCTTCCTTTTCTAAAAAAGGGAAGGATTCAAAAATTTCGGATTCAGTTTCGACTGCCGCTAAATGGCTCAATAAGGTATGGACAGTTAAACGCTTACCCCTGATGGTAGGCTTACCGTTGCATAGCCCGGGAATAGCAGTAATTCTGTTTAAGTGTGATTCCATAAAGTAAAATTAAGGATTTCTTTTTAAAGGCGCAAAAGCAGGTAATCGCTTTCCTTATCAGTTAAACATCTTATATTTGTTCATGCCAAAACCCAACCCACCTATCCCCGGAAAATACATCGACCCTTTAGTTGATTTCGCTTTTAAGAAAATATTTGGCAGCGAACCCAATAAGGACTTGCTCATTGCCTTTTTAAATGAAGTTTTCAGGGGCCGCAAGCATATTGCCGATTTGATTTACAACAAAAATGAGCATCCCGGCGATATAAAAGACGAGGGCGCTGCCATATTTGACCTGTTATGCACCGGGGATAACGGCGAACAATTTATTATTGAAGTGCAGCGCGGCAGGCAGGGGCGCTTTAAAGAAAGGGCTTTGTTTTATACCTCCCGGCTTATCAGCGACCAGGCACCGAAAGGCAAACGGGCAGAATGGGGTTATAACCAGACAGAAGTATATCTGATTGCCTTACTTGAAGATTTCACATTGGATAATAATCTTGCAGGAGAATATTTGCACGATATTTGCCTCTGCAACAGGGATACCGGCGAAATATTTTACAATAAACTGGGTTACACTTACATAGAATTACGTAATTTTGTTAAAACGGAAACAGAATTAGATACGGATTTAGACAAATGGCTGTATTTTTTAAAGAATTTGCCAGGAATGGACAGGCTCCCGGTTTACTTACGGAAACCAATATTTGAAAAACTATTCAGTATTGCTGAATACACTAATTTAAGTAAGGAGGAAAAAGAAATGTACGATAGCAGCATGAAACATAAGTGGGATAATAAGAATGTGGTTGATTATGCCAGGGAGGAAGGTAAACTGGAAGGTAAATTGGAAGAAGCAAGGAAAATTGCCCGTGAACTTAGAAAAGAGGGATTGGCTATAGAATTTATTGCTAAAACCACTGGGCTTTCGATTGAAGAAATCGAAGGACTGTAGCTGAACATAGCAAATAACAGAGGGAAAAACATGCGCAATATCAGATTAAAACATAAAAACGAAGGTAAAACTGTGTTGGATACATGCCATGACGAAACCGGCAAATGGGAACTCACGGAGGAGGGAAAAAAGGCATTTGAAAACATTAAGTCACTTGGCCGTAAGGAAATGGAGGAAGGAAGGGGTGATAGCCCAATCTCCAAAGCTATTAAACTTTTAATTGAAGAAGTGGAGAAAGCTTCGCAAGTTTAATGGTGGTAAGAAACTTACGAAGTTTTAAAAACTTCGTAAGTTTTTCCGGTTTACCCCCTACTTCACCCCCAAAACCCCATACTTTAAAATGCAATAAATAGCCCCCACGCCATCCACCTTTTTCAAATTTTCAAATTAAATAATGATCCGCCGGGGAGAACTTATCGCTCAGTTGTCAAATTCAATCGGGAAAAGAAAGGTGCTTGAACTGAAAGGGACGAAAGTTATTAGCTTCACTTTAGTTTGCAGTTTAACCCCGGAGCGGACCTACTCCCCGCGAAGATGATGCCCCACCTGGTAATGGTGCAGCCTGGCATGTATAGCCGACCCGCTATTATCGGCATATACCCCGAACGCATTTACCAAAATCCCTTTCAAATTATATTTATGTGAAGTAACCGCGTAAATTATGGACATATCATCCGGATTACTGTCGCCTTCAAAGCGGTAAAATTCATCTATTTCAAAATCGTCAGCAAGCATGTGAATGTCTTGAACATGATCATCTATAGTATCGCCATCGAAACTAAGATTGGCGGTGTAGCCCCTGCTCATCAGGTCGTTGGTAGCTTCCACTAAATTATTATAGGTGTTCATGGCGATTTAATGTTTTAAAATGAGCAGTAATTATTAAAAATGCTTTTGTTTAGATAACCACAAAACTGATTTGTTGTTTAGTATATTCATCAATTATATGTCTCTTATTCCACTAAGCAACAAAAGCCGCCCGAAAGCAGCTTTTGTTTAAACGATGTGGTTATAATTTTCATTAGCAAGTAACAAAAACCCAATCCACCACTCACCTTATCAACTTAAGCAACCAATTCCGGCGCATTCAAAAACACAAACTGGTTATCAAACATATCCAGCTTTATTTTGCTGTCTTTATTCACCTTACCGGCTAATATCTGTTTGGATAATTCGTTCAGTATCTTTTTCTGTATCACACGTTTAAGCGGCCTTGCACCAAATTGCGGATCGTATCCTAACTGGGCCAGCCAATCCAGGGCCTCTTCAGAAGCATCCAGGGTTACCCCCATTTCGGCAAGGGTGTTTTGTACCTGTTTAAACTGTAGTTTAACAATTTCGGTGATCTCATCGCGGCTGAGCGGTGTAAACATGATGATCTCATCAATCCTGTTTAAAAACTCCGGACGGATGGTTTTCCTCAACAGCTCAAACAATTGGTTCTTGGTTTTTCCGATTATTTCCTCCCTGTCCTCGTCCTGCATATCCTGGAAATTTTCCTGTATAATGTTGGAGCCGATGTTGGAGGTCATAATGATGATGGTGTTTTTAAAGTTCACCACCCTGCCCTTGTTATCGGTTAACCTTCCGTCATCCAAAACCTGCAGCAATATATTAAACACATCAGGATGGGCTTTCTCTATCTCATCCAGCAACACCACGCTGTACGGTTTGCGGCGCACGGCTTCGGTTAGCTGTCCGCCTTCGTCATAGCCCACATAGCCCGGAGGCGCGCCGATCAGCCTTGAAACAGAGTGGCGTTCCTGGTATTCCGACATATCAATCCTCACCATCGAACCTTCATCGTTAAACAGGTATTCGGCCAATGCTTTGGCTAACTCTGTTTTACCCACCCCGGTAGTTCCCAAAAATATGAAGGAACCAATAGGTTTCTTTTTATCCTGCAAACCTGCACGGCTCCGGCGTATAGCATCGCTGATAGCCTCAATAGCTTCCTCCTGCCCTGCCACACGTTTATGCAGTTCACCTTCCAGGTGCAGCAGCTTTTCGCGTTCGCTTTGTATCATTTTTGAAACCGGTATCCCCGTCCACCTCGAAACTACCCCGGCAATATCCTCAGCTGTCACTTCTTCCTTCAGCATGCGACTGTCGCTTTGGTTTACAAGCAGGGCGGCCTTCAATTGTTCAACCTCCTGCTGGGCCTTTACAATAGTGCCATAGCGCAATTCGGCAACCTTGCCATAATCGCCGGCGCGTTCGGCCTGTTCGGCTTCCAGCTTATAATTTTCTATAAGCTCAACTTTAATATTAATGCCATCCACCAGGTCTTTTTCGCCCTGCCACCTGGCGCGCAGTGAATCACGTTCAGCGGATATATTGGCGATCTCTTCGCTTAATTCCTTTACTTTTTTAGTATCTTTCTCACGCTTAATGGCTTCACGTTCAATCTCCAGCTGCATAATACGGCGATCAAGTTCGTCAACGGCTTCGGGAACAGAGTCCATCTCCAAACGCAGTTTTGAAGCGGCCTCATCCATCAGGTCAATAGCCTTATCAGGCAAAAACCTGTCCGAAATATAACGCTGCGACATTTCAACAGCCGCAATAATAGCCTCATCCTTAATACGTACTTTGTGATGGGTTTCGTAACGTTCTTTTAATCCCCTTAATATAGAGATAGCATCGGCAGTATCAGGCTCGCCAACCAGCACCATCTGGAAACGGCGCTCCAAAGCTTTGTCCTTTTCCATATATTTCTGGTATTCATTTAGGGTAGTGGCCCCAATGGCCCTTAATTCGCCACGGGCAAGGGCAGGCTTTAATATATTGGCAGCATCCATAGC
Source organism: Mucilaginibacter sp. UBA5151 (assembly GCA_002413785.1). Lineage (GTDB taxonomy): Bacteria > Bacteroidota > Bacteroidia > Sphingobacteriales > Sphingobacteriaceae > Mucilaginibacter. Next base: position 77,613 of record DHXR01000054.1, read on the forward strand.
GCCTTCGCCCCCACCGGCGCCAACCAGGGTATGTATCTCGTCAATAAACAAAATGATCTCGCCGTCGCTCTGGGTGACTTCTTTTATAACTGCTTTTAAACGTTCTTCAAACTCGCCTTTATATTTGGCGCCTGCTATAAGCGCGCCCATATCAAGGGAAAAAACAGTTTTGGATTTCAAACTTTCGGGCACATCGTGTTTTATTATCCTGAAAGCAATACCCTCGGCAATAGCTGTTTTACCCACCCCCGGTTCACCAACCAATATCGGGTTGTTTTTGGTACGACGGGAAAGGATCTGGATTACCCGCCTGATCTCTTCATCACGGCCGATCACCGGGTCAAGCTTGCCCGATTCAGCATATTCGTTCAGGTTGCGTGCATATTTATTTAAGGCATTGTAAGTAGCTTCTGCATTCTGGTCGGTCACCTTGCTATCACCACGTAAACCGACAATGGCTTTTTTAAGGTCTTTTTCATTTACGCCGTAGTCCTTTAAGGCACCGCTGGTTTTATCATTAACTGCTAAAATACCAAGCAAAATATGCTCAACAGATACAAATTCGTCCTTAAATTCTTTAAGATAAGAAGTTGCTTTTTGCAATACGGAATTTGAACCTGATGATAAATAAACATTGCTGCCGCTTACTTTCGGGAACGAACCGATCTGCTGATCGAGCGTTTCGTTTAAGCGGTTTATGTTTACGTTTAATTTTTTTAATAAATAAGTGATCACGTTTTCATCAACCAATAACAAACCTTTAAGCAGGTGTGCAGGTTCAATGGCCTGCTGCTGGTTACCGGTGGTGATCTCCGAAGCCTTCTGCACGGCTTCCTGTGCTTTTATGGTAAAATTGTTAAAATTCATTTTTTGATGTGTTTATGTTAATAGGTAAATTTGGTTGATTTGGCAAAGAGGGATCAACCCAATCAACTTTATATAATCAAATCCCCTGCCAGTAACCGCTGTATGTTAAAATGTCGCAATAAAAAAAGCCTGAACGCTATTTTGTCATAGCCGGTATATAGGCCTGGAACCATGTTCTTTATGATAAAATATCATATATAAAGATTGGACATATTAAATAAAATTCCGCAAAATTTTATTAGGTTTGTTAAACCTAACTAAATTAAAAAAAGGTTGGAAACCAATTATTATAAACACCTGCCCGGTAAATTCAAAACATCCTGGCGCAATCACTATACGGGTCAAAATCTCTCTATGGTAAGGGTGGCGTGTTTGGTTTTTTTATTACTGAACCTTGTCCTCAGGTTATTATACCTTATTATCCCCATAAACCTTACCAGGGCCGAAAATTTCCCCGGGTTTAATATAAGCAACTGGGTGTTTATCGCTTCCGGGGCAGTGTTTTACATAATCAGTAATTTACTGGCAGAAGAGTATCGTAAAAGAAAAAAAGCAACTGCCATTATGGCGTTGTTTGTCTTTGTCTTTTCACTTTTCATCATATCGTGCGGCATGTTTTCCAGCTTTGTTGCTACCGGCGACCCGCGAAATTCCCCGACCCTGTATTTAATAGCCTTAGCGGTAATAAGTGTGCTCTGTGTTTTTGAGTTTTATGAAACCATTATGCTGTTGATTTCGGTTGAAATTTTGTTCACCATGTTATTGACGCTAAGCCATGCAAGCCCTGCCGAAATGGTATATAACCAGTTGGTTTCGATGGTACTGCTTGGATGCTTCTATTTAATATCAAGGTACTTTTTTTCTTCAAAAGCTAATTACTTCCTGCAGCTGAACGAGATCAATGAGAAAAACCAGGAAATTGAACGTGGCAGCGAGTTAAAAAGCCAGTTACTCGGTATGGTGGCGCATGACCTTCGCAACCCTATTGCCGCTATTGAATCAGTAGCGATGTTAATGGAGATGGATGATATTGAACCGGACACGCAGGAAAACCTTGGCTTTATAAAAGCATCCTGTGTTAAAGCGCGCACCATTATTGAAGACCTGCTTGAAACTGCCCGTAACGAAAATATAATCGAATTTGTCACTCATAAAACCGAGCTCAACAAAATTATAACGGATATTGTTGATGTTTGGAAAAAACACGAGGATACAAAAAACATCGAACTGATCAGTTATATCAGCCCAGCGTATGCGATGATAAACCATGAAAAATTTCAGCGGGTATTGGATAACCTGATAAACAATGCCTTTAAGTTTTCGAAAGAAAACAGTATGGTAGAAATATTTTTAGATAATAAAGGCCCTGATACAATCATAGAGATAAAAGACAATGGTATAGGGATCCCTCCTGGAAAGCTACCCATTATTTTCGATCCTTTCACCAAAGCAGGACGCAATGGCCTGAAAGGTGAACAATCTACCGGACTTGGCCTGAGCATTGTTAAACAGATCATAGAAAAACATAAAGGCAAAATTGAAGTGGAAAGCGAAGAAGGGAAAGGCTCTGTTTTTCGGATAGCGCTGCCTGCATGGGACAATTAAACTTCTGATTAAAACTTCCGCCATCCATTTATTTTAATATTATTATATTGCAGGGCGATTATTAAACCACAGTTTTGCGCCCGATGGAGAAAAAAAAAGTATTAATTACAGGCGCCAGCAAAGGCTTGGGTTTAGCCATCTCAAAAAAGCTTTCAGGCGAATATGCTTTAATTTTACATGCTACTAAAAAAGAAAGTTTTACCCATATTGAACCTGGGAGTGAAATTTTATGCGCTGATTTTTCGGACCCTGATCAATTGACAAGTTTTTGCAAAACTTTAAAAAAGGAACATGGCGACTCCCTTTACGCAGTGATCAATAACGCCGGGCTGACCTTCGATAAACCTTTAAATTTTCAGCCAGAGCGCGAAATTGATGCCATGCTAAACGTAAATTTAAGGGCGCCCATTATGATATGTAAAACTGCGATGAAAATTTTCGGGTTAAATAACAGCGGCGTCATTATCAATATCAGCTCGGTGGTTGGCGAAAGCGGCAATGCCTTTCAATCCGTTTATGCTGCAACCAAAGCGGGGTTAACCGCACTTTCAAGATCGTTAGCCCAGGAAGCCGCTGCGCTTAACAGCAACAACATCAGGGTACTCAGCGTATCGCCGGGTTTTATAGAAACCGATATGACAGCAGCAATCCCCCAAACTATTAAAGATAAATACCTCAATATGATCCCGGCAAAGCGGTTTGGCAAAGTGGATGATATTGCCGATGCCATTGCTTTTCTTTTGTCAGACAAAGCATCTTATATTAACGGAACAAACATCCATATTAACGGTGGTTTATTATGACGGACGAAGAAAAAGAGCTTTTAGAAATAATAAATAACGGCAACCTTGTCGGCGTCAGTCCCAAAAAAATGCTGCAGCACGGGCCGTCAAAGCTATTTCTTGATGCGTATCACTGGCATTCCCCCAATAAAGGCATAGTGGCAAGCTATTCACCCACCGAAAAAAATATCGAGGACCATTTCGGGATATTCAGAGGGGTTGACCAGGTGGAAGCATTTGCCCAGGCAACAGTGGTATCATGCGCTACTTTTTCAGAATGCCGTAAAAAAAACTATATCCCTGACCAATTAAAAGATGAGTTTATACCGGCGTTTATAAGTATCGGTCAGGTTAATTTTCATAATTATTTAGAAGCCGGGGACCGGTTTGTAAGCCTGGGTAATATTACATTTTATAAATGGCGGCAAATGGTATGTGACGGCCGGATTTATAAAGTGCCGAAAAATATAGACCTGGATGATTATTTTAAGGATTTTAACGAAGAACGATTATTAAAATATGATATTAGCAAAGATTTTATTCTCGTTGCCGAATTATTTGATATTACCGGCAGGGCTATAAAAATTGAACTTTTTAAAAAAGAAGCATAAAAATGGAAAGACAAGAAATAATTGACGGCTTACTGGAAGTATTAAAAACAATCAGAACAATTGATCCGGCCAGATTGGTTGGGGTAACTGAAGAAACAGATTTCCTGACAGATTTGAATACACCGTCAACTGAACTGATTAATATAGCAGCAAAAGTGGAACATAAATTCGGGATAGAATTTGACGACGATGATATTGACCACATGGGCTCAAAAGTAAAAGACATTGTTGATTTAATAATAGCTGTAAAGGCAAGAGGAGAAGAATAATATATGCAGGCGGCAGGAAGAAAAGTGGCTGTTGTTGGTATGGGCGGGGCATTTCCAACCTGTGCAAACCTTGATGATTTCAGCGATAAGCTGTTTTCAAATCAAAGCCTCATCAGGCAATGGGATAAGGCCGCGGCTTATGGCAAACAGGTGCGTTCTGTTGTTTCGGGCTACATTACCGAAGAGGAAATGGGTCTTGAAGCCGTTTTGGCCCCGATTGCTGAAAATTATCCAGAGACTTATATTGATACTTTAGGCCGGATTCCCGACGGCAACTTAGCTACCGCAGATATGGGGAGCATCTGGGGAATGCTCGGCGCCCTGGATTCCATAAAAATGGCCGGTTGGACTACAAAGGAAACCCAATCGGAGCAAACCGGGGTGATAGTAGGTTCAGGCGGCGCCGGGAACGTAGTCCTAAGGATAGCCTGGCACCATTTTTTTGAAGAAGGGCGAAAATCGCGCATAGCAGGTTCGCATACCATTGACCGTACCATGTTTTACCGCGATGCAGCCAATATATCATGCCTGATAAAAAACCGTGGCGTTTGCGAGGCGATAGGCTCAGCCTGCGCCACCGGCCTCGGCAATATCGGTTATGCTTACCGGCTGATAAAGTTTGGCTTACAGGACCGTGTAATTGCCGGCGGCCTGGAAGGGACTTCTTTAGAGACCTTTATCGGATTTGACGGTATGCAGGTGCTGAGCAAGGGCTTTAGTCCCGAAGAAAGCTCAAGGCCATTTGATATGAACAGGAACGGCTTTGTATGTTCTTTCGGCGCTGGTATTGTAGCCCTCGAAGCTTATGATATGGCAAAAGCCCGCGGTGCAAATATTATCGGGGTAATTGACGAGTATTTTAATAATTCGGATGGCGACGGCGATATGTTTTATCCCTCCTTTGCAGGTCAGCAACGCTTATGGAAGGGTGTTATGCCCGATAATGGTTTAATGCCCGATGTCGTAAAAATGCACGGCACATCAACCCCGGTTGGCGATTCAGTTGAATTATTAAGTGTTGTTGATGCTTTAGGCGAGTCGGGTTACCACGTAAGCGCCCCTAAATCACAATTTGGCCACATGCTTGGCGGGGCCGGTTCGGTAGAGTTTATTACCGCATTGTTGATGCTCCAAAAACAAATGGTTTTACCTTGTTTAAATTCGGTTAATTTAAACCCCGAACAGGAGAATTTTCAAAAAACAGAAAGCTGGACAGGCCCGAAGGAGCCATTGGCTGCCTACAGGGATCTCATCCCGCAAAAAGCATTTGCCAAAGAAATTAACCGGGTAGCTTGTTTAAATTACGGCTTTGGCGGTACAAACAGTGCTATGATGGTCTCAAGGGATATTTAAATGATAAATAACAAAGATAAAGTAGCGGTAATTTTTGGTGTGCGTAACGAAAGTTCCATTGCTTATGCTATTGCAGTAAAATTGCAGCAGTCGGGTTGCAAAGTTGCTTTAAGTTATGTTCCCGAAACAAAAGATGAAGTTTTGTTCTTAATGCGGCAAAACGGGATGGACAGCAACTTGTCTGCGGCGGTTGATGTGCGGAACGAAGCTGAAATTACATTATTTATGCAATTGGTGTACAATACCGCCGGGCCGATAGATTATATTTTACATGGCGTAGCCTTCGGCAGCCAGCAGGTGATGTGTTACAGCTTGCCGGGAAGCGATGAACCCGCTCCCTCCTATCTGGATATCCCTTTTGAGGATTTGATGGATTCATTTAACATCAGCGCTTATTCGCTATTAAGGATCAGCAGGGTCGCGAAACCTCTATTGGCAAAAAACGCCTCTATTTTAACGCTAACTTATAATGCATCACAAAGGGTTTTCCCTGGTTACGCAGGCATGGCTATCAATAAAGCTGCGCTGGAAAACATTATGCTTTACCTGGCCAGCTATTTCAGGGATGAAAACGTTAGAGTTAATGCTATTTCCGCCGGACTGGTTATGACAACTTCATCCGGTGGCATATCGGGTGTTCGTAAATTAAGAAAGATAGGAAAAGTAACTGCGCCGCTTGGGAATATTGATGCCGGGGACGTCGGGGATGCTGCCCTTTATTATTTCTCAGACCTTTCAAAAAAAGTAACCGGCAATATTCACTTTGTTGATGGCGGCTTTAATATTATGGGGCTTGGTGTTGATGGAGAATGAACTTTTAAAAACGTTTGAACAATTTGTTGTTGCTGAAAATTTTGCGGCAGGCAACGATCTTGTTTTTATTCCTGATTTCACTGCCTCATTTAATGATATGTTCAAGAATAAGGTTTATACCCCTGATGAAATAGCTTACTGCGATCAGTTTGATAATTCGCTATTGCGTTATGCTTCAACCTGGGCGGCAAAAGAAGCGGTTTACAAAGCAATAAAGCAAATTGATCCTTCGACATTGGGCTGGAAAAAAATTGAGATCATCCGTGATAAACCCGGCGGACAGCCCCATGTTACTATCCATAAAGATCAGGCAGATTTCAAGATAAGTTTAACTATTTCGCATGATGGTGATTATGTTTGGGCGATAGCTTTAATTAATACCAATTTACAGGCTCTATGACCAATCATTATTTTGAAAATGAGCTGGTTAAACTTCATTATTATAAGTTTGGCGAAGGGCAACAAAACATGCTATGTTTTCACGGTTATGGGATGCATGGCAAGCAATTTAAAATTTTAGAAACCACACTGGGTTCAAAATATACCTTTTACGGATTCGATCTTTTTTTTCATAAAGAAACCAAATTAGCTGACCAAAGCTTACAGGCTGTTAAAAAAGGAATCAGCAAGAAAGAACTGGCCGCCCTGTTTGCCGATTTTTGCAGGCATGAAGGGATAGAACGATTTTCGGTTATCGGGTATTCTATGGGCACACACTTTGCGACTATAGTTGTTGAAGAGTTAGCGCCAATGGTTGATGAATATATTATTGCGGCACCATCAAGTTTAAACCCCGGCACGCTCATCCCGTTTTTCAGTAAAAACAAAACCGGGAACAAAATTTTAGAGAAGATAGCCCTGAACAAAAACGCGTTAAGGAGCATGCTTAAACTTTTCAAAAGGCTTAAGTTTATAAATAATGACGACTATAAAATACTATACAATGAAATCGGCACACCCGAACTCAGGTTTAATTTTTATGCCTGTTTTACCTATTTGCGCTTTTTAGAAACTGATGAACCTCATTTATTACAGGTGCTTGAAGAACAAAACATAAAAAGCATATTTGTATTTGGCAAACGCGATAAATCATTTCCGCCCGGCATTGGGGATGCTTTTATTGCAAAACTAAAACAAGCCGATGTAATTATTTTAGATGAAAGTCACGAGATGATAAAAAAGAGTTTCGTAACAGCATTAACAAAATTGTTATTATGATAATCAAAGCAAAACCTCTTCCTTTCTTCCTTATCAGGTGGGGGGCGTTAATACTGACCTGGTTTTTCAGAAGGCGTTTTAATAAGATGATCATTGTTAATGATATCGAAATAAAACGGGGTCATTCTTATATCTTAATGTGCAATCATTTTGCCTTTCTGGATGGTTTTTTTGCCATTTACCTGTACTTTAAGTTCATCAACAAAAAACAAAAGTTAAAGGGTTTATATACCATGTCGGTAAAAAAGCAGATGGAGAAAAAACCCTGGCTAAAATATACCGGCTCCTTTTCTGTAGAACCCGGCACCCGGTCGGTTGATGAAACATTAAACTATGCCGCGGAGCTATTAAACCAACCCGGCAATATCCTGCTTTATTTTCCGCAGGGGAATTTAGAATCCATTAACATAAGGCATATCGAATTTAAGGATGGCATTTACGAAATTGTATATCGGATTAAAGGTAATTGCCAGCTGATTTGGAGCAGCAACCTGATTGAATATTTTGAAAGCACCAAACCATCCACCTATTTCAACCTGTTAGATTGCGGCACCAACCACGATTTTGATTTTGAGGCGTTAAAGAAAAAAGTGAACGAGCATCATTTGCAGGCTATGAAGAAGAATGTAAGATTTACTGAAGAGACGGGGGAGATTAGCCCCGTTTAACGGGTCCTACTCCCCTATCCTCTTCAGCCCTGCCTTTGCATCATTATCTATATCGTTCTGATATTGGTGGTCGCGCATATCAAGCGCTTGGTTGTAGTAATCTCCTGCCCTTTTATAATCCCTCTTTCCTTCATAAATACGGCCTATGCTTAATGCGGCATTGGCGGAATAATAATAGCGGGTTGCTTTGCCAAGGTTAATAGCCCGCTGGTAGTTTAAAACAGCTTCGCTAAGTTTGTCGGTTTTATCATAAATCCTGCCGAGGCGGTAATAATATTCGGTTTTATCCCTTAATAATTTCACGCTGCTTACATCTTTATTCGTCAGCTGGGCCAATGCCTTGCCGTAATAACCCCCATCAAAATAAAACCTGGCTTTTAACAGGTCAATCTCGGGCTTTACATCATTTGCTTCGCTTAAAGCGAGCTGATCTTTTTCATCAATAACATAGCCCCTGCTTTTAACCATTTTTATGTACGAAGTATATTTCTCCGGATCATTTTGCAGCAGATAATAGTAGGAAATTTTTAAACAGGCGTCTTTTATGTAGTTCGTCCCTCTAAACTCCTTAACAAACGCAAATAATGCCGAAGGGCTTTCATTATCCAAACGGTTTAGTTTGGCGCAACCTAACAGGTAATCAATTGCGGGCAGTTTAATATATTCATTTGATTTTGGCGCGGCTTCCAGAAAAATTATGGCATTATCATTATGGGCAGTTTTTGATGCCACATAACCTTGTAAATAAGCTTTGAGTAAACTATTACTGTCCATTTCGGATAAATAGCCGATCAGTTTGGTGTAGTCGTTTACGTTGTGGAGTACGTTTATATTAATACTGCAAATGAAGAAGATTACCTCGTTATTATAATAACTGTACTTTGTTTTTGGCAGTTCGGCTTTAAGCGCTTCGAGCTGTTTTATGCCGGACTGAACATTGCCGCTCATCCCCAAAAAGCGGGTGATGCTTTTTAAGTTTGCAGGTATGGAGCCGAAAACAACATCTACCAGGGCCAAACTTTTGCGGTTCGGCAAAAAACCCGGGAATTTTCCGGCATTTTCCTTTAACAAATTACCCGCCTTTTTTGCGTCAAGGGAAGAGGAGACGTAATCGCCAAACCTTGCCTTTAAAAACGACCATTGTATATAAACCTCCGCCTGTGAAAAAAGATAATACGGAGATTTACTGTCATTATTTTCCAGAGCTGATAGCCTGGCCGATCTGTTATCCTTTAGCTTTTCATAATCGGTTTTGCTCTCCGAGGCCAGCAAACTAAAATAATCTATATAATTATCCAGTAAAACAGTAATTCCGTTTTGCGGGTTTTGTGCTTTTTCTTTTTGGATCAGCAATTTTGCCTCGTTCATTTTCAGGCTTAAAATGGCTTTATAAGCTTCAATACAATTGGCGTCAAAATTAAAATTTGCCTTTGCTGATAGCGTACAGGTAAGTAAAAAAAGTAACAGCAGCAGATATTTTCTGATCATGATGCGCCAAAGATATTGAAAAATAAAATTAAAGATATTGCAACCCATTATATTGCAGCGATTATGGAACAAAACCCTGATGGCCCTTACGCACTTTCGGGTTATTCTTTTGGTGGTATAATTGCTTTTGAAATGGCCCGGCAACTGGAAGCATTGGGTAAAGAAGTAAAAATGCTGGCTACTATATACCCTATCTTTCAGCAGTGGCTTTAAATATACCATAATTGAAAAAGGCACAAACATAAAACGGAAGATCATCAGACTTTACTGGAAATTAAGGTACGGCAAAAATCAAAACCATGCCGGTATTTTCGGTTACTCGAACAAGGTTGATGAGATGAACGAATATGCCGAATTTAAGGCACCGAATGATAAAATATTTGCCGCCGAACTACAAAAATGCCTTGATGAAGCAATAAAAAAGTAAATTCGCCATCTCAAAAATGGCCCGTATTAAAATCTATATCCAATATTTAGCTGATATTACCTGGAATAACGCAGCAACCTGCGGATTTTCAATAAACAACGGGGTTGACGTATGGAGAATTGGCATAAATTCCAGTTTATCGCAACTCAACAACTTTTTAGCGGTAATGCCCCCTGATGAAATTGCCAGGGCCAACAGGTATTTTTATACCAAAGACAAACACAGGTTTATTATCAGCCGGGGCGCAGTCCGGAATATTTTGGGAAAGTATTTGGGCCTGCCCGCTGCATCAATTGAATTTGAGACCGGCGGCAATAAAAAACCCCATATAAAAAACACAAATAATATTAACGTGCATTATAACATTTCCCACTCGGGCGACTGGATATTACTTGCAATTTCAAATTCGCCCATTGGAGCAGATACCGAACAGGTCATCCAGGGTTATAGTTACAAGGATGTATTGCCGGGTAACTTTAGTGAGGCAGAAACAGAATATATAAATCAAACCTCACCGGTTGAACGCTTTTTCACCTTATGGACCCGAAAGGAGGCATTAACAAAGGCAACCGGAAAAGGCCTTGATGATGATCTTAAACTAATACCCGCACTTGATGGCACGCACTTTGTAGAAAGTAAAACAATATCATCAGATGACGACTGGCTGATAAGCACATTTCAGTTAGCTGAAAATTATTCAGCAAGTGTTGCCTGCTCTTCAAAAGTTGATGTTATCAGTTTCCGGGATGTTGATTTTACAAATATTATTTAAGCTTGCTGGTATTTTATTTCATTATAAAACTGACTGCCCGCCCATAGTTTTTTTACAACCTTTCCCAACAAAATACGTAATCAGGAGAAATCCATAATATAAAATTAACAGACAATGAAAAAGAAAATACTAATTGTTGATGATGACTTAAGTATTTTAAAACTCCTTAATTTTATTCTCTCAAAAGAATATGATATAGTTGTAAAAAACAATGGCATGGATGCGTTTTCGTGGCTCGAAGACGGGAATATTCCCGAATTAATTATATCTGACCTGCAAATGCCATATTTTGACGGTCAATCATTCGTTAAAAATGTTAAAATAAGTGGACTGTTCCGCGATATACCTGTAATTGTGCTTTCCGCCGCATACGATTTGGAGGATCAGGTAAATAATATGCCTTTTCAGGTTGATGCTTATATACCAAAACCATTCAATCCTACATCATTAAAATCAGCAATTCATCAAATATTAAATATTTATGATGCATCACATAGCAACTGAATGGAATGAAAATGCAGGTTTGCATACCGGGATTGCTTATTCGGGATTGGAATTGAAAGATTTAGCAGCAACCGAACTTAACTCTTATTTTCAAATAAAATTTAACGACTCACTGGCTCAACTCGAAGAATATTTAGGTAACCAATCCATATTGACCATCCCCGAAATTATTTTGATTGAAGTTGATGAAAACGGGGAATGTTTTTCGCTAATTGAACATTTAAAAAAGAATTTCCTATTTAACGGGGTTATTATTGTCCTGATTTCACTTTCAAACGACAAGGGCTTAAAGCAAAAAGCCATGCAGCTAAAAGTGCATGATTTTTATATCTATCCTTTTCCGATGTCGGATTTGCGTGAAAGGTTAAATTTTTTAGTGAAGTTCAAATTAATTAAACCTAAATTAATTGATATTTCACAGGAAGTTGATGTTAAATACAGAATGCCCTTTAGCAAACGACTGTTGGATATACTTATTTCGGGTATCATGCTTTTAATACTTTCACCGGTTTTGCTGATTGTAGCAATCGCTATAAAACTGGATTCAAAAGGGGCTGTAATTTACAAAAGCAAACGCGTTGGCACCGGTTATAAGGTATTTGATTTTTACAAATTCAGGTCAATGCGTACCGATGCCGATAAATTGCTTATTGAGTTATCAACACAAAATCAGTACGCAAAAGAGGATGGGGGCACAAAAGCCGCATTTGTTAAAATTAAAGACGATCCGCGTATTACAAAACTTGGTAATTTTTTACGAAATTCGAGCCTTGACGAATTGCCTCAGTTATTTAATATTTTGTTGGGCGATATGTCATTGGTTGGAAACAGGCCGTTACCTGTTTATGAAGCAGAAATGCTGACATCAAACGAATGGTCGATGCGTTTTTTGGGGCCTGCCGGATTAACCGGCTTATGGCAGATCACTAAGCGCGGCAAGGTGGATATGTCTGAACGTGAAAGAAAAAAATTAGATAACTTTTATGCTCAGAACCATTCTTTCTGGCTTGATATGAAAATTCTGATCAGAACTGTGCCTGCTGTTTTTCAGAAAGAAAAAGTTTAAACAAATGAATAATAAATTAAAAGTATTTTGCCTCTCATTATTTATTTTAACTTTTGCCTCTAACTTATACGCACAGGAAACTATTTTCCATGATTTATCCTACCCCTACCTCGAAAAACTCATTGCTACTGCCAAAAAGAATTACCCGCAGGTAAAAGTATTGGAGGAACAGGTTAATATTGCAAGGAGTACCTTTCATCAGTCAGGTTTTGGTTGGCTTGATGCTTTTAACGCTTCATATATTTACAGTCCGCAAGGCGCAACAACTACCAGCGCCACCAATCCAATAATTTTTAACGGTCTTCAACTGGTAGCTACTGTAAGTTTAGGTTCACTTTTTGAACGGCCCTATACCATTCATAATGCCAGGGAAGCTGTTAAAGTTGTTGAGTACCAGCAGGAACAATACTTTTTAACAATAGAAGCCAATGTAAAACGCTTTTATTTTGCCTACTTAGAGGCACAGGCAGATTTGCGTAACAAGGTAAATGCCGTTCAGGATGCAAGTACGGCTGTAAACCAACTGAAACATACATTTGAAAGAGGAGAAACTACGTTTCAGGTTTATAGTGAAGCGTTAAATAATCTTTATAATCAAACCTCATTCAGGTTGCAGTCTGAATTGGCCGTATTTACTGCCAAAACCAACCTTGAGGAACTTTTGGGGGCCAAGCTGGAAAGTATAAAATAAATAATGGAACTATCATCTTATTTTTCTCTTTTAGGCAAATATAAATACATCATAATTATCATTGTTCTGGCAACGGTAACTGGTTCGTACTTTCTTGTCAAAAACCTTCCCGGCGAATATATTTCAAGTACACAAATAGCAACCGGTATTGTTGATGCTTCGAGGCACCTTTTAGATAAGGACAACACACCCAACGCGCAGCAGGATCAGATAACAAGGGAATTCAGTAATTTAACAGAGATCATTAAATTAAAAAAACTCATTGATAATGTTTCCTATCAACTGATTATTCACGATCTGAGCAGCCCCCGCCCGTTCAGAAAGCTTAACCATCAGTTTAAAGGCCTGAGTCAGCCTGCCATTGAGCACGCGCTTCAGGTTTTCAGGTATAAACTTAAAAACGGGGAACCTTTATCACTATATAATAAGGATGAAAGCGGCTTGAACCAGTTGCTTATCTCCATGAAATATGATGAAAGGGACCTAAGAAAAGACCTTACAGTTGACCGCGACGGGGAGAGCGATTTTATTACAATAACTTTTACCTCCGAAAATCCGGAGCTATCCCCTTTTGTTGTTAATACACTTTGTAAGGAGTTTCTCGACTATTACACCGTAAACGTTAAACAAAACGAATCAAATGCCATTGATTTTTTGTCAAAATTGCTTGATGAAAAAAGGAATGCCCTTAGTCAAAAAAAGGATTCGTTACAGCAGTACAAAATTAAAAATGGCATATTAAACCTTGATGACCAGGCCAAAGACATTTTCGCACAAATTTTGGTTTATAAAGACAAAAAAATTGAAGCCGAACGAACAATTTCCTCCTATGATGGGGCTGTTAAAGCCATAAATGACAGGTTTGATCCGCAAAACCGCAAATACATTGAATCAACCATAAGTCAGTACAACCAGGCTATTACAAATACGGAAGATCAGTTACGCACGCTGAATGATCAATATGTCCATAGCGGGTTTAATCCAACTTATAAACCAACCTTAGATTCTTTACAAAAGCAACTTACTGCCGAAATTGATAACACCTCGGATAGATACATCACCAACCCGCTGGTAAATAAGGACAACCTGGTCGCAAAAAAACTGGAACTTGAAGTTAGCCGCGATCTTGCAAAGTATAGTGTACAGGCTATTGACAAAGAACTTGATGATTTGAGCGCCAGATTTAAAAGACTGGTACCTTTTGACGCTACCGTGAAAACATACGAGTATGATGTTACCATCGCGAGCCAGGAGTACCTTGACGTATTGAATAAATACAATGCCATCAACCTGCAGTCAAATTTTTCTATCAAACTGATGCAGGTTGAAGCTGCTACGCCGGACGTAGCCGAACCATCAAAAAAAATGCTGCTTATCGTGCTGAGCGGATTAGTTAGTTTGTTTTTGTGCCTGGTGGTGCTATTTATACTTTATTATCTTGATGATAATATAAAAGAACCCATTGATCTGGTAAACAGAACACAGTTACCTTTACTTGGCTCATTAAACTTTATAAGCGGGCCAATGCCTGATCTGAAAAAGCTTTGGGATGTTGAAAACAGACAAAGGATGCAGCAATTTAAAGAATTATTGAGATCCGTACGGTTTGAAATTGACCAGGAACTAAAAGGCGGGAAAATCCTGGGGGTTACCAGCCTTGCAGCAGGAGAAGGCAAAACACTGCTGGCTACCAGTTTAGCTTACTCGTATTCGGCAATTAATAAAAAAGTTTTATTGATAGATGGTAATTTTAACAATCCGTCTATCAGTAAAAGCATTCAGCCAAAAGTTTATGTTGAAGATTATTTCAGAAACAGCGCATATATCGAACGCGATAATAATTCCATAGGTGTATTAGGTAACCGTGGCGGCGATGTTACCCTGTTAGAAATTAATGATGAACAGCATATTCAAAATGAACTGAACGATTTAAAGTTGGGATATGACATTATAATAATAGACCTGCCCCCGCTTGATTCGCTGAACATGTCAAAAGAGTGGATATTATTTACAAATAAAACAATATCAGTTTTTGAGGCTGATAAAAGTATTTCCCGGTCACAAGGTCAGTATATTGACTATCTGAAACTCCTGAATAATAAATTTGCCGGTTGGGTTTTAAACAAAGCTGCAATAAATACCCATTCAAAAAAAGCAAAAAGCTAATTTAGCTGTCATATTGCCGGGGTTGTTCATTTTAACTATTTTGATGTATTGTTAGCGATGAAAATTGAACATAAAAAAAAAGCGGCTGATCCTTTTAAAGATTTAACCACATTACAAAAGCGTAGTCTTACAGTTGCTATTATAGTTGCTTTTGCAGGGATTTTTGTTTGGTTTTTAAAGATTCTATTTTTTTAATACTATTACTGCTCAAATAAATGCTGAATGACCGTGTTAGAAATAATGAACAAAAGAAAACCCTTTGGGATAGGATAATTATCCAAAAAATTTCGGCGCCGGTCGTAGTTCTTTTTTTAGTTCTCGCATCATTATCTGTAAGTTTTATAATAGCCAGGGAAGGTTTTGTTATCGGTGTAATTATTTTATTCGTAATAATTGGTGCGCCGGTTGCTTATGCAACGGTAGCCTACCCCGAATTTGGCATAGTTGTTTTAATAGTTGTATCATTTTTTGTCAATTACTTATCAAGGTTAGTTCCGGAGGATACTCCTATAGGTTTATTGATGGATGCGCTCACCTATTTGCTGATACTTGGTTTTTTTGTAAGACAGAAAAAAGAAAGGGACTGGGGCTATTTTAAGGATCCTATAACCTATTTTATACTTATCTGGATAGGATATAACCTGTTCGAGGTAATCAATCCTAATGCAGCATCAATTCTGGCCTGGGTTTTTACTGTGCGCACGGTCGGATTTATCATGCTGATGTATTTTATATTTCTATATCATATCCGCACAAAAGAATTTATCAGGTTATTGATAAAGATATGGCTGGTGCTCGAACTTTTAGGGGCGCTTTCCGGATTTCAGCAGGAATATTTCGGATTGTTCGTATTTGAAAACAAATGGCTGCATGCAATGCCGGAACGTTTTGGTTTATTATTTATTGGGGGCCACTTGCGAAAGTGGGGAATATTTTCGGATCCGGTTGTTTTTGCATATAATATGGTTGCAGCCGCCTTAATGTGCATAGCATTAATGTTTGGCAACATAAACAAAAATAAAAAAATAGCCCTGGGGGCTTTGGCGGGATTTTTTTTAACGGTAATGTTGTATTCAGGTACGCGTGCATCTTATGTAATAATTCCGGCCGGGTTAATTATGCTGTTCATATTAAACTACAATAAAAAGGTACTTGTATTTGCAATTATATGCTCCCTTATACTTGGCTTTTTTATAATGGTGCCAACTTCAAACCCCACCCTGGCACGGTTTCAAAGCGCATTTAAGCCATCAAAGGACGCCTCATATAATGAACGGGCCAAAAACCAGGCACGGATTAAGCCCTATATTTTATCTCACCCTATTGGAGGCGGTTTAGGTTCTGTTGGGGTTTGGGGCCAGCGTTTCGCCCCGAACTCTTATCTTGCAAAGTTCCCTCCTGACAGTGGCTATGTAAGGGTGGCGGTAGAAATGGGATGGATAGGTTTACTGCTTTTTTGCATATTTAACTTTGTGATAATGTACAAGGGCATAAATTATTTCTATCTTATCAAAGATCCTGAACTTAAATCTTATTGTCTTGGAATGATAATCATAATATTCTCCTTTGATGTTGGTAACTATCCGCAGCAAGCTATCATACAATACCCGTCTAACATTTTATTTTATCTGGCGATGGCGCTTTTAAATGTTACTATGAGATTAGATATTGAACAAAGAAAATTAAAATCGGAAACAGTTGCCAAAAAGCATAATGAATCTGTATAAAAAATTTGCGAATAAACATACGCTATCTTTAGCCAGCAATGCGGTTATGCCTGTAATGGGTATGGTAACCATTTCTATCCTGGCCCGGAATTTAACAAAAGCAGATTTTGGCAGCTGGATAATTTTTCTGATAACTTATACAATAGCCAACTTTTTCAGAAGTGGGTTTCTGCAAACTTCATTAGTTAAATTTTATGCGGGGGCAAGCAGTGAGCGAAAATTAAATATTGCCGGTTCAACCTGGTTTCTGGGGTTAGCCGTCGCTATTATTTTAAGCATTCTGAGCTTTTGTGTTTTTTTAATCAACAAGGGCAATGCATCTACCGAAATAATTATAAAATGGTTGGCCATTATATTTTTCAGTTCACTGCCATCAAGCATCGCATTATGGATATTACAGGCCGAAGAACGTTTTGACCGGATGTTTATCCTTCAACTGGTTGGACAAGGCAGCTTTTTCGTATCAGTTATCATTTTAGTAATTTTAAATAAAGCGCAGTTCCAAATGGTTATTTATACCTTCTGTGTATCAGCAATAATCACCAGTTTATTTACCATCATAGCCGGTTGGGCAAAAATCACATCCATTGTTTACAAAAGTAAAGCATGTATTAAAGAATTGGCGAATTTTGGAAAATACAGCGTTGGCACATCAATTAGTTCGTACTTGCTCAGGGGGTCCGATTCATACATTATAAAATATATGTTTGTTGATCCTTCATTTGTTGGCGTGTATTATCTTCCACAGCGTTTGATGGAAATTATTGAAATACCATTGCGCAGTTTTATCGCAACTGCTTTGCCTGCAATGGCCACAGCAATGCACCAGAACGACAAAAGGCACATGACCTATATCATGAAAAAATATGCAGGTATTTTAACTATACTATTAATACCGGTTTCCATTACAGCCTTTATAGGCGCAGATCTGATTATTGAAATTATAGGCGGACGAACGTTCATACATTCTGATGCAACCACTGTTTTCCGGATTTTTATGTGTTTTGCCATTTTATTGCCGGTTGACCGCTTTTTTGGCGTAACCCTTGATATACTGAACAAACCCCACCTGAATATGATAAAAGTAATGTTGATGCTTATTGTGAACGTAGTCGGAGATTTTGCAGGGATTTATTATACCCATAGTATCGTTGGTGTTGCACTCGCATCTATTTTATCTTTCCTCGTTGGGGTTGTTTATGGCTATATCGTACTTAAAAAGTATCTGAATTTCACCATGACGGATATCCTGAAATTGGGGTTTGTTGAAACCAAATTGTTATTACTTGACTTACCAAACAGGTTTAAACAAAAAGCAAAAAAAGAAGACCTATAGAAATATATAGTTAAATACTTATTGACAGACAAATAAACCCTTATTTTTTAACATGAGCCTAAAAGGTCAAAATATAATTATTTTTTCGCAGATGCAATTTGACAATCACCTCGAATCAACAAATTACATCATGGCAAAACACCTGGCACAAGATAATTACGTTTACTATGTTGACCGGCCTTATACCTGGCGTGATTATATACAATTCAGAAAAACACCGGGTTTCCGGGCGCGAAAACCATATTTTTTTTCATCAAAAAACAGTTTCATCCAAACTGAAATACCAAATTTAAAAATCATTATTACTCCCCCGGTACCTTCAATCAATATACTGCCCGAAGGTATATTATACAGACTGGCCTTGAAAATAAATGAATTAATAGTGGCCAAACGATTAAATAAAGTAATTGAACACCTTAATATAAGCAATTTCATTTATATCAACTCCTATAATTTTTCATATCCTACACTTCATAAACTGCTTAACCCTGTTTTAACAGTTTACCATTGTGTTGACCCGATAATAGAATACTATCAAACTAAACATGGGTTAATATCAGAGGATATACTGGTGAAGAATGTTGACCTTGTAATTTGTACCAGTAAAGAATTACGCAATCAAAAAGCATTATTAAATAAAAACGCCTTTTTTATACCCAATGCCGCTAATATCAGCCACAGCCAGAAAGCGCTTGACCCCATATTACCCGTTGCCGATATTTTATCAGGTATAAAAAAACCAATAATCGGATATTTCGGTAACATAGAGCGCCGGATTGATTATGATTTAGTGAAAAAGCTTCTGGAAACTAACAGGGATAAAAGTTTCGTTTTCATCGGGCCGGTTGATTACTACTACATAAAAGAGGATAGCGCCCATCCTAATCTGTATTTAAAAGGCCCGGTGCCTTACGGGGAAATGCCTGCGGTGCTAAAAGGGTTTGATGTAGCAATAATTCCGTTTAAAAAAGATGAAGTAAGCAGTCATATTTTCCCTTTAAAACTTTTTGAATACCTGGGTTCGGGCCGGCCTGTTGTCTCAACTGATTTTAACCCCGATCTGAAAGATTTTACATCAGATACTGTTTTTTATTGTAAAAATGCAAAGGAGTTTTCTGAAGCGCTGGAAGCAGCATTGAAAGATACCCCACTGCTGCAACAAAAAAGACTGGCAATTGCTGCTGACAACACTTGGGAACACCGTATAATGGAAATAAAGGAACTATTGAAAATTAATTTGGATAAAAAGTTAAAATATGGAGACAATTAAACTTATAGCAGCAATAATTACCACTGTACTTTTTATATACCTGGGTGTATATAGTTTATATTTATTTATATTTTCAGTAGCAGGTAAAATCATTAAAGTTAAAAAGCCGCCGGTTAGCGCCACTTTATCAAAATTTGTTATTTATATATGTTCCTATAAAGAGGATGAAATTATATTAAATTCAGCCGCCTGCGCTATTACGCTTGATTACCCGAAAGATTTGTTCCATATCTGTGTAATAGCTGATTCACTAAAGCCCGAAACAGTTGAAAAATTAAAAAAAATGCCCATACAGGTATTAGAAGTTGTTTTTGAGAGCAGCACAAAATCAAAAGCGCTGCATAAAGCAATTGAGAACACTTCGGGAAATTTTGACGCTGCAATAGTTTTCGATATAGATAATGTTGCCGCCCCTGATTTTTTGTACCAGATAAATAATTACCTGCAAGCCGGGAACAGGGTTGTACAAGGGCATAGGGTAGCAAAAAACACCAACACCTCAATTGCTGTACTGGATGCCATAAGCGAAGAAATTAATAACCATATCTTCCGCAAATCACAAAGGGTTTTTAATCTGTCGGCTGCAATTATCGGATCAGGAATGGCGCTTGAATATAAACTATTTAAAGAAGTAATGCTACAGATTGATGCAGTTGGCGGCTTTGATAAAGAAATGGGCTTATTGCTTACCCGTAATAAAATTAGTGTAGCTTATGCTGAAGGTGCATTAATTTATGATGAAAAAGTTAGTAACCCCGAAGTATTTAAAAAACAAAGGCGCAGGTGGTTATCAGCACAGTTTAATTTACTTAAAAAGTATGGCGGCACCGGCTTTACCGAACTTTTTAAACATGGCAATTTTGATTATTTTAATGAAATTTATCAGACAGCAATTTTACCACGTATTTTAATGCTGGGACTGATGCCTTTTATGCTGTTAATTTCGGTTTTTACCCCCGGTATTGGCCCCGGCTGGCAAATGTGGCTGGCTGCTACCGCCTGCTGCTACGCAGGTATCCTTATTGCTGTACCCGGCGCTTTTTTCAATAAAAAGCTTTTAGGGGCAGTTTTGAGAATACCCCTGATATTTTTTACTATGCTGCTGCTGTTATTTAAACTAAAAGGGGCGAATAAAAAATTTATTCATACGCCACATATCCAAAATGCCGAATGATACGTATAAATTAAAACATTTTATCACCACCAACAGTAATAGATATATAACTCAAAGGTTATATTGTACGATTTAAAATTATATCAATTCAGAAAGAAAATAATAATATGAGTGTCCCTGCAGATATAGATAATAAAAAGAATTGTAACGATACTTTTGCAGATTATCCTAAAGAAAAAGCGCTTCCGTATTTTCTTAACAAGTGTGCCATACAATATCATGATAAAATTGCCCTCAAATTTCATGGCCGTGATTTAACATACAAAAGTTTATATGAAAGCTCCAATAAACTTGCCCGGCTATTAATTGACAACAATATAAAGACAGGTGATATAGTGGCCTTAGCCCTTGACCGCTCACCTGAAATGGTTATATCCCTACTGGCAATACTTAAATCAGGTGCGGCTTATGTTCCTCTTGATCCCGAATATCCGAAAGACAGGATTGAGTTTATGCTTGAGGATTCATCAGCTAAGGTTTTGCTTACGTCAAAAAAATATCAAAATCATTTCCTGTCCGCAGCAACTGAGATTTTAATTGAAGATGCATTGCAAAAAATTGAAGGCTATACTGCTGATGAACCTGAAACAGATATTAACGGTGAGGACCTGGCTTATGTGCTATATACTTCGGGCTCAACCGGCAAACCTAAAGGGGTGCAGATAAGGCATTATAACCTGATGAATTTTTTGCTGAGCATGCAAAAACAACCGGGGATAAGCGCTGATAATAAATTATTGGCTGTAACTACAATTTCATTTGATATTGCCGGACTTGAGCTGTATTTGCCTCTTATCAGCGGGGCGCAACTGGTATTAACAAATTCGGAAACTGCAAAAGACGGCCGTTTATTGCTTGACCTTGTTAAGGATGAAAATATTACCTTTATGCAGGCTACGCCCTACACCTGGCGCATGATGCTGGAAGCCGGCTGGGATAAATTTTTACCATTAAAAATTCTTTGCGGCGGTGAAGCATTGCCTAAAGATCTGGCAAGCAAACTAACCGTGCGAAGCAGCGCCTTATGGAATATGTACGGCCCGACCGAAACCACCATCTATTCAACCGTAAAACTTATAACCAATGCTGACGATATTACTATAGGCCGCCCGATTGCCAATACACAGGTGTATATTTTAGATGAAAATTCCAACAACCTTACAGATGGTTCGGTTGGAGAAATTATTATCGGCGGCGAAGGGGTTGCAAAAGGGTACTTAAATCGCCCAGAATTAACCGCAGAAAAGTTTATTGAGGATACATTTTCTGAAAATCCGGGTCAAAAGATGTACCGTACCGGTGATCTTGGAAAATTAAAAGAAAACGGAGAAATATTATGCCTGGGCCGTATTGACCACCAGGTAAAAGTAAGGGGTTACCGGATTGAACTGGAAGAAATAGAACATGCCCTGATAAATCAGCCCGGCATTAAAGAAGCTGTGGTGATAGCCCGTGAAGATAATCCCGGCGATCCGAGGCTGGTAGCTTACGTGGTTTTACCACCTGATGCTGAAACCAATGACCTTAAAATACTAACATTTAACTGGCAACATGCGTTAATGGCTGTATTACCGGAATATATGGTGCCTGATGACTTTGTTTTAATGCCGGCGATACCTATAACACCAAATGGAAAAACAGACCGCAAGTCGCTGCCAAAACCTGATTATAACCTGATTAACCGTAGCGGCGAATACATTGCGCCGCGTACTGACGTTGAAAAACAAATCGCTGAAATATGGGAAGAGTTGATGGGGCTTGAGAAGATCAGCATTTTTGATAATTTTTTCACTTTGGGGGGGCGTTCACTCGTTGCCGTACAAATTATGGCGCGGATTGAAAAATTAACAGGCAAGCGCCTGCCGCTGGCAACCCTTTTTGAATACTCTACAATTGAAAAACTGGCGTTGCGGTTAAACGTTGACCCCAAATCAATTACCTGGGAGTCGCTGGTGCCTATCAAGCCGCAGGGCTCAAAAACACCCTTGTACATTGTGCATGGGGCCGGTTTAAATGTATTATTATTTAACGCCCTTGCCATGAATATGGATGAAGACCAGCCTGTTTACGGCCTTCAGGCCAAAGGGTTGAACGGCGTTGATGAACCGTTAGATGTGATGGAAGAAATTGCAGCTAACTATATTTCCGAAATTATAGCTCAAAACCCGGCAGGCCCTTATGCCCTGGCAGGTTATTCGCTTGGGGGTACAATTGCTTACGAAATGGCCCGCCAGTTAATGGCAATGGGCAAGGAAGTAAAAATACTTGCAGTATTTGACACTTATGCCGAACAAACTGATATTTACGATCCCTTTTTAAAGCGGACATTCAACAGGATCATCCTTTTTATAATGAAACTGCTTTATAGCTTTGTGCTGTTTGCCGAAGACCCTAAAAGAACATTTGAATATAAATCCTTAGTAATTAAAAGGAAGCTGATAAGGCTTTACTGGAAATTCTTTAAAGGGAAAGAAAAAAAACAGGAAGGTTTTTTTTCTTACGATAATGAAATTGACGAAGCAAGCGCAAAAGCAAAACGTAATTATTATCAAAAACCGCTGGATATAACTGTCGATTTGTTCAGAGCTCAAAAAAGGACTTTCTATATGGCCGATTTCGATTACCTGGGCTGGCGCGAATTTGCCTTAAAAGGGGTTAACGTTCATGATATACCAGGCGAACATAACACCATCTTTGCGCCGCCAAATGATAAACAATTTGCTATCGTTTTACAACAATGCCTTGACAGGGTATCTGCAACCAAATAATGAAAAAGGTTTCCATTATTACCGTAAATTTCAATCAGCCAAAGGTTACAGAAGAGTTATTGCAGTCAATACAGATAACCACAGGGGCAATTGAAATAATAGTTATTGATAATGGCAGCAGGGCCGATATTCCAACAACCTGGCAATCAAAATACCCCTCGGTAAAATTTATCCGCTCCGAAAAAAACCTTGGTTTTGCCGGCGGGAATAACCTGGGTATAAAAGCAGCAACCGGGGATTACCTTTTCCTTGTAAATAATGATACAGAATTCACCCCTGACCTGGTTGAAAAACTTGTGGAGGTGATGGATGCAAATCCTGCAATCGGGATGATCTCACCTAAAATTAACTACTATAGTGACAAAGGCATTATTCAGTATGCCGGTTATACCCAAATGAATTATTATACATGCCGGAACGTTTGCATAGGCTTGCACGAAAAAGACACAGGGCAATATGATCATATTAGCGCGCTAACAGCCTATTGCCATGGTGCAGCGATGATGGTCAGGAAAGAGGCGATTGAAAAAGCTGGGTTGATGAATGAGAATTTCTTTCTATACTATGAAGAGATGGATTGGGCCGAACATATTAAGCGGGCCGGTTACCAGGCCTGGGTTTGTACCGATGCCCTTATTTACCACAAGGAATCAATTTCCGTGGGGAAAAAAAGCAAGCTGAAAGAGTATTTTATGAACCGTAACCGGATATTGTTTATACGCCGTAATGCGCCTTTTTTTAATAAAATTATCTTTTTTGTATATTTTAATTTGCTGGTGGCCCCCCGCAACATTATAACTTACCTGAAAGCTAAAAACTTTAATTTTATACCTATACTTTTCAATGCTATATGGTGGAACTTTACCCACGGCAAAAACAGTAATGATTTAGGTTATCCCGTTAACACTATTATATGAAAATCATTTTCTGGTTGAGCCTCTTTATTGTTTTTTACACATTTATGGGCTATGGTATTTTCCTTTACTTTATCATAAAAATAAAAAGGTTTGTTAAAGGTAAACCGGCAATCCTGTCCCCGCTAAATGATCTGCTGCCAAATTGCACTTTAGTAGTTGCTGCATATAATGAGGAGTCGTTTATCGCAGAAAAGATTATTAACTCCCTGCAATTAAAGTACCCCGCCGGGAAATTAAAGCTTTTGTTTATCACCGATGGATCAAACGATAAAACGACCGAAATAATCGGCAAATACCCGCAGATCAAATTATTGCACAGACCTGAACGGGCCGGAAAAATAGCCGCAGTACACCGGGCTATGGAATATGTTGATTCGGAAATTGTGGTATTTACCGATGCCAATACTTTTTTAAACCCCGAAGCGGTCATCCGCATTTGCCGGCATTATGCCGATAGCACCGTTGGCGCTGTAGCAGGCGAAAAACGGGTACATATTGAGGAAAATGCCGATGCCAGCGCAGCCGGCGAAGGTTTTTACTGGAAATACGAATCCGCATTAAAAAAATGGGATTCGGAGCTTTACTCCGTGGTAGGCGCCGCCGGTGAACTATTCAGTGTGCGGCGGTCCCTTTATCAGGATGTACCTCCTGATACGGTACTCGATGATTTTATGATTTCCATGCTTATTACAAAAAATGGGTATCGGATTATCTACGAACCTGAAGCTTATGCCAGCGAAACCGCTTCGGAAAATGTATCCGAAGAACTTAAAAGAAAGATCAGGATTGCGGCGGGCGGCATACAATCAATTTTACGGCTGAAAAGCTTGTTTAACCCTTTCAGGTATCCGATACTTTCATTCCAATATGTCAGTCACCGGGTATTGAGATGGACGGTTACCCCCTTTCTGCTGATCCTTGTGTTTGTTTTGAATGCTGTTTTAGCAACTCATCCCGGAGAAACTTTTTACCAGATATTTTTCGTCACGCAAATCCTTTTCTATCTGCTTGCGCTGCTTGGGTTCATCATGGAAAAAAGGCATATCCGTATCAAAGCACTGTTTATCCCATACTATTTTTGTGTGATGAACTATGCAGTTTTGATGGGCATCATCCGCTATTTTACAACAAAGCAAAGCGCTATCTGGGAAAAGGCGCAGCGGAAACAAACCGTTTGAACAATTGTGCATCATAAGCGTATCGAACTCTCAATGACAACTCCTGTATGACACCGATGGTTGTCAGCATTTACTTCTCCGGCACCAAATCGTCATAAATAAACAATTTTCCGGGATTTTCACGATTCTGAATTTGCCACCTTGCCTTTCGGCAGGTTCATTCCGACGCCCAGGGTTGTTGTCCAGGCCAAATTTACTTCAAAGCAACCAAGTATCAATAACAATCCACTAAAACGAATACCCGGTATGTTCCTCATCAGGCGTATTTATCAATGCAAAAACAACTTTGTAAATCAGAACAAAGGAAAAATAAACATCGAAAAAGCAAATCCTGCTTCCTGCCCTGTCCGAAAAATTGGGGATTATAAATCCCATTATTGAGAATTTATTCCTTTTTTTTAACTTATAACTATTTTTTTAATTTTTGCGTAATACAATCGCAGATGCTTTTACAGGCCAAACTGAGCCCATTTTAATAGATTTAGCGTTATAAATTCATGATTTCTTAGTTTTCCTTATCTTGTTGCGATAAATAGGACCGGTAAATAGCATTGCCACATTATATTTAAACAAATCAAAATATTTGGCTTATTTATTACCAGTAATTGATATTAATAAGATTATGAAAAGGTTATTTATAATAATTTCTTTTTTGCCATACCTGGGTTTTGCCCAAACCACCGAAGATTACCTAAAATCGGGAAATGAGAAAGCTTCTAAAACAAACTATATTGAGGCTATATCCGACTTCACCAAGGCAATTGAACAGGATGGCAAAAGTAAACTGGCCTATTTTTACCGGGGAAATGCCTATAATGACATCGGCCAGTACAATGATGCTATAAATGATTTCAATAAAGTAATTGAACTTGATCATGACTATGCGCGCGCCTATTTTTATCGCGGAAATGCAAAAAGCAATATCAACGCCTATAAAAATGCGCTGGAAGATTTTACAATGGCAGTGAACTTCGGTCTGCGCGACTGGCATATATATTATGCGATGGCCAGCGCAAAGAGCAACCTTGCTGACTATGACGGCGCTATCCGGGATTTTAACAGGGCTATCGTGCTAACCGGCCAAAACCGCGAATTGTATGAATATATGGGAGTTGCAAAAGCTAACGCCGGCAATAACAGGGAAGCAGTGATTGATTATGAAAGAGCGCTGAAGCTTGACCCGGATAATGCCGACCTGTATTACTACATGGCAAATGCTCTAAGTAACCTTAAAGATTATAAGAGCGCTATTGCCGGATACAACAAGGCTTTTGAACTATGCGCAAAAAACCCGGAAAAAGCACATGCCGAAAAAAGCCCGTGCAATTTTAATTCATCAACCTTTTGCCATTTCAAAAGCGTCGATCTGTACCATTACAGGGCAAACGCCGAAAGCAATTCTGAAAATTACAGCAACGCAATAGCAGATTTCACCAAAGCCATTAAACTTAGTCCGGAAAACCCCGAATTGTTTGAGTTCCGTGGAGTTGCCTATGCAAATTCAGGCGATAATAAAGATGCGATAAACGACTTCGAGAAATCCCTGACACTAAAACCTAACAACGCCGATGTTTACTATTACAGGGCAAATGCAGATAGTAAAATTAAAGAATATGCAAGCGCGGTTGAAGACTTTAATAGGGCCTTTGAACTGGGCCTTCATACTGCCGACCTGTATCACTACCGTGCAAATGCCAAGAGCAATTCGGCAGATTATTCGGGGGCCACGGCAGATTTTACATCAGCGATAGCCCTGACACCCAACGATGCTGAGCTTTATGAATACAGGGGTGTAGCTTTAGCTGAATTACATAACTATAAAGACGCGATAAAAGATTTTAATACCGCGCTAAAACTAAACCCTGCGAATCCAGATATTTATTTTTACAAAGCAAATGCAGAAAACGCTGATGGTGATTACAACCATGCTTTAGCCGATTATAATATAACGATCCGCATGAATCCCGCAAAAGCGCAGGCTTTCTTATACAGGGGTAATACCAAAACAAGCCTGAATGATTATGACGGAGCCATAGATGACTACAAAAAAGCCATTCAGCTTGATCCATCGCTTCATGATGTTTACTATTACCTGGCAAAAGCGGCAAGTAATGCAGGTGACAACAAAAAAGCCATTGATTATTTCAATAAAGCCATTGAAAGTGACCCAAAAAATGCCGAATTATATATGTACCGGGGAATTTCAAAAGGCAAGCTGAACGATACACTGGCTGCTTTGGCTGATATTAGCCAGGCAATATTGTTAAACCCGAGATATTCAGAAGCCTACCAGCACCGCGCAGAGATCAGGATATCGATGAAAGATTATCATGCTGCTATTCTGGATGCTGATACGTCTATCATGTATAATGTAAATGAGGGTGGCTATGGCTATATAACCCGTGCCAAAGCAAAAATGGGATTACAGGACATGGATGGCGGAATGACTGATTTTAACACAGCTGTTAAAGTGAATCCTAAAAACACGGATGCTTATTCAGGTCGCGGCTATTTAGAGTTCCAGTTATTAGACTATAAGGATGCATTGACCGATTTAGATAAAGCCATTGTATTATATCCGGGTAACTCCTATGCCTATCTCTACCGTGCCGATTTAAAGAGCGCTATGGGCGACAGGGAAGCTGCGGTAAAAGATTACAGGAAGATCCTTGATTTTGACCCAAAAAACGAGGGCGTTTATTTGAAGCTGGCGAAAGTACTGATAGCCGAACGAAAATATACCGAAGCCTTGCTGTTATTGAATAAAATTATTGGCGCAAGCAGTAAAAACGGAGAGTTATTGATTGAACGTGGTGTTGCAATGGGTGGAATGGGCGATATAAAAGGGGCATTAGACCAATTTAACAAGGTTATTGTGCAATTTGAGGCTTTGACGAATGAGTTAAAAAACGCTAATAAAATTAAAGAAGCAGACCGGGTTAAACCCATCATTTCGGATGCCTACGCCAACTTTGGCAACACAAAAATGATGCAAAAAGACACTGCTACAGCCAGTGTGAATATTAATAAAGCCATTGAAATCAACCAAAATAATGATGACGCCTATTTTTTCAGGGCGAATTTGAAAATGATCAAAAAAAATTATTTGGGCGCGGTTTACGATTATATCAGTGTGTTGTTAATAAACCCGAATAATACTAAAACGTATGCTTATCGCGGCCTTGCCGAGGCTTATTCGCTTGATACAGCAACCATGCGTACCGATTTTGAGGAGGCGATGAAACTTGGACCGAAAGACGAAAACAACTACATTTTACGCGGTCAATCAAAATTGTTTATGAAAGACCAGGCGGGAGCTTTTAAAGATTTCGATACTGCCATTGAGTTAAACCCAAACAACCCGGATGCCTGGTTTAACCGCGGGGTCGCCAAAATAAACCAGAATGACAGCAACGGTTGTACTGATTTAAACAAAGCCCTTCAATTAGGATCGAAAGATGCTGCTGATGCAATAAAGCGGTATTGCAAACAATAGTGAGTTTCCACTACCGCTAATCTTTCACCATCCTAATTCACCTCCAGTTGGTCTTTTGATGGAAACACCGGGAAAATGCCATGCGGTTCGCTCTGGTACCAGAATACAACTGACGCAATATCATCCTGCAGCGGCATATAGCGGCCATCATTATGCCAGCCTAAATCCTGTAATGTTACTTTAAGGTCCTTTTCAAAACGGATCGGATCGGCAATATGCCAGCGGTACAGGCCGAAACGCTGCGCAATCCCGTAATGACCATCACCCCTGATCACCTGGGGCAAACCGCTATAGGGGCTGCAAAACTCGGTATATTCGCTTACTTCAGTCCCGTCAGGCTTTTTGTGCATGCTGTCGAAATCATAAGCGCCATTAAAATAATCCTCGGTACCGGTGCCGTTTATAGTTGGGAATTGTGTGTCGCCATCCATAAAAAATTTAATTTCCCCTTCGCCCCACCAGCCATTTTTATTGGAACCATAAGCTAAATACGTACCCACATATTGACCTTTACCCTTGATACTGTCGCCCAAAACATAATCCTTTTTAAACGGCAGTGGGTTTACCCTGCGGAACTGCGCATGAAAATAGCCTGCATCCTTTGGAACATCGGTAAGTGTATAATCCACCTGGTAATACAAAACCATGTCCGCATTGTCGATATTTTCCATGGTGATCCTGCATTTTTTACGGAATGGCATCGGCCAGTAACAATTGAACCCGCTGCCTGGGTTAACCACCACGGCCAGTGACTGCACCGCTGCAAACTTTCCCCAGCCCATACAAAAGAAATCGCCTACCGGTACCTCAATGGATGGCGTGGTTTCATCATCCCAATAAAAACGAAGGATGGAATAACGCCAGTTCCCGGTCGGCGTCATCCAAATGTGCTGAATAGCGCCCGATCCATCTATTTCGGCAACGGTATAGGTGGTATGTTTCTTTATAATCACGCTTGGGCTTACCTTCCATGTTTGTCCCAGTTCCCTTGCAGGGCCCGAGCCGGTGCCGGTAGTGGCCATGCCGCCTTTTCCCTTTTCGCCGTTAAAATTCTCCGGGCTGATTGAACGGGTTTTCGCATCTGACAACCGGTATAAATTGCCCAGGTTTACACCCAAACCATTAAATTTTTCCTGTGCCTTAACTGATAAAACAGCAAAAACAATGCTCAAAGTAATTAAAACTGATCTTTTCATCTTGCTAAAGTTTATAGAATTCCACCGCATTGAGTCCCCAAAAACGGGTCTGCTCGTCAACTGATAGTTTTGAAACATAATGCTGCACCACCGACAGCATTTGATTGTACCCGCCTGCCACATTACAAACCGGCCAGTCGGAGCCAAACATTACCCGCTTAGGGCCAAAAGTACCAAAAATCACATCCAAATAGGGCTTAAAATCAATCAGGACCCAATTTTGCCAGTCAGCTTCGGTTATCATGCCTGATACTTTACACCAAACATTCCCATATTTCGCTATGGCTTTAATACCTTTTGCCCATTTTTCAATATTTTTATTTTTGATATCAGGCTTGGCAATATGATCTATAACAAAACGCTGATCGGGAAATGCTTTTACAAATTGCTGCGTATATCCCAATTGATCAGGATAGATCAGGATATCATAAGTATAGTCATGGCCTTTCAAAGCATCAATACCCGCCATAAACTGCGGGTTCAGCATCAGCGCCCTGTCGGGTTCACCCTGCAGTACATGACGAAAACCTTTAATTTTAGCATGATGGGAGTAGTAGTCCAGGCGTTCCTTTATATTATCAGCCTGTAAGTCAACCCAACCAACTACACCTTTTACAAAATCGTGGTTTTTAGCAAGATTTAACAGGAACCCGGTTTCAGTTTCTGATTGATCGGCCTGCACAGCTACACAACCGTCAATATCAAACTTATCAAGGATAGGCTTCAAATCCTCCGGCAAAAAATCATACTGTATAACCGACATCGATTCATCGATCCAGCTATCTCTTACCGGATCGAATTTCCAAAAATGTTGGTGGGAATCTATTTTTGTCATTGTTGTTAATTAGTTTATTCGGTTGGACTAAGTTGATTGGGTTGATTAAGCTAAATATCCGGTTAAAAAAAGGGGTGCCAACAACCACTCTCCTAATCAACCCAATCGACCACTCACTCACATTCAGGCATTAGCTAAAGCCCTATCCAAATGCACGTATCCGCCATCGATATGAATCAACTGCCCGGTGGTATGGCTTGATCTTTCCGACAATAAGAAAGCAGCCGCATTTGCAATTTCTTCTGCGGTAGTCATTCTGTTGCCCAATGGTATTTTAGCTTCAATTTCTTTTAGTTTCGCTCCCGGATCAGGCAAAGTTTTTATCCAGTTCTCATATAAGGGTGTCCAGCATTCAGCGACTACTATAGCGTTAACCCTGATGCCATATTTAAGCAACTCAACCGCCCACTCCCGTGTTAAAGCATTACGCCCCCCGTTCGCCGCGGCATAAGCCGAAGTATTTCCCTGCCCCGTGTCGGCTGTCTTCGAGGTGATATTTAATATCGGTCCTTTTGATCTTTTTAATTCGGGTAATGCAAAATGCGCCATCAGGTAATAATGCACCACATTTTTATGAAGAGAAGCCATAAACTTCTCATAATTTCCACTCTCCAACCCTACTCCGTCGTTTACCCCGGCATTGTTTACCAGGCCGTCAATGCGGCCAAATGCCTTCACAACCGCGTTTACCGCTTGTTCACAGGCTTCCGGCTGCGTAAGCTCGGCAACAACCTGAAAAGCTTTTCCCCCGGCAACTTCCACAGCATGTACAACTTTAAGGTTATCTTCTTCGCTGCGTCCAACAATCACGGGGATAGCGCCTTCTTTTGCCAATACCTTTACGATCCCCTCGCCTATCCCCTTTGCGCCGCCGGTTACTATAATTATTTTATTTGTTAATTGTAAATCCATAAATACTCGGTTTAATGTGCAACAACCATTGCCACCTTTTTAACTTTCAAATTTTTGTACGCAAAATAAAATATATAGAGAAAGCTTACAATCGGCACCAAATAGGCATATTGTATATTAGTAAGATCAAATACCCTGCCCATAACCGGCGGCAATACTGCGCCGCCAAAAATGGCCATGATGACTAACGAAGACCCCAATTTAGTCCGGGAACCTAAACCTCTCACACTTAAAGAAAATATGGTTGGGAACATAATCGACATAAAAAAGGAACTCGATATCAATGCATAAACGGGCAGTTTACCATGCAAAACAACTGCCAGCATCACAAGAAAAACATTAATAGCCGCATAAGTCGCCAGGAGCTTCACAGGATTTATGAATTTCATCAGATAACTTCCGCTGAAACGGCCAAGCATGAAACAAAAAGTGCCAATTGTTAAATAAAATGAAGCGGGTTTTTCGCCCAGCCCTGCCACTTTACCACACAATTGTATGAAAAATCCCCAAATCCCTGCCTGCGCCCCCACATAAAAAAACTGGGCGATCACTCCCGTTCTTACCTGCCTGATGGCTAAAAGTGATATTATCTGTGTGGCCAAAGACTTCTTCTTTTCACCTGCCGGCTCAACATCCTCCTCGTGGATTTCAGGTAAATGTGCTTTATAAATCAGGTAAACAACCACTAAAACTACCAGGCCAATAAGTAAATAGGGAATCTGAACCGCAGAAGCTTCCCCGGTTAAATAG
Organism: Mucilaginibacter sp. UBA5151; assembly: GCA_002413785.1. Taxonomy (GTDB): domain Bacteria; phylum Bacteroidota; class Bacteroidia; order Sphingobacteriales; family Sphingobacteriaceae; genus Mucilaginibacter. Next base: position 110,472 of record DHXR01000054.1, read on the forward strand.
GCATCTAATTGCTGTGGAGACATTTTAGCATACTGTTCTTTCGTAAAATCCTTACCCGACAAAATGAATATACCACCGGCTAATGGCGCTAACGAAGCAGCCAGGCCGTTAAAGGATTGTGAAAAATTAATGCGTTGTGTTGACGTTTCAGGATCTCCTAAACAAGTGATATATGGATTTGCCGCCGTTTCGAGAAAAGCAGCCCCGGAAAACAGAACAAATAACGCAGCAAGGAAGAAAGGATAGCTCCTAACTATTGACGCCGGATAAAATAAAATTGCGCCAAGTGAAAAAAGTAACAACCCCAAAATTATCCCCCCTTTATAACCAAATCTTTTCATGAAACGGGCCGCAGGGATGGCTAAAAGAAAATAGGCAGTGTATGATGCTGAATCGACTAAAGAAGATTGAAAATTACTTAGCTGGCAAGCCTTTTTAAGGTGTTTTATTAAAATTGGATTAAGGTTCAACGCAAATCCCCAAATAAAAAACAGGGAAGTAACCAACGCTAATGCGATAAAGGTCTTATTTTTCTTCGTCATGAAACAAGTTTAAATGGTTTATAATTTAAAAATCCACTTTAATTGGCGGGCTGAATATAATTATTTAAACGCAACTTGTATATCCTGCAACGAAATTCCTAATGTTTTTAATGAAATTTGGTTAAGTTCATCCTTATCACCGCTAAAATGAAACACGCTGTGCTTATGCGTAAGCCCTTCGTTTGGCTTTAGAAAAGCGGCCGGCGATACACTTTCTATCTCATAAAACGGCCCCATTTGACTACCGTTTGCCAGCGGGCCGTCATTATAGGCATTTACAGCATCCCCTGTAAAGGGATTTTTGTCTGTCCGCCATTCCTGGTTTAAGTAAGTTGCTTTTGGGTCGAGATCAAAAAGGGCAATCGTCAGCACATTATTTTCGGCGTCATAACTACCGGCCAATGTTTTTGCCCGGTTGGGCGGCATACCCAATTTTCCACGCGATTTCCCGTCGGCCTTAAATAACAAAATGCCGTTGTTGTATTTAACCCTGTCAGGAGGTATCTGGCCAAAGTAATCGGTTGTTGCTATTTTGCCGGTATTATTATTGTTATACGGCACAACAACTACCGTTTTTGCAGAAGGCGAAAACATATCCAGGTTCCACAGGCATGGCGCGCCAGTTTGCTTATCCCAGGCAAAGTAGCTGGTATTAACAATGGTATTGGTAGTACTAAAGGCAACAAGTTTTATTTTGCTGTCAAAATCAATACCCAATAGCTTTTTCACATCCGCCGGTTCAAGTATTTCTATATCCCGGACGATGGCAAGGTTAAAAATTATACCAGCATAATTCATCACCCTGGTTGATTTGCTCAATGAGGCTTTTTTATCAGTATGGGAAGTTAATTTCCAACTCTCGAAATCGAAGGCCGTTGGTGTATGCCAGTTAGCAAACTCCATTTTCCGGTGAGGTTTAAAAAACAGAGCGAATTTACCGCCTTCCGGCCCAAGCCATAAACGGTCCTCGCCACCATAAGCGTTCATGTGCGCATCCAATGAGGTTGCGGCAAATGTTTCATAGTTTATCCATCCAAAACTTTTCCCGTTTAAGCCATCTGCCGTTGAGGTAAATACCTTTGCCTGGTATTTGGGCGATACGATTACCTGCCCGTTGCCATCCTTGCTGTTCAGCACGATGACACTATCGCTTCGCCGCAAAAAATTGAGATCATAGCCAAAACTACCTTTAGGGTACTGGCTTTCGAAGGTTTGGTTTTGATGATTTTTATCATGGCAGGAAACCAGAAGGATAAATGCAACCTCTTCCTGTTTATAGGGACTTCCGTCTTTCCTGAAAATATCATGAAACCAAACTTTAGGTTCCGAGCCATCAGGCATCGGGGTATCCCAGGCATATATGGTATTTGTTTTGCCGCTTACAAAACCCCAGTTTATAGCACCAATATTTTCTTTCTTTAATAAAGGCATTGTATTTTGAAAAGTGCTGTTACGTGGCCGTGCCATGTATTCGGTACAAATCAGCGGGCGACCGTATTGCTTTAAAAAAACGATCAAGCCCATATGGGCCGCCGGTACATCATAATTATGATAAGTAATGACATCTGAATTTTCGATCTGAATTTTGCACAACGCCTTCAAATTCGTATCCCAGAACCCAACGCTAAGCGGCTGATCGGGGTTAACAGCGCGTGCCCAGGCAAAAACCCTGGTCAATAAGTCTGCCGACTTAAAGTTTTTATTGCTATTGCCCGGTTCATTATACAAATCCCATAATAACACCCGGTTATCATGCTTAAAAGTATTTAAAACATCATCGACATAGGCCTTCAACGCTAAAAAATCAGCCTCAGTTGTTAGTGGCCTGCCCGGGTCCTGCATCCAGCCGGAGTTGTGGATGCCTGGCTTGGGGTCGGGTTGTTTGCCCGGTTTTGGGTTGGCGTTCCAGCAGTCATCAAAAAACACAAAAATGGTTTGGATATGGTGCTTGTCCGCGATAGTTAGATACTTGTTCACCCGTTCCCTAAATCCTTTTGGGTCTTCGTTCCATGCAAGGCTATGCAAAAAAACACGCATTGTATTAAAACCGATGTTTTCGGCGTAGCCCAATTCGCGGTCAATCGTGACGGGGTCAAATGTATCCGCCTGCCACATTTCCAATTGGTTTATGGCAGTGCTTGGCGAAAAGTTAGCGCCATTTATCCATTTGTGCCGGGCATACCATGCATTTGCCTTTTCTGCCGGCCATACTTTTGAACTGCTGCTATCCGAAGGTTGTGCATTGGCAGTGACTGTTAAAAAAACAAGAAGTAAGCTTGTGGGGAACAGGTATTTATATCTCATGGAAATGGCGGGCAAAATTGGTTATTTCAAAAATGATAAAAATATATGTAATCAGTACACTTAAACCTAATTTAACACAAATTCTTTTACCCGCATCAAATTGAGTACGCCGCGAAAATCAGGAAAATTACTTATTGTCTCTTAAAACCCAAACTCCCCGAGTTCAACAACCGCGTTTTCGCAGATATAAGTTGGCGCTATCCCGGTTGCCCTGATCTTTGTCCCCGCATCACCCGGAAGTGTATTGCCGGATAATACCAGCACGGTATCCAGTCCAAATTTGTTGCCGCCTAAAATATCCGTTTGCAGGGTATCCCCTACCATTACAATTTCCTTTTTGCTAATCGTGCGTTTTTCGCGGATCAGGTCATAAGCAAACATAAACATCTGTGAATCGGGTTTCCCAAAACGGATAAAGCTTTTGCCCACAATATTTTCTATCATGGAGGCTACGCCGCCAATGGCGATAGAAACATCATGCACCGACAGCGGATAGGCCTGGTCAGTATTTGCTACAATCACCGGGATGGTGCGTTTCCGCAATATATTTACAGCTTTATTGAGATCTTCGAACCAATTAAACCCTTCGTCATCCAAAAATATCAGGGCGCTTACCTTATCAATATTACTGTTGTTAACCTCGCTTACCGGCAAAGTATTTAAGCCCGATGATTCAATATAATGGGCTGAATCCGGTGTCCCCAGGTAGGCTACAATCCCATCAAGCACTTTCAGGTCAAGGTATTCTTTGGTGAGCATGCCAGATGAAATTATCCGGTCAGCGGTAATTTCCTTTAAACCCTTCCGATGGTAACTTTCGGCAAGCTGCGCCGGGCTTCGTGAGGCGTCATTGGTAACAATATAAAATTCTTTTTTTTCGGCCACCAGGTACGAAAACGTTTTTTCGATACCGGGAACAAGCCCCTGGTAGGTTTTTATTACACCAAACGCATCAAAGAAGATGATTTCATACCTGTCAATTATTGATTTAAAGTTATCGATGCATTTCATTGGTTGGTTGATTGGGTTGATTAAGTTGGATTGAGTTGATTAAGTTGGATTGAGTTGATTAAGTTAAATATTTATTAAAAGTTTTTCTGTTGAAAAATCGAAATGCGCTTTAGCAATATTATTCATTGTCATTAAAACAAAAACTCAATCAACCAATCTCCTAATCAACCCAATCAACCAATTATCTTATCTTCAGCGCCTCAATAATCTTTTCTGCATCAAAATCCCGGTCCACTGATGGCAGGTAGATCTCAAAGGCTTCGGCTTGTAATTTTGTAGCGTATTGTTCATTAAAAAAGTACTTGCCGTCTTTAATCACGTAATTTAAGATAAAAAACCGGTATGCCTCTTTTAAAAACCTGATTTCATCGGCAGTAATGGGGTTTATTTTATGATATTCCTTTAAAAACAGGATAAACCTGTCTTCCATCATCGTATTGATATAATAACTGAACACCGTCCTGTCCCCGGCATCGGATACTACCCGACTGAAAAAATAAAAATCGAGTATGCGGTAGCTCATCCTGAACCAATCGTAATCCCAGCGGGAATATAGTTCAAGATTGGGCGTTACCGAGAAATTGCCAATGTTCCAGTCGATGAACACAGGTATGATCTCAAAAGATTTCATATTGTAATTCGAGCGGTTTTTCAGGAACAAATCACAGTGGTATTTCAAAAAGTCAACCTGCATGGCCGAACCGAAATTTTTTTCGTTGATTTCCAACTGCTGCTGTAAAGCGAAAATATCTGTCCGCAAAGTTTTTGATGATTTTGGCAGTACATTTTTTACCCTTGAGCAGGCTTTATGAAACTTGCCCACCTGCTGACCTAATTTACAGATATGATGGTCTTCCAGCCGCTGCGGCAAGCGGTCGAGGATACGACTCGGGTTATAAAAAACAACCCATGCATCTGTTTTTCCCTGCTTATACCTGTAAATATAAACCCGGTTATTTTTTAATAGTGATTTTGCCAGCAGGTTTTCAAAAGGATAAAGCAAATTGTTGGACAGGCTGTGGATAATGCGGTGGTCTTCTTTAAAATATTCGTATTTGCCAAAATAGGAAAGCTTGGCAATAATAATATCATCATCATGGAAGGTTATCCGAAAAACATGGTTGGTTGAAACCATAGCGCTGATATCCTCGATTTTCCTGATAGACTTAGAAGCATCGTACCCTTCCCATGCTTTTTTTAATATGGAGTTATAATCCAGGTTAATCTGAACCTTTGATGCCCTGACAGGGAACTGTGGATATATAGGATTTTCAGGATGCAGGTCATCAGGATATATGTCAACTGTTTTATTCACAATGCTTTTTTACTATATTATCTCAAAATACCTTTTTAATTCCCAGTCTGTTACGCTTTTGGCGAATTGGCGGCATTCCCAAAGACGGGTTTGTGTAAAGTGCTCAACAAACGGCGCGCCAAACAATTCATTCGCTATGGCCGAATCTTTCATAATTGTTGCGGCATCAAACAAATTTGAAGACAAGCTGCCATTCCTTTTATCCTGGTAGCCGTTACCTTTGGTTGCCGGTATAGTTAATGGCAGCTTGTTTTTTATGCCATATAACCCGGATGCAAGTGCCGCAGCCATAGCAAGGTAAGGATTAGTATCGGAACCTGGAATGCGGGTTTCCAGGCGGGTATAACTTTCGGATGGATGCAGCACACGCAACGCAGTAGTCCGGTTATCAAGGCCCCAGGTGATGGTAGTGGGCGCCCAGGCGCCTTCAACCAAACGTTTATAACTATTTATGTTTGGCGCATACATCGGCAAAATATGCGGCAGGCAATGTAACTGACCTGCAAGGTAATGCTTGTGCAGGTCGCTCATATTTTGGGCATCAGTTGCGCTGTAAAACAGGTTTTCAGATTGGTCTTTGTTCCACAAACTTTGGTGGATATGGCCGCTGCAGCCCGGTAGCTTTTCATTCCATTTGGCCATAAACGAGGCCATAATGCCGTGTTTGTAAGCTATCTCTTTAACAGCAGTTTTAAATAACACCGCTTTATCGGCGGCGGCAAGCACATGATCGTGCAGAATAGCCGCCTCGTAAACGCCCGGCCCGGTTTCTGTATGCAGGCCTTCCAGCGGCACATCAAATTGGTATAACAGGTTAAACAGGTCGTTATAAAAGTCTCCTTCCTGTGATGTCCTCAAGATTGAATAACCAAACATACCAGGGGTTAGGTTTTCCATGTTTGTAAAACCTTTCCCCTGTAAACTTTGCGGCGTTTCCCTGAAATTAAACCATTCAAATTCCTGTGCAAATTCGGGGTGATAGCCCATTTCATCACATTCTTTGGCTATCCGTTTCAGCAAGCTACGGCTGCATGCCGGCAAGTCGCTACCATCTGCCGCACTAAAATCCCCCAAAAAGAAAGGGATATTTTCCTGCCAGGGCACAGTCCTGAAGGTAGAGAGGTCAATGCGGCATTGCTTGTCGGGATAGCCGGTATGCCAGCCTGTAAGCTCCACATTATCATAACAGGCATCGCTGCTGTCCCAGCCAAATACCACATCGCAAAAGCCATAGCCATTTTTAAGGCCATCAATAAATTTTTTATGATGGATTACTTTGCCCCGCAAAACGCCGTCAATATCGGCAAAGGCAAATTTTATTTTCTTTATATCGTTTTCTTCAAGATAGGTTATAATCTGATCTTCATTCATGACGTGTTAGATTAATTACCGGCGCAATTTAAGCAAGATAAATATAATGCGTGAAACAATAAAAAAATTGCGGGGCCGGAGTGTTGTTTGTGAGGACACAAACAACGGGAATGAATACATGGGCACATAACAAAAAGTCCCCTGATCTTTTACAATCAGGGGACTTGAGATTATATTTAGTTTAGTTAGTGAATTAAACTTTTGCTGATTTTACAGTTTTTATAATTACTGCTGCAACTTTGTATGGATCGGCAGCTGAATTTGGGCGGCGGTCTTCCAGGTAACCTTTCCAGCCTTTTTGAACTGTGTATAACGGGATACGGATAGAAGCGCCACGGTCAGATACGCCATAGCTGTAATCGTGAATAGAAGCGGTTTCGTGTTTACCTGTTAAACGCTGCTCGTTATCAGCGCCATAAACAGCAATACATTCAGCTATTACCGGACGGAAAGCTTCGCAAATTTTATCGTAAGTTTCTTTGCTGCCGCAAGTCCTTAAAGTAGTGTTTGAGAAATTAGCGTGCATGCCTGAACCGTTCCAGTCTAATTGACCAAGTGGTTTGCAATGCCAGTTGATAGATACGCCATGTGCTTCACCTATTCTTTCAAGTAAGTAACGGGCAACCCAAATCTGGTCACCTGCTTCTTTAGCGCCTTTAGCGAAGATCTGGAATTCCCACTGACCGGCAGCAACTTCGGCGTTGATACCTTCAACATTTAAACCTGCTTCTAAACAAGTATCCAAATGCTCTTCAACAATATCTCTTCCATAAGCGTTATTAGCACCTACAGAACAGTAGTAAGGGCCTTGCGGGGCAGGGTAACCGCCTGTAGGGAAACCAAGCGGTTTGTTGGTTTCAGGATCCCATAAAAAGTATTCCTGCTCAAAACCAAACCAGAAATCATTATCATCATCTTCAATTAAAGAACGGCCGTTTGACACGTGCGGTTTGCCTGTAGAGTCAAGTACTTCACACATTACCAGGTAAGCATCAAGCCTTCCGGGATCTTTACAAATAAAAACAGGTTTAAGAACGCAGTCTGAAGAACCTCCGGGGGCCTGTTCGGTTGAAGAACCGTCAAAGCTCCAGTTAGGGCAGTCTTCTAATTTACCGCTGAAATCTGATTCAATTTTAGTTTTGCTGCGCAGGCTTTGTGTGGGTTTGTAGCCATCAAGCCAAATGTACTCAAGTTTAGTTGCCATTGTTTAATGATTTTATAAAAATTGTTTCAATTCGTGTTTTTTGTAACGTTATATACAAATATCGAGGCGAATTTAAACTTTTTTTATAAAATTCATCACATTTTGTTAAAAATTTTATAATTTTTTTCAAAATGAACTATTTACCACAGCAAATTGAATAAAAAGCAACCGGCAATTGTTTACTTTATAACCAATGCTTAAAAAAGCTATCTAAAAAGGCAAAGGCACTCCTGTAAATTCCATCCTGTTTTAAGTTTATTTTCATTGCAGGGTGATTAAGGCTTTGTAATCCCGGAATACCTATCTTATAATGTTGCATGATTGTTATCACATATTGCATAATTTTTACCTGAAAAAAAATATAAATTTCTATCTTCGGGGCAATTTATTTTTCCAACTGAAAATCAAAATTTATTATGAAAATAACTGTTGTTGGCGCCGGGGCTGTAGGCGCAACCTGCGCAGATAATATCGCCAGGAAAGAATTGGCTGAAGAGCTTATTTTGTTAGACATCCGTGAAGGTTTTGCCGAAGGCAAGGCTATAGATATGATGCAGACATCGGCTCTTTTAGAGTTTGACACCAAAATAAAAGGGGTTACCAACGATTATGCAGCTACTGCTGATTCGGAAGTTGTAGTGATCACTTCGGGTTTACCACGTAAACCAGGCATGACACGCGAAGAGCTTATCGGCACTAACGCGGGTATTGTAAAAAGTGTTACAGAAAACATTGTTAAATATTCGCCAAACACCATTATCATCGTTGTATCCAACCCGATGGATACTATGAACTACCTGACGTTTAAAACATCAGGTTTACCAAAAAATCGTATAATAGGTATGGGCGGCGCTTTGGATTCGGCAAGGTTTAAATATTATTTGAGCCAGGAACTGGGCTGCTCTCCTGCCGACCTGAACGCAGTAGTTATCGGTGGTCACGGTGATACAACCATGATCCCTTTAATACACCACGCTACCTGGAACAGTGTTCCGGTAACACAATTATTAAGCAAGGAGCAACAGGATAAAGTGGTTGCTGCGACTATGGTTGGCGGCGCTACCTTAACTAAACTAATCGGCACATCGGCATGGTATGCTCCCGGTGCAGGTACAGCCTTTATGGTTGAAGCCATTGTACGCGATCAGAAAAAACTAATCTCCTGCGGTGTTGCGCTGGACGGCGAATACGGACAAAAAGATATTTCGCTTGTTGTACCGGTTGTACTTGGCAAAAATGGCTTTGAAAAAATCGTTGAGTATAAAATAAGTGACGCCGAACAAGCCGAATTTAATAAAAGCGCTGATGCGGTAAGGAATATGAACCAGGTATTGTATGATACTAAGGTGATTTAATTGCGTTACCTTTTAGATTTGACAACTTTTTGAAAGTTGTCAAATCATCAATTAAAAAAGGGCTTTCATCGTTTGGTGAAAGCCCTTTTTTAAATTTGACTGTTTTACTTACCCAAAGAAAAACCTATTGGGACACTATAAGATACCCGAACTGGTTTCCCATTTTGAATGCCCGGTTTCCACCGCGGAGATAATTTAATAATCCTCACCGCTTCTTCATCACAACCATCACCAATACCTCTTGCAACTTTTACATCACTTAAACTACCGTCCCTTTCTACAACAAAATTTACAATTACCCGACCTGAAGTATTGTTTTCCCTGGCAAGCGCTGGGTAACGAATATTACGATAAAGAAACCTGGCGAATGCCTCAAGTCCACCAGGGAATTCAGGAACAATATCAACTGAAGTGAAAGTTTCACCGTTTGGCTTATATTTATATGTACGGGTAGTTGATATTACTTTACCTTTAACGAACACACTTTCAAAATTTGTAGAATCATCTACCCGCCCATGCCAGGTGCCAGCTTCAATCCCATTTTCAATTTCCCCTTCGGCATTAACTTCGCTAAAATTTTCATCAAATTCCGTCCATTTCCCTTTGCCGTTTTCAGCTAATACATTTCCCGTGGAGTCGTTGTATTGTTTTAAAAAGACCTTTTTATCTTTGGTATAACTTCTAATATTGTACAACTTTCCGTTTGGGTAATATTGAATTTCATCGCCTAAAGGTTCGCCATTATTATAATTTCTGATCATCATTTTATGCCCGTTTGGATAAAAATTAACCAGAAAACCTTGAAATTTTAGATTTAATGAATTTGTTTTCGAATTACCCATAAGTCTCCTCTTACCATTGCGATAAAATTCTTGGACAATAAATAAATTCTTATCAACACTGGTATCCGGTGGTAATATAACCAGGAAATAATCAGCGCTATCTTTTGTGGAGACAACTTTTCCAGAGGTTTTTAAATAATATACAGATGTATCTTTTTTCTGCGCAAAGACTGCATTGAAAACGAACAAGCATAAAATGAAAAGGAAAAGGGATTTTATCATATTATCATAAATATAAGCAAATGTAAAAATCTTGGCCTCTTTTCCACCATAGAATGAAATTTAACGATAGCAATAGCCTTAAAAAATAATGCCCGATACTTTCGCACCGGGCATTATTTTGGTATAAAGTCATACCTTTTTTTACTTTAGACTCAGGACTAAAGACGTTACTATCGTCTATTTAAACATCTCATTTGTCAACCCGCTGTTAACAGTTGCACTTTTTACTTTAAACTCAATAGGCTGGCCAACAACGGTTGTTTTCTCCGAAAACGGTATTTTTATACCGGTGTCAATATCATGATAGTCGCCCCATTCCATAACGGTACTGCCTGCCACATCCGAAAATTGTTTTATCTTCAAACCTGTTTTCTGGTCGTAAAAATACTTCACCTTTGTGCCGTCAGGCGAGGTCACAGTAACCAGATAAGCTAACTGGCCGTCAACTACCTGCAACGTTGGCGCAAGTTGTAAGGCATAACCGGTTTTATTAAAATCCAGTTCGGGAAAAAGCTTATATCTCGCCTTAACAGATCCCTTAACATCTGCGCTAAGTGGTACAGCTTTGTTCATTTGCTTAACATTCAGGCTGTCGCCGTCAATGATAATACGGGTAACATCCAAATTATTATAAGATGGCACCGATACATCCTGATAAAACATGCCGGGTGTTTTATATTTGTTTACCCTTATCACGGTTAAACCTTGCACTGTGCCTTCGGCGTTCACCGTCAAATCCTTCACAGCCTCCAATTTATTTTCGCCGCCAACTGCATCCAGGTAATTTTTTATTACTGAAGCAGCGGTAACGCCCGGTCCAACACTTACACCGCTAAATGAATTATTTTCGGGGTTTATATCAGGCAAAACATGGTTAGGGTCAATAGTTGCGTAGGCTATTTTAGAAGTTGATTTGTAGGCGAAAGTCCAGGCGCCGCCGCGCTGCCAGATCTCGGCAGGCAAATGAACGGTACCGGTATTGCCATTCAACTCCTTTATCAATACTGTAACCGGCAAAGCCATGCCTTCCGAATTCCCAATCGTGATCAATGCGCCTTTGGCTGCATCGTTATCAACATAATTTATTTCTTTAACTGATTGATCCAGCTTCCATGTAGTAAAGAACCATTCGTTCCAAAACCAGCTCAGATCCTCCCCCGCTGCATTGTCCATGGTATGGAAAAAGTCCCATGGCGTAGGGTGCTTAAATGCCCAGCGTTTGATATAGGTTTGAAACGCATAATCAAAACGCTTTTCACCTAAAATCTGCTCACGAAGTATCGTCAATGCCATGGCGGGTTTTTCATAAGCGGCAAAGCCTAAGTAATCAGATTGAATCACATCAGGCGTGTTCATAATGGCGTCGGCATCCGGGCTAAACATTCCGGCAGCTTCTTTTTGAGCATCCGGAGCATCATAATATTCGCCTTTATTAAAAACTTTGGTATCAACCTTATTAATAAAGGTATTGAAACCTTCATCCATCCAGGCATATTTACGTTCATTTGAACCAACGATCATCGGGAACCAGTTGTGCCCGAACTCGTGGTTGGTTACTTCCCATAAACCACCCGCCTGACTTTCAGACCCGCAAAATACAATGCCCGGGTATTCCATCCCCCCTACTATGCCGGCAACATTGGTCGCCACCGGATAGGTATATTCAAACCATTCGGACGAATACAATTCAATAGCCCCCTTCACATATTCTGTTGAGCGGCTCCACGCATTTTGACCCTTTGATTCAATAGGATAAACAGATTGCGCAAGAGCTTTTTTACCGCTTGGCAGGTTTATTCTTGCAGCATCCCATAAAAACGCTTTTGAAGCAGCCCATGATACATCCCTTGAGTTTTTACAGAAAAAATGCCAGGTAAGGTTTGCCTTTTGCGGATGCAGGGTATTATTCCCTATATCGGCGGAGTCTTTAACCATCACGGTTTTATCACTATTTTTTGCCGCAGCCAAACGGCTGATGATCGCTGGCGTCAATACCTCCGCCGGGTTTAACAATTCACCCGAGCCTACCACAACCAGGTTTGCAGGTGCGGTAATGGTATAATCAAAATTGCCGTATTCCAGGTAAAACTCCGAAGCGCCCATGTATGGGATCACGTTCCAGCCGGTAACATCATCATATACTTCCATACGCGGGTACCATTGCGCCATTTCATATACCCATCCGTTTTTGAAAAGTTTGCGGCCCATCCGGTCGGTCCCGTATTGCGGTATGTCAAAACCATAGTCTATTTTAATCTCAATCTTACTGCCGCCCGCCCTAAGGGTATCATTCAGCTTAATCTGCATGCGGGTATCAGTTATCAGGTAATCAACTTTTTCAGTCTTACCATTTTTAATAATGTAAACCCCTTTTATCTGGTCGCCATCGGTAAATGATTTATTGGTAAAACGGCCGCCGGTTACCGGGCTGGTAGCTTCACCGCGGGAATCTACCTTGTAAATATTCTGTTCCACCTGTAGCCATAAAAAAGCCATCGGGTCGGGACTGTTATTGGTGTAGGTAATGAGCACAGTTCCGCTTACATTGTGTTTTGCCGTATCTAAGGTAACATTTAACTTATAATCGGCATGGTTTTGCCAGTATTTAGCACCGGGCGCACCGCTTGCACCCCTGATTAGGGTCCCACCGACAGGGTAAAATACGGTGGGAAATGCTTTATGCTGATCGTATTTTGACCGCGCCGTGTCTGTATTCTGCGCACGAAGTGCGAACACACCAAAACACAACAATAATGACAAGGTGATTTTGTAAAAATTCATAGCTGGAAGTTTTTTAATTTGAAAGGCAAGATAGGAAAAATTTGTTTATTGGTTGACCGGGCGAACAAACCTAACCAACTTTTTTATATTTTTGCGGAGCAATGGATATATCAGTTGTAGTACCGCTTTATGATGAAGTAGAATCGTTACCCGAGCTCACCTCCTGGATCAGCCGTGTAATGGACGAAAATAAGTTCACCTACGAGATCGTCCTTATTGACGATGGCAGCAGTGACGGCTCCTGGGAAATGATCCGGAAGTTGCATAAAAGCAACCCTTTTATAAAAGGGATAAAGTTCAGGCGTAATTATGGCAAATCAGCCGCTTTGAACATTGGTTTCGAGGCCGCGCAGGGCGATGTGATGATCACCATGGACGCCGACCTGCAGGACAGCCCTGATGAAATCCCGGAGCTTTACCGCCGCATTACCGAAGAAAAATACGACCTGATATCCGGCTGGAAGGCAAAACGACATGATCCGCTGAGTAAAACTATCCCAACAAAAATATATAATGCAGCCACCCGCCGCATGTCGGGCATACATAACCTGCACGATTTTAACTGCGGCTTAAAAGCTTACCGTAAAGCCGTGGTGAAAAACATAGAGGTTTATGGCGAAATGCACCGGTATATCCCGGTTATTGCCAAATGGGCGGGCTTTATTAAAATTGGTGAACAAATTGTAGAACACCGGCCCCGCAAATACGGAAAAACCAAATTTGGCATGAGCCGTTTTGTTAATGGTTTGTTAGACCTGATGTCGATATTTTTTGTGGGCAAATTCGGCAAACGCCCCATGCACTTTTTTGGTACGATGGGCGTTTTAAGCTTTTTTGCGGGAACTGTTATTACTATTTGGATGATTGCTGATAAGTTACATGCTATAGCCAACGGTTTGAAATATCGAGACATTACCGGACAACCATTGTTTTATATAGCTCTTGTCGCAGTAATATTAGGTTCTCAATTGTTTTTAACAGGTTTTGTGGCCGAACTGGTTGCCCGCAGCGCCCCCGAACGCAATAATTATCAGATTGAAGAAACTATTTAATGTGCAGATTTGAGGATGTGCAGATGTGCGGATTGATGTGCAAATGTGCAGATTTTAAATGTGCAGATGCTTTTCGTTTTTTCATCTGCACATCTGCATATTTGCACATTTGCACATTAATATCGCACATATAAAAATGTTTTTCTCCATCATAATACCCCTATATAACCGTCCGCAGGAGATCAAAGAACTGCTGGAAACACTTGTTTTACAAACCTATAAGCAGTTTGAGGTATTGGTTATTGAAGATGGCTCCGTTGATGACGCGGCCGATATTGTACTTAGCTTTTCGGACAAACTGGATGTTAAATATTTTGTAAAGATAAATGAAGGTCAGGGATTTGCACGTAATTTTGGTTTTGAACGCGCCAAAGGCGATTATTTTATAGTGTTTGATTCAGATTGCCTGATCCCTGAGGATTATTTGCAGATAGTTAGCGATTCGCTTACTAAAAATTATCTGGATGCATACGGGGGCCCAGATGCCGCACATCCATCTTTCACTCCTGTTCAAAAAGCCATCAGCTATGCCATGACCTCGCCGTTTACTACCGGTGGCATAAGGGGCATGAAAAAAGGAATCGGACAGTTTCACCCACGGAGCTTTAATATGGGCCTATCACGGCAGGTATGGGAAAAAGCGGGCGGTTTTATTATTACCAGGCTCGGCGAAGATATAGAATACAGCATCCGCATACACTCCCTGGGTTTTAAGATCGGCCTGATCCCCGAAGCTAAGGTTTACCATAAAAGGCGCACCGATTTCTTAAAGTTTTATAAGCAGTTGCATTTTTTTGGCAGGGCCCGTATTAATGTTTATAAGTTCTTTCCAAAGGAATTAAAACTGGTGCATTTTTTTCCTGCGGTATTTACCTTATCACTCTTATTTACAGCTATTTCTAATATATTTAACTGGCAAATAGTACAATTATGTAATTTTATCCTTGCGGTGATCATTTTGTTGATATTTTTTCACGCCTGGTGGAAAAACAAATCAGCAAAAATTGCATTTTTGAGTTTGATTGCTTCCTTTATTCAATTGATTGCCTACGGGTTAGGATTTATGCAGGATTTTTGTAAAAGGGTAATATTTAAAATTTCATAAAGCGTATATGTACCATCCTTTTTCCGTAACGGAAACATTAAATATTTCGTGGCAGATCTTGAAAAAGAACTTTGCTACAATTGCCGTTTATACCATATTGGCTTTTGTTATCACTGCTGTTTCGGGTTTTGTAATTTACAATTTAATCACTGATAATCTTTTAGCATCAATAGGCATTGTTTTCCTATTGATAAGTGTAAGCTTTTTGTACCTGGGCTTTATAAAATTAGTTTTCCAGCTGATTGATAAACAATATTATGATTTTGAATTCGCGGATATCGTTCCTAAAATAAAAATGCTGGTCAGCTACATTATTCTTTTGGTCCTGGTTAGCACAATGGCGGTATTTGTTACAAATGCGATCAAAGCACTTGATGAAGGATTTGTAAAATATGTATTGGGAATATTTTCGGCGATATTTTTTGAGATTTTCTTTCTCTTCTATTTCCCTATTTGCGCCTGTTTTATCGTTGACGACAATTCGTGGCCGTTTGAGTCGGTTGCTCAAAGCTTCAAATTGATAAAAGGAAGCTTTTTAAAGTATTTCCTTTTATTCCTGGTTATTGAAACATTGGCTTTGATAGGGTCATTCACAGTTATTGGTTTAATATTTGTTGTTCCTTTTGTAAACATCCTGTTAGCCGTGGCCTACCGCAAGCTTATTTTCAGCCACCTTGACGTTGATGATGATGTTACAGAAACTGTATAAGCAATGGGACTAAAAGCCGCATTAAGCAAACCTTTTGCCGCCATAATTAACAGCCGGTTAAACAAAGTCCGCAAAAACGGGCTACAGCTGCAACAAAAAACTTTTGAATATCTTATCGGCCAGGGCAAAAATACCGCCTTTGGAAAAACACATCGTTTTGAGAAAATTAAAACTTATGATGATTTCAAAAAGAATGTGCCCGTTTACGATTATGAAGACCTGCGACCCTATATAGAACGCGTAACAAAAGGGGAAGAAAACGTACTCTGGCCTGGGAAACCGGCTTACCTCGCCAAAACATCGGGCACAACCTCGGGGGTAAAGTATATCCCCATCTCTAAAGAGAGCATGCCTGAACATATAAAAGCAGCCCGTAATGCTTTGCTTAGTTATATTTATGAAACCGGCAATGCTGATTTCGTGGATGGAAAAATGATCTTCCTGCAGGGCAGCCCGGTACTTGATGTAAAGGCGGGGATCTCAACAGGCAGGTTATCGGGTATAGTTGCGCACCATGTGCCGGCTTACCTGCAAAAAAACAGGCTGCCCAGCTATGAAGTAAACTGCATGGACGACTGGGAGCAAAAAGTTGACGCTATTGTTGAAGAAACCAAAAACCAGGACATGCGCCTCATATCGGGTATACCGCCCTGGTGCCAAATGTATTTCGACCGGCTTTCGGCAGTTTCGGGCGGCAAAAAAATAAAGGATATTTTCCCGAACTTTAAACTGTTTGTACACGGAGGGGTTAATTTTGAACCCTACCGGGCCCGAATGGAAGAAAGTATTGGCTTTGCCATCGATACCATTGAGACCTACCCTGCATCCGAAGGTTTTATCGCTTTCCAGGATTCGCAAAAGGAAAAGGGGCTACTGCTGATGGTTGATTCGGGGATATTTTATGAATTTATACCTTCGGATGAATTTTTTAATGAAAATCCAACCCGCATCAGCTTAAAAGACATTGAACTGGATAAAAATTACGCACTGATACTAAATACCAGCGCCGGTTTGTGGGGTTACAGCCTGGGTGATACTGTTAAATTTGTATCAAAAAATCCATATAAAATTGTAGTGACCGGCCGCATTAAACATTATATCTCGGCCTTTGGCGAACACGTGATAGGCGAAGAAGTTGAACAGGCCTTAATGAGTGTTGCCAACGAGCAGGGACTTGATATCATTGAGTTTACCGTTGCGCCGCAGGTGAACCCGCCAAATGGTCAATTACCTTACCACGAATGGTTTATCGAATTTGGAAAAGCGCCGGATGACCTGAAGGCATTTGCCCTGAAAGTTGACAAAGCCCTGCAAAAGAAAAATATTTACTATTTTGACCTTATTGAGGGTAACATTTTGCAACCTTTAGTAATCCAAAGCCTGAAAAAGGATACCTTTATAAATTATATGCGGTCACAGGGTAAACTTGGGGGTCAAAATAAGGTACCACGGCTAGCTAATGACAGGAAAATAGCGGAGGAACTGAATGAATACATTAATTTGTCTGAACCATGATTT
>DHXR01000054.1:127973-160024 GCA_002413785.1 Mucilaginibacter sp. UBA5151
AAAATCATGGTTCAGACAAAAAGCGAATGTTTGTAGATGGACAAGGCGTTTAAAACAAGAAATCATTGACAGATAATAAAAAAAATATAGCGATTTTAGGCTCAACAGGTAGTGTTGGGACACAAACACTTGAAGTGATCAGGGGAAATACTGATTTGTTCAATGTTTTTCTGTTAACCGCCAATTCAAATGCCGACCTGCTGATTACACAGGCGCTTGAATTCAAGCCGGCGTATGTAATCATTTGCGATGAAACAAAACACCAATACGTTAAAGAGGCCCTTGCCGATACCCCTGTAAAAGTACTGGCCGGGAATGAGGCTGTTATTGATACAGTTACCCACCCTGATATACACATCGTACTAACTGCGATGGTTGGCTTTGCCGGATTAGAGCCTACCATTGCCGCCATAAAAGCCGGTAAAGACATCGCCCTCGCAAATAAGGAAACCCTTGTGGTTGCCGGCGAACTGGTTACCGGACTTGCCAAAAAGCACAAGGTTAAAATTTTACCGGTTGATTCAGAACATTCAGCTATTTTTCAATGCCTGGCCGGTGAAGAAGAAAACAAAATTGAAAAAATCATATTAACTGCTTCAGGCGGGCCTTTCAGGGGGAAATCCCTTGATTTTTTAGCAGGGGTGGTTTTAGAAGATGCGCTCAAACATCCAAATTGGGTAATGGGCGCTAAAATAACTATCGACTCCGCTTCGTTAATGAATAAGGGGCTGGAAGTGATAGAAGCAAAATGGCTGTTTGACCTTGAAGTTGACCAGGTTGACGTAGTTGTACATCCGCAGTCGATTATCCATTCCATGGTTCAGTTTGAAGACGGTTCTATCAAGGCACAAATGGGCTTGCCCGATATGAAACTGCCGATTCAATACGCGTTGTCGTATCCCGCAAGATTAAAAAACAATTTTAAAAGATTAGACTTTATTAATTACCCGGAATTAACTTTTGAAAAACCGGATATTAAAACTTTCCGAAACCTTGCAATAGCGTTCGAAGCGTTAAAACAAGGCGGCAATATGCCTTGCATAGTTAATGCCGCAAACGAGATAGCTGTAGCGGGTTTTTTAAATAAAAATATTGGTTTTTTGGCTATGAGCAGGGTAATTGAAGAATGCATGCAACAAATCTCCTATATAGGTAGTCCTGTTTTGGATGACTATTTGAATACTGATAAAGAAACACGCATCTTTGCACAAAATTTAATACACGAAATGCCGTTAAAGGCATTACAATTTTAATATAACAGAACGAATGAGTATAGTGATCATGGTTGGCCAGTTAATTCTTGGCCTTTCAATTTTAGTAATCCTGCATGAACTTGGCCATTTTTTAGCTGCCAGGGCCTTTGGGATCAAAGTGGAAAAATTTTACCTTTTCTTCGATGCCTGGGGCATCAGTCTTTTTAAATTTAACTATAAAGGCGTTGAATATGGCATCGGATGGCTCCCGCTTGGCGGCTATGTAAAAATTGCCGGCATGATCGATGAGTCGATGGATACCGAACAGCTTGCCGGGCCACCCCAGCCATGGGAATTCCGTTCAAAACCAGCATGGCAGCGTTTAATTGTAATGCTGGGTGGCATTACCGTAAACATTCTGCTTGGTATAATAATCTTCTGGGTACTAACTATAAAATACGGGGAAACTTATATCCCGAATGCCGAACTAAAATATGGCATTGTACCGGGTAAAATCGGCTTAAAAATGGGTCTGCTGCCCGGCGATAAAATTACCGCCATAAACGGGCGCACTGTCGTTCGGTTTGAAGATCTTACCGGTCCTGAAGTAATAATGGGGAACGCTGATCTTACCGTGCTGCGCGGTGACAATTCATTGCATGTTAAAGTTCCAGCTTCAATACTTAATGATTTAGCTGATTCGAATATCGACGAGTTTATCAGCCGCGTGCCGCGTTCAAAATTCGCGATTGATTCGGTAGTACAAAACAGTAACGCTAAAAAAGCCGGGCTAAAAGCTGGCGATAGTATTGTCGCTGTTAATGGAGAGAAAGTTACGTTTTTTGATCAATTTAAACCACTGATCGGGTCATTTGCAAACAAGCAGGTGGTGTTATCGATAAAGCGCAACGGAAATCTCATACAAAGCACCGCCCGGGTAGATAAAAACGGGACTTTAGGATTTTTTCCTAAATGGGATATTCCAAATGAGAAAAAGTTAACCTTCGGCTTTTTTGGATCACTCCCTGTAGGTGCAACCAAAGCATGGGGAACGTTTACAGATGACGCCAAAGGCTTAGGAAAAGTAATTAAAGGAGATGTTAAGGCCAATAAAGCATTTAGCGGACCGGTAAGAATAGCAACGATGTTTGGTTCAACTATAGACTGGGTCCATTTCTGGACCCTTGTGGGCGTACTTTCAATGGTACTTGCATTTACCAACCTGCTGCCAATACCTGCACTTGACGGCGGCCATGCGTTATTTTTAATAATTGAAATGATAAAAGGCAAACCGCTGAGCGATAAATTTTTAGAACGTTCGCAGATTGTTGGCTTTGTGATATTAATAACCCTGATGGTATTTGTTTTTGGAAACGATATTGTGAGGATTGTGATGAAGAAATAGGTGAGTGGTGAAAAGATTTGACAACTTTTGAAAAGTTGTCAAATCTAAAATCGCTAAAATCGCCTGGCGGTGAAAGAAATAGAACAAAAAGAGGCTTCGATTTAACGGGGCCTTTTTTGTTTTGATAAATGATTTTAAATTGTAAAAGAATGGAAAATAAGTTACCAATCACCATTAATAAACTGCAGCATGTTGGTATCCCGGTAACGGATGTGGCAGTATCAACGCGGTTTTACAGTCGTTTCGGATTTAAGAGTGTAATGCAGTCGCCGTTCACTCATGAAGGCGAAACAGGTACATGTATAATGATGCAGCTTAACGATATTATCATTGAACTGTACCAAATACCTGCTAAACAACTACAGGAAATAAAAACACGCAAAAACGGGCATATTGATCACATCGCTTTTGATGTTGATGATATAGATGTCGTTTTTGAAACCCTAAAAGCTGATGGCAGTATTAAAATACTGGAAGATAAACCTGTATTCCTGCCATTCTGGAAAAAAGGCTGTAAGTATTTCAATATCCAGGGCCCGGATCAGGAAATACTGGAGTTTAACCAGATTATGTAGAACTGTCTATAAAAAAACAGGCCCTGGTTAACAGGGCCTGTTTTTTTATGGTTTATGTATGAATAATTAAACTGAAGGATCGGTATAAGAACCAGCGTTTTGCTCTATATCAAGAATTGAGGGTTCTTTCTTAAATACAGCCGCCCCAATTAACGCAACAATGGCTCCGAAAATCGGAATAATGAACAATGTTGCAACAGCACCCAATATGGCGCCATATTTTTTTCCCATTTCTGTCGCATTTTTTATCTGATCTTCTGACATGCCTTGTTCCACAAATTTATCGTGCTGTGACGTCAACGATTGCTCCAAAATTTGCGGGCTTAAAATGCCAAGGTATATGTAAATAAACACCGCAAGAATTATCCCTCCAAAAACAGAATACATGAAACCCGACATAAAGCCCTGGCCAAATGTCAGGAAACCGCCAAGCTGGTCTTTGTATTCCTTTTGCGTTAACAACAAAAATGCAATAAAAGGGATGTACGACAGGTACTTTGCCGGCGAGGCCTGATCTACATTTAAAAATTGAAAAGCATAAGTAATTACTATGGAGGTTATAACATAAATAACCGCCCATTTAGCTGCCACATTTGTGTAGCTTTTTTTAACATTTTCCATTGTGAAATTTTATTTAAGTTTTGAATAAAGCTAAACAATAATTATTATTCAACAACAGATATTTGCGAATAATAATTTCATACAATTCTGTAGCTTAGTGAGGTGAGAAGATTTGACAACTTTTAAAAAGTTGTCAAATCTAAAATACTCAAATATCCGGCAGTTCACAGATAGATCCACTTACTGCCGTTGGTTAGTAGTTTGGGAGCCTGACACATATTCAGCATTTTTAAACAGGGAGCCAAAAATAAGTGCGAACAAAAAAATGAATAATATGGAGAAAATCACTTCCTGTATAACAGCCCCGGGTGTTAAAGCATTGTTTTGATGTACAAGGTCTTTTTTCATTTCAGCCATTTCTTTGTCAATGGTTTTTTGATCGTATCCTTTATGTTGTAAATTTGAGCTCTTTGTTTTAATTGCGGCAATTTGTATTTTTCGCACACCATTGGGCTCAATAAATTTGTCAAAAACGATGTCTTTACCAATAAATTGAATTGCAAAAGCCATCAAAAACATTGCAAAAATTCCGGTGGTAGCTTGTTTAAAGGTCCAAAGTCCGCCAATTTTTTTTCGCCCGCTAAAACAAAGGACAATTGTAATTACAATCGGTAAACACAATCGTGAGAAAATTGGTAGTGCAACAAACACTATAGGAGAAACAGAAATGGCCGTAATTAAATAAAATGATATTATAGTAAGTGTTAAATAAAGCACACCCAAAACCGCCCCGTATTTCAGGAAAATATTTTTTATCCTTTGTTCTAAATCCATGTTTGTAAAGGTTTATTTAACTAAAACTGATCAATGTTTCTAAAACAGCCATATCAAATTCCTTATCGACAGCATTAGCAGCAATGGCATTTTTTGTTTCAACCGAAGGGTTGATATTTTGAAAAAAGCACATCAGGGGGTAAAACAACTCTTTTAGTTCGGAATCTTCGGGCAGTTTTTCAGCCACTTTCCTGATTTCTTCTGCGGGGCTTTCCATTAATACCTGGTGGGCTATTACCGGTTCATAGATCCTGTATTCATCCTGGAACTCATCTTCATCCACCAACAAAAATTCTTTCAAATAATCCTCCAGTTCGGGTTCAATATCTTCGTCCTGGCACTCGTTAAGGTAAAGCAGCAGGTTTAAAAGCTCGGTTCCACGTTCAAGGGTTTCTTCTTCAATGGCTTCCCATTCGGGCGAGTCGAGGTAATCTTCTTCCAGTTTTTTAACATCGGCGCTAAAGAAGTTGACCAGCAGCAGATCAAAAAAAACTTCCCGCAAAGCTTCCATTTGAGGATGATCGTTAAAAACCTCATCCATCAGGTCAACTTTGGTTAAAAAATCGTGTTCCGATGCAAAAACATCTTCAAATACTTTTGTAAGAGATGCAGCGTTAAAGGTGCTATATTTTGAAAAAGCCTCCAGTCCGGCTGCAAGGGCTGATTCTATTTTTGGGTCGATCATGATATGTTATTTATAAAGTTGACTATTGTTAAACGTTAACAATACTTTGCCTTTTAAGGTTTGCCCCATAAAAGGCGAATTATACGATTTCGACCTGTTATTTTTGCTGTTGTATTCCCATTCGGCTGATGTGTCAAACAACACGAAATTGGCGGGCTCTCCAACGGCGATGGCCGGAATATCAATGTTCAATATTTCACGCGGGCCAATAGCCAATTTTTGAACAATAAGGTTTACATCCAGTCCGGCTTTTAAAGCCAGGGGCAGGGCAGTTTGCAACCCGATTATGCCATATTCAGCTACTTCAAATTCAACATTTTTAAACTCAACTTCATGCGGGGTGTGCTGCGATACAATGGCATCGATAGTGCCGTCAATCAGGCCGTTAAGCAATGCTTCAACATCGTCCTGTGTACGCAGGGGCGGTTTAACCTTGTACTGGCTATCGAAGCCAACCAGTGCTTCATCTGTAAGCACCAAATGATGTGCCGCGACGTCGCAGGTTACTTCAAGTCCCTTGCGTTTCGCTTCCCTTATCAACTCCACCGAACGGGTGGTTGAAATGGTACTGAAATGTATTTTTGAGCCTGTGTATTCGGCAAGGTAAAGGTCGCGGGCTATCATCAGTTCCTCAGCAAGTGACGGGATGCCTTTCATTCCCAATAAGGTACTGATCTCACCTTCGTTCACTTTTGCCTTGCCCGCGATGGCCGTATCTTCGGGGTACGAGAAAATAAGCGCATCGAAACCCTGGGCATAAAGTAATGCCCGCTCCATTAAACCGGCATCCTGTACAGGACGGTCGCCGTCGGTAAACGCTTTGGCGCCGCTCAGGTACATATCGTACATTTCGGCCAGGTCCTTGCCCTCACGTTTATGCGAAATAGCCCCCAGGGGATACACATCCACCAGGTTCTTTTTGGCGCGGTTCATTAAATATTCAATTTCTGCCTTGGAGTGCACCGGCGGTATGGTGTTCGGCATAAGCACTACGCCGGTAAAACCTCCTGCTGCGGCTGCCCTGGTTCCGGTGTACAAGTCTTCTTTTGTCTCAAGGCCCAGCTCGCCGATATTACAATTCAGGTCAAAAAAGCCCGGTGAAATATACTTGCCTTCCGCGTCGATAATTTCAGCATCGGCTTCAATTTCCGTCGCGATCTGACTGATATGGCCTTTTTCAATTAAAAGATCGGCAATTTGTTGATTAAAAGGTGAGTTGGGATCAATTATTGTTGCAGATTTGATAAGCAAATTCATTTATGTTGCTTTAAAGATGGGTTATATCTGTTTAAACCGGTTGCGAAACCTGTTGCCTGTCTGTTTTAAAAAACCTGATCAGCGCTATTTCGACCCCCAGAAAAATCAATGCCAAAATTATACAAAGTTTCCATAATTGTAAGCCAAAATTTGATTCTGTTACCATACTTTTTAAAGAAGCTTTTCCACTCGCTAAAACCGTCGCTGCCCGGGGCACCAAAGCGCTTAGTTCACTGCCGCTTAAATAACTCAGATCCGATTCGCTGCGGTTATCATTGAAGGCTATTACTGCCACCGTACTATCCTGTTTTTTAAGATCATAGATACCAGTTTCCTGTAAGCGGTCGGCCATGTAAAGGAGTGTGCTTCCTTCCTCCTGCTTAACCTCAGGGATAATGCTTTGCCCCTGCTTAACAAGTTTCAACAATTGCTTGGGATTGGTTTGCACGGGCGGTACTTCAATCGTTTCATCAGCACCCAGGGTGTAAAACAGGGGCTGGTCATGCCCGCTCAGCAAAGCTATCCTGAACATAACAGGCAAAAACAGCGCGTGCCTGGGCAGGTTACTGAAATCTTCGTCCAAAGCAACTGCCGAAACATAAACCTTGCCCCTGCCGCTCGAATAACCTGTCCAAAAAGGCAGTCTGCCCGGTAAAAACATTATATTTTCGGACCGGTTATTTGACGATGAACTTAAGGTATAATATTTTTTCACAACAGGCAGGTCGGGGTTTTGAGGGAAATCTTCGAAAATATTTTTAAATACCTGGTTTTGAAGGTTGATACCTGACACCTTTGTATCCCCGATAAGCAATTTTTCGGGATATGCGGCATTCAGGGGTTCCAATAATGCACGGTAACTCGTCAGGTCGGCATCATTGGATGGAAAAACAAGCAGTGTTCCCCCTTTATTGACGTATGTTTTCAATTGTTGCGCCAGACCCGTTGATATGGCATTCAAATCACTTAACACAATTAAAGGGTAGGTGTTTAATGAGGCATAATCAATATTGCCGTCAGGTACATGCCTGGCATTGAAAAAAGGATCGGCGGCAAAAACAGCATTTAAATAAGGGTTCGGCGTACCGCCGTCTATCAGCAATACCGGCATTTGCTGCCTTACGTTAAACGAAAAGTAAAACTGGTTATCAAAAGTGACAGGGTTATCCTGCAGGCTGATCTCCGCCCTTTGCCATCCGGCCTGTAAACCCGAAAATGTGATGGTATCATATTGCACCGCACGCGCCTTTATGGTATAGCTGCCCAATGCTTTTTGCGCACCATTTACCAGTAGTTTAAGCGGGATCTTTTCGGCTGTTTCACCCGCATAATTATGCAACCGTACTACCAGTTTTTCACTTTCACCCGGCCTGTGTATAGCGCTCAGCAAGGCAACTGAATCAACGGCCACATTTGGCAATGTACTGGCCTTAAGCTGAACCAAACTGATATGCTGGCCGGTATCCGCTTTTACCGATTGGCTGCCTGCCATATTTTTCTGAAAATCGGAGATCACATACAATGACCGTGCGCCCTCTTTATGCATATTGAGCAAACTTTGCTGCCTGCTGATGATTTGCTGCAATAGCCGGCTTTGCGGACTAATCTTTATAGCATCAACTGCGTCGTTGAATTCATCGCGGTTTACAAAACGCTGGTGTTTGCCTTCAAAATCCTGCGTAAGCAACTGAAAGCTATCGTTTATACTGTATGCCGATGCTATTTCTTTTGCCCGGCGTTTGGCCCCATCAAGCAAAGAACCTTCGCTGTTCGGGGTTTGCATGGAGTAGGAGTTATCTACAAATATGCTTACCGCCTGCTGTTTGCCCGCATTGGCTGAATTTTGACCGGGGATATAAGGTTTCGCAAAGGCCAGCACCAAAAATGTGACGGCAAGCAAACGGGAGGCTAAAATCAAACGCTCTTTTAAATTTTTGCGGGATGATTGCTGTTCCTGAATCTCTTTGAGGAATTGCACATTGCTGAAATATACCTTTTGGTACCTGCGGAAATTGAACAGGTGAATGAGTACCGGTATAGCGAAGGTTAATAGTGCAAATAGAAAAGCGGGATATAAGAAATGCATTTTTGATGTGCAGCTATGTGGTTGTGCAAATGTGCAAAATTTTGTCGGAACAGGGCAAATAGGGCAGGCATTAACGATTTTTCTTTTTAGAATTATTACAAATCTTTTAGCAGGAACTTTATATACTGATCACTTACCGTTTCTTTTTCAGATTTATCATACACACTCAGCAGGTATATCTTTTCATTG
Source organism: Mucilaginibacter sp. UBA5151 (assembly GCA_002413785.1). Lineage (GTDB taxonomy): Bacteria > Bacteroidota > Bacteroidia > Sphingobacteriales > Sphingobacteriaceae > Mucilaginibacter. Next base: position 136,759 of record DHXR01000054.1, read on the forward strand.
GTTATCTGAATGTAGCTTATTAATCTTCCACCAGCACTTTTCCCCTTGCCTTTGCTTTTTATTGCAAACCGAATTTTATAGCAGTTTTTAAAAACCTCGTCCCCCTGTACCGGTTGCTCCTGTAAAGAGTTGGTCAATTCAATCAGATCAGTCTTTATTGAGTGATATTTTTTACAAAGCTTTTTAAATTCTTTTTGAAAATTAGGAGTTGGGATAATTTTATAACTCATTTAAAAATTGCTCAAAAGATTTTTCTTCTAATTGGCCATTTTCAATTTGCAGCATTTCATTATAACCCGTTTTAATGCTTTCGGCTATATTAAATGCTTCTAACTTTCTTTTGACTTCCTTCCAGTCCTTAACCAGAATCTGAACGGCCGTTACTTTTCCCTTTGTGTTTGATACAAGTTGTACATTCATAACCCAAATTTAAACTTTTTTAAAACAATATCGGGCATGATTTTCATTTTCAAATCGTTAGATCCAACCACTTACCCCTCATCATCACTATGATGCCTTTTGTGTTTCTTTTTATGTTTTTTAACGACCTCGTGCTTCTTCTCATGTGTAGCCTTCTTAACCAGCTGATTGACAATAGGTTTTCCAGCACTTACCTTTACAGAATCTTTACTTAATTGCTTAACTGTAAAACTGTTATTTCGCAAACCATATTGCAATTTTCTTTTTTGTCCTGATGGTTTGGCGGCCTTTCCGCTGCCATTATAAATAGGGAACTCGCGCAGGAGCATGCCATCTTTAATGTAAAAATCATCATCACCCCTGTAGCCCTGCCTTTGTGATTGCGTTAGCTTTGGAAAATTAAGCTTTTGGGCCTTCCCGTTGGTGAATTCAAAGGCATACATGGTAGTATAATTTGTAGTGTCTTTACCTTTGGTTTGTATCAGGATCTCGGGGTTGCCATCAAGGTCCATGTCAGAATTGTAAACGTCTACGATGGCGCCATCCAGATCTCCGGTGGTGGTGGTATATTTTGCAGCTGCTGAATCTGAATGCAGGATCATAAAAGCTCCTACCGTTTTTGAACCCCTCCCCCAACTGAGAATATCATAATCCTGTCCGGGTGAAACCTCGATCATTTTATGATACCTGAAAGGGTCCATTAACTGTTGCTTTGCAGGGGCAGGTGTTGCATTTACCGGAGGCTTCTCTTCATTATTACAGCCTGTTGCAATCATAAAGCAACTCATTAGCAACAAATAAAAAAAGTTTTTCCTGTTCATAGCTTCGTTAATTGTACATCATATCCGACGAAATTTGCCCTTTTGGCTTATCGGGTATAGTCATAAATACGCCGATATTGCCTGCGCTTCCTGCATCAAAATATTTTATGGTGATCCTGTGGAACCCTTTCAGCAGGGGGATATTTCCCCCCTGGTCAAATACGCCATGCTTGCCATCGTTATCAACCACCGGCTGGTCGTCAATCGACAAGGATGAGCCGTTGGTCGATGCTACCGAAAATCCATAATCACCATCTGTATCAATATGGATATAACCGTTATATATTACTCCAAAGCCATGCATATTTTTTTTAAAGTCTGTTGTATTAAAGCTTAAAGCGGTTCCTGTATCAATAACAGCGGCATCTTTTAATTCGCTAACGCTGCTGAACTGCCCGGTAAACAACTGGTATTTTAAACCTTTCGTCGTTCCATGGTAATTAACAGCGGGAAAAGGTGTTTTATTATACATTACCGTATGCGTTACCTGGCTGCGTTTACCTGATGGTGTAATCACCACAGTTTTTAATTCGCGGTATTGATCAGGCGGAACAAGATAGGTCATAGGCGCGGTGTATTCAATATCTGTTTCGCCGGGTTTATAGCCATCAATGGTGTAGTAAACTTTGGCGCCGGTAACGGATGGTTTTAAAGTCACATTCAATTGCGAACCAAATACGATGGTATCCTGAGCGCCTATGGCTGTTGGCACCCTGTAATCAAAATTATTTTCATCAAGCGTTGCCAGGTGGGATGGCAGGCGCGTATTGGCAAAATCGTTATAGTTCTTGTTCGTAAGTGGTGTCCAGGCAACTTCGGAGAGCGCCATCAGCCTCGGTAATAGCATATACTCAACCTTAGTTTCTGTTGGGATGTATTCGGTCCATAAATTGGCTTGCACCCCTACAATGTGTTTTTGCTGATCAGGCGTTAAAACATCGGGTGTTGGATTATAGGCATATATTTTACTCAGCGGATCGTACCCGCCAATGCTCAGCGGTTCCTGATTTTGTTTGCCCTGCAGCTGGTCGATATAAAGGCCGCCACTGCCGGGGGTCATGATCACATTATGGTTTTGCTGCGCTGCCGCGATGCCACCTTTTTCGCCCCGCCAGCTCATTACGGTTGCATTTGGTGAAAGCCCGCCTTCCAATATCTCGTCCCAACCAATTATGCTGCGCCCTTTCGAGTTAACAAATTTTTCAATCCGCTGTATAAAATAACTCTGTAGCTCGTCCTCCGTTTTTAAATGGAGTTTTTTCATCAGTTTCTGGCAAAATTCAGATTTTTTCCATACATCTTTCGGGGCTTCATCACCGCCAATATGGATATACTTACTTGGGAAAAGGCCCATTACTTCTGTCAGCACATCTTGCAGAAAATTGAATGTTTTGTCCGAAGGACAATAAATATCATGAAAAATACCCCATGTTTCGGCGACCTTGTAAGTCATTGACGGATCACAGCTTAATTCGGGATAAGCCGCCAGGGCAGCTTCCGAATGCCCGGGCATTTCTATTTCGGGTACGACATTGATATACCTGTCGGCAGCATATTTTACCACATCACGGATTTGATCCTGGGTATAATACCCCCCGTATGGCGTATTATCAAATTGCTGCGGCGTACGGTCATGATAATTACCAATCACCGTTTGCGACCGCTGACTGCCAATTTCGGTTAACTTTGGATACTTTTTTATTTCGATGCGCCAGCCCTGATCATCAGTTAAATGCCAGTGAAAGTTATTGAGTTTATAGGTAGCCATCAGGTCGAGGTATTTTTTGATAAATTCCACCGAAAAAAAGTGGCGGCATACATCAAGCATCAGGCCGCGATAGGCAAAGCGCGGGTAATCTTCAATCTGTACGCAAGGTAATTTTACAACCGGGTTGTTGCCTTCGGGTATGAGCTGGATCAGCGTTTGTATGCCATAAAACAGCCCTGCGCCTTTACCTGCAACCAGTATTTGTTGCGGCGTTATTGTTAAGCGGTAACCATCAGGCGGCAAATTATCGGTACCGGCGGCCGTTAATACAATGCTATTTGCGGCGCCTGACCCGTCATTTGTTTTGAGCTGCAAAGGCAGCATTTTATTATTTTGCAAATACCCAGTCAAAAAAACAACCGATTTATTGCTTATAGTATCTGCTAAAACAATGGTTTGCCGGCTTAATGTAAACTCGCCGGAAGCTTTTTTCAGAGAAACCGGGGCGGGGATTATACCCAGGTTAGGGTCAGCATCCTGTGCACTTACCACACCTGTAGAAACAGCCATGAATATGCACAGCGGTAGGAATATCTTTTTAAACATAACAATATAGCTTATTAATTATAAGCCGGTGAAGTTAACAGATTTTGAAAAAAATACGCTGTTGCTTATGTAAAAAATCTATGTATAAATAAAAAAGCCACCCTTGATGAATCAGGATGGCTTGATATTATTTTTTTTCTTCCTGAACGACCGCAGCCGCAGGTTTGTCTTTTTTCAGATCATGCGGCCTTTTTTTACCGTATGAACCTATGGCAATTTTGCCTTTCCGTGTTTTTTTATCCCCTTTTCCCATAGTAGTATAATTTGATTAAGATGTAATTTATCAATTATACGGAAAAATCCTGAGTTGTATTTGTTTTAAAGGTTGTAATTGTTGTAAAAGTTAAAAGTCATCCCTATTAATCTAACGAACAACCACTCACTTAATCAACCTAATCCAACCCAATCAACCAATTACGCTGTTACCACGTGCTCCTTGGCTGCCAAATAACGTTCGGCATCTATAGCGGCCATACAACCTGTACCGGCGGCAGTTACGGCCTGGCGGTAAATGTGGTCCTGCGCATCACCGCAGCAAAACACGCCTTCAACATTGGTGGTAGTTGAACCGGGATTGGTTTTAATATAGCCAACCTCGTCCATGTGTATCCAGCCCCTGAAAATATCAGTATTGGGATGATGGCCTATCGCAACAAAAAATCCGGTTATGGCAAGGGTCTTTTCGCCGTTAGTTTTGTTATTGCTAATTGTTACTCCGGTAACACTCTGGCCGTCCCCTACAATTTCTTTTGTTTCGCTGTTGTATAAAATCTCAATATTAGGTGTATTCAATACGCGGTGCACCATCGCTTTTGACGCCCGAAACTCGTCCCGGCGAACGATCATGTAAACCTTACGGCAAAGTTTAGCAAGGTAAGTTGCTTCTTCGGCAGCGGTATCCCCTGCCCCAACTATAGCCACATCCTGTCCCTTAAAAAAGAACCCATCGCATACAGCACATGCAGAAACACCAAAACCGTTATATTTTTGTTCTGAATCAAGACCGAGCCATTTGGCAGATGCGCCGGTTGAAATAATCACCGTATCTGCCAGAATAGTTTTACTTTCATCAACAACCACCTTATGCGGCAGGCACGAAAAATCAACCGAACTAACATAGCCGAAACGGATGTCGGTTCCCAGGCGTTCGGCCTGTTTGCGAAAATCTTCCATCATTTCGGGGCCCATTGTTCCATTAGGATAACCAGGGTAATTTTCAACTTCGGTTGTTTGGGTAAGCTGTCCGCCCGCAACCATCCCGGTATATAAAACCGGTTTCAAATCAGCGCGTGAGGCATAAATTGCGGCAGTATAACCCGCAGGGCCTGATCCGATGATCAGGCATTTAACGTGTTCGTTTTCTTGAGACATTGCTATTTGTAAATGAGATGCAAAAATAGAAAAATTGAGAGTTTAATTGGTCAGTTATTAGTAAACTTATAACCAAACAAAATTGATTTTATTATAAATGTTTAAACATCATTTCCCCGTATTCGCCTCCAATACCCTGATGAAATTACCGCCTAAAATTTTATCAATATCCTGTTCGCTGTACCCGATTTTTAAAAGTTCAGCCGTAACCTTCGGATAATCCCTTACATCATCCATGCCTAACGGATAGGATTCGGCGCCATCAAAGTCAGAACCTATGCCTACATGATCAACGCCGATAATTTTTACCATATAATCAATCTGATGGATGAGCATACTCAATGGCGGGCGAATTTTATCTGATTCTGTTTTATAAATGGCATTCAGCCGGATATTGGCGAGGTCGCCATCGTGGTAAACCTTTGTCAGCGAATCCAGCTCGGCTTTATGTTTGTGAAGAAAAACGGCAACTTTTTTTGAGTATGTACTATCCACAAAGCCGCTGTAAAAATTAACAAAAACCACACCCCCGTTTTTGGCAATTGCCCTTAACTGGTCATCCTTTAAGTTACGAAACACAGGGTTTAGCGTGTAGGCGCAGCTATGCGAAGCAATGACCGGCTTATTGGTGGTTGCCAATACATCGTAAAAAGTTTGCTCGCCGGGATGCGAAAGATCGATCATTACGCCCAGATCATTCAAATGATGAATCACCTGTTTGCCGAAATCTGTTAAACCTACATGGGTCAATGATTTTCTTCTGTTAGTTTCGTCTCTTGCGGATGAAGCCCAGGAGTTGCTGTTGTTCCAGGTAAGCGTTAAATAGCGCATGCCGCGTTTGGCAAGGCTGTCGATATAATCCAACCTGTCTTCTATCATGTGACCGCCTTCAACGCCGATCAGCGCAGCCATTTTTTGCTCTTTTACGGCTTGCTCCAGTTCTTTTGAATTACGCACCAATGTGATCTTATCAGGATAACGCGCAATTAAAGCATAGAGCGAATCAATTTCGCGGTTCGCAAATTTAAAGGCTGTACCTTTTCCGTAATCCTCGCCGCACCAGATTGAAAACACCTGCGCATCAAGGCCGCCTTCTTTGGCACGCACCAAATCAAGGTTCCCTGTGGATTGGAGTTTACCAATATCCAGGCGGGTGATCAGCTCGTTTGAGAGGATGTCATTGTGGGTATCCACTAAAATTGCCCGTTGATGGATCTCCATCGGGGTTTGCGCACTTATTTTAGTCAGGAGTAGCAGAAGCAGTGGCAGGAGCAGGAGTTTTTTCATAGTTTGAAGGTAAGGAAATAATATTATTGATTTTTCAGGCGACACCATTAACCCAAAAATCAAACATTTTTTTTGTGCTTAAATTTAATTTGATCTGCCAAAAACGATTACCTCCGTCAAATACGTGAAATAAGCTATTGTACCATCTCGGGATATTCAATATTTTATTTCCTTCTTTTGCTTTTTGTATTGCCCAATCTTCATTGACCGGAAAACAATTAACGTATATTAATTTCTCCCCTTTATCATTGAAATAACCTATGTATTGCCTGCGATATTTTTTAAGATTACTAAATATACATTCTTCATCTCCTTTATTTTGCTTGTTTCCTGCATGTTCTTTTAATATGCTTTCGGTTAAAAAAATATCCTCGCTTGATGGGGTAAACCTTTTAATTTTAGTTTCTGAAGTATCTTTTGGATTTTGAAAATAATTATCATTAAATATAATTCCTTCAAAATCATCACCAACAATATGCATTGAATGGTCTGTAACTTTTTCTGATTTGATTACTTTCTGCGCAGATACTGCTGAAACAAAAAACAGGAATAACGGAAGAATCAGTTTTTTCATGGTTTGAAGGTAAGGAAAATAATTGATCACAGATTTATACTGATTTATTTGATTTCACAGATTTTAAAATTCTGAGGGTAGAGACGTAATGCTTTGCGTCTTTACCAATAAAACATTCAAAACAGACATATTCAAAAGACGCGAAGCATCGCGTCTCTACGACATCTGCACATCTAAAATCCGCACATCCGCACATCAACTTACGTCTGTATTATCCCAACATTAAACGCTTTCTCAATAGGCGCATGGTTGGCTGCTTCGATACCCATGGAAATTACTTTACGGGTTTCCAGCGGGTCGATAATGCCATCTACCCAAAGCCTTGCGGATGCATAATAAGGGGTAGTTTGGGCGTTGTACCTGTCGGTTGTTTGCTTTAGCAATTCGGCCTCTTTTTCGGCATTTACTTCTTCGCCTTTTGCTTTTAACCCGGCTGCCTGTATCTGCACCAGTACTTTAGCCGCCTGCCCGCCACCCATTACGGCTATTTTTGCGCTTGGCCACGCATAGATCAGGCGCGGGTCGTAAGCTTTTCCGCACATGGCATAGTTACCGGCCCCATAAGAGTTGCCTATCACAATGGTAAACTTTGGCACCACAGAATTGGCCACAGCATTCACCATTTTGGCGCCATCTTTTATAATGCCGCCATGCTCGGCCCGGCTGCCGACCATAAAACCGGTCACATCCTGCAAAAACACCAGCGGTATCCTTTTTTGGTTACAGTTCATAATAAAACGGGTGGCTTTATCGGCCGAGTCTGAATAGATCACGCCGCCAAACTGCATTTCTCCTTTTTTTGATTTAACTACCTTCCGTTCATTGGCGACAATCCCAACGGCCCAGCCATCAATGCGTCCAAGGCCACAAATAATAGATTGCCCGTAACCTGCTTTGTATTCTTCGAGTTCCGAATTATCCAGCAGGCGCAGTACGATCTCCATCATATCATAAGCCTTTTCCCGGTTATCAGGTAATATGCCGTAAATATCCTTTTCATCAAGTTTTGGCGGAGCTGTTTTTATCCGGTCGAACCCTGCTTTGGGGAAATCTCCCGTCATCCCCATAATATTACGGATGGAATCAAGGCAGGCTTTATCATTGGGATGTTTATAGTCCGTAACGCCCGAAATTTCGCATTGGGTGGTTGCACCGCCCAAAGTTTCGTTATCCACGTCTTCGCCGATTGCCGATTTTACAAGGTATGATCCGGCAAGAAAGACCGAACCTGTGCCTTCTACAATCATCGCCTCATCGCTCATAATGGGTAAATAAGCGCCTCCGGCCACGCATGAACCCATTATAGCTGAAATCTGGATGATGCCCATGCTGCTCATGATGGCATTGTTGCGGAAAATACGGCCAAAATGCTCCTTATCCGGGAAAATCTCATCCTGTAAAGGCAGATAAACACCTGCCGAATCGACCAGGTAAATGATAGGCAAGCGGTTTTCGATGGCAATTTCCTGGGCGCGGAGGTTCTTTTTGGCAGTTATAGGAAACCAGGCCCCGGCTTTTACCGTGGCGTCATTGGCCACCACCACACATTGCCTGCCTGATACATAACCTATCCCGCATATTACCCCTCCTGACGGACAACCCCCATGTTCGGCATACATGCCATCGCCCGCAAATGCGCCGACTTCCAGCCAGGGTTTGTTTTTATCAATTAAATAAGCCACCCGCTCACGGGCAAGCATTTTACCTTTTTCCTTTTGTCTGGCAGCTGCTTTTTCGCCGCCGCCGAGGTAAACATTTTTCAGCCGGGTATGCAACTCATAGACAAGCTGTTTATTTATATCTTCATTTTTATTGAATTCGATGTTCATTGTCAGGCTTACAGTAGAAACTGCAAGTTAGAAATTAGTTTTTGTTGTTTGTCTGAACCGCTGATTTTTATAATCAGGGAATTTCGCCAATTATTTTTTGCGGTATTGTTCTTCCTTTTTATTTTGCAACAAAAATATATACATTAAAGGATTATGTATCTTATTTTTTAAGTTAGCGTATAAACAATCGTTGTGTATAGTTGTTATGTATGATAAATATATTGCAAATATTAAACACCTTTTATAAAATTCAGGAATCACTGTAAGTTGATATGAAAATAAGGACCCCAAAAACGTTGGACGATCTTCTGATAAAAAAGAGGTATAATATTTTAGAAGTAGGTGGAGGAAACCACCCGGATAAACGTGCAAATGTAGTTGTAGATAAATATGTGGATGATAATACTCACCGCTCAGGAGATTTAAAGATTTTAAAGAATCAGAAATTCATACAGGCTGACGGAGAGCACCTCCCATTTAAAGACAAGGAATTTGATTATGTTATTTGCCGGCATGTGCTTGAACATGTTGACGACCCCATCCAATTTGTAAAAGAACAGGCGCGCGTTGCAAAAATGGGCTATATGGAGACCCCTTCGATGTTAGGGGAATATCTGGCGCCTAAACAATCGCACAAATGGATAATCCAGAATATTGATGACAAAATTGTTTTATACGACAAAAAGGTAATAAACTTTAATACCTGGCAGGATTTTGGGGAGCTATTTCTGTATTACCTTCCAAAAACATCAATTGGTTATAAGATTTTAGAACGTACACATGCCGGCATCTTAACCATGAATTATGAATGGGCCGATGATATGGAAATACTGGTAAACCCAACTGACCCATATTATATGAACTATTTTACCAAACCATGGGACGAAAGCGTTTGTGACAAATTTTTTCACAGGCAAAGTTACGGCCAGGAAGTATTGTCGACATTGTATGCAATGTTTGATATAATGCGGTTTGTCACAAAAAGCAAAGTACTTAAAAGGCATGAATAATTTTTACTGTTACTATTTGTTCATCATTTTTTTGTCTGGTTCCAAAATTAACAAAAATCTAAATTGAAGTAGCAACGGGCAGATTAGTAATAATCCCTTATCTTTGACGCGATTATTACTATGATTAAATTTACCGCGGTAAAAAAAGTTGCCGTTACCCTGTTTATATTTATACTTTCTATCGCTATCCTTACCATTCAAAGCTGTAAAAACAAACGCTCTGAAATGGCAAATCTGCTGTTTAAGAAAACCCATAATAAAATTTTCCGGGACGTAACTCCTGAGGGATTCTCTGTAGTTTTTAAGAAGGTATTTGCAAACAAAAAATCAAGGCTGAAACAAGCTGATTTTATCATCAATTATTATGAAAATACAGATTACACGCCTATTTTTATAATTGATCATTTATTTAACGGCGACCTGGCAACTGCTACAGACTATTTTATGCACGCCGATGAACATGGGCTTAATTCAGCAATGTTCCAGGCAGATGAAATCAGGAATTCAATTAACCGCTTAACCAATAACAGCAATATAAAAACACTGAATGAGGCTTACCGGGCTATGGCCGAACTTGAAATTATGATGGCTAATGCCATGATAAATTATTCAAACGACTTGCAATATGGGGCTATCAACCCAAAAAACATTTATCAAAGATACTTTACGGCGACCAAACGGCCTGACAGCAATTCAATGTTAAATATTTTTCATATCGGTGAAATGCGAAATTATCTTGACAGCATTCAACCCAAAGACCCGCAATACATCGCTTTGCAAAATGCTTTAAAAACCGGTTTCACTGCCAGGGGGATATCGCACGAGGAAACAAAACGTATTTTGATGGTTAACCTGGAACGCTTGCGCTGGAGAAATAAGCCATACGAAGACAAATATGTAATTGTAAATGTTCCCGACTTTGGTTTAAATGTGATCGACAGCGGCCACCTTGTGCTTAAAATGAAGGTTTGCGTTGGAGAAGGCCGGAACATGGACAACGCGAATACGCTTTTGGCGTATAACGATACCTGTAAAGAAGATAAGCCATTTGTGCATGAAACCCCACTACTGAACAGCCTGATACATAGCGTTGAGGTAAACCCGGTTTGGAACATCCCAAAAAGTATAGCCAACAAGGAGATCATTGTTGAAGCGGCAAAAGACCGTTTTTACCTTGCGAACAAGGGTATTAATGTTTATAAGGACGATAAACTGGTGGATAACCCGGAAGACATAGACTGGTCGAAAATAACGAAGGAGAATTTACCTTATGAGTTTAAACAGCAACCGGGCGCGGACAATTCTTTGGGTAAAATAAAATTCCTTTTCAACAATAAAAGCAGTGTTTATTTGCACGACACCCCTGTAAAATGGGCGTTCGGTAAAAAAGTGCGGGCGGTAAGTCATGGCTGTGTACGCTTAGGCGACCCACAGGCGCTCGCTTTATCTTTGTTTGGAGCGGGTGAAACTTATGACACCATAGCCACCGACATGAGCGAAGACAACCCAAACCCGACAACTTTATGGCTGCGAAAAAAAGTACCCATTTATATCACTTATGTAACCTGCTGGGCCGATGAAAACAATACGCTGCAATTCAGGAAAGATGTATATGGCCAGGATATTGTTTTATATGATCACTTACAGAGGTTCCTTCACCCGGAAATCAGATAAGAAACACGTCCCCGCTGTTAAGTCAACAGTCTTTAGTCGGGAGTCATAAGTCGTATTTTGTCCTTTTCTTTACTTAGGACTTGAGACTTTCGACTTGAGACTAAGCGTTAATTTATAAGTGACCTACATACGCTCCGGCACTTCAATACCCAACAACCCCATGGCCTTGTTAATTACTTTACCCGATGCTTCCGACAGCAGCAACCTGAATTGTTTTGCCGCTTCATCTTCGGCCTGCAATATTGATTTTTCGTGGTAAAACTTATTGTATATTTTAGCCAACTCATATATATAGTTCGCTACCACTGCAGGGCTATACCCTTCGGCTGCCAATTGAATAATTTCAGGGAATTGGGTTAAGGAAACGATCAGGTCGCGTTCTTCAGCGGCCAAAGCAGCATAATCATGCGCCTTGCTTATACCGGCAACCCCTGCCCTGCTTAATACCGACCTGATACGGGCATGGGTATATTGTATAAACGGTCCGGTATGTCCCTGAAAATCTACCGATTCATTCGGATCAAACAACAGGCGCTTCTTTGGATCGACTTTTAAAAGGAAATACTTTAAGGCGCCCATGCCTATGGTATGGTATAAATGCAGTTTTTCATCTTCGCTAAAGCCTTCCACCTTGCCCATGGCCTCCGTTTGTTCTTTGGCTGTTAACTCCATTTCGTCCATCAGGTCGTCGGCATCAACCACTGTTCCTTCCCTTGATTTCATTTTGCCTGACGGCAGGTCAACCATGCCGTAAGATAAATGGAATAAGCCATCGGCGCCATCCTTGCCTAACTTTTTAAGGATGGTAAACAATACTTTAAAATGATAATCCTGTTCATTTCCAACCACATAAATAGATTTATCTATATGGAAATCATTGTGCTTTAGCTGCGCTGTGCCCATATCCTGGGTCATATAAACGGACGTCCCATCCGAACGCAATACTAACTTCTCATCAAGCCCTTCACTGGTTAGGTCTATCCAAACAGAATTATCGTCTTTCCGGTAAAACACACCTTTTGCAAGGCCTTCTTCAATAATATCCTTACCCAATAAATAGGTATTTGATTCGTAATAAAATTTGTCAAAGCTAACGCCAAGTCTTTTATAGGTTTCGGCAAAACCGGCATAAACCCAGCTGTTCATCTTTTCCCATAGCGACATCACTTCCAGGTCGCCTGCCTCCCATTTTTGAAGCATTTCCTGCGCTTCCTTTATCAGCGGCGCATTTTTTTTAGCATCATCTTCGGTTTGCCCGTCTGCTTTTAGATCCTCTATCTGTTTTTTGTATTCCTTATCAAAAATCACATAATACTTGCCCACCAAATGGTCGCCTTTTAAGCCCGACGATTCTGGCGTTTCGCCGTTGCCAAACTTTTGCCAGGCCAGCATTGATTTACAGATATGGATACCACGGTCGTTAACCAAATTTGTTTTTACTACCTCGTACCCGGCTGCGGCCAGAATTTCTGCAACCGAAAACCCCAGCAAATTATTACGGACATGCCCTAAATGCAGCGGCTTATTGGTATTGGGCGATGAATATTCAACCATTACCTTTTTTCCGTTCGGTTTAAAAACGGCAAAACCATCCGGTAAAATTTCATTATATAACCTGCTTTTCCAGTAATTATCGGCCAGGGAAATATTTAAAAAGCCTTTGATCACATTAAAGCCGGTAACCTCTTTCAATTCTTTTTGCAGAAGGGTCCCAATTTCATTGCCGGTTTGCTCAGGTGATTTTTTTGAAAACTTAGTAAATGGAAACGTAACTATAGTAACCTGACCTTCAAATTCTTTGCGGGTTTCCTGCAGGTTTACCTCACCGGCAGCAATATCGGTATTATATAAGTGTTTAACTGCTTTAAGAGTAGCATTAATAATAAAATCCATCGCGCAAAATTAGTAAATTTGCTGCTTGTTTTTATAATTTATGACACTTTGCAACAGCGACTTTAAATTAGATGTAACCTCCGAAATTGGCACGCTGCGCACCCTTTTGATCCACAGCCCTGATAACGGCCTGGGAAAAGTTGTACCTTCAAAAGCCCAGGACTGGCTGTTTGAGGATATTGTACACCTGGAAACCATGCGTAAAAACGAATATGATTATTACGTTAAACTGTTAATGTATTTCCTCGATCCGGACAAAATAAAAGGCAAACTCAATGATATAGATGATCCCGCGAATAAACGGTCTTTCTTTAAGCCTGATAACGAAAATTTTCATGCATCGGACAGGGTAATTGAAATTCAAACCCTTTTGGCGGATATTTTACAGGAAGCTGATATCCGTAAAAAATTAATTGCGGCAGTTTGCGCAATCGAAAATTGTAATTATCGCCTGCAATCAAAGTTAATTGATACGCCTCCTGCAGAGTTGGCCAAAATCATCATTTCAGGCTCGTTAAATAGAACGGAGATGATTTTCGCACCTATCCCCAACCTGATTTTTTCAAGGGATATTGGCATTGCTGTAAACAACTTTATGCTGCTGAACAAACCTGCGAAAAAAGCAAGGGCGCGCGAAACCCTGCTGGTGCGGTATATATTTTTCAACCACCCTTTGTTTGCCGCTTACCGGGATAATATTTTAGAAATCCCCGAAACCGTTCAGCATTTTTTACGCCCCGGTGAGGACAATGACCAAAAAACCACTTTGGAAGGCGGGGACGTGATGATGGTAAGCCCGCAGCACCTGATCATTGGCTGTAGCGAACGTACTTCAGTTAGCGGCGCCAATGAGGCTATAAAACTATTGTTTGAAAACGATGTTGTTAAAAAAGTGACCATCGTAAAAATACCGCACAAGCGCGATTACATGCATATTGATACCGTTTTTACCCAGGTAAAACGTAATGTATGGGTACTGTTGCGTTCGCTGGATATGCAGGAAAATCAAGGTGAAAAACAGGGTCCTATTGCCTGGTTTGCCGATAAAAAAAATAAGGACCGGCCCGAAATAGTTCAGTTTGAAAAAGGCAAAAAACCAAAAACATTTTCGGGTATTGAAAGCCTGCTTTCGGATGTGAGCGAAAACGACCTGGGCAGCAAAGAAAAAACCAAATTTATTTATTCAGGCGGCAATACTTTCCCGTATGATGCCAGGGAACAATGGACAGACTCGTGTAACCTGCTTGCTGTAAAAGAAGGTGTGGTTTTAGGGTACGACCGTAACGATAAAACGGTTGAAACCTTTAAAGAAAACGGCTTCAACGTGATAAAAGTTGCCGACCTGCTCCAGAAATTTGAAAATGACGAACTTAACCCGGAAACGTTGACAGATACACTGATACTGATGCCATCCGCAGAGCTTTCGAGAGCACGGGGCGGGTTTCATTGCATGAGCATGCCGGTGCAGAGAGATAGAGTTTTATAATTGGTTCATGGTTGATGGTTCATAGTTCATGGCAGCTTCAATACGCTCCATAAATTATCAATTTTCGGCTATGAACTATGAACCATGAACTATGAACACTAACGACAACCAGTCCACCTCCCATATATTAATGATCCGCCCGGTTAATTTTGGGTTTAATGAGGAAACTGCGGTGAGCAATGCTTTCCAAAACAGGAATGCCGATAAAAACGGCGTTCAGGAAAAAGCACGGGCTGAATTCGACGGCATGGTAGCTATCCTGCGTGAAAACTGGGTTGATGTGACCGTTATTGAAGATACGCCCGAACCCTATACCCCCGATTCAATATTTCCCAACAACTGGGTATCGTTTCATGCTGATGGCACTATTTTTTTATACCCTATGCAGGCCGAAAACCGCAGGCTTGAACGCCGGGAGGATATCATCGCACAACTGGAAGATCGCTTTGAGGTAAAACACATCGTTGACCTTAGCCGCTTTGAACAGGAGAATAAATTTTTGGAAGGTACCGGCAGTATGGTGCTCGACAGGGAGAACAAAGTAGCTTATGCCTGTATCTCGCCCCGTACCGATCGTGAAGTATTGGCCCTCTTTTGCGAACAGGCCGGTTATAAAGAGGTTAGTTTTCATGCTTTTGATGAATACCACCACGCCATTTACCATACCAATGTATTGATGTGTATAGGGAGCAAATTCGCCGTTATTTGTTTGGACAGCATTACCGATGCCGATGAAAAGAACGCGGTAACAGCAATCCTTAAACTAACAAATAAAGAGATTGTAAATATATCGTTCGGCCAGATGAACCAGTTTGCCGGCAATATGCTGGAAGTAAAAAACAACAAAGGTGAAAGTTTGATCGTGATGTCGCAAAACGCCTTTAATGCGCTGGATGAAGATAAAAAAGCCACGCTTGGAAAATATGGGGAACTGGTTTACGCAAATATAAATACAATTGAAACCAACGGTGGCGGCAGCGCAAGATGCATGATGGCGGAAGTACATTTGCCTGTTGGTTCATAGTTGATGGTTCATGGTAGATTTTTTTAAACATTTAAAATTTAAGCGCTATTTATGAGTAATAAAGGAGAAAAGCTTATAAAGGATTTAATTTGTAACCCTTCATTATTTGAACGACGGGGACAAGGATACGAGCTTTTACAAGAATGTTTTACTGGTTTTCCTTTAGAAAACTTAATCCCATTACTTAAATCGGACGATGAAGATATACTAAAACCAATTATTGTTATATTATCTGAATTGGCTTTTCAGGCCTTTGATCTTCTCCCCTATGTAGTACCTCTAATTAATTGCGAAGATTCATTCATTAGATATTACGCATTAGAATGCATTTTTTTAAATAGTTCCGGAGTCTATATAGATGAATTTATCCACGTCATAAATGGCATTAGTGACCAGGATGAATCAAATCGGAATTTAATAATGCATTTGCTTTCAAATGCCGACAGATATCAATTAGAGGCAGGGGTAAAACTTGTTGCAAAACATAAGATCGCTAATTATAAGTTGCACCAGGAAGGACTTCGCAAACTCTTAAGTTCTGACAATATGGACGATAGCGAGATTATGCAAATGCTTAATAGTAATGAACCTTTATTGCAGCAATATGGAGTCATGATTGCTAAAGAAGTTTATAAAAACAATTCAAAGCTGATTGATTATGCTTTAACAAGTAAGAACGAAGATGTTAAGACGTTTTCAAAATGGGTGATTGATTTGAATAACTAACTAAATAAACATCGCAGTTGTCATCAACTATGAACCATGAACAATCAATTAAAAAAATCTCCAAACAAATAGCGCATTATTCCATTAAAAAATTACATTTTTGGCCAAATTTTAAAAGATGCAGAGTTACGAGGAATTTCTTGACCTGAGTGTAGGTTTTCCACAGGAAGGTTTTGAGATCATTGAGGATGAATTATACTTTCACGACCTCAATTTAATGGAAATGATTGAAACGTATGGTACGCCCCTGCGCTTCACTTATGTGCCTATCATTACTAAAAAGATACAACAGGCAAAATTGCTGTTCCAGCAGGCTATAATTAAAAATAACTACCGGGGCAGCTATAAGTATTGCTATTGCACCAAAAGTTCGCATTTTAAATATGTAGTTGAAGAAGCGCTTAAAAACGACATCCACCTGGAAACTTCATCCGCATTTGACATGCCGATGATCGATATTCTGGAAAAAAAAGGTGTTGTAAATAAGGATATTACCGTGATATGTAATGGTTTTAAAACTTTCCAGTATAAAACCTATATTATTGATATGCTGCATGATGGCTTTAAAAACATCATCCCGGTACTCGATAATAAAGAGGAATTCAACCTTTATGACGACGAGATCGAGATGGAAACCCCATGTAACCTCGGTATCCGGATAGCGGCTGAAGAGCAGCCCGACTCGCAATTTTATACCTCCCGTTTGGGGGTGCGCATGGAGGATATTATCGACTTTTATTATAATAAGATAGAGGCTAACCCAAATTTCCAGGTGAAGCTGTTGCACTTCTTTATCAATTCGGGTATTTCGGATACGCCATACTACTGGAACGAGTTGGAAAAGTACGTGACCTTATATTGCAAGTTTAAAAAGATTAATCCTGCATTAGATACACTTGATATTGGCGGTGGCATGCCTTTTAAAGATTCGCTTGTTTTTGATTTTGATTATGAATACATGATCAATGAGATTGTAAGCCGGATAAAGGAGATCTGCGCTGATAATGATACCGAAGAACCTGATATTATTACCGAGTTCGGCAAATACACTGTTGCCGAAGCTTCGGGTATTTTGTACAAGGTATTGGGCCGCAAACAGCAAAACGACCGCGAAAAATGGCTGATGCTGGATGGCTCCTTTATTACCAACCTGCCTGATGTTTGGGCGCTGAACCAGAAATATATTTTACTGCCTGTAAATAACTGGGATTCAGAGTACGAACGGGTTAACTTAGGCGGCATCACTTGCGACGGACAGGACTATTATAACCAGGAAGCGCACATGAACAGCGTTTTTATGCCAAAAACGCGCAAAGTTCAGTACATCGGCTTTTTTAACACCGGCGCATACCAGGAAGTACTGAGCGGGTACGGCGGTATCCATCACTGCCTGCTGCCGTCGCCAAAGCATGTCATTATCCGCCGCAACAGGGATGAAACTTTCAATTTCGAGGTTTTTGGCGAGGAACAAAACAGCAAACAGGTGATGAAGCTGCTGGGATATACTACGTAGAGGTTAGAGATTGGAGATTAGAGGTTAGAGGTTAGAGGTTAGGTGAAGCGCGAAAGCTGGAATGTTTTCATCTAATCTCCAGCCTCTAAACGCTAATCTCTACGCATCAAACTTCTCCAATAATTTCAACAGCGTTTCAAAATCCTTTGGATATGGCGCATGAATAGTCACAGATTCGCCGTTTACCAGTTTAAAGCTAACCTCATAGGCATGAAGGGCAAAACGTTTCATGATGGGTTGTTCTTCCTGGTCTTTGCCTAAATGGTATTTGCGTTTTAGTTTTGATAAAAAAACCGGCAGCCCCTTGTACATTTCATCGCCGGCTATGGAAGCCCGCTGGGTGGCCAGGTGGATACGGATCTGGTGCATACGGCCGGTTACCGGGCGGCATTCCACTAAGGTATAATGCTTAAAATATTTTAACGACTGGAACCAGGTTTCGGCCCGTTTACCTTCCTGCCTGCTGATGGTAACGTTGCCTTTACCTACGTTTAAAATAGGCAGGTCGATTTTCAGGTTCTCAAAAACGTGGGTGCCATCGATAATGGCGTGATAAACTTTTTTCACCTGCCGTTTTTCAAACTGCATGGATACTGTGCGGTAAGCTTCGGGGTTCTTGGCTATTATTAAGGCGCCGGAGGTTTCCTTATCAAGCCGGTGACATATCTGCGCATCGGCAGAGTAAGCCTTCGCCAGACGAAGCATATTCACGTCCCCTCCCTCCCGCTCGTCAAGCGAACTGATAAATGGCGGCTTGTTAACCACTATGATATCATCATCTTCAAATAGTATCAGGTCGGCAAATTTTGGCAGCTTCATATATTTTTAATAGCCGGCAAAAATACGGTTATTAAATTAAACTTGCTTTATAGCTGCAAAAAAGGCGGGACAGTTAGATTTCCGCCGGGAGAATTTGTCATCATGAAAGGGAGAAATGACATAAACAATTTTGTCATCCTGAGCGCGAGCGAAGAATCTTGAAGAGACAGGTAGCCTACCTGAGTGGCGTAGAAGATGCTTCACTACGTTCAGCATGACAGAAAAATAGAATTTCGAATTGTCATCCTGAGCGCGAGCGAAGAATCTTGAAGAGACAGGTAGCCTACCTGAATGGCGTAGAAGATGCTTCAAGCGTTCAGCATGACAAGAAGAAAAAAAGTGTTTACTATCCGTCAAACTTATAGCCTACCCCTTTTACAGTTGCAACAATATCGTCGCCCAGTTTTTCGCGGAGCTTACGGATGTGTACGTCAATGGTACGATTGGTAACTACTACCGAATCTTCCCAAATATTTTTTAGTATGACCTCGCGGGTATAAACTTTGCCGGGTTTTGAGGCCAGCAGGTAAAGCAATTCAAATTCTTTTTTTGCTAAAACTACTTTGTTGCCTCTTTGAAAAACGAGGTATGCTTCGCGGTCAATCACCAGGTCGCCAATTTCAAGTTTGTTTTCGGTTACATCTTCTGCCGGGGCGTTGCGGCGCAGTATGGCGTTGATACGGCTCACCAGCGCGCGGGGCTTTATCGGTTTAGCGATGTAATCATCGGCGCCAACGTTAAAGCCTGCAATTTCCGAGTATTCTTCGCTGCGGGCTGTTAAAAAAACCATAAAGGTGTTCTTAAACTCGGGCATGGTACGCATAATACGGCATGCCTCAATACCATCCATTTTTGGCATCATGATGTCGAGTACAATGAGATCAGGGAGCGACCGTTTTGCTTCGGCAACGGCTTCCTGTCCGTTGCGGGCAGTAAATACCTGGTAGCCTTCCTTTTTCAAATTATATTCAATCAGCTCCAAAATATCCGGCTCATCATCAACAATAAGAATTTTCTGTTTGTTAGAGTTACTCATGGAAGTTGAATTTTTGCGTAAAAGTATGCGCAAAAATGTATAAAAACATTAACCAAATATTAACAAATTGTTAAATGTTACTTTATTTTAACCATTTGTTGAGACTTATTAAATGTTTTGTTTAAAAATTCTTCAAGATCGGCCCCCATTATATCTTTTGCAACAATAATGCCCTGTGGGTCAATCATAAAATTAGAAGGGATCTGTTGAATATGAAATAACTTTTCTACAGGTCCTTCAAAGCTTTTAAGATCTGAACCATGTTTCCATGATAATTTATCGTTGCCTACGGCCTGCATCCAGGCGCCTTTGTCGGTATCTAAAGAAATGCCTAAAATATTAAGTCCCAATGGCTGATAAATGGCATATAGTTTAACCACATTGGGGTTTTCCTGCCTGCATGGCCCGCACCAGGAGGCCCAGAAATCAAGCAAAACATATTTCCCCTTGTAATCCGACAATTTTATCGGCTTACCATCAATACCCCCGATAGTGAAATCAGGCGCCTTATGCCCGACAGATATAGGTTCAATGGCCTTCATTTGGGCAATAAAACGTTGTACCGAAGGGTTATCTTTAAAATTATCTTTAATTGAAGTTGCATAAGCGATCAAAGCCGGTTCGTATTTTGCTTCATCAAGGGAAGCAGCTGCGTAAAAAGCAGCAAGAGAACCCTTGTTTACGTTGATGAATTTTAAAATCTCAACACTATAAGCGTCAAAATTCTTTTGAAAAATCGGCCTGTAAATTTTTATTAACGAGTCCGATTCTTTGCCTTTTGCCTGTGCCTTCTGCTGGTATTCTTCGTTAATCTTTGAACTTTTATCAACAAAGAAATTGCTGATCTTGTTAAACTCCTTAATCTTATCCGATTCACCGGAGCCTGTTATCTGGTAAGCATGTGCGTTATCAGTAACATTTGTTGAAAAATCAATGGCATCGCCGTTTTTTGCGATCAGGTCAAATACGCTCCCGCCTACCCGGATTTTAAAAAGATTGGCATAAGATGCAGCATGTTTAAACTGAAACTTGCCATCTTCGCCTAAATTGGTGGAATCCACAACGGTGAGTTGGGTGGTGTCGGCCTCCAGCAGGTATATTTTCTTTAAACTGCCAGGGTTGGTTATAGTACCCGCAATGGTAAACGCATTATTGTCTTTACAGGAGAACAAAAATAAAGACAGGGAGATGATTGTGGAGAATATGATATACTTTTTCATTGAATTACATAGCTTCTAATTCTTCAATTAACAATTGGTTGGTTTTTTTCGGATCTATTTTACCTTTTGAACTCTTCATAATTTCGCCCATAAACAAACCTAAAACGCCTTTTTTACCATTTTTATATTCCTTTACTTTATCAGGAAATTTGGCAATGGCGCTGTGAATAAACTGGCTTACATCATTATTATCGGCAATTATAAGCAGGTTTAATTCAATTGCCATCTCTTCGGCATTTTTATTACCGTTCTTTAACAAAGCGGGGAATAATTTATGGGCTGCTGATGTATTATTAACCTTTCCCGAATCCACCAGTCTGATGACCCCGGCTAAGGTTTCGGGTTTTAGCCCGAAATTATGCAGGTGCAGGCCATTTTCGTTAAGGTATGATTTAACGGTGCCCATAAGCCAATTGGCCGCTGCTTTATAATGCTCCGTATATTTTATAAGTTCTTCAAAATACATGGCGAACTCCCTGTCGGCGGTGATTACCCCGGCATCATATTCCGACAATCCCAATTGAGTTGTATATTTAGTATAAAGCTCATTTGGCAGGGCAGGCATTGTGCTGCGTATTTTATTAAGATATTCCTGGTTTAAAACTATAGGCGTAAGATCCGGTTCAGGGAAATAGCGATAATCATTGGCCATTTCCTTCGACCGCAATACCGAGGTTTCCCCGGTATCTGCATTAAAATTTAATGTGTTTTGATCGATATGACCGCCATTTTCGATAATGTTAACCTGCCGTACAAATTCATGCTCAATAGCATGTTTTACGTTATGTATGGAGTTGAGGTTTTTAACCTCGCAGCGGTTGCCATAAGTAGTCTGGCCTTTTAACCTAACCGAAATATTGGCATCGCAACGCATACTGCCTTCTTCCATATTACCGTCACAAATCTCCAGATAACGTACCAGCTTCCTTATTTCAGTTAAGAAATGGGCGGCCTCTTCGCTGCTGCGCAGATCAGGCTCACTCACGATCTCAATTAAGGGCACCCCTGCCCTGTTCAGGTCGATCAGTGAATCTTCATGATGCTGGTCGTGCATGCTTTTGCCCGCATCCTCTTCCATGTGAATATGATGAATTGCTATATTTTTTAAAGTGCCGTCGGCAAAGCGTACCAGCACAGAACCGCCTACACATACCGGCAACTGGTCCTGGGTGATCTGGTAGCCTTTCGGCAGGTCGGCGTAGAAATAATTTTTACGGGCGAAGGTATTAGTGAGGCTGATGGTACTGTTACAGGCCAAACCCATCTTCACCGCATATTCCACCATTTTTTTATTGATACGCGGCAATGTACCCGGATGACCCAACGATACAGGGCTGATATGCTGGTTAGGGCCACCGCCAAAAGCTGCCGAATCTGAGGAAAACGATTTACTTAAAGTGGATAATTGCGCGTGTACCTCTAAACCGACTACTAATTCGTATTTGTCACTTATCCCTTCTGAAAGATTTGTCATATATAAAACAAGCTGCCTGTCAGCCTTTATTGCAGGCCAAATATAAAATTATTAATGTGCAGATTTGACAACTTTTGAAATTTGTCAAATCTTTACGGATTTATTTAGGGAGATGCCTGAAATTCCGGATTATTTCAGCTCAAAAGCTGATTGAGATTTTTTTGATAGTCTTTTAGATGCCTGTTGAAGGTCCGAAATGGTGGTCTTTAATTTGATAGCCTCTAAATTCTCCTTTTGCGTATTAAGTTTATCAAGCAGGTTGATAATATTAAGTTTAGAGTCGTTAGATATTTCAATGTTTTGGAGTAGCATTTTTTTTAATAATTCAGCAAAGCTGTCTATCATATTTTCTTTAAAATCAACAACAGAATCATTTATATAAATATCATTTATATATAATGATTCAAATAAAAGTAAATTAATTTTACTTAAATCGTCCTCTTGAATAGCATTAATACTATCTAAATTGTCTGTCGTTATCATTTCCTCTTAACTTCTGCTAATGTAATTAACGTTTTCTGATCCTGCTTTGTTATTTCCAATACTTCAAATTTAAGATTGGGCCGAAATAAAATCTCTTTTTCATTTTGGGGGTGATGAACTCCATATTTTGCAAATTCTTCTATATTTTTCCCCGTTCTGCTTAATATTCTGAACTGGCATCTTTTACCAAACTCATAAGCTATCGCTTTTGATCTGCTTGCCGAAATAAAAGAATGTTCAACTAACAATAGTTCGTTAAAGTTTGGTATAAACATTTGATTTACAGTAAAAT
>DHXR01000014.1 GCA_002413785.1 Mucilaginibacter sp. UBA5151
ATCCTGTCAATCATGGTTCAGACTAATTTTACAGATTTCGCAGGGAAGGAAAGTATTGGCATACTGCCTGTCGTACACTTAACCTGAAAGACCAAGGATATTGGGTTACAACTTTTCTATTTCCTGAACGGATAGTTTGGTAAATTTTGAGATTTGGGCAATAGGCAGTCCGTCTTTTTTCATTTCAAGGGCAATATCCAAAGCTTTTTTATATTCTCCTTTTTCCATGCCTTTTTTAAGCCCTTCTTCTTCAGCGATTTCTTTTGCATAAGCTATAGAATTTTCATAATCCCATTTAGCTTTTAAATTTGAATCGTACATTGCTTTCTCCTCCTTTGTTAAATTGCCCACTTCGGCAATCTTAAATGTTTAAAACGGCCTGGTTTATATTGCATAAAGGTTTTAAAGTAAATATCAGGATTATAAAAATACCGGTGAACAAAACACCCGAACATATCGTCCACAATATTACAAGGATTTCAGGATTACTCCGATTAAATTACCAAATTTAAGATTTGTCAACTTTTTAAAAGTTGACAAATCTGACGCGATTATGCAGACTTTCTGAAAATATGGCCATTCCCGGTAAAAACAACCTAATGACCAAGCCCCCCTCTAAATCTCCTCCGCCCATTGGCGGAGAGACTTGAAAAAATGACCCAATGACTAAAACTACCTGTTCTTTATATCAACATAGTCACGGTTGGTCGCGCCTACATAGATCTGGCGTGGACGGCCGATAGGCTCTTTGTTTTCTTTCATTTCTTTCCATTGTGCTATCCAGCCGGGCAGGCGGCCCAGCGCGAACAATACGGTAAACATATCGGTCGGGAAACCCAATGCCCTGTAAATAATGCCCGAATAAAAATCAACGTTGGGGTATAATTTGCGCTCAACAAAATAAGGATCCTTTAAGGCAACCTCTTCCAGTTTTTTGGCAATTTCCAGTACTTCGTCGTCCATGCCCAGTTTTTCCAAAATATCGTCACATGCTTTTTTGATGATCTTTGCACGCGGGTCGAAGTTTTTATAAACACGGTGACCAAATCCCATTAAGCGGAAAGGATCGTTTTTATCTTTTGCTTTTGCTATCCATTTGTCGGTATCTCCCCCGTCTTCCTTAATTTTTTCGAGCATTTCAATAACAGCCTGGTTGGCGCCGCCATGTAATGGGCCCCATAAGGCTGATATACCGGCGGAAACTGAAGCGTAAATATTCGACTCGGACGAACCAACAATACGCACCGTTGAGGTAGAACAGTTTTGCTCGTGATCGGCATGCAGTATCAGCAGGGTATTCATCGCGCTTACGATAACGGGATCCATTTCAATTTCCTCGGTGCGTTGCCCAAAGGTCATGTGCAGAAAATTGGTGACAAAATCATATTTGTTTTGCGGATAGATGTAAGGATGTCCCAATGATTTTTTATAGATCCACGAAACAACCGTAGCCATTTTAGCCAGCATTTTTATAATGCTTAAATGAAGCTCTGCATCAGTTTGATTTGGTTTTAACGACTCGGGGTAAAATGCCGATAAGGCGCAAACCAGTGAAGACAACTGGCCCATAGGATGTGCTTTTGACGGAAAGCCGTCAAAAAACTTTTTCATATCCTCATGTACAAGGGTATGTCGGCTTATTTCATACTGAAAATTCTTTAATTGGGCTTCTGTAGGCAGCTCACCGTGGATCAGCAAATAGGATACTTCAATAAAGCTCGATTTTTCGGCCAGCTGTTCTATCGGGTAACCGCGGTATTTAAGTATGCCAAGCTCACCATCTAAAAAAGTGATGGCGCTTTTAGTTGCACCGGTGTTTTTGTAACCAATATCAAGGGTTACATAACCGGTTAAATCACGCAATTTTGTAACATCTATTGCTTTTTCACCTTCTGTTCCCTCAATTACCGGAAGATTGTAAGTTTTATCGCCAATTTTTAGCTGTGCAGTTTCGGACATCGGAATATTTTTTATTTGCAACAAATGTAAATAAATCTGCGTATTAATGCCTGTTATGATAACTGAGAATTTGTAAAAATTTCATATAGTTTTCTGTTTACAGTCAGGCAAAAGGTGATAGATATTTTTGCAGGTAGTTCACTGAATTAATTTTGTGGATTTTTACCGGATTAAAGTTGTGGATGTGATTTGTTAATTATTGTTTGTCGCGGATATTTCCGGGACGTTTATTTCACCAAAATTTATTAAAAAAACCATATTTACTGGTATAATCTGTTGCAAAAATTTAAAAAAAGGATGTCGTTTAAAAGCAAGCTCTTATTACTTATCCAAAACGATAACACCATTTATCAATTGTTGCTGGTTGGTTTGTTTATTGCAAGCCCGGCATTGCATTACCTTTGTTATTATAATTCGTATGATCCTATATGGCTGCGGCTGGTTAACAGCGCTTTTTGTTTAATCGCTTTTTATTTTTCATTTTGTCCCACTAAATTTCACTATACAGCAAGC
The DNA here is from genome assembly GCA_002413785.1 of Mucilaginibacter sp. UBA5151. Taxonomy (GTDB): domain Bacteria; phylum Bacteroidota; class Bacteroidia; order Sphingobacteriales; family Sphingobacteriaceae; genus Mucilaginibacter. The sequence goes on from DHXR01000014.1 coordinate 2,473, forward strand.
CAGTATATTAACATTATAGCATTTTTGGCTATTAATAATTGCTTATTGCTCAGCAAAAACGGATTTGGGCATGTCTATCTGTTTAGTTCGGTCACTATTTTTATAGCATTAACCTTGTTTTGTAAAAAACGATGGGAGTTTGTGGCCATCTGCCTGCTTAATTTAACGGCTACTGTTATCGCATATATCACTGCCCCTAAATTATATATATCAATAACGATATTGGTGGCTTTACTGCTAATATTCACATTTATTGCATACGTATCATTTTTAGTGATGATGGTACAAAAGCTCAGGTTTAAAAAATCGGTAAACCATGTTATTGCGCTTAACCAAAGCCTGATGGTCAATGACGAACAGTTGCGCGAAAAACGTAAAAACCTGAATTCACTGATCAACTCGCTGAACGATATTATTTTTGAGTTTGATGAAAATAAGATTTGCCTTAACACCTGGTTCAGCCAAATTGAGGGAAGGGCAATTGATCCGAAAACATACGTGGGTAAAAGGTTAGCGGATGTTTTAGGCCCCGATAAAGCTGTAAAATTTGACGCCGCGCTGGATTATGTTATAAAATACAGACAGCCAACTTCAATTGAATATCTTTCTGATTTTGATATTGACCATTGGTTTTTAGCAAAAATTTCGCCTGTGTATGACCGTGACGGAAACTACACTGCACACATTTCGGCATCGGTCACTGATATATCCGAACAAAAAAAGTATGCGAATGCTTTAAAGAAAAACGAAGCATTGTTACTTGAAGCCCAGGTAATTACCAAAATAGGTAATTGGTGGTATGACCATTATACAAAAGAAACCTATTGGTCAAAAAGTTTGTATAACATACTGGAAATTGAAAACATTCCCGAAGGCATCAGCAAATACAGTTATTATATAAGCCTTATCCATCCGGATGACAGGGACAATGCCTATAAATATTTTTCGACAATACAGGAAGCCAACGACAATCAATTTGAGTATAAACTAATTACCCCTGCAGGCAATTTAAAGTATTTCAGGGCGTCAAAAGGCGAACTGGTGAGAGATGAGAACGGCAGGCCTAAGCGCAGTTTTGGCGTACTGCAGGACATAACGGAAAGCAAACTATCCGAAAAGATCATCAAAATACGCCAGGCAGAATTAATGGAGGCCCAAACCATCGCCAAAATAGGCAACTGGACATGGGACCTCACTTTAAACAGGGCCACCTGGTCTGATGAAATAAATAACATTTACGAAATTGACCCGGGGGAAGCCTCTGAAGGCAATTTTATTAAATTACTGGCAAGGTATGTTCACCCGAATGACCGGTCGATACTAAAGGAACATTTAAAAGATATTGCAAACATCAGGCACAGTTCATATGAATACCGCGTGATTACGCCTAAAGGGAATGTTAAATACCTGAGTATTATCATCGGAAAACTAATGCGGCGTGATGATGGGACCGTACGTAAAATTATCGGCACTTTACAGGACGTAACCGAACGCAAGCAAGCCGAAATCGAATACCGGAGAACAGAAAATAAATATCAGCTGATATTGGAAACCATTAAAATGCCGGCAGTATCGGTGGATAGTAACTACAACATTATTTTCTGCAATAAGTATATGGCCGGTTTACTTGGCTATGACCAACAGGAAATATTGGGTTTAAACTGGGCTGAAAAATTTGTACCTGAAAACTTAAGGGGCAATACATCAGAACTATTTGAGAGCGATTCTTTTAAACCGCAAAACGTTAATACAGTGATATGCCGAAATGGTGACCGGCGCATTATCAGCTGGCAAAACACCATAAGTTATGATGAGAACGGCAAGATCAAAGAAGTTACCGGTATTGGCGAGGATATAACCGACCGGGAAATGGCAACCCGGCAGTTAATATCAGCAAAAGAGCAGGCCGAAAAATCTTCGCACTTTAAATCTGAGTTCTTGTCGATTATGAGCCATGAGATCCGGACTCCGATGAATGCCGTTATCGGCACAACAAACTTACTGTTAAGCGAAGACCCCAAACCCGAACAGATGGAATATCTGAACACCCTTAAATTTTCGGGGGAAAACTTGCTGGCCATTATAAATGATATTTTAGACTATAATAAAATAGAAGCCGGTAAATTGGAACTTAATAAAATACCTTTCAATGTTTTTCATCTGGCCCAAAAGATAAAACAATCTTTTTATGCAAAGGCCTCAGAAAAAGGGCTGGAGGTTGAATTGCTTATTGATGAAACTATTCCGGGATATTTAATGGGTGATCAAATCCGCCTGGGTCAGGTATTAAACAACCTGCTGAGTAATGCAGTTAAATTTACACACAAGGGCAAGGTAACGTTGAGGCTGGAGAAAGAAGCCTTACATACTACAAGTGTGGCAATTAAGTTCACCGTTGCAGATACCGGAATAGGTATTGCCGCCGAAAACCTGGCTATAATATTCGATCCCTTTGAACAGGAATCGCAAACTACAGACAATGATTACGGTGGCACGGGGCTGGGCCTTGCAATTACAAAACGACTGGTTGAGCTTCATAAAGGTAAAATTTCGGTTGTCAGCGAGCCGGGTAAAGGAACCGCATTTGCCTTTTCAATCGTGTTTAACATTGCCAAACATGAGCCCCAAAAAGACAATGGACTTTCACCTGCTTTAACCGGCAGCGCAACAACAGACCTGCAGGGCATGCGCGTGCTGCTTGTTGATGACAATAAAATGAATTTACTTATCGCATCAAAATTCCTTAAAAAGTGGCAGGTGGAAGTTGATGAGGCAATCAGCGGAAGCCTCGCTGTTGAAATGGCCAATGACAATAATTATGACCTGATTATAATGGACCTGCAAATGCCTGTAATGGACGGTTTTGAAGCCACCAGGATAATTAAGAAAACAAACCCCGGCATACCCGTTATCGCGCTCACAGCAGATGCCATGCCTGAAACCCATAACAAAGCCTTCGCTGCCGGAATGTGCGATTACCTGACCAAACCCTTTGTACCCCAGGTGCTGTTTGAGAAAGTATCAAAGTATTATGTACCGGTGTAGACAGCAGGCAGTGGGCAGTAGCAGGCAGTTTGCAGTGGGCAGTGAAGAACCTTCAAACAACTCACCATTCACAACTCACCACTCACTAATTCACTAATTCACTAATTCACTAATTCACTAATTCACTAATTCACTAATTAGACCTGATCGCTTCCACAGGGTCCATGCGGGCGGCAGCGTATGCCGGTATAATACCCGAAATTACGCCTATGGTAACTGAGGTTCCGATACCGATAATAATGTTTTTAATATCAAGCACAATTTTAATATCCGCAGCTGCGCTTATCACGGCGGCGATGCCATAAACTAATCCAAGCCCTATGATGCCCCCCATTAAGCAGAGCATAATTGACTCAATTAAGAACTGAAGTAAAATAAAATAGCTTTTTGCCCCAAGCGATTTTTGAATGCCTATGATATTGGTGCGTTCCTTTACCGAAACAAACATGATATTGGCGATACCAAACCCGCCCACAAGTATAGAAAAAAGCCCGATAATTAAACCTACCGTGTGTAGTACACTAAAAACCACATCCAGTTGATTTGAAAGTATTGTTGTTTTATTTAAGGCAAAACTATCATCTTCGCCCGGCCTTAAACGCCTTATGGAACGCATTAATCCCCTTAACTCATTTTCAACCTCAACATCGGTAATACCATCTTTACCGCGCACTATAATTTGGGGGCCATAGTTAGAACCTTGTACGTCAACAAGGTTTTTTGCGAAGTTTAAGGGCAATAAGATCTCTTTGTCATCGGTTATCCCCAATATATCATTACCCTCTTTTTTGAATACGCCAATTACGGTAACATTGCGCCCCATTATTTTTAGTTGCTTGCCAACAGCCCCGCCGGTCGGAAATAAATCCTGGGCAATATCATAACCAATAACGGTAACCGGGCTGCCCGCCCTTGACTCTAAACCTGTAAAATACCTGCCTTCTGAAAAATCAAAATTCCAGGTTTTATCATGGTCCTGGGTAGTTGCGCCAATTTCGGCGCCGTCAACGGTATTGCTTTTATATTTAACCACCCGGTTATCAATATATATTTCGTATGACATGGCCAGCGCTGATTGACAACGCTTTTGCAGTTCGGCAAATTCCCGCAGGTTGGGATTGGGCCGCTGCATGTATTTCCACCAGGGGAAATCATCCCCTCCTCCCATCCACGGCCATTTTTGAATATAAATACTATTGCTGCCTAATTTATTTACGCTCTTTTGCAGGTTGTTTCGTAAGGTATCAACAGCCGAAAAAACGAATATGATTACAAATATGCCGATGGTTACCCCAAGCAATGAAAGAAATGTACGCAGTTTATTTTGCCTTAAGGCATCATTGGCAAATAAAAAGCTCTCCCTTAAAAGTTTAAAAAATATCATATTGATTTTTTTTGATTAGACTATAGGTTTGCAGTTAAGTTACATTATTTTTTATTTAAAACTAATATTAAAAAACGTTGTAATCATTTTAGCAACCGATGGGTTTCAAAAAATAAAATCGGCGTAATCATTTTAATAATCAATGTAATCCAATAAATAATATCGGTGAAATCAACATAATCAATCGGTGAAATCGAAAAATAATCTTTACATTTGCGCCCTTGAAAATTCATATCTTACAGCATGAAATTATCCCAGTTCAAATTCAACCTGCCCGACTCATTAATTGCCCATACGCCCGCAAGCACCCGTGATGAATCGCGATTAATGGTACTTCACCGCGATTCAGGTAAAATTGAGCACAAAATATTCAAAGACATTTTGGATTATTTTGATGATAAGGATGTTATGATCCTGAATAATACTAAAGTGTTCCCGGCACGTATGTACGGCAACAAGGAAAAAACAGGCGCTACCATTGAAGTTTTTTTACTGCGGGAATTAAATAAAGAACTGCGTTTATGGGATGTTTTAGTTGACCCTGCACGTAAGATCCGCGTTGGAAATAAATTATATTTCGGCGATGATGACCTTTTAATTGCCGAAGTTGTTGATAATACGACCTCCCGCGGCCGTACTATCCGGTTTTTATTTGATGGAACGGATGAAGAATTCCGCCGCAATGTGGAAATACTTGGCGAAACTCCGCTGCCAAAGTATATAAAACGCAAAGCTACCGCCGAAGATAAAGAGCGTTATCAAACCATTTTCGCCAAGCATGAAGGCGCGGTTGCCGCACCTACTGCGGGTTTGCATTTTAGCCGTGAGCTAATGAAACGCCTTGAACTTAAAGGTGTTGAATTTGCCGAGGTTACCCTGCACGTTGGCCTGGGTACTTTCCGTCCGGTTGAGGTGGAAGACCTTACCAAGCACAAAATGGATTCGGAGCAGTTTATTATTGAAGAGAAGCAGGCAAATATTGTAAACAGGGCTATTGAACTTAAAAAAAGGATATGCGCCGTGGGTACTACATCTATGCGGGCCATCGAATCGGCGGTATCAGCTAACAAAACGCTAAAACCTGCTAACGACTGGACCAGCAAATTCATTTTCCCGCCATACGAATTCAGCATTGCCAATACCATGGTTACCAACTTTCACATGCCCGAATCAACCTTGCTGATGATGGTAAGCGCTTTTGGCGGATATGAAAATGTAATGAATGCCTACGAAGTAGCAGTAAAAGAAAAATACCGCTTTTACAGTTATGGCGATGCGATGCTGATTATTTAGAGAGGTTAGAGATCGGTGGTTGGAGATTAGGAAATCTGATTGTCCTGATGGCTTTAAAATAGTATTAAATTTACAACTTGTTTGTTATTCTGATTAATGAACCGTTCTAATCTCCAATCACTAACCTCTAATCTCTTATCGAAAAATTACGCCATCATAGTTGCCGGGGGCTCCGGTATCCGGATGCTGTCGGCGGTGCCCAAACAATTTTTATTGCTTAACGGGCGGCCTGTTTTAATGCATACTATTGAGGCTTTCCATCATTCGGAATCAAAGCCCCAAATAATCGTTGTGCTACACCCTGATTTTCATGCTTATTGGGAAGAGCTTTGCAAAATACATGATTTTAATATAGTCCACCAATTAGTAAATGGCGGTGAAACACGGTTTCACTCTGTAAAAAACGGACTGGATCAGATTCCGGATGCTGCTGATGTACTGATCGCTGTTCAGGATGCCGTCAGGCCTTTAACCAGCGGTCTTATTATCGATGAATCGTACAAACATGCGGCAGCGCATGGAAATGCCGTCACAGCCGTTAAAAGCCGTGATTCCGTAAGGCAGGCAGCAAATGGCGGAACAAAAAGCTTAATGCGGGATGAGATCTGGCTGATCCAAACCCCGCAGACATTTCAATCAGCACAAATAAAAAAAGCTTACCAGCAACCTTTCAGCGCGAAATTCACAGACGATGCAAGCATTGTTGAACAAACCGGCGACACTATACACCTGATTGAGGGCAGCTACCGGAATATAAAAATCACTTTCCCCGAAGATATTGCGATTGCAGAAATGCTAATGGTTCATGGATCATAGTTCATGGTTGATAGTAGAAATGCTTGCTATGAACCATCATCCATGAACTATGAACCGAAAAGTTTAGGCCCTTCTGATCACGCCTAACAGCAAAGCGATAATCGCAATCACTAAAAGAACATGGATAAGCCCACCGCCTACCGGGTACACGAAAAATCCTAATATCCATCCTATTACAAGGATAACGGCGATTAAATACAATATGCTTCTCATTTTTATAAAGTTTTAGTTTATACTGCTTTAAATAACCAAAACCATCACAAAAAGTTTTACCAATAAAAAAACCCTGCCAAAGCAAGGTTTTTTTATTACTTAACCGGGACGTTAATACTCGTCTTCGTTAAAAAAGAAGTCGTCTTTGGTCGGATAATCGGGCCATATTTCTTCAATGTTTTCGTATGGCTCACCATCGTCTTCTAATGCCTGTAAGTTTTCAATAACCTCAACAGGCGCTCCTGAACGGATAGCATAGTCAATCAGTTCGTCTTTTGTTGCGGGCCAGGGTGCATCTTCAAGGTGCGATGCGAGTTCAAGTGTCCAATACATATTTTCTTATTTATAATTTTTTCGGATAAATTTACTTTTTCGCAAAAGTATAACATTTTTAATTTGATTATCAATAATTTTTTCAAATTGTTAAACACGCGGTATCCATTGATTTTCAGGTATTTTATTGTCGTTTGCAATCTTCCTTGCCAACGTAAACAGGTAATCGCTCAGCCTGTTTAAATAAATTATCACTTTTTCGTCAACCATACTTTCTTCAGCAAGATGAATAACAACCCGTTCGGCCCGGCGGCATACACACCTTGCAATATGGCAAAATGAAATGGCATTATTTCCTCCGGGTAAAATAAAATGTCTTAATTCTGGCAAATCTAAGTTCATCGAATCCATTTCCTTTTCAAGCAATTCGATATCAGCCAAATGCAGATCCGGGATAATCATTTTTGATTTTTCCGGATCTGATGCCAGTGACGAACCAATTGTAAACAGCCTGTCCTGTATCTGCTTCATTATTTCTTTATCGTAGACCGCAATATCCTGGTCGATGATCAGTCCCACATAAGAATTAAGTTCATCAACCGTGCCGTAACTTTCTATACGGATATGATGCTTGGCTACGCGGGTACCGCCAATTAATGAGGTAAAACCCTTATCGCCGGTTTTGGTGTAAATTTTCATTGTATTTCGGATTTATTTGCTAAAAATCATGAAACCCTTATAACAGGCAAATCATGGTTCTTACAATTTTTTCGAATTTATGATTTTGGTTCTGTATTTCAGTTTAGATTTGCCGGAAAAATCGTTCAAAAGGCTGCAGATTTATCTTATCATAAAACACAATACTGCTTTGAACGTTATTTAACCAAATCCGAAATACATGAAATTCATTGTTTTACTATTATTTTTAAATTTTAATAACACTTGTGGCCATAGCAATGCCCCTGTCCATAAAACAAGTTTGGCAGCCATTTTAAGCGAAAAACAATTTAATGCGCTGTTCCCCATGCGCAATAAATTTTACACTTATGCCTCATTTATAAAAGCAGCCGGAGAGCTGGGGCTGGTAAAAGTTAAAGTAGTAAAACGGGCTGTATCGGTTTACCAGTTTACGCGGACCAACAAAAGCAACGGAAAATCAGCCATCATACGCCAGGATGGAGACTGGAATGAAGAATGGGCCAAAAAGAAACCCGACAGCACCTATTTTATAGATTACGGCAATTTTTGCACCGAAAAAGACCCGCAAACCAACAAAAAAGAACTGGCAGCCTTTTTCGCACAAATTGCGCACGAAACCAGGCATGGCGAGGACGGAAAATACAATGACGGGCTGATGTTTATCCATGAAAACAACATATCCCTGCCCTATACTGCTGATAATTACACCTACCCCGCCGTTAAAGGTAAAAAATATTATGGCCGCGGGCCGATGCAGCTGAGCTATAACGGCAATTATGGCTATGCCTCGGATTGTATTTTTGGAAACAAAAGCGTACTGTTAAACACCCCTGAACTGGTGGAAACCGACCCGGTTGTCGCTTTTAAAACAGCCATTTATTTTTGGATGACCCCGCAAACCCTGAAACCATCGGCGCATGATGTAATGATTGGCAAATGGCAGCCCAATGCTGCCGATAAAGCCGCAGGCCGCAGCCCCGGCTTTGGCATGACCATCAACATTATTAACGGCAGCGTAGAATGCGGCAAAGGCGAAAACATATTCAGCATGAATGACCGTATTGGTTTTTACCGTTACTTTTTAAATAAGCTTGGGGTCAGCGATCCAAACTGCACCTGCTCCTGCGGGAAAATGAAGGCGTATTGATTTTGGATTTTATTGGAATTAAATAGGCCTAAAAAAGTCTTCATCCTATTTCAAGCAAGTTATACAAGTCTGTTGTATTAATTACCTCGTTAAAATTGTTTTTCCTTAAATGCTCAGTAAGCTTCTTATCTCCAGTCCATAAACAGCCATTTTTTTGTAATGCTAATGCTACAAAACTAATATCGTTGCTATCGACCCCAGATGTCAATGCATCAGCTTCACGCCAGTTTTTTGCATCAATCATATTTTCATTGAGAAACTCGACTTGCCTAAGCATTGCATAAAAAAGAAGATTCAGTTTATCCGGAGAAAGTTTGGACAATTTAATAATCCTTTTCTGGTGTTTAAATAGTTCGGCAATTGCATAATAACAACTTATGCGCTGTATATGTGGTAAAGGGCTAAATAGGATTTCTGAAATTTTACTATTTGGAGAAATACAAGCACTAAATAGGATATTGCTGTCAACAATAATAATCATGGTAGAAATCTGTGTTTATTTTCTTTCCACCAATTGGCATCAACTTCCTTTGCAAGTTCCCCTGCTTGCTCCTCTGTTCCCTTATTTTGGGCTGCTATTTCAAGGACGTTAATATAATCAATAACTTTTTGAACAGCAACCATATTAATTCCGGTAGTTGGCCTGATAATGATATCCTGATTTAAACGCTCAATAACCATAATTACTTTCTTATAAAATCAAAAATAACATTTTTAAATCTTAATAGCAAACGTTTATGGTTGCTTGACCGAATAATAAAAAATGTCGGTTGTGCTGCAACCATGAAACCATATTATTATTTGCTATTTGCCCGGTAATAAGTATTTTTAGGAATTTATGGATAATTACCCTTTTAATACCATTGGCCTCTGTTCCTGGGATATAGACCGATTGAACGATACCTATAAAGTGCTTAAAACAAAATTTCAGGTTGAATTTACCGGGCATATTGATTTCCACTTACAACAGTTGGAAGTATTCAGAAACTATTTTGGTATTGACCTGAAAGGTTCTTTTGTGATAAAGCATTTCAATAACGACAGCTATATTTTATTTATTGAAACCAAAACAAGAACCATAGCCCCCAAGGGAGGCGGTATTTTTGATAATTATGAATACCAAACCTGGGCGCTGGCCTATCTAAAACATGATTTTGGGCGTGTTTTGATCAGGCGGGAAACCCTTACCGACAAAATTATAGAACTGATACACCCGGTAGAGTTAGATTTTGAAGAGGACAAAGCCTTCAGCGACACCTTTTATGTTTTGGTGAACGACCGCGATAAAGCGGCTTCGGCTATTGACCGAAATTTCAGGAATGCGGTAATGGACATCAGGCATGAAGATTTTGTGATTGAGATTGTTGAGCATACGCTTATTATAGGTACCCAGCAACCCATATCGCCTGAGAAAGCTGTTTATTTGGCGGAATTTGTGGCAAGGGTGGCTTCGATGTGTTAAAGAAGGTCAGCGCCATCAATAAAATCAAAAAAAACAACGGTTCAGACAGCTACACCACCGCACCGTGCCTTTCAACCTTATGAATATTGGGATTGGCAAAGTCGTTTTCGATCAAACCATCGCGCATACGTACAATGCGGTGAGCATGCTTGGCGATGTCTTCTTCATGGGTTACTAATATGATTGTATTGCCTTTGGCGTGGATATCTTCAATCAGCCCCATTATTTCGATGGAGGTTTTGGTATCCAGATTACCTGTCGGCTCATCCGCCAATATGATTGACGGGTTATTGATCAGCGCCCGGGCCACAGCTACACGCTGGCGTTGTCCGCCCGAAAGCTCATTGGGTTTATGGTCTATCCGGTTGCCTAAGCCAACGTTTTCGAGGGTTTGTTTTGCACGGGCCTGCCGGTTCGCTTTATTAATGCCGGCATAAACCAGCGGCAGGGCCACATTATCAAGGGCAGTATTACGGGGCAGCAGGTTAAAGGTTTGGAATACAAAACCGATCTCTTTGTTTCTGACTTCGGCAAGTTCGTTATCCGTCATGTGGCTTACGTTAATGCCATTTAAAATATATTCGCCTTTGGTGGGCGTATCCAGGCAGCCCAAAATATTCATCAGGGTTGATTTACCCGAACCCGATGGCCCCATCAGCGCCACAAATTCGCCTTTATTGATAGTTAACGTCACAGACTTCAACGCGTGAATAATTTCACTGCCGATCACATATTTACGTCCGATATCATTAAGCGTTATTAATGGCTCCATATTTTTCTTCGTTTGACTATAGTGAATGACGTTTTGTTACAGGGAAAGATTTTTTTAGTCCGAAAAACAAAAATATCAAAGTCAAGTCACAAGTCTTTAGTCTCAAGTCGAATTTTGTCTTTTTCTTTACTTAGGACTTGAGACTTTCGACTTCAGACTATGCATCCCCTCCAATAATATGCTCCGTCACCCTGCTGATATCCGTACTTATCTTATTAATAAAACCCAGTTGCTCGTTAAGCAAAAGATCGTCGGCTGATAAGGGGGCTGGTTCACCGGTATTTAAAGTCAGGGTTTTTACGGAATTCAGGTCAACAACTTTACCATCCAGCTTTTTATTACAATCATTAAGCATCGCGATGCTGCGTTTCAGCAATTTCAGATTTTCGGCGCTGGTTTTATGGATGCGCTTTGCCGCGATGCCCGAAGCAATAGTGGCTATATAAGAAGATAAAATATGGTTAAGCACCACAAATTTATGCACCTCTTTTATGTTTTTCTGCTTGCTTTTTGGTTCAGAGGTCATTCGCTCAAAGGCTGCCGATAAATTGGCTGATTTTACAAATACATCTTTACGGGCAAGCTTATACTCAACGGTTTCAATCTCTTTACCGGAAACACTTTCCGCAATCTTAAGCAGGTATTTTGCATTTGCATAGATAACCTGCCGCAGGTTATGCTGGACCTTCTCAAATTCCCAGCTTGGAAAAATAAGATAGCTGGCTGCAAAAGCTATACCCGACCCTATCAAAGTATCAATAATACGTTCATTTACCAAACGCCCTACCCCTAACAGGTTAAATAGAATAAGTACATAAGGCGTCATAAAAATAACGCTTACCACATAATTTAACCTCAGGAAGCTGTAGGTACCTAACATCAGCACAATCAGGAAAACAAATTGCACTGATTTTTCGGGTATAAACAACAGGAACAATATCCCTATAACACCGCCTGCAATGGTGCCGGTAAGCCGCTGATAGTTCCGTTGTTTTGATAAGCTGAACCCCGGTTTTAAAATCACAATAATGGTGAGTAAAATCCAGTAACTATGATGCCCAAGTGCAATACTTTTTCCCGCTATAAAACCAATTAAACAAACCAATGCAACCCTTATAGCATGTTTAAATGTTGCCGAATCAAAAGATAAGTTATCAAAAAACACATGCGGCGCATAATCCTGATGCGTTACAAACTTTGAATATTCCATATCCGTTGTGTTTTCAAGCAGGGTATCCGATGATTTTGAGTTGTAATAGTTGTATATACTGGTTATCCGCTGGTTTAAATCGCGCAGGTTAATTAATACCTTTTTCAGGGCCAGGTTACTTGCGCCCCTGTCATTTAAACCTATTTCATCAATCCGTGCTTTTAGTTGTTCTAACCCGGTATTAAAAAAACGTTTCCTCGTGCTTCTGGTATTCGATAATACCATAAAGGCGATATTATCCATTTCATCAGCCATACCCTGCAGGGTATCGGCTATTTCGTTTAATATCCCGGTCGCTCCAAATTTCTCCCTTATTTGCGCATATTCATAATGGGTTGCCATTATCTGCTCAAACATATCCACCAGGTCAACAAAGGTGAGCACCAATATGCGGCCGGCGCTTGTTGATTCTTTCACCATGATCCTGCTTTTAAAGAGGATCTCCCTTACTGCATCCTGGTGCTGGCTAACCTTTATTTGCTGCGACACCAGTTTGCGGTAATTTTCATCAATATCCTTTTCGGGCAAATAAAAATCAGCCTTTATCCTTAAAAAGGCGGCGATGTCGGCAATATTCTCACCTAAGGTTTGCTGCGCAGTCCGAAATGGCCTTACCCCCAGAAAGAGTATGCTGAATAACAGATACCATAAGCCACCGGCCGTAATAATGCCGCTGAAACCAAGCACCTCTGATGGTTTTAGTGCCTTATCCATCATGAATATCATCACCAGCAAGGCGGAGGTACCTACTGACGCCGCCCGGTTACCGTACACCGTGAACATGGAGAACAGGAAGCAAAGCAACGTAATTTCGAGCCCAAGGGTAAATACATTGAGACGTGCGAAACTGGTTATAACCGCAACAACAAACAAACATACAAGCCCCACAGCCATGGCGTTGCGTTTGTGAAAAACAGGCCCGGGGTTATCAATAGAACAAATACATAACGCACCTAATGACATGGTAAGCCCAAGATCAAAGTGATTAAATTGAATGAGTATAATGGAAGGTAAAAGTATTCCGAGCGACATGCGCAAGCCGTCCGAAAAATACTGGCTGTAAAAAAAGCTCTTTATTTCCCTGGTATTTATTTTCATCGGATTAACTATTTTTTCCATGATGGTTAACAGGTTGAAGGACGGGCAATTTTTTTAATCTCTTTTTGCCTTAACCGGCAAACATGATGTTTTCATAAATGTTTTTTAAATGCGGAAAACATGCCGCTAATTTACAAAAATTAAATATTATTGCCTTTTTTTAATAAAATTTACATTAATAACAGATAAGTGTTATTAATTACTCATTTTTATCTAACTTTATCCTTTGAAATTTTGATTCATCATTCAATGGTGTTTTTTAATGACCCGATACCAATTAGCAGATAACCGGTTACCAATAAATAATTTTTACACCCAATTAAGCCTATATGCCCTCAACGTTAAAACTCAGTCAAAGAGAAACCGCTTTTAATAACGAAGTTGTAACCCGTTTTGAGTTGTATAACAGTTTGTTTCAAACACTCCCCTTTTACCAGGTGAAAGATACCGGTATTTTATTACCGTTTTTTAGCTCCCATTGCGAAAAGGAAGCGACAATGCAAGTATCGCCAACTGCCGTAATTGAGTCATTTTTTAAGAAATATGTCCCTGATATCGACCACCGGGAGCAAATTAACCGCATGTTCCGCTTTATACAATACATTGAGCGGCAGGTGGTACTATTTGATGCGATAGAGGATTCCTCCTTTAATAAAATAGGTCGGGCCGATGAAAGCGGGACCCTGCAAAGTTTACTGCAGCAGGCATCGGTAAGCGAGCAGTCGCGTGACGCTATCAGCCAAAAGCTGAATGACTTTTCTTTAAGGCTTGTACTTACCGCACACCCAACCCAATTTTATCCGGGAACCATACTGGGCATAATGACAGACCTGATAGAAGCTTTAAAAACCAATGATATAAATACCATCGATGTTTTATTGCAGCAATTGGGAAAAACACCATTCTTTAATAAAACATCGCCGACGCCTGTTGATGAGGCCGTAAGCCTGGCCTGGTTCCTCGAAAATATATTTTATCATGCAGTTTCCGGCATCCAGTCGAAACTGGAGGAAGAATTTGATTTAAACGTTGACCGTGCAAACCAGGTAATGGAATTGGGTTTCTGGCCCGGCGGCGACAGGGACGGTAACCCGAATGTAACCACCGAAACTACACGATCCGTAGCAAGTTTTTTGCGGCAACGCGTTTTCAGGTGTTATTACCGCGATTTCAGGGTTTTAAAACGGCGTATTACTTTCAGGGGGGTTGGAAAGTCAATGGCAACCCTCGAAAAGCTGATCTACAACAATGCCTATTTCCAGGTAAAAGAACCTGCGGATCTACAGGCAGAATTGCTTGACCTGCTGCAATCAATTAAACAAACCCTTGTAATTGAACACAACAGCCTGTTTGTTAACCTGGTTGATGACCTCATAAAAAAAGTACGCCTGTTTGGTTGTTACTTTGCCACCCTTGATATAAGGCAGGACAGCCGCATTTTACGTAAAGTATTTACTTACAGTACTGAACAGCCCGGTATTGAAACCGGCATTGTAAACGGATATGAAGACCTTGATGAGGCTGGCAAATTAGCAAGCATTACTTTTAACGAGGCTGATCTTCATTGCCCGGCGGATGCTGACAGCATGACCAAAGATACCCTTCATACCATCAGGCTGATGAAACATATTCAGTTTACAAATGGTGAAAAGGCCTGCCAGCGCTTCATTATAAGTAATTGCCAGCGGGCATCGGATATATTACAGCTCATCAATTTGTTTTTATGGAGCGGATGGGAAAAAGAAAGCCTTAGCGTTGATTTTATGCCGCTGTTTGAAACGGTTAACGACCTGAAAAGTGCGGCGCTGGTGATGGAACAATTATATACCCATCCCTTTTATAAAGAACATTTACAAAAACGGGGCAATCTGCAAACCGTTATGCTTGGCTTCTCCGACAGCACCAAGGATGGCGGCTATTTAATGGCCAACTGGTCGATTTATAAAGCCAAGGTTGAACTTACCGCCATGGCCCGTAAATATGGCGTCAGCCTTGCTTTCTTCGATGGACGCGGCGGGCCGCCGGCACGCGGGGGCGGCAAAACACACCGTTTTTATGCCTCTATGGGCGAAGAAATTGCAAATGAACATATCCAGCTAACCATACAGGGACAAACCGTGAGTTCGCAATACGGCTCTGTTGAAACTGCAAGGTTTAATATGGAGCAACTGATCAATGCGGGTATTATATCCGCTTTGCAGCCGAACCAAAGTGATCTTCTAAGCCCCCGGTCTAAAGAACTGATCTCAGCTATGGCCGATGAAAGTTACAAGTCATTTTTAGAACTTCGCCTGCATCCCTTATTTGTGGAGTATCTTGAAAAATTCAGCCCTTTAAAATTGCTTTCACATATCAACATCAGCAGCAGGCCAACCAAACGTAATTCAGACGCCTCTATGAAACTGGAAGACCTGCGTGCCATCAGCTTTGTGACCTCATGGAGCCAGTTAAAGCAAAGCATACCTGGTTTTTACGGCGTAGGTACCGCTTTAAATAAAATGAAGCAAAATGGCAACTGGGACGAAATAAAAGAACTGTACGATTCATCGGGTTTCTTTAAAACCATGGTTGATAACTGCGTGATGTCGATGACCAAATCGGATTTCAGGGTTACAGCCTACCTCGAAAAAGACAAAAAGTTTGGTCAGTTCTGGAAAATGCTGAAGGATGAATTTGAACTCACCAAAGCCTTGCTGCTTGAATTAACAGGCGCTAAAGTATTGATGGGCGAATACCCGGTTGAGCGCCGTTCTATCGCTATCCGCGAAAAAATTGTATTGCCGCTGGTTATCGTTCAGCATTATGCATTGCAGCGCCTTAATCATTGCAAGGATGAAGAACTGATAAAAATTTATAATAAGCTGGTAATAAGGACAGTTTACGGTATTGTAAATGCAGGCAGGAATTTGGCGTAGTGCAGGGAAATCGCGTTTAAAAAGCGAATGCCCCGTAGGTTATCCTAAGCTTTAATTATTTAAAAGCGATTTCCCTTTGGCGTAGTGTTAACACTTCTAACTTCTTCGCGTATATTTGGGCGAAGATATATTTGGTATCGGTAATTGATGAAGAAAAACTTATTTATCGCCCTTGAAGGCATCGACGGCAGCGGGAAAAGCACCCAGGTAAAGCTATTAACCGAAAAACTTGAACAGGCCGGGCATAAAGTTTACACCACCTGCGAACCGACTGACAGCCCGATAGGAAAGATCATCCGTGATATTTTTACCCATAAAATGGAGGCCGACCACCGCACCATTGCCGGCCTTTTTGTCGCCGACAGGCTCGACCATCTGCTGAATAAAACAAATGGCATCATCAAAAAACTGGAGGAGGGTTATACGGTAATTACTGACCGTTATTACTTTTCATCTTATGCCTACCAGAGCACCCACATGGACCTTGATTGGGTGATAAACGCAAACTCATTGAGCGCAAACCTCCTGCGGCCTGATCTGAATATTTATATCGACATATCGCCGGAACTGAGCATAGAACGCCTGAACCGGGGCAGAACTTCGATAGAATTATATGAAACCCTGGAAAACCTTCAAAATGTAAGGGAAAAATATTTTGAGGTTATGGAGAAACTCGAATCGGTGGAAAAAGTATTTATTACAGACGGCAACCGCCCACCAGCAACTATTTTAGACGAAATATGGGCTAATATTAAGACGCAATTTGAATTGTCAGAAACCGTATAGCAATAAACAGGGCGACGAAAAAAAACTTATTTAAGCCGGGCAGAAAACCTTTTGCTATTGTTCACAGCATAAACTTTAACAGGCACAAGTTTCTTATCCTGTTTTAAGATCAGACTTTTTAAAGTAGCTATCAGTTCAACTATTAATTTGTGGTTCATAATCGTAGATGTTTAAATTAAATGGCAGAAATTTATTTTAACTCCGAATTGTTGGTTTAAAATTACAAAAAATTATTACAACTCCAAATATTTTTACTTTTTATCTAACAAAAAGTAGTTTTCTTTGACAAATATTTAATTTTCGATAGTGTTTTTAAATAAAATCAATCATTTTATTTAAAATATTAAAATTATCGGAAAAGCTCTACGCTGAACGTAATTTCCACCTTTTCATCCTTTGAATTATCGCCCAATATCAACTTATATTCCCCGGGATAAACTTTCCATTGATGGCTTGACATATCCCATTTCTGCAATTCCTTTACCGGAATTTTCAGGACGACGGATTGTGCGCCGCCCTTCGCTACCGATACCCGTTTAAAACTTTTCAACTCTTTTACAGGCATACGGTCAATTTGCGGGTATTCAATATAGGCCTGCACTACCTCATCGGCATCCATCGCCCCGGTATTTTTTACTTTCAGGCTTACGCTTATCGTATCAGTTGTTTTGTATTTGTTTTTAGGCTTATCCTGTAGCTCATAATTAAACGAAGTATAGCTCAACCCAAAACCAAAGGGGTATTGTACCGGGCCGTCGTAGTAACGGTAAGTGCGGCCCTTCATATTGTAATCTGAGAAATCAGGCAGGTTGCTTACCGACTTATAAAAAGTAACAGGTAAATGGCCAGAAGGAGAAAGATCGCCGAATACAATATCCGCTAGGGCGTTGCCGCCCTGTTCGCCGGGGTACCAGGCTAAAATAATTGCATCGGCGTAAGGTGCAATGGCATCTATGTCCACATCACTTCCCGATGTAATAACAGCAATGATAGGTTTATGCTGAACAGCGTTCCGTAATGCTTTCATAAAAGCAATCTCACTTTTCGGGAGGCTTAAATCTCTTTTATCTCCGCCACCTTCAGATAAAAACGCATCGCCGGCTTCACCTTCCAAAACAGGAGATAAGCCTATCACTGCTATGGTGACATCGGTATTGCCTGCCGCCCAGGTACCGCCAAAATGGGTGGTATCTTTAAAATCACAACCCTGGTCGTACTCAACCCTTGTACCCGGACCCGCAGCAGCTGTAATGCCTTCGGCAAAATTCACAACCCTCCTACTGCTGCCATAATAATTCCCGATCATCACATTAAATGAGGCTGCCCCCGGCCCGATCACCATCATACTGGAAATATTGCTTTTTTTAAGCGGCAAAATATTATGGTCGTTTTTTAGCAGCACCATACTTTGCTGCGCTGCTTTGCGGGCAAGCGCAACGTGTGAAGGGTTGTTAACACTATCCGCACCATAACTACGGAAAGGCACCAATACAGGGTCATCATAAAAGCCAAGCCTGAATTCAGTGCGAAAAAGTGTGGACAGCGCGCCATCAATTTCCTTTTCGGTTAACAGCCCCTGCTGTACTGCTTTTATGGCATCCTCCTGTAAAATGCTGGAGCAATCCAGATCGACGCCCGCTTTAATGGCTGCCGCGGCAGTTTCCACCGGGCCGGGCAATGATTTATGGCTTAAAAAAACATCGTCCAGTGCACCGCAATCCGTTACCACATGGCCTTTAAAACCCCACTCCTTCCGTAAAATATCCGTCAGCAAATATTTATTTATTGAATTTGGCGTACCGTTTACCCTGTTATAAGCGCTCATCACTGATTCTACCTTACCATTGGTAACCAAAGCGTGAAAAGCATAGAGGTAGGTTTCACGCAGGTCCTTTTCATCAACTACAGCATCAAAATGTTCGCGGGTGGCTTCCGGTCCGCTATGTACGGCATAGTGTTTTGCTGTCGCCGATGCTTTTAAGTAATGCGGATCATCACCCTGCAAACCCTTAACAAAAGCAGTGCCCATGGTAGCGGTTAAATAAGGGTCTTCGCCGTAGGTTTCCTGTCCCCGGCCCCAGCGCGGATCGCGGAAGATATTGATATTGGGCGTCCAGAAGGTGAGGCCCATGTATTGCAGGTGCCTGTCCTGCGCAATGGCCAGGTTGTATTTTGCCCTTGCCTCGGTTGATATCGCGGTAGAAACCTGTTTTAACAGGTTGTCATTAAAGGTAGCGGCCATTCCTATGGCCTGCGGGAATATGGTGGCCTCACCTGCCCTGGCAACGCCGTGCAAGGCTTCGTTCCACCAGTTGTAGGCCGGTATCCCCAAACGGGGAACCGCTTTGCTTTGGTAACCTAATAAACTAACCTTTTCTTCAAGGGTCAACCGTGATACCAGGTCTTTTACACGTACATCAACGGTTTGGGTGGGGTCTTTGTAAAGATATTTGTCCTGAGCTTTTGATAAGGATGGCGCGAGGGCGACAAGCATCATCCAAAAAAGCGGCAATTTTAGTTTGGCGTTCATAGTGGCAGCTAATTTAATGGGTTTTGTTCAGAATGTTGGTTTATGAGCCGGGCAAAAAATAAAGTTTTTTGATTATTTTTTGCCCATACTATTTTTTCCGAACGAAACATTTAACGGTTTATTTGTACCCACATTGCTGGGTCAGTACATCATTAAAAATTTCGTACTCATCTCTGCCGGGATTGTTTTAGGTGCAGCCCTAAATGACAGGCCCCCGGTAAAAAATGTACGAAAGGCCGGGAACGCCAAAATCGCTCAGCCCGCTTCAATTGCAAAAGCCTTTGAAGAAGAATGTGTATAAACAAATACTAAATATATTAGCCGGATTTATTATATTTGTACAAAGAGGCAGCCTGTAAAAAGCAATAAAAAATAGCTTTGTACAGGTTGTCATATTCATAAAACGATGGATGATTTATTGGATGAAAATTCAGTTATTTCCATTTTGGAAATAACTGCCGCCGATGAAAAAAAATATAAAACCAAATTCTACAACCTTGATGCTATCATTTCCGTTGGGTACAGGGTAAACTCAGCACAGGCAACACAGTTCCGCATTTGGGCTACCAAAACCTTGAAGGAGTATATTATAAAAGGTTTTGCCATAGACAGCGAACGCCTGAAACAGGGCGGCAATTTGTTTGGCAAAGATTATTTTGAGGAACTACTTGAACGTATCAGGGAGATACGGGCCAGTGAAAGGCGCTTTTACCTCAAAATAACTGATATATACGAACAATGCAGTACCGACTACAATAAAGATGCGGATATTACCCGGATCAGAATTTTGAATCGGATTTTGATAAAGCAATTAAAAGGATAGCTAAGATTTAATAAAAACAAGCTTATTTCCCTGATGTTTCATTGCTTTTTTGATGTTTTTTGTATATTTATCTGATAAACACGGTTTTATACAAAAAAATCCCCTCTTTTTTTTGATGAGCTAAACGCACTTAGCTCATCAAAATGATAAAATTACGATGACCTAAACGCGTTTAGCTTCTCAAAACGATAAAATTACGATGAGCTAAACGCATTTAGCTCATCGTAATCGGGTAATTATTATCCTGAAAGTAGGGTTGGTACTTGCCGGTGACCATACCGGCAAGGGCGAAGCACCTTCTAAATCTCCCCCGGATGTCATTAAGTTAAGGAGAAAACGTTTTTTCAATGCGTTTACCCTCTTTCTGCCGTAGGCAAAGAGAGGGTGGTCGAGCGAAGCAAAGACCGGGTGAGTTAACTAATGAAGCGATATTAGCGCTAATGCATGGCGGCGAATCTACTCACCCGGTCTTTGCTTCGC
>DHXR01000016.1 GCA_002413785.1 Mucilaginibacter sp. UBA5151
CAGAGAAAATAAAGGCGATCTGGACGCCTGGTTCGGAACTGAAATGCGCACCATAAAAAAAGCAATTGCAAGGATAGATATTCCCCAGGCCAATAATGTGGTGGAGGCTTTGCATAAAAAATTTAAGAACGAATTTTTGCAGGGCAAAAAGTTTACCAACCATGAAGCTTTGGTTGCTACCTTGCCAAACTTAATTGAAGCCTACAATAACCAATACCACGACAGCTTATATGGCTATTCACCTTTGGAGGTTTGGAATGGCGCTATACCTGATGAAAACAAATATCAACCGTTTTTAAAAGCTGCCAATGAGAAAAGAAAACAAGCCAATAAACAATTCAACTGCTGTGCGAATATTCGGACGTTTTAGCGTGTTGTCTCCGTGGAGACGCAGGTAGAGAGGAAAAAGGCATTAAACAGCAACAGATCGCCGACCTGGTTGGCATGCACCGTTCCAATTATTCTAAAGTGGAAAACGGACAGCGTGAACTTTCTATTACAGCCCTCAATAAGATTGCCCGGTATTTCGGTATAACAATCGATCAGCTGGTGAACATGGAAAGCACTATTCCACACGAAGTAACTGTAGAAGATAAAGCAACCGTTGAGCAAATAAAGCTTATCCAGGAACTCGACCCGGATGATAAGTCTATGATCTTTAAAATGATTGATACCATGCTTACCAAAAAGAAGTTTAAAGATTTCTTTCAACAAAACGTAGCTGCCCTATAAAGCAACAAAGCCCGGCGTTTAGCTGCTAAATAATGCCTGTTAATGGTAGTTAAATGGTAGTAAATGATACTTGCGCACCATCCATTTTTTTGTTGGTAGCGCTAAAAAATGCCTTTATTATTATCAAAAACGCTCTTTTGTTTGCCGGCTCCGCCGCCTTTTATTTTACCCCCCCCCATATTAAATAACAAAGCCCGGCACTCGGCCAGGCTTTGTTAATTTTTTCAGCAAAAGACTATTGCTTTTTTGTGTAAACCCATCGTTTTATTAAGTATTTGATTATCAATTAGATAATCTCTAATAATCTAAAAAAGTGTAAACCCTGTGTAAACCCTGTTTGCTTGTTAACTTGTTTTTATGCCACCAGGCTCTGTCTTTCAAATAAGCGTGTCCTTATCCCGGCCAAGCGGCACGTGGCTGTTGCGCAACTAAACAATCCAGACACGCGGTTGTAAATCTCACTGCCGAACCCCTTGAGAATTGAATATTGACGATCAAAGCAAAGCAAGTTTGTCAATATTCAATTCTCGGGGTCTCAAATCATTTTAAAAAAAGTATTTTTAGATTAGTTCGAGTTGTGCAACAGCCACGGCACGTTTAGCCGGGCGGGGAGAGACCCTAGCCAAGCGAGAGCGGTATATCCTCTATATTTTCTATTAATGTGTTTTTCATGAAAGAAGTTCTCTTTTCTAAAAGAGTTGCCATTTCAAGAGTTGGTTCTGCTTTAAAGGGGTAACAATTTTTAATAGATTTTCCCATTTTCACTTGCTCAATCCAATCTTCCGCCAATCGGATATAATCCTCCAAAACTTGCTTTGTTGTTTTAGGCCCATGTATGTCTAAGTACATAGATGGAATATCGCCAACTATCACCCATAAATAATTATCGTCTTTACTTGCACCATTATCTATTTCAAAAAGAAAAATACATAAGGTTGAACCAAGGTTTAAATATATATCACTTTGTATTATTTTACGACACCAAGCAAAACTCATAAGGTATGCTTTTGCTTCCTCATACACCTTAGTAAGTTCGTGATAAAACTCTGTCTTAGTTGTAATTTGATTATATTTTATCGGGTATCTCATATCTTTATTTAATCAACATCTCCTGTTCTTTTTGCACCCCAACGTATAAAGTCTCCAAGCATTTGATGCCACGATGTATGATCAGCTGCTGGTTTGGGCTCAATATTGGGATAACCATCTTCTCCTCCATCTGCTAATGGCTTTATATGATGAGCTACTTGATTTCTATTCGGATCACCAGGCTCTTTAGGCCATTTTTTACCTGTTGCTTTTTCCCATTCTTTTCGCAACTGTCTGCCGCTTTTTACTCTTGGAGTGCCAATTTTGGACATCTGCAAGTCCTGGGTCATATTGAGGAGATTTAAATAAAGCATTCCCTCGCGACCTAATGGTGTCCATCTTTCTAAAAAACCTTCTAATTGCCTTCGATTTGCATCAAGCGTTGCTTGATTTGGAACATAAATTGTATATTCATATGAGCCAAAATATTGTTTTTTTGGTACATATCCCTTTATTACAACTTCTTTTAACTGTATAGGCTTGGGCTTTGGTTTGGGTTTGGGTTTTCCTTGTTCATCGCCAGAGGCCTCTTCAGCCTCCCTTCCATCCGGGTCTATCATTAAGACAGGATTGTTCTCACCATAAATATAAGGGGATTCGGTTTCAAATTCTTCGGCTTCTGGGTCTATGGTCGTAAAACGCCCTATCACCGGATCATAGAACCGGGCGCCGTAATCGTATTCGGAGAG
>DHXR01000022.1:0-2246 GCA_002413785.1 Mucilaginibacter sp. UBA5151
TTATAATATTCAAATGAAGCATTGCCGTCTTTATCAGTAACTATTTCCGGCTTCCAGTAAATGGTGGAACGGAGGTCCTTCCGGTTAATGTTATCATCAGGATGTTCATATTTTGGTGAGTAAAACTCACGGGCTTTGTAAAAACCGGTTACTGTAATTGGCAATATACCGGCAGATGGAATGTCGTGCGCGTTTCTGCCACCTTGTTTTGTTGTGACAACCAGGATCCCGGTTCCACCGCCATTTATGCCATAAATACTTTCACTCGCTCCCATTAGTATCTCTACAGTTTCCACGTTAGCAGGATTTATATCATCAATAGTAAAACCCTTTTGTACGGGCTGGCCATCTAAAATTATAGACATTGGCCGTCTTTGAGGATCAAGATTTGTCACTGGTACAAAGCCACTACCAGCTGGCATCCATTGTATGCCCCTTGTATGCCCAAGCAACCTGTGCGAAAGCGACCCACCACCCATTTCAATTTCTTTAGCATGTATTACCTGGTCGGCATGGCCCGGGCCTCCCGGGTTTGAGGAGCGGTAATCGTCTGCTCTTTTTCTTTCCCTTATATTAACCACTTTTAACATTCTTCCTGTTACCGGGCCATAATTTTCGTTCAATTGTTTTTCCCTGTTGTCCAGGTAAGGCTGCATAACCAGATATATGGCGTCATTTTTTGCTTCAATTTTTGTCATCGTAACAGGTAAGGGAGTATCCTTATTGTAAAATAGCTGTGTCGTATTTTTCCCTTTTGCATTTACGGCCTGAAGTATAAACCTTGCACTGTCTGTAAAAGCCAAATCGCTGAAAAGGAACTCACCTTTGTTATCTGTTTGCATAGTTAATAAAGCCCCCCCTTTAGGTGATATCAACGACACAACTCCGTCAGCTAAAGGTTTACCTGTTAATGTATTTGCGACCCCGGCAATTTCAAGCCCTTTTTCACGCTGATAGGTTGTTGCCATGTAGCCATTATTCAGTAATTGTTTCCATTCAAACCTGCGGTAGCCATGGGTAAGCATTACCAGGTCAAGGTCGGTACCCGTTTTGTCAGTCGTATTTGTAAAATAGTAGTTTGGTTGTTCAATATAGCCTTTCAGGTCAGAAGTTAGCAAAAGGTTGGATAGTATGGTATTTTCCTTATTTTCGTTAATCGGAACTTTATTTTCATCAATTACAGACACAGAAAAATGTCCAATTGCAGCCGAATCAGTTCGAGTTCTGGCATTGATGTTGAGTTGTACTTTTTCACGTTTAGTGTAAGCTGTTTTATTGCAACTTACCGTTAAGTTTAGTTGATTATAGGTTTGAATAAATATTAGCCGCTCGCACAAAGGTTCGCCTTTGGGTGAAAATAAGGTAATAATAGCCACACCAGTATGCAAATGCCGCTTTAAAATATCCAAAGCAGTAATCTGGCTGTCTAATTTGCAGCTGACAGTTGTGGCAATACCGCCTGAATAGATCAGCAACGTATAAACCTTGTTTTTATTTTCCTGGTAAAAAGCCTTATTAGCTTCTATCCTTACTGATGCTTTTGGTATCGAATCATTATTCACCGATAAAACTATTCCGCTCCCTTCTGGTTTTTGAAGATCAATCACATCCTGCGAGCCATTGGGATATATTAATTTTGCTTTGTAGGTTTTGCCTTCTGCAGGGTTGATATAAAAGTATCCCATGCCAAAATGTGAAGAAGAAAATGAGCATATTTCTTTATTATCACTGTCGAGTATCACACCATTTACGTTTATACCTAATCCATCAGCGCCAATCGCTTTGAAGGCGACCTTTGAGCGAAGTCCTGTAACCAGGCTGCCCCCCTCCGGAAAAAACTGCATGTCTGCATTTGTATTGAATCCTTTTTGCTGGATCACTACGCTTTCAAGTATTTTATTGTTAAGCACCGAACCAATGGGTATATTTTGCTCAAAAAATGCTGTTTCACCCTCATTGCGCATCCACCGGGTGTATGCCCTCACCCGATAATTTCCTTCTGGTAAAGAATCTGGCAGTGCAAAATCGCCCCAACCTACGCCATCCACCAACTGAAGTTTTATAGACTGATCAACCTTGTTAGTTGTATTGATCAGATCAATATGCAATACCCCGCTTAAATTAGATAATTGATGTCTCTCACCAGATGTAGTGTAAGCTTTAAAGTAAATGGTGTCGCCCGCGGCATAATAAGGCTTATCGAAATGCAGGTAGGCTTTTTCTGTAATATGCCGGATCGAAAAATT
>DHXR01000022.1:2370-31566 GCA_002413785.1 Mucilaginibacter sp. UBA5151
CTATTAATTTATGTACATAAAATATTTATGCTAATTGGATAAAATCATCCAATTAGTATAAACGAAATAATTAAATTGCATTTACATGAATGAACAAAATAATCAAAGTACCAGGGCAGTTTGCCAAAGTAGCAGGTAATTAGTGCTATACTTTTATTTTGCTTCATTTATATCATTATTTAACGTTGATAAAATTTGTGTAATTACTGACGATGCACAGCTTATATAAGTATTACTTTAATTAACCAGTACCATTGGTATATCTCTTTTTTGTCATTTTCATTGCTTAGCACCCCTGCGAAATGAACTACGAATTGATTAGAACATATCTTCTAATTTTTAATCTGCGTATTTTGAATAATTTCGGCAACCCTGGCAACCAGCTTTTCACCCTTTAAATCTTTATCGATTACTTTGCCGGCTGGATCAAGGAGGAAGTTGCTCGGGATCGAGTTAATGTTATACTGATTTTTTACGGGACTCTTCCTTCCCCTGTCATCAATCAAGTTAACAAAAGCCTTAGTGCCGTCCTGAATAATCGCTTTCTTCCAATCATCGTGGTTTTCATCAATTGAAACACTTAAAATCACAAAGTTATTTTTACCATACATATCTGATACCTTTTTAAGGTAGGGTGATTGCATCCGACAAGGTACGCACCAACTGGCCCAAAAATCAACCAGAACATATTTACCTTTGAACTGGTCAAGGCTAACCTTCTTGCCATTCATATCAGGCAAAGTGAAAGCTGTTAAATACGTGCCATTGGCTGGTTTGGGCTTAGTATTTCGGGGATGGTCCTGTAGATTTTCGTTAAGATCGATTTGTTTTAAAGTGGCGCTATCATCCTTAAATTTTCCCCTAAGCTGATTTAGTTCTTTTTTAGTGTATGTTAAAACACCATTTTGTGAGTCCATTAGTGAAAACATTGCTACAAACCCACATTCCGTATTAAAAATAGTTTTTCTTATAAATAACCCCGTTAAATTATTAATAGAGTCTATCCTTTGTTTAAGTATGATACTATCAGGACTACCAGCATTAAGTGCAATTTTGTATTTTGTTGCAACATCCATATTCATACGCTGCTTCCAAAAATCATAAAACTCACGTGTGCGGGCCGAGCCGGTGAAGCTAACATCATCTGGATGATCGAGATCCACGGTAATTTCCAAATGCTCGCCAGGTGCCAATATAGGAACAAAGCGCCTCGATTCATGCTTGCTAAAAACGAGGCGCAGGATTGATTCTCTTCCCTCGACAGTTAGATCAAAATGCATGGTGTCTATCCCCCCCTTTGTCCCGAGCATTGCTGAATCAATAACGACAAACTTGGGATAAGGATTGCTGCTCATTAAAAAAAACATTTGCCGGGGTGCATTTTTTATAATAAGTGTGATACCCGCATTTGGCTTTGTGATGCTGGTTTGGGCTTTGCAAACTGTTAATAATATACAGCATGCCACGCATAACAATATTGATTTTGTCATAAATCGGAGTTTAATTTTTTTTTTAATAATAATTGTAACCTATGTATTTTTATTGTAGTGACAGTTTATTTACTAAACCTTACGAGGCAGTTAAGCCTCGTAAGGTTTACTTTTTTTAAATGTTCATTAAGAACAATCGCAAGAAGTTGAGGCACCATTACTTCCACAAGCAGCATCGCC
Source organism: Mucilaginibacter sp. UBA5151 (assembly GCA_002413785.1). Classification (GTDB taxonomy): domain Bacteria; phylum Bacteroidota; class Bacteroidia; order Sphingobacteriales; family Sphingobacteriaceae; genus Mucilaginibacter. The sequence goes on from DHXR01000022.1 coordinate 4,041, forward strand.
ATCCGATCCATAGACATAGTCATTACAGTCGAAGTAACCACTCACAATAGTGCCATTCCCACATGTCGCTGTGCCGGCGCAAAGACCACCGCTCCCATCCATAATTTTTTTCATTTCAGCCCTGCTCAGCACATTTTTAATGCCGCTAAGGCTTAGTTTTTCTGTTTTATGTTAAAAATTTTTAAAATAAAAATTTGTTTAGTTATCACGTTACAAACGGCATGTATTAAAGTGCTTGCTTCCTTTTACTTTTGGCCAAAGTATCTTTAACTGCTTTATCCAAGCATGTATTTTAAAACGGGCAGTTGGTATATCTTTTACTCTATGGCACAGGCTTTTGAGTAATGAAATGGATTAAACTGGCTTCATCCTTCACTTTATAAAATGTTTTTGATTATTTGATTTTTTAACAAATCAAAATCATGCGGCGAAATGGCATCATTTATAACCACAGTGCCTTTTTTGTTTATTAACAGATATCTTGGTATTTCAATAGGTGATTGCTCAGGATTTGGAATATTGCATATTCTTTTTATATCATTTATTAAGTCTTTATTGGCTAAAATATGATAACCGCCCAAACAATATTTATTTATTGAACTTTTCCATTTTTCTTTAGCAGCAGGGTTATCAATACTCACATACAACCGTTCTATTTTATTGGCCAATAAAAGTGAATCTAATGGTTTATTAAAAGAAAAAGCGCCAATACATGGCCCACACCATGATGCCCAACAATCAACAAATACAGGCTTACCCGTCGGTAATTCCTTTAACAGGACATCGAATTGTTTAATATTTTTTGTGCTATCAATAAATTTTATTGGGGATTGTAATTGGTAATTTATATTTAATGTACCCGAATTATTTAATAGCTGTTGTCTAAGTAATTTTTCCCATTTGTTACCCGGAAAAATATCACAAAACTGATTGATAGTTGAATCGTCATATGCACCAACAGCTAAACGGAGATAAGTTAACAAGTTAAGCGCCCATAGATCCTGCTGCATCATTTTATCTTCAATATATACCATTGGGGCTAAATTTTTATCAATATTATATTGATGCCCGTTTTGCGAATAAACCGTGTCTTTTATATAAAGCCCGGCAATAGAATTTAATTTGTACTTCTTATAAGTGAGATAATTGAAATAGATATCTAAATACAAAGGAGAATTATATAAACCAAAAAGCCGGGGATCTGTACCAGGCAACCGCGAAGTTAAATTATTAAGTATTGTATCTCTTTCATCTTTATTTATTACCTCACGTTGCTTAAATTTATTGATAAATTTATTGATAACCTGTTGATAGAAAAGCATTTTGAAACAAACATCCATGGTCTTTATGAATTCCGCCGAAATGGGCGCTGTTTGTCCTAACGCTTTAAATTTGTTTACATTTTCGGCTACACAATTATCAATTTCTTTTACAAAGGTATGTTTGTTGCCCGGGAGCCTGTTTAGCGCATCAAAAACAGGTATAAACTTAGGATATGGCTGGTAATTGATTTCATTAAACAATTTTTGACCCGCTGCATTTGAGCCTCGATAAGCTGCCCAATCAGGACCATCAAATGCCAGATTAAAATGAAGATTAACCGAATCGCCAGGGAAAAGCAATAAATCTGTACGGTGAATAAAATCTTTATTTTCGTTTTCAAACCTTATGCATACAAATGACGGCGCATCAAGTTTTATAGTTTTATAAATAGAGTCTTTCCCATTTACTAAAGCACTATTCCTGTTGGTAGTGTCAACAAATGCTAAATTATGATACCCGTTAATTGGGCTATAAATGCTAACTATAAAGCTTTGCGCGGAATTCACGTTACCGCAAATAACTGTGTTTTTTTGCGCAAATAATTTGCCTGTAATTATACTTACTACTAAAAATAAAATAATAACTCTCATGCTGTTATTCAATTAATAGGGGTGAATTTTCACCACTCCTATATAAAAATTAGTTTTTTAATTATGCTGCATTACATCCGCCGTGTCCGCTACTGCAATATGTAGTAATATCTTGCGAACATTGTGAATAACTTACTGGTCCGGACGGATAATACCATGATCCGGTACTTCCTATGCAATAAGCGCTGCCAACACCTCCACTTCCTGCCATAATTTTTTTCAATTCTGCCCTGCTCAGCACATTTTTAATGCCGCTAAGGCTTAGTTTTTTAGTTTCCATTTTTTTAAAATGTTTATTTTAAATAAAAAGATATATTTTTGCCAGACCCGCCCCGGCTTCAAAACGACATGTATTAAAGTGCATGCTCCTTTACTTTTGTGCACAAAGTATCGTTCAAACATGTATTTTAAATCCGGCAACTGGTATAATTGTGCCTGGTGGATCTTGCAATAGTTTTGTAAGGAACATAGGAAAGCATCATCGGTATTGCTATATTTATTAAATGAAAACATAGGTTCAGTTTAGAATAATATTAACTACTGGGCTTGTTTTCAAACCTACTTAAACTTTTAATTAAATAATGCCGTGTTTTCACCCAGTTTATACCGTGTTTTCACGGTATTGTTAATTATCGGACGGAACGCGTTAGCCTGCCACGATAGCACTAAGGGAGTTCGGTATTCATTATTCGATATTAAACTTTTTCATTAACTTATTGACAATGAGCAATAGCCCCGCCTAATGCAGCACCTTTGGCCTCGCTGCATCAGGCGACTGCAAAATATTGGTATCCGATAACCAATCTGCCAGGCGTTGCGGCCAGCCGTTAATCGATTTCAGTTTTGAGCGGTAACCCATATTGAAGCCGTGCGCCCCCTGCGTAAAAAGATGCGTCTCCGCAGGCACTTTGGCATCGCGGTAGGCCTGTAGTAATTTCATTACGGAAATGGAACAGCAGGGATCGTCATTGGCAGCCAGCAAAAATATTGGCGGCGCATTATGAGGGATAGCATCGGGTATAAAAAGCGGACCGGGGTATATCTGCACCAAAAAATCAGGTTTCGCGCTTTGACGATCAATGGGGTCCGCAGCGTTCGGATGTGGGGTATTAGGGCCGAAGGCCACCATATCCACCACCTCTCCGCCTGCCGAAAAGCCCATCATACCTATGCGACCAATATCAATACCAAACTCAGCAGCGCGGCTGCGTACCAGTCGCATGGCCCGTAAACCATCCTCGCGGGCATGCACCTCAATTTTGTAAGGCGAAAGGGTATCCCGTCCCAAACGGTATTTCAGCACAAACACTGTTATGCCGAGGCTGTTCAGGAATTTGGCCGGGTCAATCCCCTCCGCTGTCCAAACCAATAGCCGGTGCCCGCCACCCGGACAAACCACCACTGCGGCGCCGTTTGCTTTGTCTTTAGGCGGCAAAAATACGGTAAGCGATGGGTTATGGATATTTTTCACCCAGTAGTCCTTTGCCTGTTCCGGCTCGTTGCGGCGGCTCTCGAAACCCGGCGCGCCATTTGGCCATAAGGGAATCACTGTTGGTTCAGTTTGCGCCCATAAGGCTACAGGCAACAGCAACAGGCAAATAAGGGTTTTGATGGGTTTGAGCATGGTTGATTGAGTTATCAAATGGGGTTTAACCCGTTATCGTGTAAATCTAAAAAATCCTTAAAATCGTGTAAAAATCGTGTTCAGACAGCCTACCCTCTCGTCAATTCCTCATAAGCCGCTGTAATGCCGCGTTCTATTCCCTGGCCCTGCCAGTCGGTAATACCGGGAATGGCGGTTGTTTTTAAAATGTCCTCTTTGGTTTTTCCGGCCTTAATACCGCCTGCCACATAATCTTCCAGTTTCTCCATAAAGTTTTGCATCGCGATCACATCATCCATGGTGCCTATAACCTTCTCCGGGTCGAAAGCATGGCCGAAAACGAACGTGGTATCCTTATCGAATTTTTTGCGTGCCTTTTCCAGTGCAGCAGCCCAGTGTTTTACCGATGCACCGGCACTGTTATCAACAAAAGGATAACGGCGGTTAAAAACAAGGTCGCCGGCATGTACAATATTGGCATGTTCAAAATGGATCATGGCATCGCCATTGGTATGACCAGTACCAAAGTAGTGCGCGGAAATACGTTCATCGCCCACTTTAATTTTCCATTTATCGGTAAAGGTAGTATCGGGATAAAGCTGCTTGTCTTCGGTTTTGTTTTTCACAGCCACTGCTGTTTGATTGGCCAGCGAATTTTCATGTGCCGCCACTTTGTTAACGATCCCTTTAAATGAAATGTTCCCGCTCGTATGGTCGCCATGATGATGGGTGTTAATGAGCCATTCAAAGGGCAAATCAGATTGCTTTTTCAGCAAGCCGATAAGATGGGTTGCCTGGTCGGGGAATTCCGCATCCACTACCACGATACCTTCTTTATTGATCATCCAGGCGATGGTTCCGCCCTGTTCGGCAAACATACCTACATTATTACGCAGGGGTTTAAACTGATAAACCGGATCAGCCAGCATTGATGCGAAGCTTTTTTTACCCAACAGCGCAAGCGAAGCAGCTGTTAAGGCTGTGTTTTTTAAGAATTTTCTACGTTCCATGGGGTTGGTTTATTAGTTCAATGGTTTATTAGTTCATTGGTCTTGAAGTGGTACGGTTAATTAGTGCTACGTTTATCTGTCCTCATCGTTGCCATTTCGATCGGTGAAATCGTAATTCAAAATCCGTGAAATCAAAAAACAAATCAATACTGATGAAATGCCTCCGACACAAACTCCAGCACACTTGGTAAAGATGCCCGCCAGTAGGTCCAGGTATGGCCGCCATCGCGTACACGGAACTCATGCGGGATCTCTTTTTTACGCATGGCTATATGCACCAGGCAATTCCCTTCGTACAAAAAATCATCATCACCATCATCAATATACCAGCGTACCGCTTTCTTCTGGTCATCGGGCATGTTGTTGATCAAGGCCAGGGCGCTGTGCCGGTTATAATAATTCACTATCAGCGAATCGGCAATGCCGGCGTTGTTTTTGCTGATGGCTTTCCTCGCTTCATCCAGCGTTAACGGCCCAACATAAGCACTCAACGGACATGCCGACGAAAACAGTTCGGGATGATGCAGTGCATACATAAAAGCGCCTCCCCCACCCATCGACAAACCGGCAACGGCGCGGAAACGTTTTTCGCTTTTTATGCGGAACTTCTTTTCAACAAAAGGCACCAACTCCTGGAAAAAGAAATCCTCGTAGTTCCAGTCGCCTTTAATATCGTTAAAATAACCTTTGCGCCCGGTATTGGCATCGGGCATAATAATGATCATCGGCGTTGCCGTGCCTTCTGCAATCGTTTTATCGGTTATGTTTAAAACCTCGCCAAATTGCACCCATCCTGTTTGGTCATCACCGCTGCCATGCAGCAGGTACAGCACGGGGTAGTTGCGGTCGGATGTTTCATAACCCGGCGGCAGGTAAACCGCATATTTCCGTTCGCTCTTCAATATTTTACTGGGCAGCGACAAATTGTCGTAAACCTTGCCGCTTTGCGCCATTAAAATATACGGGCAAAACAGCACTAAAAAGCTTAATAAAGCGTAAGTTTTTTTCATGTCAAAAGGCTGTAACTGGATTTGCTATGAATATCGGGGATATATTGCAAAGCCGTATAAATTTAGTGTAAAAATATTGATAGAGCAGGGAAAGCCAAATATTTTTCCCTCATCCTGTATCGTATCATAAACAGCATCCGTAATGTATTATAACCGAATGAAAATAAATCAATACTGATCTTATGAATTTGTTGCGTAAACCTCCGCTGTTATTATTGCTGCTGATTACCGGCTTTGCTTCCTGCAAAAAAGCCGCAGTTGCTCCAAATACAAACAAGGGTAAAAACCTTGTGCTTACCGCTGTTGAGCAGCAAAAAGTAACGGCGGACAATGCGTTCACTTTAAAGCTGTTTAAAAATCTCGACAGCGCAAATACCGGCGGCACCAACCTGTTTGTATCGCCGCTAAGCGTGAGTTTTGCCCTCGGTATGACCAGCAACGGCGCAAACGGCGCTACATTAACAGCTTTTAAAAATACGCTGAACTTTGCCGGCCTTAGCCAGGCCCAGGTGAACGACTATTACAATAACCTGATCACCAACCTCCCCGGTCAACCATCCTTTTGTATTCGCGATAAGGGAAATGAGCAGCGGCCTTATCCTGTTTGTGGGTACGGTAAATAATCCTTTGGTTGCAGGGAATTAGGCCGCAGCGGTTGTTATGGCAGATAACAATTGAAATTATTTTTTTACCTATTGTATCGTTTAAATGTTTAAGCCCGTATTGTATAATAGTTACCCGAAATAAATAATATTAACCAAACCTTATCAGAGCAGGAAGCTGGACTTCGCCATTTATTTTTCGCAACGGAGATGATTTGTCATCGCCCGGCGCAAATTGTAAACTAAACAAAAAGAGGGGTGTCATGGTGAGTCCCAACCAGGGCCAACCCTGGAAAAAATCACCACTCACCACTTCCCGGCAATATATTCCTCACACAAGCCAAACGATAAGGTCATACCGTTACCGCCAAGGCCGTTTATGATGGTAACGCCAGGCGTTGCTTCCAGCACCAGTTCAGTTTGCCCGTTCGTCATTTTTGGGTAAATACCATGCCATGATTGCATCAGCTTCCAATCCTGAAAGCTGGCAAAATTATGCAGGTAGTCCGTTATCAAATTATTAACAAACTCCCTGTCAAAAGGGTCGTGCACAAGTCCGTATTCGTGGGAATCACCTATGGTAAGCTCACCGCTGCCATTTTGCGAAACCATTACGTGTATGCCCCATTGCAGGTAATCGGGATATTGTTCTTCATAACGTTTACGCAGTGCGGGTAACGAGGCAGCGGATTGAAAACCCGGATAATGGATCAATGATAGGCCGCCGCAAAGCGCCGGGCCTATCCGCCAATCATCCGGCTGGGCAACAAGCCGCATCATTTGCAATTTGCATTTGGTGATCGCTAATGACGAAAACAATTCGGGGTATAGTGTTTCAAAATCAGCGCCGCTGCAAACAAATATTTCATCTGCTTCCCAGCTATGGGTACCCGAAGTAACTTTTGGGTGATCAATGGCAGAGATTGCTGTGTTCCAGTGAAATTCCACATCATATTTTTCATCGAGGTATGCGGCTATCCGGCCAACCGCAACCCGCGATTCCACAATAACTTCATCACTGCTCCACAGTGCACCTTTTAACCCGGCGGGATTAGCAGCCGGCGATTTTTGCAAAGTTTGTTTTGGACTGAGCAAGGCGCAATCGCGGTATTGATTATTTGTTTCAACGTATTCAGTAATTGCCTGCAGTTCGTCCTGTTCGTAGGCGAGGTGCAGGGAGCCCACTTCGTCATGCCATATTCTGGCTTCAGCGCAAATCTCTTTCCATATACTGCGTGACAACATGGCCCGGTCATACAGGGGCCCGGCAGGCTGCCCGATAGGCCATACCATCCCAAAATTTCGGATGGATGCGCCAACGGCCTGTTCATTACGCTCAAATACGCTGACTTTGTATCCCCTTATGGCTAATGCCCTCGTGGTAGCAAGCCCGACGATGCCGGCGCCAATAACTATTGCAGTTTTTTTTGAGGCTATTTTTTTCATGCAACTTGTATGTTTAATTCACCTTGCGGATCTTCGTTTTTATTTCCTTTTTGCGCGTTTTTTAAAAAATAGATGAGCGAAAGCACCGCGCAAATGCCGCCAATTACAGCTACAAATACCACCCCTTCTTTAAAAAAAACACCCCAGCTTATGTTTGGCCTTCCAAACTCTTTTACAAGCAGCAGACTTACGCTACCCAGGTAACCTAAAGAGTCGGCTACATAAATAATAAACCCTACGTTGCTTCGGTAATGAAAAGTGGCAATCATCCGCTCAAAAAAAATGGCGTTGTACGGCACATAGCCCAGGTACAAACCAAGGCCAGCCATAGTCATCCATGCTGTTGGGCCTATCATTTTAAAAGAAAACAGTAAAGTTGAAACCCCGATTAAAACGCAGCCGCCAATAATAAGCAGGTGAATAATACTGAAGGCCCGCAGGTTTTTGCGCACCAATATCAGCAAACTCATAGCCAGCAGCACAATTACCGATATTTGCGTATCGGTGCTGGTATAAATCATATTGCCTTTTACACCCAGGCTGGCCCATATCTCCACCTCAAAATTATCGCGCACATCGCGCATAACAGTTAACAGCACATAAATGATCAGTGTAAGGATGATGCCGGGTAAAAAACGCTTTAAAAATTGCCTGCGCTGACCGGCATTCATGGGTGCGCGTTGGGTGCGCTGTTCAATATCTCCGGCGGTGGGCGGCGGAATCAGTTCCAGAAAAAACACAAATAATACCAGCGGAACAGCAAATATTGCACCTGTTAAAAAAGGCATCTGGAAATCATTAACCGGTAAAACATGCAAAAGCGTACGCCCAACGGTTTTTACAAAGCCCGAAGCGAAGATCAGGCTGATAGATAGTACAGCAGCCATAAACTCGGTAGAGCGCCTGCCTTCGAGGTAGCCAAACACCAGGCCCCATATCAGGCCTAATGGAAAACCATTAATGAACAGAAAAATAATATTGTAAGGTGCAGGTACCAGCGCGAAACCTAACAGCGCCAGCCACGAAATACCAATAAGTAACAAAATAGTTATTCCGCGTTTCCCGCCTTTTATTTCAGCGATAAAGCGGATGCCATAAAATTTACTCAGGGTGTAGCCGATGATCTGCGCAATAACCAGCCAAACTTTATAATCAATGTGAAAATATTGCTGGCCGGTAAACGTTCCGGCGGCAAAAGCCTTGCGGAAGGCATACATAGAGGTATAAGCCCCAAAAGCCGAAACTGCCGCCATTACCGATAACAGGCTGTAGGGCCATTTTGCAACTTTTGCGCGCAAATCGTCGATAGTTTTCATGCCTGTTGATTTATGATATCAATTACCAGTGCTATATCATCAATAATATGGGTAGGGTTGTACGGCTCCAGCTCTTCGCGTGTAAAGATCCCGGTGGTAACGCCTATCACATAGCGGCAACCTGCATTTTGGCCTTCGCGTACGTCAACTTCTGTGTCGCCAACTTTAGCAACTTCTTTAGGCCTTGCAATGCCGCCTTCCAGCATCATTTTTTGGATCATATAAGGATGCGGCCGTCCCAGTTCCACCTCGTCCGAACCAACCAGATGATCGATCAGCCCTTTTTCTGCCCATTGTAAACGTTTGATGATGGTATCGGCAATATCACGGGAAAAACCGGTGTTGATACCCACCTGTACACCCTGTGCATGCAACGCGGCAAAAGTTTCTTCCACATTTGGCAGGGGGGCAATATCCGGTGCATACTGATAATAATCTATCATTTGCTGCACAAATTCCTTATGTATTTTGCCTACAAGTTCGGTGGTGATTTTAGCGTCGTTATGCTCATGCAAGCGCAGCATCTGTCTTATAGCCAGGTTTTTTTCATAACCCATTAAAGGGTTAATAAGCTCAAGCGGAACCTCATAGCCTGATTTTTGTAATGCAGCCTGGAAAGCCTTGCTTACATCATTGTTATCTTTAACCGTAGTGCCGGCTATATCAAATACTACTAATTTTATGGACATATTTTATTGGATGTAATTGTTGAGCAATACTAAACTTAGTTTATTAATATGAAACCAATTTTGTGTTAAGGTTTGATTAAGAAGTTGTAAGGTTCATTGGTTCATTAGTTCACTGGTTCATTAGTGAATAGTTCATTATATGCAAGTAACCCTGCATTAATAAATTAATACCAATAAACTAATGAACCAGTGAACTAATGAACGCTGCTATTTCTTTTCCTCAAAAAAATAAATTACCAGCATACTTGCCGTTTGTGTGCCCAGGTTTTTGGGGGTATGGGGAATGCGGCCGTCAAATAACATGGAGTCGCCCTGGCTTAAATTAATCTTTTCATCTTTAAACTGGTATTCTATTTCGCCGGCTAATACATATTTATATTCAAAGGCATCAGTTTCAACCAAAGGACGGCTGGCGCCCGGCGCGAGTTCAAGGATAACAATATCAATGGTTGACCGGCTGATCGACTGTGTAAATACACGCTGATAATGAAAGCCTATAGCATGTTCTTTCTCGAAATGCCCGTATTCATTTTTCCGTTTAACTAAAACAGGCGCATTAGCGGCTTTTGATTTTATATCCTTAAAAAAGTCTTTGAGGTCAATTTCAAGGGACTTTATAATCTCCAGCAATACCATGAGCGATGGAATTGTACGGCTGTTTTCAATTTGTGAAATGAGTCCTTTACTTACGTTTGCCTTTTGGGCAAGTTCAAGTACAGTAATGTTTTTTTCGCGTCGCCGTTCTTTTATGAGATTACTGATCTGAATAAGGACACCCTCTTCCATTTATTTATAATAAATTAAAAAGCCGCAAAGTAACTAAATTAAGCAAGCCCGCACAAAATAACATTTTGTTAATAAAAGTTAAACTTTTGGGTAGACAAGAATTTACAGCATCGCGTTGGCTTTAAATCCACCTTAAACAATGAAGTAAAAATTCAGGTAATCCTTATACGGCAATTGGCAGGCAGATCCGGACAACTATATGGGTTTAACATAGCGTTAACAATATCCTAATATCAATTACATTAATTTGCAATAAAAATCGCGTTAATGAAAATATCTGCCAATAATCCCGAAGCTGTTGTAAACGAAGTATTTTCCCTGTATGCACAATATGGTGATGAGGATTATATTGGTGAGCCGGTTTCTCAGCTGGAACACATGTCACAAGCTGCTGCCCTTGCCGAAGAGGAGGGTTATGACGACGAAGTGATACTGGCGGCATTTTTTCATGATATTGGCCATTTGTGTGCAGATGCAGGCGAAGCCGGAAGTATGGCCGGCATGGGCAATGTTGATCACGAAAAATTAGGCGCTGTTTACCTGCTCGAACGCGGTTTTTCTGAAAGAATAGCTGCTTTGGTACAGGGGCATGTACTTGCCAAAAGGTACCTTACTTATAAGTATCCCGGATATTACAACAAACTATCGCCTGCAAGCAAAACCACACTGGCATATCAGGGCGGACTGATGAGCAGTGATGAAGCTGCAGAATTTGAACTTAACCCTGATGCCGCGCTAATAATACGCTTACGTTACTGGGATGATATGGCCAAGAAACTAAATACCCCTGTTAATAATTTAGCACATCTTAAAACACTTGCTTTAAACCATTTAAACAAATAAACGCCTCATGATTTAACAGGCGTATTAAATTGTTGTAAATTAAATGTAACGCTCCTGTTACTAAAATCTCCCTGCTTAACCTTTTCTATACCTATTGTTAAGTATTGCTTAATGTAAACTTAGTTTACTAATAATAAACAACGTTTAGGTTTGTGGCATGAAAAATTCATTCCTTTCAAAATTAAAAATTAAACAATGAAACAGACTTACACAAAACTCAGAACCCTTGTAACGGTGATGTTATTCTGTTTTGCGCCAGCTATTTTATTGGCCCAAAGCAAAATTTCAGGCACAGTTACTGATGAAACCCACCAGCCCGTTCCGGGCGTAAACATTAGAGTTACAGGCTCTAAACAAGGTGGTATTACCGATGTTAAAGGCCGTTATGTTATTTCGGCAAACAAAGGGCAAACAATTACCTTCAGCTTTATTGGTTATGATACACAAAGTATCGTAGTTGACGGTGATGCTGTAATCGACGTTACCCTGAAACCCAACAGTAAATCACTGAACGAAGTGGTAGTAACAGCCCTTGGTGTTAAAAAAGAAACCCGCCGCATTGGTTATGCCATTCAATCTGTAAACGGCGAGGATTTAACCACCGCCCGCGACCCTAACCCTATTAATGGTTTAATAGGTAAGGTAGCAGGTTTGCAAATTGGCGCAACTTCCGAAATTTTAGGCGTTCCAAACGTAACCATACGCGGCTACACCGTTTCGTTATACGTTGTGGACGGTTTACCTTTCAACTCGGATACTTTTGACCTTAGCCCTGATGATATTGAAACTTACACGGTATTGAAAGGCCCTGCTGCCGCAGCATTATACGGTAGCCGTGCAACAAACGGCGCCATCGTGATCACTACTAAAAAAGGTGATAAAAACAAAAAAGGGCTTACTGTTGATATAAACAGCAGTACGGTAATGAACAAAGGTTTCGTTGCATTTCCACGGATCCAGAATTCATTCGGGCCGGGTGAAAATACCTTTTATACTTTTGTTGACGGTAAAGGCGGCGCACCAGGCGGCGTGGACAGCGACTATGACGTTTGGGGACCTTACTTTGGGGGACAATTAATCCCTCAATATGACAGCCCTGTTGTTAACGGCGTACGCCAGGGAACTCCCTGGACAGCACGCGGCGCTAACAACCTGGCCAACTTTTTGCAAACAGGTTATCAAACCAATAACAACGTAGCGATAACTTCAAATGGCGATAACTATAATATCAGGTTTTCTGCCTCGCAGCAGCATCAAACAAGCTATATCCCTTCTCAGTACCTGGATATAGCCAATGCTAATGTTTACGCTTCATTTAATCCAACTCCCCGTTTGAAATTTGAAGCAAGCTTAGATTTTAACAGGCAGAGCACCGATGATTTTCCGGATGTTCAGTATGGGCCAAACAGTATCCTTTACAACATGGCTATCTGGACCGGGGCCGACTGGAACGTAAACGCTCCCGATATCAAAGCGATATGGCAGCCTGGTAAAATAGGCGTTCAATCAAATTTTGAAGAATATACCCGATATCATAACCCTTATTTCCTTACTTCGGTTTGGACCCGCGGACATTACAAAAATGATGTTTATGGCTATCTTTCAGGTAACTTTAAAATTGATAACCACTTAAATGTTACTTTAAAAAATCAGATAGATACCTATAACCTGCTGCGTACAGAAGATATGCCTTTCTCGGCACACCCTTATGGCCGTGAAGGCAACCAGGGCGACTATCGTGAAGACCGCCGCGACCTGTTTGATAATAATACGCTGTTAACTTTAAACTACGATTATACCATAAATCATTTTTTAAACTTATCGGGCTTAGTGGGCAGCAACTTACGCAGTTTTAAATATAATTCGAGCTGGGTATCAACTGATTATTTGAATGTACCGGGAGTTTACGCGTTCAGTAATTCTAAAAACGCGATACAGGCGACAAGTTTTAATTCAGCCCAGCTTCAGCTTAGTGAATTTGCATCGTTAGATGCTTCATTTGGAAAATATGCTACCTTATCCGGTACCATCCGCAACGAGTACTCATCATCATTCCAGCAGCCAACCAGGTATTTATATCCAAGCCTGTCAGCGGCTACGGTAATTTCTGATTATATCAAATTGCCTGATTTTATTTCTTTCTTAAAAGCAAGGTTCTCTTATGCTAATATCCGTGCTGATGAAACAAGCCCAACCATCGGGCCTGCGCCGTTTAGTTCAATTACCGCTTTCGGCGGCAGTACAGGTCCGTCACTTTTTAATAACCCATTGGGTTACGGCACCACTTATAATTCTCCTTATAATGGTCCTACTTATGCACTCAATACCTCTTATTCAATAGCTAAGCCTTACAACAGTCAGGCTGCTGGTTATGGCCCTAATAGCCTGTATGCTAATGGTATAACTACCGCAACACGTGTTAACTACGAGGAAGGTTTTGACATCAAATTCCTGCAAAACCGTTTAGGGTTAAGCGGCACCGCGTTCCAGTATATTGATGGCCCTCAAATTTTGGCTAACCCAATATCCACAGCAACAGGGTATAATACTGAATATATTAACGCACTTATAACCAAAAATACAGGTTATGAACTTTCATTAACAGGTACACCAATTAAAGACCTTGGCGGTTTTGGCTGGGATGTGCTGGTTAACTGGTCAACCTATAAACAGATTTATTCAGAATTGCCCCCTAACCAGGGGGTTTATAACACCTTCTTTAAGAAAGGCGACCGTACCGATACATATTACGGATCTGCTTTTGTAAGGACCCCGCAAGGCCAGATCATAAATGGTTCAAACGGCGAGCCATTGGTTAACCCGGTACCACAAAACTTAGGGCACATGGGCGCTGATTATAACTGGTCGGTTTACAACAAGGTACACTACAAAAGCTTAAGTTTAGGCTTCCAGTTTGATGGTTCAGTAGGTGGTGTTACTTCAGATTATGTACATAACAAAACCATGCGTGGCGGTAGTAACGCATTAACAGCTGAAGGCGCTTTAGGAGCAGCCCGTTACCAGGACTGGAAAAACTTTCCTGCCAATAACATAACCCCCAACGCTGCTTATACCGGCAGCTATGTTGGCCAGGGTGTTCAACTATCAAACGGAGTTGCCCCTAACTACGATTCAAATACCGGCAAAGTACTTAATTACGGCGCATTACAATACGCGCCAAATGCAACTCCGGCTTTTGTGCAGGAGTATGCAAGCCAATATTATGGTGTTACCGAAGCCAACCTGATGAGCAAAACGTATGCTAAACTACGGGAAGTAACCGTTAATTATGATTTCCCTAAAAAATGGCTGCAAAAAACTTTTATAACAAAAGCTTCAGCTACTATTTACGGGCGTAACCTGTTATACTTCTATAAAAACCCTGAATTTAAGGATGTTGATTTAGACCAGTATGCCAATTCAGCTACAGGCAACACAGGTTTGCAGTCGCCATCGGTACGCAGCTATGGCCTAAACATTAAACTTTCATTCTAATTAAAATTGGATAATGATCATGAAAAATATATTAAGAATTTATTTACTGCCGGTACTATTGGTATTGACAGTAAGCAGTTGTAAAAAAACTTTTGAGGACAGGTCTCAAAACCATAATGTACCTACAAGCGTACCTGCATCATTGCTATTAAATGGTGTATTAAACACCATGGTTGATTTTCCGGATGGTTCTTCTGAAATATGGAGCCAGTATTATATCTATAATTATAACTACTACGGTAACAACACCTACGATTTTGGTTCAGGTGATAATTATTACCTCACCCTTAAAAACGTATTGTTAATGGAACAGCAGGCTATAAAAGCAGGTTCGCCGGCACTTAATCCATACAGTGCGCTTGGAAAATTTTTCAGGGCTTATTTTTTTAGCAAAATGAGTTTGGAAATGGGTGATATCCCTATGACACAGGCTTTACAGGGCCTTGCTAACCTCAAGCCGGCTTATGATACGCAAAAGGCGGTTATGATACAGTCGTTAGCCTGGTTAGAGAGTGCCAACGCTGATTTAACTACCCTTATTGCAGCAGGTGGAAATTCGCTGAGCGGCGATATGTTTTTTAACGGCGACTTAACCAAATGGCAAAAAACTGTAAATACATACAGAATAAGGTTGTTATTAGAATTGAGCAAGAAATCAGCAGATGCCGATTTGAATGTACCTGCACAGTTTGCCTCAATATTGGGCGCCCCTGCAAAGTACCCTTTGATGCAAAGTTCGGATGATAACCTGCAATATGTTTTTCTTTACCCAACTAACTATTATCCGCAAACCCCTGATAATTTTGGTCAAAACGGATCAAGGCAAAACATGTCCCAAACTTATGTTAGTTTGCTTACACAGTTTCAGGATCCCCGGGTTTTTGTAACTGCTGAACCTGCACGTCATTTAGTTGATGACCTTCACCAAAGCCCTACAGCTTTCGCATCATTTGCAGGTGCCGACCCTGGATTGGATTTGGGAACCATGTACGCTAACGCCGGTTTGCAATATTACTCATTCCTTAGCAGGAAGCGTTATTATTCAACCTACACTGGCGAGCCAAGCATTCAAATAGGTTACCCTGAACTGATGTTCAATATTGCCGAAGGTATCAACCGCGGCTGGGCGACCGGTAATGCTGAAACCTATTATGTTGCAGGTATACAGGCATCAATGGCTTATTACAATATCCCAACTACAGGTTCATTTACTGCCTATTTTTACCGTCCTGGTTCTACCAGCACTGCAAACATAGGCAATTATGATACTTATCCCATAACTACCAACTGGGCTGCTTACTATGCGCAAACAGCGGTAAAATATGCAGGCAGCGCAACCGGTTTAACGCAAATATTACAACAAAGGTACCTGGCGCTGTTCCGTCACTCAGGTTTGGAGTCGTACTTTACTTATCGCAGAACTGGTGTGCCAACGTTTACTACAGGCCCCGGTACTGATAATGGTCAGCGTATTGCATGGCGTTTTCAATATCCTTCAAGCGAGCGTACAGCCAACACTACCAATTACAATGCTGCACTTACCAGCCAGTACGGTGGTAATGATGACATTAACGGTGTAATGTGGATACTTAAATAATGCGTATTTTTTTTAAAATACCAACAAGTTAAATTTGAATAAAGGCGGGGGTAATTCTCCGCCTTTATTTTTGTTAAAAATATTACGGTAAAATATTAGTTTTAATAATTAATTGATAAATAGCATAACATGGTCAGAAAATTTTTATTATCGGCTGCGTTGGGGTTCAGCGCCGTTGCAGGTGTATTTGCCCAACAGCAAGCTGTTGTTTTGCAGGTGCCTGGTGTAAACCAGTTTTGTAAAATTAACCTGCAGGGCGTATCTGTACTGCCAAGCGGCCGTTATGTAACACCGGCCGGGCAAATGGTGCGCATTACGCACGATCCCTTTGGTTTATCCATATCACCCGACGGCAAAAAGGCAATTACGCTGCATAACGGCGTAATTACCCTTATTGATCTGGCATCAATGGATGCGGTAAGGATGCCGTCGTATGATAAAAAAATTGTTTCCCCTATTCAGGACGGCTCATTTTTAGGCGTTGCCTTTGCACCCGATTCAAAAACTGTTTACCTGAGCGGCGGCAATAACGGGGCAATTATTGTTTATGATACAGAAAAGCTGCGGATGGTGGATTCCTTATCCCTGAACGGTAAAATTAACGGCAAAGATTATGAAGACAGCTTTACATCTGACCTTTTACTGAACGAAACCAACAATGAATTACTGGCATTGGACCGCGGCAATTTCAGGCTTGTACGTATCAGTCTGGCTTCAAAAACAATTACAGCGTCCATACCGGCAGGAAGGCAGCCGTTCGGCCTGTCGCTTAGCCCGGATAAAAAAACAGCCTTTGTAGCCAACGTGGGCATGTATTCGTATCCGCTGATTATCGGTGCAACCCCTCAAAATGCCGATTCGATAATGATTACCCATCATCCTTATGGGGATAATACCAAAGAATCTATAGAGGGAACGGTTGTTGAAGGCAGGCAAATCCCCGGTGTGGGCAGCCCTTTATCTCCCGAGGCGATGAGCGTTTTTACTATTGACCTGGCTACAAATCAAATCATCAATAAGTTTAAAACAGGTTACCAGATAGGGCAGATGATTGAAGGAGCGGAGGTTACGGGCGGCGCAAGCCCGAATTCAATAGCTGTTGGCAGTCAGTATGCTTATGTTACCAATGCAACCAATGACAATATTACCATTATTGATTATAAGAATAACAAGCTGTCAGGCGATATCCCGATAACGGTTGATAAAAGAATTGACCACTACCGGGGCCTGCTGCCATTTGGCATTTGTTTAAGCAAAGACGAAAAAACGCTTTATGTTGCACTGCTTGGTTTTAACGCAGTTGCCGTTATTGATGTGCCGTCAAAAACCACCAAAGGCCTTATCCCAACCGGCTGGGGCCCTTCAAGGGTAAGGTTATCAGCCGGTGAAAAAGAATTGTACATTACATCGTGCCGGGGCCTGGGGGCGGGGCCTAACGGGGGCAAAGGGTTTGTAAAGCCGCCGCAGGGAACGTATATCGGCGATATTCAGCTGGGCCTTTTTCAAAAACTTCAGACACCCGATTCCGCGCAGTTAGCGCAATATACAACCAGGGTAATTGATAATACTTTTACAAGTAAAACAATTACCGCCGATCCTGAAAATCCCTTGCCTGCCCTGCCTGGTTTAACGCCTACGCCCATTAAATACATAGTTTACATCACTAAAGAAAACAGGACTTACGATGAGGTTTTAGGGCAATTAAAAAATGCCGATGGCGACAGCACGCTGGCAAGGTTTGGCGTACATTGCGAATATACCTTGCCCGACGCCCTGATGGTGAAATTGCCGGGGCTTAATGTATCGCCCAACCACATCAAAGCTGCACAGCAATTCGCCTTTTCCGACAATTATTACTGCGACAGCGATGCGTCTATCCACGGCCATCACTGGATGCTGGGTGTTATCCCCAATGAATGGGTGGAAGCAAACTCAAACGTAAGTAAAACCGCCAAATTATTTTCGGATGCGCCGGGACGGCGTTTCCCGGGATCAACCGGGAGTATGGACCCGGAAGATTACGCTGAACGGGGCGGCTTATGGGAAGCGATGGAACGCAGCCATGTTGAGTTTTACAACTTTGGCGAGGGAAACGAAACCGCGCATAACCGCGAAGAATGGACGGATACCTTAACAGGATCGGGCCATTTGGTAATGGTGCCCATGCAAAAGGCCTTATATCCGCGTACCAGCCATAATTACGCAGGGTTTAATACCAATATACCCGACCAGTTCAGGATGGACCAGTTTGAGGGCGAGTTTACCAGAATGTGGATAAACGGCAAAGAGAAAATGCCTGCCCTGATAACCATGCAGGTGCCAAACGACCATACGGCCGACAAAAGGGCAAAAGACGGCTACCCGATGAAGCAGTCGTACATGGCAGATAACGACCTTGCGCTGGGGCGGATACTGCATTTCCTGTCGCGCACCAAATACTGGAAAAATATGCTGGTTATTGTAACCGAAGATGATCCTCAGGGCGGGGTTGACCACATTGATGCGCATAGGTCAATTTTAATGCTGGCAGGCCCTTATGTAAAAAAAGGCTATGTGAGCCATACCCATGCCAATTTTGGGGCCATATTAAAAACAATATACAATATACTGGATGTGCCGTATGTAAACCAGTACGATGCAACCGGTACGCTCTTAACTGACTTTTTTACCAATAAGCCCGATTTTACACCTTATACTTTTGTGAGAAGCGATACCAGGATATTCGATCCGCAAAAAGCAATGTCGAGGTATAATAAAACGATTGACTGGCGCAAAATTGAAAAAGGCCCCGACATGGATGATGAAGACCATGAACGCCGGGAGCGCAATAGCCAGGAAAAAGATCATTAACTAACGAAATAAGTTTATTATCAGATAATACTATGAAATTTACAACTATAATCCCTGTTCTGCTTTTTACGCTGTTTAATACAGCTTATCAGCCCAATCCGGTACCAAAGGCAAAACATAAATTCATTGTTATAGCTCACCGGGGCGACCATACCATCTACCCCGAAAATACGCTGAAAGCATACGAACAGGCCATAAAGAACGGCGCGGATTATATTGAAATTGACCTGCGTACTACCAGCGACGGAAAGCTGGTTAGCATGCACGACGGCAGTGTAAACCGCATGACCGACGGCAAAGGGCTGATAAAGGATTTAACCCTTGAACAGATTGAAAATTTAAAGGTAAGTGTTAAAAACAAACCCGATACGGCAACCTACCGTGTACCTACATTTGAGCAGATATTAAAACTTTGCCGCAACAAGATCCATATTTATATTGATTTTAAAGATGCGGGGGCAGCAGCTACCTATACTATGCTGAAGCAATACCACATGGAAAAACAGGTGCTGGTTTACATTAATGCACCTTCGCAACTTACCGACTGGCGTAAAAGCGTTCGGCAAATGCCATTGATGCTGAGCCTGCCCGATAGTGTGAAAGATACCGAATCTATGCGAAAGTTTATTGATGAATACCGCCCCGATGTGCTTGATGGCAGCTATGATGATTATAACAACCAGATGGTTGCATTTGCCAATACCATAGGTGTGCCTGCATGGCCGGATGCGCAAGGCCATGGTGAAGGCCCGCAGGTTTGGGATAAGGCAATTGCTATGGGTTTAAAAGGTTTGCAAACCGATAATCCGCCTGCTTTGGTGAAATATTTGGAACAAAAGGGGTTAAGATAGCAACCGTTTGGCAGGGAAATCGCTTTTAAATAATTAAAGCTTAAGGTACCCTATGCCGATGTGAAATTCATCAGCTATTCATGCCCCGTGAGGGGCTACCCGTTTGTAGAAAAAGAAATCACAACAAAATATTACCCCGTTCAGGGGTTACCCATTCGCGAAGGGTAGCCCCTGAACGGGGCAATTGTTTGGTGGGTAATCAAATGCTACAAACGGGTAGCCCCTCACGGGGCATTCGCTTTTTAAAAGCGATTTCCCTGAACCCTTTGTTAACTACGCAGTAATGTCAGATATTTATCTTTATAAAAAAATTGAGCTATGTCTAATCGCAGAAAAAACCTTATTTGTTCTGATCGGCTTGCCGGTTAAATAGCTACCTTTCTTCCACCAAAGCCTTATTCATCACAAAATAAAAAAACAGACCTCCAAAAATATAAAGCAGTACATCTAACCGGTCGGCGGTATATTTTTTTGATAATAATGGCAATAAGCCTTCAAACACCAGGCTCACATAAATTACAATAAAAATTACGTACCGCGGCGCAAGCACATAATAATTGTTTTTGATGATAAATACCCTTTGAAACCAAAGTGCCAGGTTGGCAATAACCGGTATGGCAAAGGCATCGTTAATATTACCGTTAACGTAAGGCAGCGGATGGCCAAGTTTACGGGTAGTAATTACCACTACCCACACGAGGCAGCCAATAATAAACCATGGGTTAAGCAATGTTTTCATTCAGCCGGTAATTAAGCTTAACAATACCAGCAATAAGGTAACGAAAATAAAAAAAGCGATCTGCACATAATAGGCCAGCCAGCGCACCTGGTTTAAAATGCTTTTGAACCAGCGGGTTAGATCACCATCGCCCGGTTTTATAAAAAAATAATCGTTTTCTTTTAGTAATTCCTTGTTGATCTGCCTTTCCACCTCGCGCGAGAAACGCTTCGGCTCCAAAAACCCGCCGCAATACAGGCAGCGGTCATCAACGTCGCCGTTCCATAAGGTCCACTCCCCGCAATGCGGACATTTAATTTCCCTAACCTGGCTCATTATGTTGATCTGCTCATTAAATATAAAGGAAATGAGGCATTGAACCGCTTCACGAAGGATGCATGTAAAAAGGAGTGCTGAATAATGTTAAATGATCCGGCAATTTTTAAGGTGAATAGCCAGGGCAGACGCATTAAAATAAAGCTTAGAAGAAGGTCAAGGTGTTTTATTAAGTTGAGGAAAAGACCCCAATCGGGGTCAAATATCGGTAGAAAAACAGACCCGACAGATATTATGTGCCGTAGGTACAGAACCCCCGCCATGCATTAGCGCGAATGCCGCTTCATTCGTTTCGTACCGATGGCACGCTAAATTTTTTTTAATTATTTTCTACCAATATTTAGCACCTGACGGCGCTTTTTTTAATATTTTAGCTTGATTTCTTAGCCCGTGATAGCTTTTCGTTCGGAACGTTATCAGAATTGAATATTTTAATGCGTCTGCCCTGGGTGAATAGCGCGATTTTAAAAAGGATACCATTATAAAAGAGCTGAGAATTACTGTTTACACTCCCTTTTCTTACAGCAATAGTTATTAAGTTATCCTTTGATTGCTGTTAAAACCCCCATATTTTGTGGCCCGTAAGTGAAAACACTATGGTCTGTTATTTTAAAACCCCATTTATTAAGTGTATTTACCAGATTCATGAACAATACGTGGTCATGGTATTCAACTGAAAGGTTTTTAATATTTTCGATCTGGTTTTTATTAATATTAAACATTACTTTTTCAAAACCCTCTATATCGCACTTTATACTTTCAATATTGTATTTTGTAATTAATTCCAGTAAATCATTTGTTTTGGTTATTTTTTTTACAAGAAATTCAGAGCCATCACCTTTGAAATGTTCAGGGAAATAATCTTTTAAAACCTTAATATCATTTTCATTCAAATCAACGCCAATTATTTTTTTAGCGCCTTTCTTTTTAAAGTATATCGGCGAGGATTCCTGAATATCATCAACATCCCAAAAACCACAGCCAAGATCAAGGACAACTTTATCAGATACGTCCAGTTGGTTCCAATGATCGCTTGAATTTTCAGATTTAATAAGTCCTGATGCATTAGGAAGCTTTAGTTTTCTGAATTTTCTTTGACTAAGATAAGTATGGGCAAATTTGTATTCCCTCTCCAGTATCCGGATGATTCCAGTTGGTTTTAAACGTTTTATTGAAAACATGATTTTACAATAATACTGTTTTTTTTATTTTGGCAATATAGTCTGGACTATATATAATAATGATGGCGATTTTCTATGAAACCAAATATCTTCAAATCCGGTTAAAAACCAGATAGATGAATGGATTAAAAACTGCCGCCGCAGGGGGCCTTACCAATTTTATCCGGATAAGTGTTCAGCTTTACCACATCCTAAACCAGGCGAAAACAGTTTGTTCCGGGTTGGCAAAGATTTGACGATTTTTCTGTAATCCGAATCGCAGTTCAGACAATGAAGGCGCAGCGCGCTTCATCCCCCAAAACCACCTTTCCATCTATATTTTTTTATTCCCGGTCTATTGCGTTTTCTGTTACAGAAGGTATATCTTTACTTTGGGTTGTGTCAAATAAACACAATGATAAAAAGCCCCTTTACCAATATAAATCCTGCAATATGAAACAAAAATTACGCATTCCTGTCATTTTATGGTTTTCCGGCGCATCATTCCTGCTGGTGTTGTTAGCCGGCATATCAACCGATACCGTTATCAATCCATTACAAAAATGGACATCAGATGCGGATAGCTCCGGCATCGTCCTGGTAAAAAATCCAAACGGGCCAACACTTGGCTATTCAACGGCATCAGGTGTAAAAATTTTAACCGTTGACGGCCTTGCCTTTAAGGACCTGGACAAAAACGGCAAACTGGATAAATATGAAGACTGGCGCCTGCCTGTTGATGAACGCGCAAAAGATCTGGCTTCAAAGCTAAGCATTGAGCAAATTGCCGGGCTGATGCTGTATAGCGCACACCAGGCTATACCGGCCATGTCGGGCGGCCCATTTGGGGCGGGCACGTATAATGGCAAAAAGTTCAGCGATGGCGGCGTGGATCCTTCATGGGTAAGCGATCAGCAAAAAGATTTTTTAATAAAAGATAATTTAAGGCATGTATTGGTAACTTCAGTTCAAAGTCCCGAAGTGGCGGCAAAATGGAACAACAATGTACAGGCCCTGGTAGAAGGCATTGGTTTTGGCATCCCCGCCAATAACAGTTCCGACCCGCGGCACAGTGCAAGTACCGGTTTTGAATATACCGCAGGCGCAGGCGGCAGAATATCACAATGGCCCGATCAGCTGGGGCTTGCGGCAACGTTCGACCCGGATGTAGTACAGCAGTTCGGCTCCATTGCCGCGCAGGAATACCGTGCATTGGGCATAGCAACCGCATTATCGCCACAGATTGATTTGGGATCGGAGCCCCGCTGGGCGCGCATCAACGGTACCTTTGGCGAAGACCCGCAATTAGACGCCGATATGGCAAGGGCTTATGTTGATGGCTTTCAAACCTCAACCGGCAGCGCCGAAATTACCGATGGATGGGGCTATAACAGCGTAAATGCCATGATGAAACACTGGCCCGGCGGCGGTCCCGAAGAAGGCGGCAGGGACGCACATTTTGCTTATGGCAAGTTCGCGGTTTATCCCGGTAATAATTTTGATGAGCACCTTGTACCTTTTGTGGATGGCGCCTTAAAACTAAACGGCAAAACAAAAATGGTATCGGCAGTGATGCCCTATTATACCATTTCGTACAACAGGGATAAAACAGCCAATGCCGGCAACAGCTACAGCAAATACCTGATCACCGACCTGCTCCGCAATAAATATGGTTTCGATGGTGTGGTTTGCACCGACTGGATGGTTACGGCCGATGAAGGCAAAACCCCAGATACTTTTGCAGGAAAATCATGGGGTATGGAAACCGCGACGGTTGCCGAACGCCACTACAAAATATTAATGGCCGGGGCAGATCAGTTTGGCGGTAACAACGCAGCCGGTCCGGTACTGGAAGCCTACAACATGGGTGTAAAAGAACATGGCGAAGCTTTTATGCGCGCCCGGTTCGAAAAATCTGCTGTACGGCTGCTACGTAATATTTTCAGGGTGGGCCTGTTCGAGAACCCCTACCTGGATGTGCAGAAATCAAAACAAACTGTAGGCAATCCAGATTTTATGACAGCCGGGTACAATGCCCAGCTGAAATCAATCGTGCTGCTAAAAAATCAGGACAATGTTTTGCCGCTGCAAAAAGGCAAAACAGTTTACCTGCCTAAAAAATATACGCCATCGGTAAAGGGTTTTTTCGGGCCGCCTTCAAAAGAGAGATGGGATGACGCGGTTAGCGCCGACATGGTAAAAAAATATTTTAATGTTACGGATGATCCTGCCAAAGCAGATTATGCCATTGTATTTGTAAGCAGCCCAAGCGGCGGCGCGGGCTATGATGCCGATGATTTAAAAAACGGCGGCAACGGCTATGTGCCTATCACGCTGCAATATGGCGCCTATACCGCCGCAGATGCACGTGAACACAGCATCGCCGCCGGCGACCCTGTTGAACCGGGCATAAATAACCGCTCGTACAAGGGAAAAAGCATAACCGCAGCAAATCTCCAGGACTTAAAAACTATTGAGGAAACAAAAAAAGCAATGAACGGTAAGCCCGTTATTGTCGCCATCAATTTGTCAAAACCGGCAGTATTGGCCGAGTTTGAACCGGATGTCAATGCCATTGTAGGCAGCTTTGGCGTACAGAACCAGGCGATACTGGATATTTTAACCGGGGCGGCAGAACCATCCGCTTTATTGCCCTTCCAGATGCCGGCCAATATGCAAACCGTTGAAGTGCAGGATGAAGACATACCCCATGACATGGTTTGCTATACCGATGCCACGGGCCATACCTACGATTTCGGTTTCGGTATGAACTGGAAAGGGGTGATCAATGATGCCCGCACCGCAAAATATGTGAACATTGTAGCAAAACCGGCTATCACAATTAAAGGAAATACAGTAACTATTACCAGTACTACGCCCGGCACAAAAGTTTACTATACCCTTGATGGAACAACACCTGCTTTTGTTGAGGCGAATGAATATTCAAAGCCGTTTGTGGTAAGCAAGGGTGCAACAATTAAGGCGATTGCAAAAAAATACGGCGTGGATAACAGCGGGCTGGCGGTGATTAAGGTAAGATAGTGAGGGATGAAAGGAGTGGTGAGTGTCCTGGCATGCTGGGCAACTCACCAAACGGTGGCCCGCCAGGACAAAGGCCCGGTGGTGGTGGCAGTATTGATTTGGAAGTGTTTACTTTAAAATAAATGGCTGCTTTTTTCTGACCATTTTGTTGATATTAATGCGGTTACACCTATTCTACAGGCGTAACCGCATCATTCGGTAATTCAAAAAATGGTATTTGATCAGGTACTTCGCAAAAAGCGGATCCATTTTTGCCAATGCATTTATAGGTTGCACCAAAATATTTATATACAATTTCACCAACGGTGTAAATTCTTGGCAGCCAGTTGCACTCTGCCGGGGTTACGTCTCTGATTAACATATAAGGCATCTTTTTTCTTCAACCCGATTAAACCGAGGCCTTTTTTATCAGGTTTGCCCGGGCATCCATTAACTGCAACCCGATAAATCTTTGTATATGCTCCAATTCTTCTTTTAATGCCGGTATATCCGTTTGGTTAAAGACATCTTTGTTAAGCAGGTCATTACCTATATCTTTAATCATTTTCACTTTCAGCTTACCTTTGTTTTTCCACTGTTTGGATGATATAAACGCCTGGGTGATCCGCTTTAATACAGGCAGGGCAGCTTCCTGCTCTGCTAATATTATCTTCATTGGAAATACATGGTCAATTGCAATTTTCCTTAATGCTGTGGTATTAATTGGTTCTTGTTCATCGCCTGCACCTAATTTTGTGTAAAGTACACTGGTACTATTGTCATTACATACAAACTTTACACGGCCTTCGTTTTCCCCTCCAATTTGAAAAGTAATTGAATTAATATCCGAAAGTTTATATACGCGGCCATCAGTATGCAGCAATATATCATCAATCTGGTTTTCAATATATTCATCAAGAAATATCCTTGATACTTCATTTTTATAAAATAGCTTTTTCAAAAAACCTATCGGATAAAAAACGTTGCCATAGCATCTATCCTGGGTAATCATCCTGAATGCAAAAATTTTCTTCAGTGTCTCGTTATCATACGTTAATTGATGAGGATCGTCTCTGGTCTTTAAGAAAGCTAAAGGAGCTTTTTCCTTTAGCTCAGTTACCACACCTTTCAAAGGTTCAAAATCTTCAACCAAATCTTCTTCGCTCAGCGATTCGATAAGAAAGTTACGATATTGAATTAAACCGTTTTTATATTTATGGACTACCGATGCCGGGGCTTCTTTTAAGACAATGCTGATCAACGGATCAAAAAGGTCTTCGACGGTGTTTTTATCCCCGCGCTTAACAACTTCTTTAACAAGACCGAAAAATGAATCTTCATTAAAATGTTTGGTTAAAATATTTTTACTGACCGATGAGACGTAGCTTGCATAAGAATTGGCTGAACCATGTGAATATTCCTCTTCCTCTTTTAACCAATCAATAAACTCATTCCTTTTAAAAAAAGCATCGCCTTCTTTTTCATTGCCAAGATGTTCTTTTAAAAACAAGAGATAGTTTTTTGATCCTAAAAGGGCACGGGGCATGTGATTGCTTATTCGCTGACTATACTGTTCAAATGGATTACCCTTAGCATATAAATCCATTTCCAGCATCTCCACCTTATTCTTTTCCAAATTGGCTAAATCCATTTCAAACGGATTGTATTTAAACGACTTTTCAAACTGCTTTGCGTATTCATTAAGATTTGCTAAAAACTTTTCCCGGTCACCGGCAAAATTATTCAATAAGTAGTTCGCCCCACCTTTATCTTCCCTTGTACTGACATACCAGATTACAAATTCACTTGCTAAATTTTTTTTCATATTATTAAAAGGTCTATTTTATGGTTAAATACTTAATTAAAAGCAATCCTTATTGGTGCTTCAAATATAAGCCTAAACTACCTGACGATTACGGCTTCAAACGCTCAAACAATATATACCGGCCATAAATACGGATGTTTATTGTCTTATACCCATTATCATAATAACTTTTATCTCCCCCGAAAGTCGGCAATATAAAGTAATCCTGTTCAAAGGGGTTGACATAATTTAAATAATTGGTGATGCCCACCGTATCGGCTTTAATTTGCCTTTCATTAAGTTCTTCCTTACTAATTGTACCCGATAAGTATTTTTCTCCGGTTTGCAAAAGGTCGGCATCAAAATCCATTTTACTTTCTACTTTCCCGGATTTATTTCTTTCAACAAATTTTGTTATGACACCATTATGGTTAAATGTTATTTCCGTATTGTTATATCAATAGTTCGTTAAAGTT
>DHXR01000066.1:0-69716 GCA_002413785.1 Mucilaginibacter sp. UBA5151
CGATGACCTCTTGCATGCCATGCAAACGCTCTAGCCAGCTGAGCTAATCCCCCTTATTATTTATAAGGATTGCAAATATAGGGCTTTAATGGAAAACGCCAAACAATGTTTTCATATTTAGAGAATTCTAATGGTTGTCCAGCATCGCTGCCGCCGCAGTATCCAAAAACCATTGTATTTCTCCGACAATGGGCTCTATCAATTGCGCCGGGTATTCTTCTATATCCTCGTCATCTTCCAGCACGTGATGCACTGCGATGGCTTTTCCTTCGCCATACACTAAAAAAGCGATATGCTGCGCTTCATTGATCAGTGGTGCATTCAGGGTGATGCGGTACACCTGCTGGTCGGGTAAAAAAACTTCTTTAACGCCTGGCGTCCTGTCGTGCAAAACCGGCGTAAATGGAAAAAGCGACGCTGTATGTGAATTATCGCCAAGACCAAGCAAAATCAAATCAAAACTAAGTTCGCCGTCATCAAAAAATGTTTCGATTTCTTCTTCATATTGCTGAGCGGCCTCGTTTGGGGGCAAACTGGTGTCAACCGCGAAAATATTGGAGGCGCTGATATGCAGGGGATCAAACAAGGCTTTCTTAGCCATCAGGTAATTGCTGTCGGGATGGGTTTGGGGCACGTTCCGTTCATCTCCAAAAAAGAAATAAACCTTCTCCCATGCCACCTGTCCGCTATAGGACGAAGCCAGCAATTCATAAAGTTTCTTAGGCGAACTGCCGCCCGACAAGGCTACCGAGAATTTACCATTCGCAGCAACCGATTCGTTGGCTATCTTAACAAAGTGCGCTGCCAATGCAGCCAGCACTTCGTTTTCCGTATTAAAAATATTTAGTTTCATGGTTTTAGAGGTTAGAGATTGGAGATCAGAGGCTGGAGATTAGTTACGAAGACTTACGAAGTTTTGAAAACTTCGTAAGTCTGTTCAGGGCGAAAAGGGCTGTTCAGGGAAAAAGCAAATCTCCTTAATTACTTTTTTCCCGCAATTGGCAACGAGAACCAATGAAACCCATCGCGGGCTATTAATGCTTCTGCTATTTCAGGCCCCCACGAATCTGCTGAATAATTGGGGAAATTAAGGCTCTTTTTACCCTGCCAGGTATCTAATATCGGCATAATCAGCTCCCAGGCAGCTTCTACCTGGTCGCCGCGCATAAACAGAGTTTGGTCGCCTAACATTGTATCCAGTATCAGCGTTTCATAAGCTTCGGGCGCCTGGCTGCTGTAAGTTCCCTTATAATCAAACACCATATCAACGGTATTTAAAACCATATCGAGGCCGGGGCGCTTTGCCTGTACCTGTAAACGGATGCTCATCTCGGGCTGTATGCTAATGATCAGGCGGTTTTGTTGCCAGCTTTCTGTTGCCTCTGCCGGGAATACCAGGTGCGGCACATCCCTGAACTGTATGGTAATGATTGAGGCGCTTTGGTGCATCCTTTTCCCTGTACGCATATAAAATGGCACACCATGCCAGCGCCAGTTATCAACAAAAAATTTAATGGCCGCAAATGTTTCCGTATTCGAATCGGGGTTAACCTTAGGTTCGTCGCGGTAGCCCGGTACTTCTTTCCCTTCCATCCAGCCCTCGCTGTATTGCCCGCGAACAGCCGATAAACGCACATCTTCCGGCGCAAATTTACGCATGGCACGCAGTACATCAACTTTGCGGTTGCGCACTTCATCGGCATCAAAACTTATGGGTGTTTCCATGGCCACAAAGCAAAGCAGTTGCAGCAAATGGTTTTGGATCATATCGCGCAAAGCCCCGGCGCCGTCATAATAATCGCCGCGTCCCTCAACACCTAATTTTTCGGTAACTGAGATCTGCACATGCTCTATATAATTACGGTTCCAGATAGGCTCCAATATGGAGTTGGCAAAACGGAACGCCATAATATTCTGCACGGTTTCTTTTCCGAGATAATGGTCAATTCGGTAGATCTGGCATTCGTTAAAAATACCTGAAAGTAATTTATTCAGTTCTTTTGCCGATTCCAGGTCGTGGCCAAAAGGTTTTTCAATTACGATCCTTGTTTTTTCGGGGTCGCCAGCCAGTTTGGCTTTGGAAATATTTGAAGCGATTATCGGGAATAAGTTTGGTGAAACCGCCAGGTAATAGATCACATTTGCTTTAACATTCCATTCCTCGTTGTGTTTGTCAACGCGTTTGCCAAATTCCTTATACGTTTCGGCATCTTTGATGTCGGACACCTGGTAATAAACATTTTTTGCAAACTCATCCCATTTTGCCTTTTCTGCTTTGCCGCTCCGTGAAAACTGGTTGATATCGTTCAGCAGGTTTTCCCTGAACTGTTCGTCGGAAAACTGTGTCCTTCCGGTACCTATGATCGAGAAAAGGTGGGGCAACCAGCCATCCAGGAATAAGTTATAAAGCGCGGGCGCAATTTTACGTGAGGTAAGGTCGCCGGTGCCGCCAAAAATGACAAATATAGTAGGCTCGGTTTTTATAGTTGAATTCATCTTGTGTTTTTCTATCTGCTGATTATTAGAACTATTGAAATTTTAATTGGTTGATAATTTTTGTATTATATCTTCAAGAATTGGTTTGGCCCAGGATGGTGCATTTGAATCAATAAAATAAATTTGGTTGTTTTTAACTGTTAACCATGTTTTAGGGAAGGATAAATCGCTATCCAAAGAAGACGCGATAATTTTCAAATTATCGAATTTAAAAAAATGTTGTTTAAGCATTATCAGACCTTGTTCGAAATTGTATTTTACGCTTTCAGAATCAATAAAATGTCCTTTTTGAGCAATTCTTAAAGCCACCCGGTCGGTTGATGTTTGTATATCCGGTAGCAACATATAAATTAAATTTGTAGTATAACCTTTACTTTTAAAAAAGCTTAACCTGTTTATTAAAAAGTCGTTTCTTAAATTAGTCTCTACTGTTAAATCTTTTTTTTCGTTAACCGCAATATCTTCTGCTTCCCAATAGGCCGAAGTTATCATCATTTCAATACTTTCATCAGGAAGATCAGGGTATTGTTTTTCCTTTATCGCTTTAACTTTATCTGCATCAAAAATTATTGAATCCGAAGAAGATAAAATGTATGAGAAAGTACTCTTGCCGGCGCCATTTGGCCCGGCAATTATGGTATAATCAGGCATTTAAAAAGCCTTTAAAACAGTGTACTCGCCAGGCTGATTGCCTAATTTTATTAATTCCTTATGACCATCTTTAAATTCATGGATAAACATATCCGCCTCAACGCATAATTCATTTTTGTAAGAAAACCATGCGCCATTATCTAAAGCTGTTTGTTGAGCTTTTAAAGCAACTGGCTTAACAAGTCTTTCAAACTCCTCGTTATTCATATCAAAAATTGATTTCTTTGCTGTTAATGTTGTCATATTACAAATATAATAATATAAAATAACGTCTTTCCCAATTAATCATTGCTTTTTTCTACCCACTGGGTATGAAAAACGCCCTCTTTGCCTATCAGTTCATAAGTATGCGCTCCAAAATAATCACGCTGCGCCTGGGTAAGGTTTGATGGCATTCTTTTACTACGGAAGGCGTCAAAATAACTCAATGAAGCAGCATAAGCCGGTGCGGCAATACCCTTGGCAATAGTTGCCGATAGTACCGTCCTTGCGCCCGGTACAGCTGCGGCAACCAGGTCATGCACCTGTTTATCGAGCAATAAATGTGCTAATTTGGGGTCTTTTTGGTAAGCATTAAAAATGTCGTTCAAAAATTCGGACCGGATGATACATCCACCCCGCCATATTTTTGCAATTTCGTCAAGCTTCAGATCGTATTTATATTCTTCGGAAGCCCGGGCCAGTAAATGCATCCCCTGGGCATAGCTGACGATCATATTAAAATAAAACGCCTGCTCCAACGCGATTAAAAACTCGCTGGTATCAACATCTAATGACAGATCGTCTTTACTGTACAAGTTTGCAGCCTGCTCACGGATCTGTTTGTATTTAGATAAGTCGCGCATGGCTACAGCAGTATCAATGGTCGGGATGGGCGCCTGCAGGTCCATCGCCACCTGCGATGTCCATTTGCCGGTGCCTTTGGACTTTGCCTCATCTTTAATGTCATCCAGCAGCAAATGATCTGTCCCCGGCGCTTTGTAAGCGAATATATCTTTGGTGATCTCTAACAAAAACGACTGCAGGCGGCCTTCGTTCCAACCGGTAAATACCTTACCGATAGCCTCGTTATCCAGCTTTAGTCCCTTTTTCAGGATCTCATAAGTTTCAGCAATCAGTTGCATCAAACCGTACTCAATCCCATTATGCACCATCTTAACAAAATGGCCTGATGCACCAGGCCCAATGTAGGTAACACAGGGTGCGCCGTCAACTTTAGCCGCAATGGATTCGAGGATGGGTTTCATCACATTATAGGCTTCCTTGTCGCCGCCCGGCATCATACTTGGCCCTTTGCGGGCGCCTTCTTCACCGCCCGATATGCCCATCCCAAAAAAGTGGAACCCTTTTGTTTCCAGTTCATCCACACGGCGGTTGGTATCGGTAAAATGGGAGTTGCCTCCATCTATCAATATATCGCCTTTATCCAGTAATGGCAATAATTCGGCAATTACATTGTCCACAATTTTGCCGGCGGGCACCAGCATCATAATTGCACGCGGGCGGTTTAAACTCTCCACAAACAGCTTTACATCGCTGAAGCCTTTTAGGTTATTGTGTTTGCTTTCCTGTTCCAATAAAGCGCCTTTTGAAGCGTCTGTATCAAACCCTGCGCCTTTTACGCCATGGTCGCCCATGTTTAGCAGCAGGTTGCGGCCCATAGTGCCAAGGCCTATCATGCCGAAATCGTATTTATGTGGGGTATTGCTCATTTTGGTTGGAATGTTTCTTGTTTTAATTCTTCTAATATTCTTTTAGTCGACTCAAAATCAGTATGCTGAAAAGACCTGATCCCTAATTTTTGGGCGGCCCTTACAAACATAATCCTGTCGTCAAAATACACACATTGGCTCGGCTGGGCAAGGGCCACGCCCATCGCCAGGTTAAATATACCGGGATCGGGTTTACGCATTTTTACTTCGCAGGACGAGATAAAGGCATCAAAGCATTCGTGCAGCCTGAATTTCTTAACCCTGTAGTCGTTCAGTTCCTTGCCTTCGTTATTGATAGAAATTATCCTGAACCCGCAGGTTTTTCGCCATTCTTTAAGCCATTGCAATGTATCGGGAAGTTCCGTGCTTTGCCGGTAAATAAACTCTTTAAAATCTTCACGGGCAAAATCCCTGGGGTGGTTAAACACCACCGTATCCAGGTATTCGTCGAGGCCGATACTGCCAATTTCATAAACATTGTAGATGAAACTGTGCAGGGCGTTTACCTCTTCATAGTCGAGGCCAAACCGTTCAGCGGCTTCTTTCCTTGATTCATGTCCCCAGCCGTTGCTAAGCAATACGCCGCCGATATCAAAAAACAGTATTTTTACCGATGTAGCTTCCAAATTACTTACACTTTGCTTTTTTGATCCTCAATAGCCTGCAGTAGTTTTTCAAATGGTTTATTGAATTTTTCAATGCCTTCGTCCTCTAATTGCTGGGTGATGGCATCAATATCAATACCTGCCGCTTTTATCCTTTTTAATGTTTCAGTTGCTTTATCCAGGCCTTCTTCCAGCGTGTTTGCAGCAACACCATGATCGCGGAAAGCCACAATGGTCTCTAATGGAACGGTATCCACAGTATCAGCGCCAATAAGCGCCTCTACGTATTTGGTATCTTTAAATGCAGGGTTTTTGCTGCTGGTACTTGCCCATAACAAGCGTTGCACCTGAGCGCCCTGAGCGGCCAGTTTCTCCCAACGCGGACCGCTGAACACTCTTTTATAAATTTCGTAGGCTTTTTTTGCTGATGCGATAGCAACTTCGCCTTTCAAATCGCCCAGGCCTTTTGCATCAAGCATCGGGTCAATCAATACATCAATACGGCTTAAAAAGAAACTGGCTACCGATGAAATATGTGCGATGGAATGACCAGCCGCCAAATGATCTTCCAAACCTGAAAGATATGCTTCAGTCACTTCTTCGTAACGTGGTAAACCAAAAAGCAGGGTAACATTGATATTTATACCCTGTCCGATAGATTTCCTTATGGCCGATAATCCCGGTTTTGTACCCGGAATTTTGATCATCACGTTTTTGCGGTCAACTGATTTCCAAAGTTCCGCGGCTTGTTTTGTTGTCCCTTCATCATCCAGTGCTAAAAACGGTGATACTTCCAAACTTACATAGCCATCGGTGCCTTTTGACTCCTCGTAAATACCCTTAAATAAGTCTGTCGCATTTTTAATGTCGGTGATAGCCAGTCCGAAAAATATTTCTTCGTTAGTTTTATTACCATCTGATAAGGTGCGGATATCGGCATCATAATCAGAACTGCTGGTAATGGCTTTTTCAAAAATTGCAGGGTTTGAAGTAACGCCCCTGATCCCGTCTTCATCAATCAATTTCTTTAAATTTCCGGATAAAATGATTTCCCGGTCAATAAAATCAAGCCAGATGCTTTGACCAAAGCTGTGTATTTGTTTTACTTTGTTTGTTTCCATAATTTTTTTAATTACTTAATCATTATTTCTCAAGCTCTTGTACCTTCCCTAATCTTCGCAAATGCCTTTCTGCACCGGTGAACCTGGCATTTAAAAAGGCTGTGATATATTCTTCGGCTGCCATATTTCCAGTAACACGTCCGCCAAGGCATAGGATATTCAGATCATCATCTTCCACTCCCTGGTGTGCCGAAAAATAGTCGTTGATAAGGGCCGCCCTTACGCCATGCACCTTATTTGCTGCAACCGATGCCCCAACGCCGCTGCCGCAAATGGCTATGCCGCGTTCAACTTCTTTACCTGCAACAGCTTCTGCCATCGGGATAATATAATCCGGGTAATCATCCGTATTATCCAGCTTACAGGCCCCGAAATCAATGACTTCATGCCCCAGTTTTACCAAGAAGGGGTGAATGATCTCTTTTAATTTATATCCGCCATGATCGGCTGCAATTCCTATTTTCATGCGCCCTAAATTTCAAATCAAGGATTATCAGACTTACGAAGTTTACAAAACTTCGTAAGTCTTAATCTGCTAATGTCTATAACAATGCCTTCGCCTTTTTCACCACATTATCAACGGTAAAGCCAAAATGTTTGTACAGTTCATCTGCCGGGGCCGACTCACCGAACGTGGTCATTGCCAATATATCACCACCGTCGGTAACATATTTATGCCAGCCCAATGGTGAGGCCATTTCAACGGCCAAACGTTTTTTAATTACCTTAGGGAATACTGTTTCTTTGTAGGCAGCATCCTGTTTTTCAAATAACTCCCACGATGGCATGCTTACCACCCTGGTTGATACGCCTTCTGCTTCCAGTAGTGCCTGTGCCTGCAATATCAACGAAACTTCCGAACCGGTCGCGATCAGGATAACTTCAGGTGTTTTGCTGGCTTCGGATAATATGTAGGCGCCTTTTTCAAGTCCGGCAGCTTTTGCGTATTTATCCTGATCGAGGATCGGCAATGCCTGCCTTGTAAAAATTAATGCTACCGGTCCATCCTTGTGCTCTAAAGCAACGCGCCAGGCCTGTGCGCTTTCATTAGCATCAGCCGGCCTGATCAAAGTAATATTTGGGATAGAACGTAGGGAAATCAGTTGTTCAACGGGCTGGTGGGTGGTACCATCTTCGCCTACGCCAATACTATCATGGGTATAAACATAAATCGGACGGATCTTCATAATAGCCGCCAAACGGATCGGCGGGCGCATATATTCCGAAAACATCAGGAAGGTTGCTCCATAAGGAATGATCCCGTTTGTTAATGCCATGCCGTTAAGTATTGAACCCATAGCATGTTCACGGATCCCGAAGTGGAAATTGCGGCCGTCACGATGTTCAGTTGTAAAAGAAGTATATGCTTTAAGGTTGGTGTCGGTAGATGGGGCAAGGTCGGCTGAACCGCCAATAAGCGCCGGCAAGCAATCTGCAATTGCATTCAATACTTTCCCGGATGCCTGGCGTGTAGCCATTTTAGGGTCAGATGCTTTAAATACAGGCAGGTTTGCTTCCCATCCTGCCGGCAGGCCGCCCTGGCTGAACAATTCATATTCGGCAGCCAGTTCAGGGTATTGCTCCTTATAGGCGCTAAACAGATCATTCCATTTGGCTTCAAGGGCTGCGCCTTTTGCACCTTTTTCAGCATAGTATTTTATCACTTCATCCGGTACTTCAAATGACTGGTCGGGATCAAAACCAAAAAATTCTTTTACCAGCCTGATCTCCGCTGCACCCAGGGGCGACCCGTGCGCGCCGGAAGTATTTACTTTGTTCGGGCTACCGTAGGCAATTTGCGTACGTACTTTTATAAGGGATGGCTTTTGTGTTTCGCCCTTAGCATTCCGTATGGCGTTGGCTATGGCTGCAATATCGTTTCCATCGTCAACGGTTTGCACATGCCAGCCGTAAGCTTCAAAACGTTTGGCTACATCTTCGTTAAAGGTAATATCGGTATCCCCTTCAATAGAGATATGGTTGTCATCATATAAATAAATAATATTGCCTAACTCCAGATGACCGGCTATTGAGGCGGCTTCGGAGGTTACACCTTCCATCATATCGCCGTCGCTGCAAATAGCGTAAACTTTGTAGTCAAATAAATCAAACCCCGGTTTATTGTAACGGGCGGCAAGGTGTTTCTGGCCGATGGCAAAACCTACGCCATTGGCAAAACCCTGGCCCAAAGGACCGGTTGTTACATCAATTCCGGGCGCTAAACCGTACTCGGGGTGACCTGCGGTTTTACTGTTTAACTGGCGGAAGTTTTTAATATCATCAAGAGAAATATCATAACCTGTTAAATACAGGAAGCTGTACTGCAGCATACAGGCATGCCCGGCAGACAGTATAAAACGGTCGCGGTTTGCCCAATGCGGGTTTTTAGGGTTATATTTCATGTAGTCGGCCCAAAGCACGTGACCCATAGGTGCAAGCGCCATAGGCGTGCCCGGATGGCCTGAATTTGCTTTTTGTACCGCATCTGCTGATAAAATCCTTACTGTATTTATCCCTAAGGTTTCTATTTCCTGATTATCTAAGTCCATTTTTTGTATTTGTAGTTTATATTATTTAATGTAATTATTATGCCTGTATTGCTTCCGCCGGTACATGTTTTACCCATAACCGCGAACCGCCCTTTATGCCATCTGCATTGGTAACAATTTTCATATTTTTATCCAGCTTAAAGTTGAGTTTGCTGGAGTTGCCGCCGCCTATGTATAAATAATCATAGTTGAATACGGTTTTTAAAACCCCAAAAACCTTTTGAATCCGGCGGTTCCATTTTTTTGTCCCCTCTTTTACAAGGGCAACTTCACCTATATATTTATCATACGATTCATATTTGCTGAACGGCTGGTGGGCAAACTCCAAATGTGGTAACAACTCGCCGTTTTTTAACCAGGCTGTACCGAAACCTGTACCAAGCGTTATCACCAGTTCCAAACCTTTTCCGCTTACCACCCCTAAACCCTGCATATCCGCGTCATTAACCACACGGGTGGGTTTACCCAGTGTTTCTTCCAGCTTTTTTGCCAAGTCAACATCTGTCCATAAACTTGAATCAAGGTTTGGTGCTGTTTTAACCACGCCTTCTTTTACATATCCCGGAAAACCAACAGAAATCCTGTCATACACCGGAAAGGCTTTTACCAGCGTTTCGATAGCATTCAGCACATTTTCGGGGCTGGCGGGGTAGGGCGTCGGGATTTTTTGATAATCCATAGTAAGCTCACCTTGCTGGTTTAAAACAGTACCCTTGATGTTTGAGCCTCCAATATCAATGGAGAGGATTTTGAGTTCGTCGGGGAGATTTTTCATTAAATTGTATTGGAAGGCATATAATTGATGAATAATTGATTACAGAACAGTGGTGCAAATATCACAATTTAATGATAAATTAATGTTAATAAAAAGCAGTTTTATGCACGGCAAATAAACAATATATGAACAACAATACAGGTAACCCGATTGTTTTTTTATGAAAACCCAAAAGCTTTTTACAATGCTGTTGCAATGCGGAATTTTCCCAGGCTAAATCTTAAACAAATTTTCCCCTGCCTTCAATAAATAGGTTTTTCCCTTCCAAACAAAAATTCCCGCTGTTTTTTCAGGAAGGCTTATCTTAATCTTCCAAACTGTTCCATCTTCATTATAACTTACCGAAACCTTTCCATCAGGATGAGGAATTTCTCCGCTTGCTTCTTTCAGATCTCCCAAATTCGGCTCAATTTTTATTTTACTAAAGCCGGGCGCATAACTGTCAATTCCTAAAATGGTACGGTAAAACTCAATATTCGGACTGGAGCCCCAGGCATGGCAGTCGGAGCGGTTATTTTCGAGGTCTGATATTTCGGCCCAGGTAGTCAGGCCCATTTTTATATTGGCGCGCCATATATCCAGCCATTTCATATAATCATTCCCCAAACCGCCTTTTACCAAAGCCTGGTGCATATAATATTTAAAGTAGATGGAGCATTGCGTCAGCGATGTATCCGCTAAGATCTTTTTGCTCAAAGCAAGGGCGACATTACCTTTTACAAGACCGGTAAGTATGGCCAGCGAATTGGCATGCTGCGAAAAAAGGTTTTTATCTTCGGTATCGGCGTAAAGCATCTTAACCGGGTCCCAATATTTATTTTGAATGGTTTGTTTCAGCTGCGTTGCTTTTTTGCGGTATAGTGCTGCAAGATCGGGCAGACCCATTTTGCTTTCCATTTCGGTAGCCAGCTGGTAGGCGATAAGGAGTTGAAGGTCGAGGATAGCCGAGCCGCCTATTGTTCCTTTTGGCGGCATACCGCTTTCCCAACCCTTGCCATCAGCCCAGTCAACAAAGGTCCAGTAAGGCGTGTCCTTTAATGAACCATCAGCTTGCTGGTATTTGGCAAAAAAATCCAGCACGGCCCTTTCGCCGGGTAGTTTATCTTTTACGAAATTACTGTCGGGCCGGTACATCCAATAGTCATGCAGCACCCCGATATACCATAAGGAAAAGGTTGAAATAATTTGCGGACTATACGACGGGTGCCTGCTAAGCGTAAGCCCTTCAGCAATGCGCGAACGGTCCATCAGATTGACGGCATTGCGGGCCAGCCGGTCGTCCCCGCTGTTATAATACGATACCAGGGCCTGGATGCGGGTATCGCCGATGTATTGCAGTTGCTCATAGTATGGACAATCCATATAGGTTTCCATCGCATCAAGCCTTGCCGTGCGCCAGCCTATGTCCAGTATTTTTTGTATTTCGGGGTTTCCGGTTTGCAATTTGGCGTTTTGCTGAAATGGATAGCCGGTAA
Organism: Mucilaginibacter sp. UBA5151; assembly: GCA_002413785.1. Classification (GTDB taxonomy): domain Bacteria; phylum Bacteroidota; class Bacteroidia; order Sphingobacteriales; family Sphingobacteriaceae; genus Mucilaginibacter. Next base: position 11,385 of record DHXR01000066.1, read on the forward strand.
ATGTGCCGTAAATATCATCAATAACCAGCGGTTCGTCTTTAGTTTGCACCCTTAAACGGATATAACGGAACGTACGCCAGTACAACGTGGTAAAGGATTGATTGGCGCTGCCATCAGCAATTAAGCTGTCTTTTCTGCCGGCAAAAAGCATTCCCTCCACATCGTCGCGGTTGCCTTTTTTTGCGCCGTAGCGGTCTATGCTTTTGAAAAGAGATTCGGCATACGAAATGGATATGCCTGCATCCTTCCCATGGCTGAAATTCAGGGTTAAGTAAGCATTAGTAAGATATGTTTGATCTAACAGTAAAGTAGCCGTTGTATTGGCCGGGATGGTTATAGCAGTTTTTGTTGCCGGGAATGAGGCCGGCGCCGAAACCCCGTCCGCTATACGTAAAACGGGGATGCGCTGGGTAGCCCGCTCCATTTGGGGGATGGACGAAGGCGCCAGCATCCAGCCGAAAGCATCGGCCATGCCCTTGGGTTTGCCGTGGTCTAAATTTGCAGCATTTGGCCAGGCGCTGTCGTCAAAATCTGCCGCCGTCCATCCTTTTACAGATTTGTTCATGTCCACAAATTCACCCGGACCGGCCACATAATAGGGATGGTAGCCAATACCGGTCAGCGGCTGATACGCTTTGTCGCGGATACATTTCCAGGTATTATTGGTATTCAGTATTTCTTCGTTGGCAGTATTGCCCTGCAAAATAAACCCTGTCCGTAAGGAGATCTGGGCTTCGGGCCGGTATTCGGCCTCGTTCCATACAACAGCCGAGATGCTGTTTTTACCTATGGTGAGATACGGTGCAAGGTCAACCGTTTCATAATTCCAGTAATAAGTATCCCCCCGTGCCGGACCAACAGAAATCAGGGCGCCGTTTACATATAATTTATAGCGGTTATCCGCCGAAACTTTTACAATGAAAAGCCTCGGTTTTGCGGCAAGGTCAAAGCTTTTACGGAAATAGTAAACGCCGTATTCCCTGCCTGATTCATCCGGGGCTGCTACCCAGTAAGCATTCCAGGGTTTGCTGACTACGGTTTTATCATTGGCGATCTGGGTATAGCCGGGCTTTACCTGCAAAAACAGGCAGGCAACTAACAGGAGGGTAAGATATGGTTTCATTGAAGAGTTTATAAAGGGCTAATTTAGTATATTTTAAAGATAGTCGGCATACTGTACCGTTTGGTTTAATTTCAGCGATTCCGAAATTAATACACCCTGTGTAAAATATCAAATATTTATATGTAATTATTATAATTTTATCTTCCTTAAAATTAGAGCCTCAAACAAAAAAAACGATTAAAAAGCCGGATCCGGCAAGAACGCTTTCAGGGTAAACAGTTTATCCTGATGGTTTATGTGGTGCTAAAGCGCCATTACCCTGACTTTGATGAACTGGTTAACAGTATTCCTGACCACCGCGGCCGCAGAAGCTATGAAGTGGTGCATTGAAAATGAAGGGTTTAACAAGATAAATTCCAAAGCGGGAGGTAAACCAATATTAATATCACAGGTTTATAGTCAACTGAACGGATGCATAAAACTCCCCGGCTGAACCCTTTTTGCCCTTACTGGTTCACTAATATCGAAAATTATTTGTTTTATTATTTTCGGAATTGCTGACATACTTTCCCTGCTTTCGGACTTCCGGACTTTTTTTCTACATTAGACCCATGAAAACAAAAATAGCTGACTTAGAATTTGAACCCCTGATAAGGGCTAAAGCTATTGAAGAACGCATAAAAGAGATAGGCTCGCAGCTGAACGCCGACTATAAGCATTGTGTTCCCGTTTTTGTAGGCGTTTTAAACGGCAGCTTTTTGTTTATTGCCGACCTGATAAAGCAGATGGATATCCCCTGCGAAATTACTTTTACCAAACTGTCGTCCTATTACGGCGGCACAAAAAGCAGCCTTAAAATACGGGATGATATTGATTTTAGCGTAGATATCAAAGGCCGCGAGGTATTGATTATTGAAGATATTGTTGATACCGGTAATACCGCGCATTATTTGATTGAAAAATTGAAGACAATGCAGCCTGCTTCCATAAAACTTTGCTCCCTGCTGTTAAAACCTAAGGCATTGCTAAAAAAGATTGACGAATTAAAATACGTTGGCTTTGAAATTGAAAACGAATTTGTAGTTGGCTATGGCCTTGATTACAAAGAAATGGGCCGCAACCTGAAGGATATTTATAAGAGGGTGAAATGATTTCAGAACCCGGTTCAAAATAAATAAAACTTTATTTTTTATTTATCTTTAAAGCTATATCTTTGCAATCCCAAAATAAGGGGAGTATTAAGCCGAAAGTCTTAAGGCCGAAGTCGCAAGTTGACTGAAGACTTGGGACTCAGAAACAAGGCCCGTTCGTCTAGGGGTTAGGACGTTAGATTTTCATTCTAGAAACAGGGGTTCGATTCCCCTACGGGCTACAAAAATCGATGTCAAATCATTCAGAAAGCTGTAAATCCTTGATTTACAGCTTTCTTTTTTTGCGGCAAAACCCCGTTTTATTCACCAAATCGTATCGTTCCAGTGAGTAATTCAGGGAGTCGGGAAAGTCAAGCAAATGACTCACTGGAAACTCCATAACTTATTGTAATACAGCATGTCCGATTAACGGACATGCTGTAACTAAGGTAGATGCAAACTTAATTTGTTTCACATTTTAAGCTTGTTTTATGGAATTAAATTACAGTCTGCCCCATCGCCCGTTCAAGCGTTTCGCTTGAATGAGTAACTTTTTGAGCGTCCCGCTCACGATAATGAACAGATAGGTATTGAATAATGATAGACGCAAGCGGAACGCTTGAAAGGGGGGTATTGTTTAAAAGAACCCATTAACCATATATCTCTGAATAGTCGTTTATCAAAACAATTTCAACCCCTAAATTTTCCATCAGGTTATTGATCGCGGGTAGTTACACATCCAGACCTCGTATTTATGTGGAACCTTATGTTTTGTTACGAATTTCTTGTATTATTACTACAAAATCAATAAACGTTAATCAGTAAAGTTTTAGCCATGAGAAAATTTATTATAATCCTTTTACTTTTTACTGCAAAAGTGGCTATTAGTCAAAAAATGATTAACATTCAATTAAAAAGGCAGCTTGACAGTGTAATGAGACTTGATCAACAATACAGGGAAATAATCATGGTTCCGGCAAAGCAAGATTATTTTGCCAAAAGTTTACAAATCACAACACAACAAGCTAATGATAAAGCAATGGAATTAATGATGCAAGCAGATTCTACCAATATTGTTTTTATTGAAGAAGTTATAAAAAAATATGGTTATCCCGGCAAATCACTTGTTGGAGAACCTACAAATGAGGCAGCCTGGAATGTTATCCAACATTCAACGAAGATTCATCAATACATTTATCTAATAAAAGGGGCTGCTCAAAATAATGAGCTGCCTTTTAGACTTTATGCAATGATGTTAGACCGTGACTTAATGGACCAAGGCAAAGAGCAAATATATGGTACGCAATTGCGCTCACAAAAAATGAAAAACGGTAAAGTGGCCATTTTTGTATGGCCCATAAGAAATCCTTCCACAGTAAACAAACTCCGAAAAGAGGCCGGGTTTGACAGTACTGTTGAGCAAAATGCAAAAAGGTTCAATGTTACTTATCGAGTTGTAAAAATGGATGAAGTTAAATGATAACTATAAGTGTATGAATAACTTAATATTTATTGTACTTTTTTTTTGATCGGCTCTGCCCCATCGCCCGTTCAAGCGTTTCGCTTGAATGAATAATTTTTTGAGCCTCCCGCTCACGAAAATGAACAAATAGGTATTGAATTGCGATTGACGCAAGCGGAACGCTTGCAACATTTAGCATTCAAGCGAAACGCTTGAACGGGCGGGGGCTTATATTTTTGCTGTTAATGGAAAATTGGCCGGACTGGTTAGGACTAATGCAAATGGTGTGGTTGTAATAACCCGTCGAAGCCCGGCGACGCCTGAACTTGTAACCATTACCAGGGAAAATTAACCGGCTAAAAAACCAGTAATCTTTTGTAAAAAGCAAGGCAAAAAAACCAGATAATGTGATTAAAAATGGTTGATTAGGCTGATTGGGTGAGTGGTTGATTATTTAACCTTTTTAACATTTGCAACCTAATCAACAACTCACCCAATCAACCCAATCAACCGCCATCAGCTCAAAGCATTTTTAGCATACTCGCGGCAAACTCTAACCTCTTTAACGGCATCAGATCCTTCGGGTATTTTATATTCCAGCTCGATGGTGGCAGGGAATTTATAGCCATTCTTTTTCATCAGTCGCAATACCTCTTTGATCGGCGTATCACCCTGGCCCCATGGCATGTTTGGCCCGTCGTGGAACTTGCGGTCTTTAATGTGCATGCTTAATATCCGTTTATGGTGCTTCAAAATAAAATCAACCGGACTGCTGCTGGTGCCCGCTACATAGTGGCCAATATCGAGGTTAATACCATTATGGGCCGACTGGCTTAAAGCAGTATCCCATAATGCCGGCGTAGCCTGGGTATGGGCGTGGTAGCCAACCATCATAGCATGTTTTTCGGCCAGGTTACCCAGGCGCTGGGTTTGTACGTCGTCTGTTGGCAGTTCAACCGTAACATGGCTGCAGCCGAGGGCCTTGGCGGCTTCAAAGGCATAGCCAATTTCACCGTCTGTATTTTTTGCATTCAAGGCGTTTGGTTTCCATGCATAAATGTTTACACCGGCATCGTTATACATTTTGCGGATTGCCAGGAAGGGGTCCATAATGGTGTTTTCGCGCCATCCGGCCATACGGGCGCTAAAATCGGCGCTTCCATCATGTTTTGGTGCGCCGGCGTATGCTTCAGCAGCATCGCCCATCAATTCAATGGCGTTAATGTTGCAATCTATACAATACTTCAATATTTGTTCAATACTGCCCGGCATGCTCCTGAAGGAATAGGTGATCACGCCGATTTGTACGCCATTTATTTTAGAATTTGGCTTTGCCGGCGCAAAAATTGAATTGGCAAAAACACTTTTTGAGGTTAATGCCATTCCGGCAGTTGCAATCATACTGGCGCCAATGAACCGGCGCCTGGAGACGTTCTGTTTTTTCATAATATTAAAAATCTTTAAGTTAAAGACTAATTGGTTAATTGAAATGGGGTGATCAAATGTATAGATTTATTAATGTCCGGCAATAAATCTTACGTAATATTCTTGTGCCATTTGACCTTAAACGGAGCAAATAAGGGCATTCCACAGGCAGAAATGTCCTTTACTGAAAAATGAGACAGGATAAATAGCAATATTTGTATCTTTGCAGTGGAGAATATCGCCAGGCTTCTCTATAATGAAAACTGGTCATACCTTGACTGTTTTATTTAATTTCCTGTGGTGTAATGGTAGCACCTCTGATTCTGGTTCAGAAGATCGTGGTTCGAGTCCATGCAGGAAAACTTGAGGAGAAAAAGTTCGAAAAATTGACTCCCAACTTTCGACATTGATTACCCGGCTGTTGACGCTGGTAAGCCAAATGCTTTCTATAATCTTTAATCATCGCGATTTTACAGTAGCAAAACAAAAACACCCCTGATGATATTTCCTGTAAGACGTAGTGGCTTTTTGTAAAAAGGATCTGAAAACGTATTAGCTGAAGAATTATTAAATTCATAGCCAAATGATTACTGCCGTATTCGGGTTGCCAGGCAGCGGGAAGACTTTTTTTGCCCGGCAGCTGGCTTTAAGCATTGATGGTCTTTTGATCAGTAGCGACACCGTCAGGAATGACATGGCGCGGGGCGGCAGATATGATGAAAACACCAAAATAGAAGTTTATCAAATGATGCTTGTAATGATGGGCGATGCTGTAATGGATAAACGGAACGTTGTGATAGACGCCACATTTTACAAGGAAAATATCCGAAGCCTTTTCAAAGAAAAAGCTACGGAGCTTCACAGTCCTCTTTACTTTATTGAAATAAAGGCGCCGGAAGAGATTATTAAAGAAAGAGTGAGTAAAAAGAGAATAGACAGTGAGGCTGATTTTGGAGTTTATTTAAAGATTAAAGAAGAATTTGAGCCTTTAAAGGAGGATCATTTGGTCTTGTATTCAGATCATGAAGCGTTAAGTAAGATGCTGGATACCGCATTAGCCTATATCAATTTTAAGAATGAAAAGCGATGAGATTGAGCAATTGATGTGTGGTGAAAGTTTCCGTGAGGGGCATGATGGCGCTTCATTGATCGAAACCCATATCTCATGGGTAATCCTTACCAATCAATATGCGTATAAGATCAAGAAGCCTGTGCAGTTTTCATTCCTGGATTTTTCAACACTTGAAAAAAGGAAGTATTATTGTGAACGCGAAGTGTTTCTTAATAAACGGTTGGCAGATCAAATGTATTTGCGGACTATTCCAGTATTCAAAAGAGGGAATTCTTTTTCGTTAAATAGCCAGGGTGGTGAAGTGGTTGACTATGCTGTATTTATGAGGCGTATGGATACTGCCAAAGAAATGGACAAGCTGCTTTTGGCGCATAAGGTAAATAAACAGATGATAAAAGGATTAGCAGTCAAAATCTCGGAGTTTCACCGGCAGGCAACTATTATCAAAAAGAAAACGGAAATAAATATCCTGAAAGAGCGATTTAATGACCTTGGTATCGTTCAGGCATTCGCCCGTGACCACCTGGGCGATCATTACGCCGGCGTTATCGGGCAATCCGTGAAACAATCCGGTCTTTTTTTGGATAAGTATCAATATGCTATAAATGAGCGGATTTCCAAAGGTTGTACCAGGGACCTGCATGGCGACCTTCATACAGGCAATATATTTCTATACAAGGACCCGGTTATTTTTGATTGCATTGAATTTAACGATGAATTACGACAAATCGACGTTCTGGATGAAATTGCATTTTTATGCATGGATCTGGAAGCTTATGACCGAAAAGATTTAAGCGGGCTTCTTTATCAAAATTACCTCATGTATTCCGGAATAAAAGAAGATAAAGAGGCAGGGTTGCTTTTTCATTATTACAAATGTTACCGCGCTAATGTCAGGGCGAAGATTAGTCTGCTTTATGCAGTTAATACGGATGATCGCATAATGTTTGATCGAAAAATACAAACAGCTATCCGGTATTTAGCCCTGCTAAACGGTTACCTTGCCAAATTGTGAAGATCGGAAAGAAAAACGGCAGGTTTATTAATTTCAAAAAACAATTTCTTTGCTTTCATATAAATTCGCATTTTTATAGCTCAAACCGACAGCATTTAAAAGCATATAATTAATCATTATCAATTAAACAATGGGAAAAGTAATTCTTGTAACCGGCGCTTCGTCCGGGATAGGTTTAGCATGTGCCAACGCACTACAGGCTAAAGGGCATACCGTTTATGGTTCATCACGCGATTTAAGCCGTCTGAAATCAGTATCATTTAAACCGATTGAACTGGATGTTACTGACGATGTATCGGTAAAAGCGGCCATTGACAAAATTATTGCCGCCGAAGGCAAAATTGATGTACTGCTGAATAATGCCGGCAATGGCGTTACCGGCCCGGCTTATGCCATGCCTGTTGAATATGCTAAAAAGCAATTCGAGGTTAACTTTTTTGGTGTGATCCGTGTAAGCAGCGCGGTGATACCAAAAATGATTGAAGCCAAACAGGGTTTGGTGATAAATGTTAGTTCACTGGCCGGTCTTTTCGGCTTGCCTTACCAGGGATTGTATAGCGCCTCGAAATATGCCATTGAAGGCTATTCCCAAAGTTTGCGTATGGAATTGCGCAATACCGGCGTTAAAGTAACACTGATTAACCCGGGCGACTTTAAAACCGATTTTACCCAAAGCCGCGATAAAGTGCCCTTCCCGCTTAAAAACGAACAGCTCGAAAAGGAATTCAATAAAGCGGTTGCCAGTATGGAAAAAGATGAAAGCATCGGCGCCAACCCCGAAGTAATCGGCAAAAAGGTGTGCGAAATAGTTGATTCATCAAGCCCGTCGCCCCGTTACCTGATCGGCGCTTTTGGTCAAACCATCGCTGTTACCTTAAAACGCATATTGCCCAACGGCCTTTTCGAAAAACTTATGAACGACCATTACGGGATAAAATAGGCTATCAGTTCAGACAGCCGGATATTTTAGGTTTCGATCCGGCTTTTCCTGGTTTTCTTTATCCTATTTTCAGCATTCTTATGAGCTAAATCTATTTAGTTCATAAGAATTTTTCAACTATTCCGCCCACTGCAGCTGAAAACTGCAAACCGTTCCGCCTGCCAACTGTCAACTATTCTGCGAACTGCCCACTGAAAACTGCCCACTAATTTTTCTTATTCTCCTGTTTTAATATTTGCTTATAAATCTTAACTTTGCGCCGCGAAATAGCAGGCTGTTTTCATAAGCCCTCCTGTTTCATTGTAAATACATTAAAATACCAGGTTATATATGCCAAACATTGGAAAAATATCAAGGATCATCGGTCCGGTAGTTGACGTAAGCTTCGCCAACGCCCACCTTCCTAAAATTTACGACGCATTAGAGATCACTAAACAAAATGGCCAAAAGGTTATTTTAGAAGTTCAACAGCATTTGGGTGAAGATCGTGTCCGCGCTATCGCCATGGACTCAACCGACGGACTGCTTCGCGGCATGGACGTTGTTGACCTGGAATCGGCCATAAAAATGCCGGTTGGCGACAATATCAAAGGTCGTGTATTTAATGTGGTTGGCGATGCGATCGACGGTATTGTGAACCTTGATAAAAGCACAGGCCGCCCTATCCACAACAATCCGCCAAGGTTTGAGGACCTTTCAACCGAAACTGAAGTACTTTTTACAGGTATTAAAGTTATCGACTTATTAGAGCCTTACAGCAAGGGTGGTAAAATCGGGTTATTCGGTGGCGCCGGTGTTGGTAAAACAGTATTGATCCAGGAGCTTATTAATAATATCGCGAAAGCCTATTCAGGTTTATCGGTATTTGCAGGTGTAGGTGAACGTACCCGTGAGGGAAACGACCTGCTGCGCGAAATGCTTGAATCGGGCATTATTAAATATGGCGATGAATTTATGCATTCAATGGAATCAGGCGGCTGGGATTTATCCAAAGTTGACCCTGAAGCATTAAAAGAATCAAAAGCTACCTTCGTATTCGGTCAGATGAACGAGCCTCCCGGTGCACGTGCACGTGTGGCGCTTTCGGGATTAACGATTGCTGAATATTTCCGCGATGGTGATGCAGAAGGCAAAGGCCGTGATATATTATTCTTTATTGATAACATCTTCCGCTTTACCCAGGCAGGTTCCGAAGTATCGGCTTTGCTTGGCCGTATGCCATCGGCGGTAGGTTACCAGCCAACACTGGCAACTGAAATGGGCACCATGCAGGAACGTATCACCTCAACCAAACGCGGTTCAATTACCTCCGTTCAGGCGGTTTATGTGCCTGCGGATGACTTGACCGACCCTGCACCGGCAACAACATTTGCCCACTTAGACGCTACAACCGTATTATCACGCAAAATTGCCGAGCTTGGTATTTACCCTGCTGTGGATCCCCTGGATTCAACATCACGGATCCTTAGCCCAACTATTTTAGGCGATGAGCATTACAATACAGCGCAGCGCGTAAAAGAAACATTACAACGTTACAAAGAGTTACAGGATATTATCGCCATCCTTGGTATGGACGAATTATCTGAAGAAGATAAATTAGTGGTATCGCGTGCACGCCGTGTACAACGTTTCTTATCACAGCCATTCCACGTTGCCGAGCAGTTTACCGGCTTAAAAGGCGTATTGGTTGATATTAAAGAAACCATTAAAGGCTTTAACATGATTTTGGATGGTGAAGTGGATGAATATCCCGAAGCAGCATTCAACCTTGTAGGCAGCATTGAAGAAGCGATAGAAAAAGGCAAGAAATTATTAGCGGAAGCTAATGCGTAAATGTGCAGATGTGCAGATGTGCAGATGTGCAAATTAAAGCATCTGCATATTTACGAATCAACACATTCAAACATTAAAAACATACGCACATTTGCACATACGCACATTAGAAACATGACATTAGAAATCCTTACACCCGATAAAACAGTTTACGAAGGCGAGGCTACTTCGGTAATCCTTCCAGGTACACTTGGATTTTTTGAGATATTAAATCACCACGCGCCTATCATCTCTACTTTAGAGGATGGCAAGGTAACCGTACGCAACGGCGCTTCGGTAAAAGACGAAGTTTATTTTATAAAAGGCGGCGTAGTTGAAGCCTCAAACAACAAGATTATTATTTTAGCCGAAGGCATACAGCAGAAATAATTGCTGCGCCCATTATCTGGAATTTGAAGATCCCTGGCTCATTGGCCGGGGATTTTTTTTTTGGTCTTTTGTCTGAATCAGAATTTTTCACTTATTGTTTGTTTTTCAAGGGCGTTCAAGAGGGCTGTGCCGTTTACAGAATTTTAGAATTAACAGAATTCTGTTCAATCAACATTTTGAAAATTCTTAAATTCTGAAAATTCTGATTCCAACAAAAAAAAGCGATGAGCCCTAAAACCCATCGCTTATATTTTGAATTACAAAATCGTAATTCGTAAAACTAAATTCTTAAATCAACAATCTCACCGGTTCTTCCAGTAACGATTTCAGTGTTTGCAGGAAGGCTGCTCCTGTTGCACCGTCAACCACGCGGTGGTCGCAGCTTAGGGTAACCTTCATTACATTGCCCGGTACTACGGCGCCGTTTTTAACAACCGGCACCTGCTGTATGCCGCTAACGGCAAGGATACAGGCATCAGGCGTGTTTATGATGGCGGTAAACTCTTCAACGCCAAACATACCCAGGTTGGATATGGTGAAAGTTGAACCTTCCCAATCGGATGGCTGTAGTTTTTTGGCTTTTGCCCTTTGCGCGAAATCCTTTACTTCGGCCGAGATGCGGCTTAATGATTTGCCATCGGCAAAACGTACAACCGGAACAAGTAAACCGTCTTCAACAGCTACTGCAACGCCAATGTGTATATGCTCGTTATAGCGGATTTTATCACCTAAATAAGATGAATTAATAGCAGGGTGTTGTTTTAAGGCAACGGCACAGGCTTTTAATACAAAATCGTTAAATGATATTTTAACCGGGGCCACTTCGTTGATGCGGGTGCGGGCGGCTACAGCCTGGTCCATATCAATGCTCATGGTTACATAAAAATGCGGCGCGGTAAACAGGCTTTCAGACAAACGTTTGGCTATCACCTTACGCATCTGGCTGACCGGTTTCTCGGTATATTTTTCTTCGCCTGTAAAAGCTGGCAGCACAACGGCAGGTTGAGAAGGGGTGGCAGTTGCCGCTTCTTTACTGCTACTGCTACTCACCGCTGCTGTTTGCTTAGCAACCGGCACATATTCCTCCACATCTTTCTTAATAATGCGGCCGCCTTCGGCAGAGCCTTTTACATCATTAAGGTTGATACCTTTTTCTTTAGCTATTTTACGTGCCAGCGGCGAGGCCTTTATGCGGCTGTCGTCTTCATTTGAAGCGGCGGAATCAGTTGCAGTGGCTTCTTCAACACTGGTGCTGCTACTGCTTTCAACTACTGCTGCGGCAGCAGGCGCTTCGCTTTCGTCAAGCAATGGCGTAATATCTGTACCGGCTTTACCAATAATGGCAATGATGGCATTCACCTTGGCAGCTTCGCCTTCTTTGGGACCTATGTATAATAATACACCGGCTTCGTAACCCACCAGTTCCATGGTAGCCTTATCGGTTTCCACATCAGCCAGCGAATCGTCTGATTTTACCGTGTCGCCAACTTTAAAGTTCCATTTATTTATCACGCCTTCAACCATGGTATCACTCAGGGCAGGCATGCGGATCACAACAGCAGGGATGCTTGCTTTATCAACCTTCGGTTTAGCTTCAACAGCCTCCGCCGGTTTTTTATCCTCAGTAACTTTGGCGGGTTTTGCTTTGGCAGGAGTTTCAGCAGCAGGTGCAGTTTCTTCAGAGCTGCTGCTGCTTTCCGCTGCTGCTGCCTTCGGCGCTTCAGCGTTGTTTGCTGCAAGGGCCGCCTGGTAGTCCTCGCCCGGGGCGCCTATAACGGCAATCAGGGTGTCAACCGGAACGGCTTTGCCTTCTTCAACACCGATATAAAGCAGGGTGCCATCCGAGTACGATTCAAAATCCATGGTGGCTTTATCCGTTTCAATCTCGGCCAGTACATCGCCCGATTTTACTTTATCACCAACTTTTTTATGCCATTTCGCCAATACCCCTTCGGTCATGGTATCGCTCATTTTGGGCATCTTAATTACTTCGGCCATATACTAATGATCAAATTTTATTTCTAATTTCAGTTTAAATATAATGATTACTCCCTAATGAAAGGATAATCTTTTTCTACATACACATCAGTATATAATTCCGATGCTTCGGGCCATGGCGATTCTTCAGCAAATTTAACCGATGCATCAACTTCGGCTTTTACTTTTGCGTCAATCTCTTCAAACCATTTTGCATCCGCATAGCCTTCTGATTCAATGATATATTTGGTCAGTTCTATCGGGTCTTTTGCCTTATAAGCTTCCAGTTCGTCTTTGGTGCGGTATTTTGCCGGGTCCGACATGGAGTGCCCTTTGTAACGGTAAGTGCGCATCTCCAGGAAGGTTGGCCCTTCGCCATTGCGCGCACGCTGAACGGCTTCGTCCATAGCTTTATGCACAGCTGCAGGGTCCATGCCGTCAACAGCCGATGAAGGGATCCCGTAGGCCAGGCCCAGTTTATAGATATCAATATCAGCTGTAGTACGGGCAAGCGAAGTACCCATGGCATAGCCATTGTTTTCGCAAATAAATATTACCGGCAATTTCCATAATGCAGCCATGTTAAAGGTTTCGGTAAGTGCGCCCTGGCGTACGGCGCCATCGCCCATATAGGCAAGGTTTACAAACTGTGTACCTTTATACTTTTCGGCGAAAGCCACACCGGCGCCCAGCGGTACTTGTCCGCCAACAATGCCATGTCCGCCGTAAAAGTGGTGCTCTTTGCTGAACATGTGCATAGACCCGCCCTTACCTTTGGAGCAACCGGTAGCTTTTCCGTAAAGTTCGGCCATGATAGCGTTTGAAGTAACGCCTTTTGCAATAGCATGGGCATGGTCGCGATAAGCGGTGATCATGCTGTCTTCAGGCTTAATTACTGACATCGCCCCGGCTAAAACTGCCTCCTGGCCTATGTATAAGTGGCAAAAGCCCCTTATTTTTTGCTGTCCGTATAATTGTCCTGCTTTTTCTTCAAACTTCCGCATTAAAAGCATCGACCCGTACCACATCAGGTAGGTGTCTTTAGTTATTTCGATTGAACTCATGTATTATATTAAACGATCAATTTTCCGAGTAAAGCGCAAATCTAATTATATCCTTGAAAATATCGAAACTGCAATGAATTTGTTGGAAAGATTTATGTTTTTATTACGATTTTTCTGCTTAAATGCAACTTATTTTATGTTTAGATCACTAAGTTCGCCAAAATCCTGTCCAATTTTTTGCACAAAGAGAGGCAATCAGGGCGGATATTGCCGCCGCACATTACCGTTTTCTGCCTCATCGCGCCTTATTCCGGCCGAACTTTAAATACCAAAATTCCGAATTATTAACAAAATCAAACAAATGTTGAAAAAAAATCGGCATTTGGTTGCAATCTAATTTATTTTGGATAGTTTTGTATCCAACGTTAGACAAACTGTCCAATTTAATAAACGAGTTGTTGACTAAAACAACAAACTATTGATTAAATGAAGAAATTTACTATCGCTATTGCGTTATTTTTCAGTATTTTAGCTGTACAAGCTCAAACAAAAATCAGTCCAAATCTTTCGGACGACAAAACACCTGATGATCAGGCAAGTTTAGCTAAAGATTATTTGTCCCAAATAATGGGTGTTGCTTTGTCGGCGACGTCAAATATGAAGCTTTTCCATTTTGTTTACGACTGGATCGGCACCCCGTACCGTTTTGGCGGTAGCTCAAGAAAAGGGATAGACTGCTCGGCATTTACAAAAGAATTATACAGCCAGGTATTTAATATGGATATTGAGCGCAATTCGCGCGATATTTTCAGCATGGTTAGCCCCGTTCAAAGGGATGACCTTAAAGAAGGCGACCTGGTTTTTTTCAAAATACACAGCCGCCGGATCTCGCATGTGGGGATCTATTTAGGTAATAACAGGTTTGCACATGCATCATCCAGGGGCGTTGCTATCAGCAGCCTTGATGATGCTTACTATAAACGGTATTTTTACAGGGGCGGAAGGATGCTCGAATCACTAAAAGCAGAGTTGGAGAAAGAAAATAACAGCATGAATTAGTGAGTGGTGAATGGTGAAAGTGTAGAGTTCACAGCAAATTAATTTAATAAGATTTATATAGTATGTCAAAAAAAATCCTTTCATTTATGAGAGGATTTTTTTTTGAATGACCCTGCGCTTTTTACTTTTTGTAACCATTTCCGTTTTGTGGTTTTCTGCCTGCCAGGAGGCAAAGTCAACCCGCGAACCAGTAAATACTAAAAGGAAGATCAGAAAAGCAGCTACCGCTACTGCGCCCCTGCTAAAAGTATATGTAAATAAAAAGGGTAAATTTTTAAGCGGCCGCATCATTTCCAACAAGCAAACACACGACAAAGGTTTACAGCCGGATAGCCTTAACCGTGTAGCACGCCACATAAAAATGTTAACGACAACGGATTTTGAGCAGCCCGGGTTAAATATCGCTGATGACGGGCGGATATGGCGGAGTCCCCTCTAAACGGCAAAGCCCTCATTCAAACCTTTAAAAATCGGCGAGTTAATATCGAATAATGAATTTCGAATGTCCAATTTCGAACTTTGACTTCATTATTCAATATTCGAAATTCAATATTCGACATTAAATAACTTATTTGGTGACAGTGGCTTACGCTGCATCATTGGTTGTCCTTACAAGGCTGATGCCGGTAAAGAAAAACATAATTGCAATTACACCAACTACTATAAGAGTGGTTACACCGCTACTGTGATTAATTATCCCGACACCGGCATAAATTAATCCTATAATTCCTAACACGGTAAGTATTGCCCCGAATGTGCGTTTTAAGTTCATATTGCTGATGCTTATTTTTTTTAAGCATTTTATTAAAAACAAATAACACACCAATAATTAGTATTACATTTATAGCATTAAAAACTATTGGTCATGACCCCTGAAATAACCTTATTTATTATTGCATTCATTTTACTGGTGATAATTTTTTCATCATTCGTGTCTGTAAAACAGGGCACTATTGTTGTAATTACCATTTTTGGCAAGTACCGCCGGATATTAACTCCCGGACTAAACTTCAAGTTACCTTTCATTGAAAGTATCTATTCAAAAATATCTATCCAGAACCGCTCTGTTGAGCTGGAGTTCCAGGCGGTGACTTTCGACCAGGCCAATGTTTATTTTAAAGCCATGCTGCTGTATTCGGTACTCGACCAGCAGGAAGAAACCATCAAAAACGTAGCCTTTAAATTTGTTGACGACCGTAACCTGATGCAGGCGCTCATTCGCACTGTGGAGGGCTCTATCCGTGCATTTGTGGCTACCAAAAGGCAGTCGGAAGTATTGATACTAAGGCGGGATATTGTGGAGCACGTTAAAGAACAGCTCGATGTAGTGCTTGAAGGCTGGGGCTACCATTTACAGGATTTGCAATTAAACGACATTACGTTTGATGATGTGATTATGAAATCAATGAGCCAGGTGGTGGCATCAAATAATCTGAAAGCCGCCGCCGAAAACGAAGGCCAGGCCTTGTTGATCACTAAAACAAAAGCTGCCGAGGCTGAGGGTAATGCCATTAAAATATCTGCCGAGGCCGAGCGCCAGGCTTCGCAATTGCGCGGGCAGGGTGTGGCTTTATTCCGCGAGGAAGTGGCCAAGGGTATGTCGGTAGCTGCCAAAGAAATGCAGGATGCCAATATGGATACTTCGGTGATTTTGTTTACAATGTGGACAGAATCTATCAAACACTTTGCTGAAAACTCACAAGGTAATGTTATTTTCCTTGACGGATCTACAGATGCCATGCAAAAAACAATGAAAGAACTGATGGCATTAAACCAAGTGCATGCCGGGACAGTCAAAAAGTAGAATTTTTACTTAACCAGATAATGAGATCCTGTTTTACGTGGTTGATTTGTGTAGCTGCTTTATGCCTTTTTTTTACGGTTGCTGATGCCCAGCCCTACCGGAAGCTAACAATTGATGATTACCGTGGCGTACCTTATACCGAAAACGGTGCAAGTATTGCGTACACCAATTGTTCCATTGAATATAGTTTCGCTGTAGCTAAAAGGGAGAAGGGGTATTATATTTTGAATTTTAATATCCGGCTTACGATGGACAATCATAAGTCGTGGATGGATAAAAACAGGGTCAACGCTGTTAACATGCTGGCCGAAGTGCTGAAGCACGAGCAGGGGCATTACAATTTAGCCTACCTGGAACAACAGGAATTATTGAGAACTGTGAGTAAAACTGTTTTTTATGGTGATTACCAAAATGCCGCCAACAATATTTTCTACCGTATAGACGCTAAATACCAGAAACTGAACCTTGCGTATGACGAGGAGACCCAGCACATGACAAACGTCGGGCAACAGCATTCCTGGGATCTGTATTTCAAAAATCAGCTTGGAACTGAATATTTTGCGAACAATTAGACAAATTCTATTTAAATCAAAATACAAGTTTTTTAGATTTGACAATTTTTAAAAAGTTGTCAAATCTTTTGGGAAAACGGCGGCCTTACACCCCAAGCAGTAACCTCGCAGGGTCTTCCAGCAATTGTTTTACCCTTACCAGGAAGCTTACCGATTCGCGGCCATCTACAATGCGGTGATCATAAGATAAAGCCAAATACATCATAGGGCGAATTACTACCTGTCCGTTTACGGCAACCGGGCGCTCAATAATATTGTGCATGCCTAATATAGCCGATTGCGGCGAATTCAATATTGGTGTGGATAACATGGAACCGAACACGCCGCCATTGGTGATGGTAAAGGTTCCGCCTGTCATTTCTTCCAGCGTTAGTTTGTTTTCACGGGCTTTTACGGCCAGGGCGGCTACGGCTTTTTCTATTTCGGCCAGGCTCATGCTTTCGGCATTGCGGATTACCGGCACCACCAAACCCTTAGGGGCAGATACAGCAATGGAGATATCGGCAAAATTACTGTAAACAACTTCTTCACCTTCGATACGTGCACCAACAGTAGGCCAGTCTTTCAAAGCCTCACAAACCGCTTTGGTGAAAAACGACATAAAGCCTAAACCTACGCCATGTTTTTCCTTGAATTTATCCTTGTATTTGCTCCGGATCTCCATTATCGGCGACATGTCCACTTCGTTAAAAGTGGTGAGCATTGCGGTCTCATTTTTAACAGCAACCAGGCGTTTGGCAACCGTTTTGCGCAAGGACGACATTTTTTCGCGGCGGTCGCCCCTTGCTCCGGTAGCCTCAACTATGGGTTTAGCAACAACAGGCTGTGGCTTCGGACTCCCGGCTTCGGACTCCCGGCTCCTAACCTGCGGATTTTCGGATATTTTCTCCGCAAGCAGCGCATCTTCTTTGGTTATCCTGCCGGCTTTGCCTGTGCCGCTTACCAATTCAGGTGCCATCCCTTTTTCAGCCAGTATTTTGGCCGCAGCAGGCGAGGGGACACCCGAAGCATAAGTTGCAGCTTCCTTTTGAGTGCTGCTGCCACTTTCCACTGGTGCTTTATCAGCCATGGCTTTAGTTGCACCTGATCCTTCAATGGTACACAAAATAGCGCCAATGGGCAGGGTATCGCCTTCTTTGGCTATGGTTTTTAATATGCCGGCTTTTTCGGCAGTAAGTTCAAATGTTGCTTTATCCGATTCAAGTTCTGCGATGGCTTCATCCATTGCGATGGCATCACCGTCCTTTTTTATCCAGCGCGATAAAGTTACTTCGGTGATTGACTCACCTACGGTAGGGACTTTTACCTGTAATGAAGTACTATCATTAGTTGCAGAAGCAGTGGCAGGTTGAGAAGGTGTAGCGGCAACGCGTGCAGCAACCTTACTGCTACTGCTACTATCTGCTGCTACTTGCCCGGCAATACTTTCTTCAATAGTGGCAACAACAGTTCCGATGGGCAGGGTGTCGCCTTCTTTGGCTACTATTTTTAAAATTCCGGCTTTTTCAGCAGTAAGCTCAAAAGTGGCTTTGTCCGATTCTAACTCGGCAATTACTTCATCCATTTTAACCGGGTCGCCGTCTTTTTTCTTCCAGCTTGCCAGGGTTACTTCGGTAATTGATTCGCCAACCGGCGGAACTTTGATAGTTAAACTCATGATATTTTTTGTAGAATTATTCATTTGAATATTTGAATATGTGCCAATTTGAAAATTAATTGGACCTATCTCTTCAAATTTTCAAATTGACACATTTTCAAATTAATGTTAATCAGCCCCAACATTGGCCATATTATCCTGTGTTGCTTTTATAACGGCTTTTACCTGTTTCCCGGCAGGCGATTCAAAGGCTTTCGATACTATTTGTGCCTGTTGAGCCGCATGTTGTTTTGCGAAACCGGTTGCAGTGCTGCTGCCCTCATGCCGCGAAATCACATCCAGGTTAATCACTTTATCGTTGTGGAACTTACGGCAGATATACGGCCATGCGCCCATATTTTCCGGTTCTTCCTGTACCCACACAAATTCAGCAACTTTGTTGTATTTTGCTTTTACTTTCAATATCTGCACCAGTGGTGTTGGGTACAATTGCTCAATGCGGACTATCGCAATATCCTTACGCTTATCAGCCTGTTGTTTTTCGAGCAGATCATAATAGATCTTGCCGGTGCAAAGCAGCACGCGTTTTACTTTTTTAGGATCGGCGTAATCATCATCAATCAACTCATGGAATTTGCCATCGGTAAACTCTTCTAACGGCGAAACGCACTTAGGACTGCGCAACAAGCTTTTTGGTGTGAAAATGACCAGCGGCTTGCGGAAATCCCTTAGCATCTGACGCCTGAGGATATGGAAAAAATTTGCAGGGGTAGTGCAGTTTGCCACCTGGATATTACTATCGGCGCAAAGCTCAAGGAAACGCTCAACCCTTGCAGATGAATGCTCAGGACCTTGCCCCTCGTAACCATGAGGGAGCAGCATCACCAGGCCATTACCTCGCTGCCATTTAGTCTCCGCGCTGGCAAGGTATTGATCGACTATGATTTGCGCGCCGTTAAAAAAGTCACCAAACTGCGCTTCCCATATTGTTAAGGCATTAGGGTTTGCCATGGCATAGCCATATTCAAAACCCAAAACGCCATATTCGGACAATAAGGAATTATAGACACTAAACTTTGCTTCAGGCTCAATGGTATCAAGCGGTACGTATTCATCTTCCGAATCAACCAATGTAAGCACTGCATGCCGGTGCGAAAACGTCCCGCGTTTTACGTCCTCGCCGCTTAACCTTACCGGGTGACCATCTTTTAACAGGGTGGCATAAGCCAGCAATTCGCCCATGGCCCAGTCGAAAACATGGGTTTTGGTCACCATTTTATTGCGTTCTTCAAAAAGCTTTTCAATTTTCTTAAAAAACTCCTTGCCTTCGGGCAATACGGTTATTTTCTTTCCTATTTCAAGTAATTCATCTTTGCCAACGGAAGTTTCAACAGGTGCAAAAAACTCCTTTGTAGTAGCAATGTGCAGTCCCTGCCAAACGCCTTCGAACATCTGGATGGTGTCTGTTATCCTGTCTTCGGCCTTTGATTCATTAAGTTTTTCCTGCAACAGGTTACGGAAACTCTTCTCCAGTTCAGCAGCAAAGCTTTCGGTTACACTACCTTCGTCCTGTAGCTTTTTCTTGTAAATTTCGAGTGGGTTTGGATGTTCCTCAATGGCCTTGTACAATAAAGGCTGGGTGAATTTTGGCTCATCAGCCTCATTGTGGCCATACCTGCGGTAACATAAAATGTCAATAAACACATCTTCATGAAATACCTGGCGGTACTCCATTGCCAGATTTACTACATAAGCCAAAGCCTCTACATCGTCACCATTTACGTGAAAAACAGGGGATAATACTACTTTTGCAACGTCGGTACAGTAGGTACTTGAACGGGCGTCTTTATAATTGGTGGTAAAACCTATCTGGTTATTAATCACAATATGGATGGTGCCCCCGGTACGGTAACCGTCAAGCTTTTCCATCTGTAAAACTTCATAAACAATGCCCTGGCCGGCTATGGATGCATCGCCATGAATTAAAATAGGGGCAATTTTTGAATGATCGCCATTGTATTTGAATTCGATTTTTGAGCGGGTTAAACCCTCAACAACCGGGTCAACCGCTTCCAGGTGCGAAGGGTTTGGACAAAGGCTTAAATGCACACTTTTGCCGCCGGTGGTAACAATATCGGTTGAGTAGCCCAGATGGTATTTCACATCGCCGCCAAAGGGGGTTTCCTCGTCAAAATTTTTACCTTCAAACTCCAAGAAAACCTCTTTGTAAGGTTTCTCCATAATGTTTGTAAGCATATTGAGCCTGCCGCGGTGGGCCATACCAATGATAAATTCTTCGATACCCAGTTCAGAGCCATTCTGAATTACCGAATCCAGTGCGGGTACCAATGCTTCGGCGCCTTCGAGTGAGAAACGTTTCTGGCCTAAAAATTTTGTACCTAAAAAGTTTTCGAAAACAACCGCCTCGTTCAGCTTGTTCAGCATCAGCTTCTTCTCTTCGATAGAAAACGAAGGGGTATTGCGTTTGCTTTCCATGCGGTTTTCGAACCACTTTATTTTTATCGGGTTGCGAATATACCTGTATTCGGCGCCTATAGATCCGCAATAGGTTTCTTCGAGTAAAGCCCGGATATCGTGTAAGGTTGCAGGGCCGAGGCCAATCTCAACACCTGCATTAAAAACAGTATCCAGATCAGCCCCGGTAAACCCGAATGTTTCCAGTTCCTTACCGGGGAAGTATTTGCGCCTTTCGCGCACCGGGTTTGTTTTTGTAAACAGGTGGCCGCGCGAACGATACCCATCGATCATGTTGAGGACTTTGATCTCTTTTAAAAAGTGCTCATTTGTTTCAGCGATTACCGGAGCCGTAGCCTGCGTGCCTTTACCAAAATCAAACCCTTCAAAAAATTTTTGCCATCCAAAGTCAACAGATCCCGGGTCTTGCTGGTATGCTTCGTATAACGAATTTATGTATGCAGCGTTTCCGCTGTTAATGTAATTGAGACGATCCATGAGAAACCAATCTTGTAAAACGCTGCAAAAATACGCATAACCGCTTGTAAACTTTTAATTAATTTGTAATTTTAGCAACAGGAAGCCAGCTATCAATATAACCGCTTTTTGTTTCCAGTTCATTTGCCGGTTTTGAGGCAATTGGATAGCGGCTCTCACGGGCGTCATTAACACCGGCAACAAAGGCCCAGTTGCCCCAGTTACTTGCCGGCGAGTAATCAATCAGTTTCTCTTCGAAATAGGCAGCGCCTTTTTTCCAGTCAATCTTCAGGTCATTAATTAAATACCCGGCTGTGATTTGCCGGCTGTGGTTACTTATAAAGCCGGTAGCATTCAGTTCATGCATGATCGCGTCAACCAGGGGTACCCCGGTTTCGCCATTTTTCCAGCCTTCAAAAAGTATATCCTGGTTACCGGTTGCTATCGAATCTTTATCACTGTTAGCTGCGATAAATTTTTGCCCGTGTTTTTTAAACATAAACCTGAAATAGTCGCGCCATAGCAGGTCTAATAATAACGCATTTGTATGATGGCTGTTTGAATCCTGGTGCTTAATAACCTCCCAATAAACCTGCCGTAGTGAGATACAGCCCATGGCTATCCAGGGTGAAAGTTTTGATGTATGATCATTAGACCCTGAATTTCGGGCGTTTTTGTTTTTATGCATCTGGTTGATATTTGAAAAATATTGCTTCAGCTGATCTAAAGCAACAGTTTCCCCTCCTGTAAAGGTATAAGCAGATCGTGGGTCGTCAACCGGTAAATCAAGTCCAAGCTCCTGTAAAGCCGGCAATTTTCCGGCATCGGGGATCACGGGAGTTTTCATAGAATCGGGGGTGCCGACGCATAAGCGTACATTACTGTCGCGTTCCACCTTCTTTTTAAAAACGGCAAAACTATCCGGTATATCCTTTATTGGGAATGGCATGTCCTCTTTATGATAAAGGGTGTGGCCAATAAAATGCTTTAAATTTAGTTTGATCTTCCAGAGGGCCGTTTCAACCTGCTCGGAAATATCCGTTTCTTCATGCGCTACCTCGCGGTGATGATATACCTCATTAACATGATATTGCCCGGCAAGTTGTGGTAGTATAATGGCCGGGTTGCCTGTACGGACGACCAATTCGCCGCCTATATGCCGCAGGCTTTTGCGAAGGTCGGCAACCGACTCCAGCAGAAAACGCGCCCTTAAATTCCCTGTTTTTGAGTTACCGGAAGGGTTTTTCCTGAAATAAAAGGGATCAAAACAATAAACAGGTAATACTTTGTCTGCTTTTCGTATTGCTTCTACCAATATTTCATTATCACGGATACGTAAATCATTTCTAAACCATACCAATATTATTCTTTCACTCATTTTAAACGTCGGTTTTGAATTGCAGGCAGCAAATTTGCAATAATTTTACACTTTATGCACGTTTTGTATTAATATTTGACAACGTGCTAACATTTATGTGTTGCCTCATTTAAATTCCAGTCACTAAATTATCCCTAATAGCCAGGCATATTACCTCTTTTGCAATTTCCTCGAAATCCAATCGTTAATTATATATAAGTGTGACATTTGCATTAATGCATTGTCCTGATTTTATCCCATTAATCTATTTATCATGGCTACAATTGAAAGCATACAGAAAGCCTATATTGATTTTGTACTTACTGAAGGGGAACAACCAAAGTCTGTTTACATTTTTGCAAAGAAAAATAAGATGGCCGAAGAAGAATTTTACCGCTTTTTCGGTTCTTTTGATGTCATTGAGCAAAATATCTGGACAGGATTTGCTGTAAAAACCATTGCCGAAATAAAAACCCAGGAGGTTTGGCTGGAATATTCGGCCCGCGAAAAAGCATTATCGTTCTTTTACGCGTTTTTTGAGTTACTGAAGAGCAGCCGGAGCTTTGTGGTTTACAGCGTAAAAAAACAGCCCAAAACATTTTCGACCCCTGCAATATTTAAAGGGATAAAAGATGTATTTGAAACATTTTGCCACGACCTGATTGTTGAAGGCCTGGCATCAAACGAATTATCAGAGCGTAAGTTTTTTAGCAACCGCTATAAAGACGCCCTTTGGGTACAGTTGGTTTTTGTGCTGCATTTCTGGATAAACGATAATTCGACGGGGTTTGAAAAAACCGATGAGGCCATTGAAAAAGGCATCAACGTTACCTTTGATCTGTTTCAGCGTTCGCCCATTGATAACCTGATTGAGTATGGTAAGTTTTTAGCCCAACACGGCGGCATTAAAGAAAAAATGGGCTTTGGGAGTAACTAAAGATATCAGCCAGCCAGGTTTTCAGGGCCTCACCCAACCCTCTCCAAAGGAGAGGGCTCCACAAGAGGCTGAAGTTCAAGTCCTCTCCTTTGGAGAGGATTTAGGTGAGGCGAAATTGCATTTCGCCGCCATTTTTGATATGGATGGTACCCTGATCGATAACACGCCTTATCATTATAAATCATAAAACGGTACACACCGTTGCTGAATTACATCCGGTTAACCTGGTGATAAATGATTATACAGCGTTGAGCGCACATATGCCCGCCGCATTATTTGAAAAACTTTAAGATGAGTGATAACACAGCAAAAGAGCAAAACAGCATACCAACCTCCAAAGTTCAGCGCTCGGCCAAATTTGTAACAACCGGGCTGAAAGTAGGGGGTAACTATATTAAGCATTACTCCAAAAAACTTTTTAATCCCGAAATGGATAAAAGCGGGTTAAACGAGGATAATGCCTCCGATATTTATGAATCACTAAGCGAACTGAAAGGCAGCGCGCTTAAAGTGGCGCAAATGCTGAGCATGGATAAAAATCTGCTGCCCCAGGCTTATACCGATAAGTTTTCGCAATCGCAGTACAACGCGCCGCCATTATCCGGGCCCCTGATCGTACAGACTTTCAGGAAATATTTCGGTAAAACACCTGATAAAATTTATGATAAGTTCAATGTCCGCTCATCCAATGCCGCTTCTATAGGCCAGGTGCACCAGGCTGAGCTGAACGGTAAAAAGCTCGCGGTAAAAATACAATACCCGGGTGTGGGCGATTCTATTTCATCAGACCTTAAACTGGTAAAGCCATTTGCTTTCCGGCTGCTGGGCATGAGCGAAAAGGAACTGGATGTTTACATGAAGGAAGTGGAAGAACGCTTGCTGGAAGAAACAGATTATGAACTGGAAGTGCGCCGCTCTATTCAATTTTCCGAAGCTTGCTCCGGCCTGGATAACGTGGTGTTTCCGAAATATTATCCCGAATTATCCAGCAAACGCATTATCACCATGGACTGGCTTGAAGGGAAGCACCTGCGCGAGTTTTTACAAACCAATCCATCGCAGCAGTTACGCGACCTGATAGGGCAGGCCCTATGGGATTTTTACAATTTTCAGCAGCATGAACTCCGCGCCGTACATGCCGACCCGCATCCCGGTAATTTTATGATCACCCCGGAAGGCAAGTTAGGCGTGATTGATTTCGGGTGTATAAAGGAAATGCCGGATGACTTTTACTACCCCTTCTTTTCCCTTACTTCAACGGGGCTGATGGACAACAGGGAAGAAACCATCAAAGCCTTCAGGCAACTGGAGATGATCCATCCGGATGATACGCCCGCTCAAATCGAATTTTATTATACCATGTACAGGCAAATGATCGGCCTGTTTGCCAAGCCGTACATCACCGATCATTTCGACTTCGGACAAACAGTCTTTTTTGATGAACTGTATGGTTTTGGCGAAAAAGTATCAAAAATGCCCGAATTTAAACAGGCCCGTGGCGTTAAGCATTTTATTTATGTGAACCGCACAAATTTCGGCCTGTACAACATATTGCATGAGCTGAAGGCGCAGGTAAAAACAGATACGTTCAAGCCGCATGTGGTGGAGCAGTTTGCTTAGTTTGTGATTAGATTTGTCAACTTTTTAAAAGTTGACAAATCTTTAATGTTTAATTCCCACTTTAGACAAATAAAAATCCAAAACTATGCTCCTCAAAAACACCTTTGTACACCACGTTCATTTCTGGCTTAAAAATAAAGCAGATAAGCAGCAATTAATTGACGGACTTAATACATTGATGCCGATAGCACATATCCGCGATATACATATCGGCGTGCCTGCCGAAACTTTCCGTGATGTGGTCGACCGCTCGTATGATGTGTCTCTGTTGATTTTGTTTGACAGCCCTGAAGCGCAGGAAGCCTACCAGATTGACCCAACCCATGTGCTTTTCGCCGAAAATGTGGCCAAACCATTATGCAGCCGGGTTGTTGTGCTTGATAATGTTAATGTTTTTTAGTTCATGGTTCATGGTTGATGGTTCATGGTAGCTGCAATCCAAGCTATGAACCATGAACTTCTCAGCTAATCGCACTTTTACCATGAACCATGAACTATGATCTATGAACCATGAACTTCTCAGCTAATCGCACTTTTACCATGAACCATGATCTATGAACCATGAACCAAACAAGCACATCCTTCTAACCGGCGGCACGGGCCTCATCGGCAGGCGCCTGACTGAAAAATTGTTTGAAAAGGGTTACCGGGTGAGCCATTTAAGCCGCTCAGCCGGTACAGATGCGCGGGTAACAACCTACCTGTGGGATATTGACAAGAGTGAGATAGACGAACATTGCATCGATGGCGTTAATATCATCGTGCATCTGGCAGGTGCTGGAATTGCCGATAAACCCTGGACCGAAAAGCGAAAAAAGGAACTCATCAATAGCCGCACAAAATCCATAGTGTTAATCTATGATCTGCTCAGGAGGAGTAGCCACCGCGTAAATGCTGTTATTTCAGCCTCCGCCATTGGTTACTACGGTGACAGGGGCGATGAACTGATGACAGAGGACAGCACCCCATCAAACGACTTTATGGCAAACTGCAGTATAGCCTGGGAAGCTGGCGTTGATGAAGGCAGGAACCTGGGCCTTCGTATTGTAAAGTTCCGTACCGGCGTGGTGCTTGACAGGGGGGGCGCACTGGCTAAAATGGCAATGCCTGTAAAATATTTTGCCGGTTCGCCTTTGGGTGACGGGAAACAATGGATTTCCTGGATTCATTGGCAGGATGTAGTGGATATGTATCTTTTTGGGATAGAAAATGAAAGCCTTACCGGCACTTATAATATGGTGGCCCCAAACCCGGTTACCAATAAGCAGCTCACCATAGCCATAGCCAAACAGCTGCATAAACCCCTTTGGCTGCCCAATGTGCCTGCATTTTCTTTAAAACTATTGTTGGGCGAAATGAGCACCATTGTATTGGGAAGTACAAAAGTTTCGGCGAAAAAAATTGAAAACGCCGGGTTTAAGTTTAAATATCCCGGTATTGAAGCGGCGTTGAAGGAGATCTACGGATAAATCCATTGCGCTAAAATAGTGCATAAAAAATGGGTTCCGGAATTTGCTGATTTCAGCAAATATCCAAAACCCATTATTTTCGCAGTTGAACGGTGTTTGCAGGTTTTTAAAAAGGCGTTAACCCAAAGGTTAGGGCGTTACAGTTAAAATTTGCCACGTAAACCTTAAGCAACTGAAAGGAGGTATGCTTTGGTAACCCGGCACGCCGTAGCCTAACGGTGAAGGTATTAAAATTGAAATTTTAGTGCCTGCCACGGCATGGTTTTCTAACGCGTCTCTAACAGCAGTTATATCATTGGCGATATTACCCGAAAAGACGTTAGTACCATTATACCCATAATCTTCAAGCGTTCCGTTAAAAAGTTGACCTGTATAGGTTGCAGTAATTGTGCTGTTATCAGTAATAGGGTTGTTAGTTGTGGCCGATGTTAATATTTTATAATAATAAGTTGCTGAATAAGGTACCTGTGGGGTAGAATATTTGCCGTTCCAATATACGATCGGATTCAACTGCTGTCCTACAGGTATGGGCACTTGCATTGTTACCGCTGTGTAACCGGTTAAATTGTTTGTTGCCATGTAATTTTTGATCACCTGGTCGTCGTAAGTCTGGAAATTATTAATTGCATGTACATAAAAATCCATGCATGCGTTGCCGGGAATTCTGTTGTTGGAAATCTGGCTGCTTCCTGACCCTGCTCCGTTAAGGCCATAAGCCAGGTGCGACGGTATAAGCACTCTGATGCTGGCATCAGGGTATTTTAACAAATTATGCACCGCTGTACGCAGCCCTAAAGGAAGAGTGGTTGAAATATGCCCTACGTAGTCATAAAAATGATTGGTGACCGTATCAGATGATACAAACGTCCCGTCCAGCGTACGCTCGGTATAAACAAAAGCCACCAGAGAGGGGTAATCCAAAGGGGTAACGGGCTGTCCATTGATTGTTTGGGCCCCCGGGTTAAGCACCTGGTAGTAAATACCTGTAGTGTCACCGCCAATGGTGTCGCGTACCATCCCTGTTAAGCCATGTGCGGCTATATAGCTTTGTATCTGTTGGTTGTCGTATTGCTTAATGGTAAGCTGAATTTTATCTTTCCGGCATGATGTTAAGCCTAAAGCAGCGATTAAAAAAAAGGTAAGTATTACGGTTTGTTTCATTTGTAAGTATTATTCGTTTTGCTTAATTCTAATGTTCTTTTGTTATAGTACCTTTTAATTAGTTACGTTGTAAAGTATAATATGAAAAACGAGCACTGCATTTGCAGGTAAACCCATATAGAGCTGCGGATAGGGGCCATAAGCATACCTCGATGGTATATACAGCGTTATCGCACCGCCATTTTGAATTTTGGCGTCCTCAATCCCCAACTGCCAACCCCTTATAACCGATCCCAACACATACGAGGGATGAAAGTTGTCCGTTGCTGCAAACGCTTTCCCCAGCGCACCGTTTGTTAAAGGCCAGCCTGTATAACCAACTGTAACCGAAGTTGAACTTGTATATAGCGCGTTGCCGGTCCCCAGGCTATCTGTTGTATAGTAAATGCCGGTTGAAGTCCCTGCCGAATCAACCACACTTGCCGTAATATTTTTACTTTTCAAATAAGCGGTTATTATTTTGTCGTCAATAGCCTGCCGGGCATTTATCTGGGCCACCACATCCGTTGTTTTTGTACAGGCACTTAAACAAGCAGTAAAAAGCAATAAAATTAACAGTATCCTGTTCATCTGATCTCCAATCCGGTTTTTTTATGCCTTCTATTCAAACGGCAAATTTATTCTTTTATAATTCAAAAACAGCAGCTTAACATTTTTTAACAGTTATTAAGTTCAATCATTGAATCACAAGCCATAAAAGGACTGATTTTATGAACAAATAACGCTTATTTTTTTATAAACGTGTGTTAGTGTGTTAGTGAATAGTGAGTGGTGAAAAGTGAGTGGGAAATGCTGTTTGAATTTAATGCCTGTTCACCACTCACCATTCGCCACTCACAAAGTATCAGGCTTAAAACTGATGGTGAGCTGATTTATTTTTTTGAGCATTTTTATTAAGTATTCCTTATCATTTTCGCTGATATGGGCGTTAAGGTAATTATTAAACTGCTTTACCAATGCCCGGGCCAGGCGCCGTTTCTCTTTACCGGTTTCTGTTAAATAAATTTTAACCGAGCGCTTGTCGCCTTCATTTGATTCCCGGTAAATCAATCCCGATTTTTCCAGCTGGCGCAGCATCCGTGAAAGACTGGTTGACTTAAGCCCGAGCAATGCCGCAGCCTGTGAAACCGTAGTGCCTTCCTTTTCATCAATATTGATAAGCAAATAACCTATTGATTGTGTTATGCCAAACTCAGTAACCAACTGGTTGTACCTGTTAGCTACGGTTTGCCAAACTATTTTCAAAAAATAGTCAATAGTCTCCTGGTGTTTTACACTGCTTTGCATATTTTAGTTCATAGTTGATGGTTCATAGTCCATAGTTCGTAGTTTATGGCTGCAATGGCCGATAGTGAATAGAACCATTGCAAAACAGGGTCAAGTTAGCAAATATTATATAATCAAAATCATGGAGGTGCAATCTTCGCGCCGTCACCAAACGTTCCTAACGGAACGTAAAGATGTGCGACATTTTGAATTACGCCCTACAAATTTGACAAAAAACTAAAACTGCGGCATTTTAAACCGCATCACTATTTCGCCGTTTGCTTTGTCTATTTCCATTTTCTGGCCTTCCAATCCCAAATCTTTGCCGGTGGCCATTTTAAACATGCCGGATAAAAACTCCATCCCCTGGTTCATTACCTTTTCCATGGTTTGTATTTTTTCCTGCTGATCAGCAGATAGCATTATTTCCGCAGGTTCAATAGCTTCGTTTGCCGGCGCGGTTATGCTATTTTCATCAGCTACAATATCCTGCAGCGTTTCCTCCACCTGTTCAATTTCTTCCTGTATTATATTTTCTTCGTCCTGTTCAGCCGGTACAGAAACAAATCCATCCATTACCTCTTCCAGTTCTTTAAGGAACTGGGCTTTGCCCGAAGCGGAAAAATCCACCACATCGGGGCCGTTTTCATTGTTCAGCACTCCATCAAACAGGTTTTGTTTCAGGGTAAGCCCTGATGCTATTTTTGTTTCGATGGAGCCTTTGGTAATAAAATTGATCACAGTAAGATGTTTGCTCAATTGCCCCAGGCGGTCAATCCGGCCAATGCGCTGGTTCTTTTTAGCCGGGTTCCAGGGAAGTTCAAAGTTTATCACCGTATCGGCTACCTGCAGGTTAAGGCCCGATCCCCCTGCTTCGGTTGAAAGGAACACCTGGCAATCAGGGTCGTTTTCAAATTTCTTTACCAGTTTATCCCGGTTCTTAATGGCTACCTGTCCGCTCAACTGTGCAAAGCCAATGCCACATTCGTGCAGCAATTTACCGATGAGGTGCAGCATGGTAACCCACTCCGAAAATATGATAACCTTGTTTTTATTGTTTTTCAGGTCTAATTTCTCCAGCAGGATATGTTTCAGTTCATGAAGCTTGGGCGAGATGTAGGATTCTTTGTCTATCAAAAAAGTAGAATCGCAAACCATGCGCATATTGGTCATCAGCAACATGAGTTTTTGCAGGTCGAACGGGGAAATAAACTTTTTGTGCAATATGGATGCAATTCCCCTGGCATAATTGGCATGATAGGATGCCTGGTCAAAGTGCATTTCAACCGGGACTGTGATTTCTGTTACCTGCGGGAGTTCTTTTATAACCCTTCTTTTTTCCCTTCTGATCAGGATAGGCTTCAGGCGTTCATTTAATTGCTGCAGGTTATAATAGCCGGTAATTTTATCGGCTTTGCTTTCGTCAAAATAGCAATGCTGATACGAAAACTCCCACAAAGGCGCTAAAAATTGAGGGTCGATAAACTGCACGATGGAATAAAGGTCAATCAGCCGGTTTTCAATTGGGGTGCCGGTAATCACTAAGGCATGCTTTTTTTCGAGCAGTTTAATGCTTTGCGCCGTAATTGTCGAAAAGTTTTTGATCTTTTGTGCTTCATCTAAAATAATAAAGTCGGTTTCCATGCGGTTCATTTCCCGCCAGTCGCGCAGCACGGTTTCATAATTAACTATAACAAAATAGGCGTCGCTATTCCGGTAGGTATCAGCCCGCTGTTCGGGAAAGCCATCTGCAATCACTGCCTTTTCATGCGAAAACTTTTCAATTTCCTGTTTCCACTGCTCTTTTAACGAAGCCGGGCAAATGATAAGCGTGCGCCTGAAACCAAACAGCTTTTTTTTCATCACGGCAGTGGCTATCGCCTGTATGGTTTTGCCCAAACCCATTTCATCGGCAATGATGGCCCCGTCCCTGAAAGTTGCAAATGCAACACCTTCCTGCTGATAGGGGAACAAGGTGGATTTTAACAATGAAAAATCTAATTGTTCTTCCTTTTTGGCCAATGCCAGCATTTCCAGGTCCCATGCCTTTTTTACTTTCTCTTCCACTTCGGGGCGCACCAGGATATGCTGATGTTCGCGGGCATCAATTATAAAATTCAGAAAATCCTTTTCTGAATTTTCTTCAATATAATTTTTATTGCCAAAATACCGGGTAATCAATGCGGCAATCTCGGGCCGCAGGTGGTGCGGGTAATGCCACGTAATGCGGTAGTTGTTAAGCGGATCAAGATAGATTTCAACAAAAGGATAAAACTTACTCAGGCTGTTATACACCGCGGGCTGTGATTTAAGGGCCGCAAAGGCAAACATTAAATGCTTGGTAGTGCCCAGTTTATTTGTTTTCAAATCGGGGTTGTCAATATAGCCTGTCTCGTTTTCAAAATCACGGAGCGTAATCTTATAGTTTACGCCCTTTTCGGTGGTTAACAGGTGTTCGCCGTAAATATTATCAGCAAATTTGATTGTGTATTTAGCTTTTAAGGCTTTTGCCCTGCGCTCCTCCAATACCCTTTTCACCATCCCTTCGCGGGTGTATGCCTTACCTTCTAAAAACGGACGAGGCTCGGTTTTTTCTAATTCTTCATCAATCTGCATTAAGGCAGCCATGCCGAAGCTGTCCCACGCCGCGGGCTTGCCCTTAATTAAACAATGCAGATTTTCGTCTTCATCCCCGGTAATCCTTAGCTCAATATCTTCTTCGCCTTCATCAAACACTAAAACATCAAAACCCCGTACCGACCGGCTCAATATCTGGCAATTGCCGTTAATATAAATTGCCCTTGCCTTGCGGTATGTCAGTTCAGAAATTTCAGGTGATTCTTTTA
This sequence comes from Mucilaginibacter sp. UBA5151, assembly GCA_002413785.1. Classification (GTDB taxonomy): domain Bacteria; phylum Bacteroidota; class Bacteroidia; order Sphingobacteriales; family Sphingobacteriaceae; genus Mucilaginibacter. Next base: position 43,315 of record DHXR01000066.1, read on the forward strand.
GCGCTGCTATTTGTTTTTTAACGGATTGGGTCATTATTAAGTTGATTTATGTATCTGATGCTATTGGTTCAAGTTTAGGGAAGATTGGGAAGGAAAGCAAATAAATATTGATCGGCTGATCGTTTTTGTGAAAGTAAAAAAAGTCGGGACACAATATTTTGCGTCTGTGATTGATATAAATTTAAACTCCGAACAGGCGGTTAACTGCGGTGAAAAAGTATTATTTGCCAAATAAGTACTTTAAACCCAAGCTCGTGGTTTGGTTGCTGGCATAAAAACCTGTATATTTTGTATATGCAGCATACCCGGTATAAGTAAAGCAAAGTTCTATCTTTTTATTTAAAGTAACGCCTGCTTCTAAGGGGAAATTAGACCAGTAAGATTCTAAAGTATATGGTTTTTGAACGGTATAAGCATTAACTATATTGGGATCGGCATTTATAATTGTGAATTTATTGTTTGAATAAGCGGAAAGGTTAAATGCACATCCCCCACCGATAAATACTTTGAAACTATCTTTATTGTAAACATTAAACAATATTTGCGGTGTAATGGAAGCTGTATATTGATTAAACTCATAAATCTGGTTGGTATTTATTCCCATAGCAACTAAAGGATACTTATACTGCGGAGTTACATACGAAAAAGAGAATTCAACCCGGAAAACAAATCGCTGGACATTAGGATTATCAAACATGTCAACACCTGCATTAATTTTTGGTGAAATTGTTGTATAATTTTGTGGTATCCGTGAGTACATTACACTGTTTACTTCGGTTACCGTATTGTTTAAACCAATACCGGCAAAAAACCTGCTCACCGATTTTTTTTTAACAGGATTCCCATTATTGTTTATTTTATCAACAATAGATTCAAGGTCTGATTGCCTATATTCCATTAGCTTAATTCCGCTGATTAATTTGTTGTTTCCAGGGATGTATTTATTAATATACAATAATAATTGTCCCCTATATGTAGGCGAGTTAACAACTTGTTTTTGATCATTGGTATATTCATGGTATATAAGCTCAACGGGCCTGTCATTTGTTTCAGCAATAAAAAACCTGGTTTTAATTTCATCATTATGGTGAAAAAGTGTCAGAAACCGGCCTGTTACTACCTGTTTTAAGAATATGGTATCCGTTTTTTTAGCCGTGTCCAAACCGTCCGGCACGTCAGGAAAGTTAGTCCTGTCCATACTTATTATGCCTGTATAAGCGATATAGGTATCCAATCCGGTTATTTGAAACTCTTTGATAGTTTGTGGCTTAAATTGCAATGCTTCCTTGTTATCTTTGTTGATCTTAAAGTCAACAGACCTGGGGCTTTGAGGCCACTCCCTGTAGTTAATATATCCTTTTAACGTATCGCCATTGTTTTTTAAAATATACCCTTCATGATAATTTGATTGAGCAAAAACTACAGAAGGTGAGGCTATAATGAGAAAAATATAAAGTAACTTCATGGTAAATATGATTGGTTCAGATGTTAAATTTAATGTCAGGTATAAAAAACATCGGACTAATATACTAAGTTTTCAATCCTCTTCAAAAAACTTCATCAAGATCAAGGCTGAAACAAACAAAATTGTGCTTAATTAGTTGGTGATGGCACATTGACCTGTTTTATGTGAATTTTGTTATAGTTGAGGATGTGCCAGTTAATCCGGCATTTTAACCCTAAACACACCTCCGCTTTTCGTACTTTTGCCGGGTGCCCCCAATAAAGAAAAAAAAGCCGGTCAAGAAAAAATACCCATCCAAAAGTAAAACCAAAAAAGGTTTGTCATGGCGATGGAAAGCAACTATAGGTATAATCATCCTGCTGGTACTTTCGCCCTTTTACTATGGGTATGTATTAAAAGGCCTTACTTCAGCCTGGCAATGGGTCAGAAACGTGGATAATCCCAACTACCGGACCTATAAAAGCTTTAACATCCGCATCCCCATAAATTATAAAATTCACGGTATCGATGTGTCCTCTTATCAGGGCACAGTACACTGGGAAAAGGTAAAAAGCATGCAGGAAGATAGTGTGAATATCAGCTTTGCATTTATAAAAGCTACCGAAGGCCTGCAACTGATTGACCCCTTTTTTAAGCGTAACTGGCGGGAGGGGCCAAAAAACGGCATTACCTGCGGGGCATACCACTTCTTCCGGCCCGAAAAGAGCGGTAAATTGCAGGCGGCATTTTTTCTGAAAAATATAAAAACCAAAACCGGCGACCTGCCTTTGACTGTAGATATTGAGGTGCTGGATGGCGTACCTCCGGAGAAAATGCGCGAAGAACTGACCATATTTTTAAAACAGGTGGAGGCGAAAACTAAAGTTAAGCCCATTATTTATACAGGCTTAAAATTTTACCGCGATAATATCTCAGGTTATTTTGATGACTACCATTTATGGATTGCACATTATGTTGAACCCACACCAACCATAGACCATACACACTGGAAATTCTGGCAGCACTCCGACAGGGCAAAAGTAAACGGCATTAGCCGCCCGGTTGATTTTGATGTTTTTAACGGCGATAGCCTGGCTTTTCAAAAACTGTTGATAAAGTAATTTTTTTCGATTTCACCTTTCACCTTTCACCTTTTACCTTTCACCTCCTCCCGCAATTGTTAATTTATGTTAATATTGGTTAATACTTATTGATTACTAAAAATTTAGTTATACATTAGTCTCATAAAACCTTATTTATGAAACTAAAACTTTCACTATTAACTTTCTGTTGCTTCTTTACCATTAAGTTACTGGCGCAAACCCCCTATACTGTTAAAGGCAAAATAGCGGATACTGCGGCGAAATCTAACCTGTTAAACACCTCCATAAGCGTTTTAAACGCCAAAGACTCTATCCTGCGGGCATTTACACGTGCAGGCGCCGATGGGTCATTTGCTGTCAATAACCTGGGTAAAGGGAAATTTATACTGCTTGTTACTTATCCCGGTTATGCCGATTATGTAGAACAATTCGCTTTGGATTCTGCCCATAGCGCCCATGATTTTGGCAGGTTAAATATGATCCTTAAAGCAAAACTGCTTGCCGATGTAATTATTAAAGGCACCCGGGCAGCCATAAAAATAAAAGGCGATACCACTGAATTTAACGCAGCAGCTTTTACGGTGCAGCCCAATGCGAAAGTTGAGGACCTGTTAAAACAGTTGCCGGGGATACAGGTGGATAAGGATGGAAAAATTACCGCTCAGGGCCAAACCGTTAACAAGGTGTTGGTTGATGGCGAAGAATTTTTTGGCGATGACCCTACCCTGGTCACCAAAAATATACGGGCCGATATGGTGGACAAAGTACAGCTCTATGATAAGAAGAGCGACCAGGCCACTTTTACGGGTATTGATGACGGCCAAAAAACAAAAACCATTAATATTAAACTAAAGGAGGATAAGAAGAACGGCTATTTCGGGAAAGTTGATGTTGGCTATGGTACAAATAACAATTACCAGTCGCAAATATTATTTAACAGATTTAAGGCAAAACAGAAATTTTCCTTTTTCAGCACCATAAGTAATGACGGCAAAACAGGGCTGGGCTGGCAGGACAATCAAAAATACGGCTCATCAGATAACATTACCGTGATGGATGATGGCATGTTAATGATAAGCGGCGGCGGTGGTGATGATCTGGATAGCTGGAATGGGAACTATGATGGTAAAGGTGTCCCGATAGCGGTTAATAATGGCGTTCATTACGATACCAAATGGAATAATGATAAAGAGTCGCTTAATACAAATTACAAAATGGGAGCGCTAACAGTTGATGGGTTAGACAACACTATATCGCAGAATAATTTGCCCACCGGAGGGATTATCAATACCAATTCAAATCAGAATTATCATAATTACATGTTCCGGAACAAGCTGAGCGCAGCATACGAGGTAAAGCTTGATACCACGTCAACTTTAAAGCTGATGTTTGACGGTACCTTAAAACACAGCCAAACCAGAAGCAACTACCTGTCGAAAGAGTTCCTTAACGATACTTTACTAAACACTAACAACAGGAATATCACAAACCAGGTTGACGGCCAAATATTTAATGCAAGTGCATTTTATACCAAAAAGTTTAAGAAAAAAGGCCGTACCTTCTCGTGGAACCTGAGCGGGTCATCCAATGAAAGCCAGGCAACCGGGTATTTAAAAACAAATATTGATTATTTTAATAAGCTTGGTGCGCAGGATAGCAGTCAAACGGTAGATCAGTATAAAACCAATCAGCTAATAACTTCGCAGGTAATCAGTAATATGACTTATACCGAACCCTTATCCAAAACACTGTCTGTTGTTTTGAACTACGGGTTAGGTATTGATAACAGCAGCGCCGACAGAAAATCATTTGACAAATCCCCGGCGGACGGTTCCTACACGGTTCTTGACAATTTATACAGTAACAACTATAAATTAAAACAACTATCAAACCAGGCGGGAGCCATATTTAATTTTAAAAAGGATAAAACAACCATCAACATTGGCAGCAAGATAAACGATGTCGGCTTTCAGCAGGTAAATGAATATACTGGTAGTGTATTTAAGCGGAACTTTATTGACCTGGCCCCTCAGGCAAGTTATCAATACAAGTTTTCGAAAATGTCAGGTTTCAACTTTAATTATTCAGGAAAAACCACCCAACCAACTGTTGACCAGATACAGCCCGTATTGGTGAATACCGACCCGCTGAATGTGTTTACAGGGAATCCAAACCTTACCCCTTCCTTTACAAATAACTTCCGGATCAATTATAACTCCTATAAAGTTTTGAGCGACCAGTATTTATTTTTTTACGGAGATTATTCTTTTACATCAAATCCCATTGTGAACAGTACGGTTACTGATTCGGTTGGAAAAAACACTACCCAATATGTAAACCTGAATGAGGCCCCTCATAATTACTACTATGGCCTGGATTTCGGGCGAAAGTTATCGGGACCGGGAATTTCTGTGGGTTTTGGAATGAATGGAAACGGGAATAAAACCTATAACCTTTCAAACAACCAGCTTAATATTATTACTTCCAATACTTACTCGGGAAGTGTGAGGCTGCAAAAATATGTAGAAAAGAAGTATGATTTCAACCTGTCGTTCGGGCCGAGTTTAACTTACGGAGGATCGTCCCTGCAACGTAACCTGAATAACAACGGACATGGATTTAACGGCAACGGCGGTTTTACAGTTTTCCTGCCATGGAAGTTTTCGATCACTTCAGACGGCAACTACCAGTATAATTCAAAAACGGAAACTTTTAACCAGGATTATTCCCGGTTTTTATGGAATGCCTGGCTGGTAAAATCATTTAACAAAGAGGATAGTTTTAAAATTACGCTGATTTGCAATGATATACTCAATCAAAATTCGGGTTTTCAAAGAAGTTCAAGCGGAAATTTGATAACACAGGATAATTATACAACACTTAAAAGGTTCTTTATGCTTACGCTTGTTTGGGATTTTAACAAGATGGGCGGAGTAACAGCAAAAAAATAAAAACTATGAAAACTACGATTGCTACAATTACATGCCTTTTTTTATTTGGCTGTAATGTTTTATTCGGTCAAAACGCCCATTTTGTTACCAGCGGCATTATTGAATATGATAAAACGGTGAATATGTTTGCACTGCTAAAAAAGCAGATAAATAAAGATAACGAATCTTTTTTCCAGCCGATTTATGATCAGTATGTAAAAAACCAACCCCAGTTTAAAAAGCTGAAAAGCACGTTGAATTTTGCTGATAATAAAACACTGTTTACGCCATTGCCTGATGAAAATACCACCAATAGCTTTTTCGGGAACGGCGCCATGGTAAGCCAAAACAACACCATTTTTACAGATTTGCAGAACCTCACATTTACCGGACAGAAAAGTGTATTTGAAGAAACTTTTCTTATAAAAGACAGCACCCGGAAGATCCGTTGGAAAATTACCGATGAAACCCGCGAAATTGCAGGTTATACCTGCCGCCGGGCAAATGCCATTATAATGGATTCCATCTACGTGGTGGCTTTTTACACCGATCAGATCCCGGTTTCGGGAGGGCCGGAATCATTTACAGGCTTACCCGGAATGATATTAGGGGTAGCGCTGCCCCATGAAAATATTACCTGGTTTGCAACTAAAGTAACCGGAATTACATTAGATGATAAGGCAATGCAGGCGCCTAAAAAAGGTAAACAGGTTAATATTGCGGGACTTAATAAAACGCTGCTGGATGCCACAAAAGATTGGGGGACCTATAAAGACGCTTATTTAAAAGGCTTCTCGTTGTGAAAGCGGTGACACAAAAAAACGGTAATTTACAAGTTTAAAATCCCCATGCCTGCGGGCCTTTGCTGCTGCTTGGTTGAATTGGCATAGCCGGCGTCATAGTTGGTCAGGAAGTTTTTGAGGCTAACCAGTTTATCGGTGTTTATCAGGTCAACGCCGCATTTTAGCAGTTCGTTCCAAACCACTGCTTTTTCGGGCGAAGCCCAAAGCCTTACTTTTTTCCTGTATTTATGGGCCATGTCCACATAAGCACAAAGCCTGATCCGTTCATTTTCGGGTATGGCGCCATTGCCCGTCCATGCTAAAAGCTTTGAATATTTACAGCTCGACATGGTATAAACATTGGCGGTCGTAGTGTCCTTAACGGTTTTTCTGAGGTCTTCATCAATAAAAGCCAGCCTTGTTTCTTCACCTTTGATCAAATTATAAGGTTTGTGGCCCGACAGCACAACCGTTACCGCCCCCGGTGAAACTTTACCATGATCATAACTTGACAGCATCGGCCTGTATTTTTCGAGCAGGGGCTTCAGTGCGTTATACGTGTTTTTAGCGCCGGTTTTTACATCAATCATTAAAATAACAGGCTGGTTATAGCCTTTATAAACCTGTCCGTTATTTTTTTCAACCATTTCGCTCAGTGGTTTTAAATAAAGGGTTTCTAACGTCCTGCTCCTCCTGAAAAAAGGATCAATATGTGCAACAATGATACGGTTGCCTTCCAAAAAAATATCGGCCTCTATATTGGTATAACCATTTTCAAGGGCGTCAAACAAAGGGCGCCGGTGACGATAATCATTATGCGCAAAAGCATTTGGAAGCGGGACAGATTGTGAATGAACCTGTGAAAAGCTAAAAAGCAACAGAAATAAAACGAATGTCTTTAGTAATTTTACGCTGAAAATCATTGATGGCGCTTTTAATTAGGGTCGCTAAATTGCATGGTGCAAGTTTAGCCTGTAGCTATTGCCAAACAATTAAACGGGGGTTAATAAATAGTTAAGTTACAAACGGTTAATATTAATAAATTGTATAACGTGCTTAAAAAAAACAAAGACGAACATCATGGCAAACACAATATTACATAAAGCCGAAACCCGTGGACATGCAAACCATGACTGGCTTAACAGTTATCATACTTTCAGTTTTGCGGGCTATTATAATCCGGAAAGGATGCATTTTGGCGCATTACGCGTATTGAACGACGATACCGTTGAAGCGGGCATGGGTTTTGGAACCCATCCGCACGATAATATGGAGATCATTTCCATCCCGCTGGAAGGCGACCTGGAACATAAAGACAGTATGAACAATGTGGCCGTTATAAAAAATGGCGATATACAGGTAATGAGCGCCGGGACAGGTATTTATCACAGCGAATACAATAAGGACAGGGCGCACCGGGTTAAGTTTTTACAGATCTGGGTTTACCCTGATAAAAAGAACGTTGAACCCCGGTACGACCAGATCACCTTAAACCTGGAAGACAGACATAATAAATTGCAGCAAATACTGTCGCCCAATCCCGGTGATGCGGGCGTTTGGATACATCAGAATGCCTGGTTCCATTTGGGTAAATTCGACAAAGGGGAGAGTGCCGAATACAATTTAAAGGCAGCAGGAAACGGCGTTTACGTATTCGTACTAAGCGGCGACGTAAAAATAAATGAGCAGGTATTAAACACCCGCGACGGCTACGGGATTTGGGATACCGGTAAATTTACCATCACCGCCGAAACCGAGGCGGAATTTTTGCTGATGGAAGTGCCGATGAATCTTTAAGGAGGGGAAAAATAGTTTTGTGAAGTGATATTCCTATACGCAGGGTTCTGTACCGCAGAACCTGCTGATACATGACACCACTAACTACAATACATCGTTACCGGGCGTGTTAATAAACGCGCCTTCTTCTGCTTTAACGGATTTTTTGATGTTTAGCTGGTTTTGCGTTAAATCATATTTATCAAAAATCGACATTACGCTCACTCTCATATTTTTAATAGAAACCGGCGCACCCATTTCCACGTCATAGATATTGGTTTCGGCCATCTTCCGCCCGTTAACCAAAATAGTTAAGCCCGAACCTATCGCCTCCATCAATGTCCCGTCGGTGATCAGCAAGCCGGCATCTTCGCCCAGGCCTATACCCAGCATGCCGGGGTTACTCGCCACAGCATAAAGCAGGCGGCCTATGCGGCCGCGCTGTACAAAATGGGTGTCAATTATAACCGAATCAATAAAACCGAGGCCGGCGGTCATCTGCACTTCACCTTTAATCAGCGCCTTATGGCTTTGCCCGCGATAGATCATATTGGTTGATGCAGCCGCAGCACCGGCAGAAGTGCCTGCAATTACAAAATTTTCGTTTTGGTAACGGGTTTTCAGGATATTCAAAAACTCTGTCCCGCCAAAAATTGAACTTAAACGCAATTGATCGCCGCCACTGAACATAACCACATCTGCTTTGCGGATACGTTCAATATAGGCTTCATTTATGGCATCCTCGCGGTTACGGATATCCAGTACCCCTACATTGGTAACATTCAGTTGCTGAAAGGATTCGATATATTCTATCCCAACCAGCTCCGGTATTTGCGATGCGGTAGTGATCACCTCTACAACTGAACCAATATTTTGGGCCGATTCCGTGATGATGCGTTTGAGTATGCCCTGTTCGAAAAATTTAAGGTAATTGGGCTTAATAATATCCTCCTGGGTTCCCAGGTTTGTGCCCATATCAACCGCGCCGCCTATAATTACAAGTTTACCTTTGGGGATAATCATTTTTTGTCAATTTAGTCAATTAGTGAGAGGTGAGATGGTGAGTGGTGAATGGTGGGTAGCAAGTTTAAAAACAATCACTATTGACCACTCACCTCTCACCACTCACCATCTCACTATACAAATTAAAATAAAAACCAGCACAAAGGCAGGGTTTTACAAACAATAATGGCGTTTTTGTGCAAAATTAGCCAACTGTTAATATCTCATTTTAGGTTAAAGCAGATTCAAATCATTGATATAATGATAATATTCTTTTAACATCCACTTCATTTGCCGGAGAAAAATCATCGGAATTCATATAATCCGTCAAACTGTATAACAATTGTCGGGCTTCCGGCCTTTTTTCCTGTTTTGTGAGCAGGTCGATACCCGAAACAATCAGCTTGCCATTCCCCACCTTACATTCAAAAATAAGTCCAAGCGGCCGGGCGGTAAACCAATCATCAATAACCCTTACAATTGGCTGTAAACCCTTTGCCACTGAATCGAGTTTAATGGCATCGGCATGTGTCATAGCATCCCACCATTGCCAGTTACTGAAACTTTGGGTTGGGAAATTCTTAAATGCAGCATGTTTGAGATCACATAAAATGCCTAAAGTATGTGGCGGCTGCCCGTGTGTCCAGGCTGTATTCCAGAAAATACTGGAGAAACCAAGGGCAATATCCCCGCCATTTGCGGCTTTGAGCGATCCCTTTTTTAGCGTCAATAATACCTTTCCTCCGCTATTAAGTGTTTCTAATGTCTTTTTATCAAGGGTTTGTGTGATGACAATTTCGGGGTTGGCCGCAGGTAAACTTGCCGGGTAAACAAATAGATCCCATGAATTTTGATGGCCTTCAACCGCCACCGTTAGCCGGAGTTTCGATGGCTTTATAACGGATGTCAGCGGTTGCCTGATCTCACCCAGTTTTATACCATTGCCAAAAGGAATATTTGTTTTGGCAAGGGCTCCTTTAAATAAAATTTCCCCGGCATCATTTTTTATGCTCCATAAAGGGGTAACATTGCTTAGTAAGTCACGGCCAAACTGCGCAATTTCAACCGGGGCATACAACGTTTCATTATTCAAATAAATCATTTTTGGCAACCTAACCAGCGGTACCACCGGACCGCAAAATTCACTGAATTCATGGGCGTTGACATAGCCTTTATCCTGCCAAAAGGCATTGAGCACGCCAACCAGTGCAGTGCCCTGGCCCGGGAAATCATTTAAACCCAGCAATTGAAAACCTCCAAAGCCAGGGGTACGCAAAGCAGCTTCAATATCAGCTTTATAGCATAGGGCCTGCAACTTGCCTGAAGCATATAAGAAATCACCCGCCAAATTACCCATGCCATTTTTTTCAAGCTGATCTTTAAATATTTCAAAGTTTTTAGCTTTTAAAACGCCATCGTATTTTGCAATTTCACTAAAGTCGGGGTAAACGCACCATTGGCCAATTTCATGGCTAACCGTGGGCTGTTTCCATTTTTTAATAATATCAAACCAATCATAGTCGCTCCGGGGCGGCTGGCTGTTAATTATACTTTTTAATCCCGCACCCCACAACTGAATCCTCGGGTCGGCAGTGCTGTTATAATCACTTTCATCAATAATGGGCCAGCCTGCGCCTGTGGTATATAGCCTCCTGGGGTCTTTTGCCTGCCAGTATTTAACAAAATCCCTAAGATATTTAACCTGCTTATCCCCGGCAGGCTCGTTGCCATATGCCATCATACAAAAAGAGGGGTGGTTGCCGTATGCTTTTACCATACGGCGGCTTTCATCATAAATGTACTGGTCCAGCGGTTTTCCATCACCTATTGCCGTCCCTTGATTGGCCCAGGAGGAACATTCAATATGCAGGTAAAAACCTAAGCGATCCGCGGCTTCAAAAGCGGCATCAGGCGGGCACCATGAATGAAAACGAAGGTGGTTCAAACCATAGGCCCTGCAAATTTTTAATTCGTGCATCCATGACGCCAGGTCAGTAGGCGGATAACCCGTCTTTGGGAATACGGCGCATTCAAGGGTTCCCCTCAGCATGGTCAGTTGCCCGTTTATGGTAAATTGTGTGCCACGGGCGGCAAATTCCCGCATACCAAAAACCACTGATTTTTTATCAGGCGCTGATCCGTTTGTGGAAACAGCTACCAGCATTTTATAAATATCAGGATGAAATTCGTTCCATAATTTGGGGTTTCTGCCCATCGGGTAAGTGATTTCGATTAACCTGGTTTTACCTACTTGCTGATCATGGATATTCGCCTTTAGTTTTTCCGCCTCCGGGTTTTCGGACACAGCCAGCAGGGAAATATGGGCATCAACCGTTTTACCCGTAATATTATTGATCTGAATCCGGGCGATAACCTGCCGCTTTTTTATATCCGGATATAATTGTATATCATCTATATAAACCGGCGGCCTTGCAGCTAAATAGATTTGGCCGATCATGCCGTTCCAGTTACCCTGCGTATGGTCGGTAACGCTGTGCGAATTCTGGCCCATATCAATATCCTTTATCCGGTTATCCACCCTGATGCTTATTTGATGAGATCCGGCCTTCAATACAGAAGAAAGGTCAAAAATATGGACGGTGCCGAGGCTGTTTTCCATACCCACCTGTTTATCATCAACCCATACCGTTGTTTCCCAATGACTACGTTCAATATAAAGTTCGATGAATTTACTATGCCAGGAAACAGGGATGTTTATTGTCTTTTGATACCAGGCGGCGCCTTTATAATATTTAACCGGCTGTAGCCAGAAAGGCACTTTGATATTGCCCGGTTTACGGTATTGTGCATATAGCGGGCTTTGGAACCAGATTGAATCTTCGATGGAACCAGTCCATGGCGTATGTATGGTGATCTCGTCGCCTATGCCGTTTGTGGTTAGTGAGCCGGGCAGTACTATTTTACCGGCGAATTTATGCTTGTACCATTGCTGGCCGATACCCTTATCAAGCGAATCAAGCTGAAATGTCCAATTACCTGAAAGGTCAATTTTTTGATGTTCTGGCTTTTTGTTTTTTGGGGACTGTGCGCCGGCATCGTTTTGCGCCAAAATCTGCAAAAAAACAAATAACAAAAGTGGAATAATTCTTTTCATTTTATGGCCGCTTGTATTGCCCGGCTAAATTGCCTGTGCTATTTTACAATAAATTATCAATAATAAACACAAGGCATCTCAAATAAAACCATCGGGGCACCATTTTAGGAACCTTACGCGCTTTTGAAATCGATGATAACATGACCGGGAAATAAAAAGCACCTGGCAGCCTGTTTTTAAGAATAAAAAGCTTTTTTATCCGAAAAAATTTATTAGCTTGTTATTTGTTTAGTTTAGAAGAAAATTACCCCCAAATAAATTTGCAGAGCGTTTATGAAAATTGAAAATATACAAGTATTGCGTGGCCCAAACATCTGGAGTGTGAGCCGTAAAAAATTAATACAAATGCGCATTAACCTGGAGGACATGGAGCAGCGGCCAACCAACACCATCGAGGGGTTTTATGAGAGGATGGAAAAATTAATCCCAAGCCTGCACGATCATCGTTGCTCGCCGGGAGTTAAGGGTGGTTTTTTTCATCGAGTGGTTGCGGGTACCTGGATGGGGCATGTGATAGAACATATTGCGCTTGAAATACAGTCGCTTGCCGGTATGGATACAGGTTTTGGCCGTACCCGCGAAACGAAAACGCCCGGCGTTTATAACGTGGTGTTTACCTATTTAGAGGAGAAGGTGGGTGTCTTCGCCGCCGGAGCATCAGTGAGGATCGCTGAAGCTTTAATAAGGGGAGAAGACTACGACCTGGAACACGATATTCAGCAGATGCGCGAAATTCGCGAGAATACCCGCCTGGGCCCAAGTACAGGCTCAATTGTAGAAGAAGCGATAGCAAGGGATATTCCCTGGATCAGGCTCAATAACCAGTCGTTGGTACAATTGGGCTATGGCAAAAATCAGGTGCGTTTCCGTGCCACCATGACCGAAAAAACCAGCTGCATTGCCGTTGACATCGCCAGCAATAAGGACGAAACCAAGCGCTTATTGCAGGAACAGGCCATCCCGGTTGCTAAAGGGATAACAATTTCATCCCTCGAAGGGGTGGATGAAGCCATCAGGAGGGTTGGGTTCCCGTTGGTATTTAAACCGCTGGACGGCAACCATGGACGGGGCATCTCTATTAACATAAGAAACCGGGAAGATGCTGTTTCAGCCTATCAGTTTGCTGCCAATATATCCCGCAAGGTTATTGTTGAACGCTTTATAACCGGGTATGATTTCAGGGTATTGGTGATCGACAATAAAATGGTGGCCGCCGCCCTGCGCGACCCTGCGCATGTAAAAGGCGATGGCATATCAACCATAAAAGAACTGATTGATAAAGAAAATGAAGACCCGCGCCGTGGTTACGGGCACGAAAATGTATTAACCCTTATCGGGATTGACCGCGATACGCTCGACCTGCTGGAAAAGAAGGGATATACTATTGACACTATCCCGGTTAAAGGCGAAAAAGTGTTTGTAAAATCAACCGCCAACCTGAGTACCGGCGGGACATCCGTTGATGTTACCGACCATGTACACCCGCAAAATGTATTTATATGTGAGCGTATTTCAAAGATCATCGGCCTGGATATTTGCGGGATAGATATTATGGCCGAAAATTTAACCGAGCCGCTTACCGAAAATGGCGGAGTAGTGCTGGAGGTGAATGCCGCGCCCGGTTTCAGGATGCACATAGCGCCAAGCGAAGGCCTGCCGCGTAACGTGGCGGGGCATGTGATTGATATGCTGTACCCGCCGGGTAAATCGGCCAGGATACCTATTATAGCCGTTACAGGCACCAATGGCAAAACCACCACCACCCGCCTGATAGCCCATATCGTAAAAAACAACGGTCACCGGGTAGGTTTCACCACTTCTGATGGTATTTACGTGCAAAATACCATGATGCTGAAGGGCGATACCACAGGCCCGGTAAGTTCTGAATTTATTTTAAAGGACCCAACGGTTGATTTTGCCGTGCTGGAAACCGCCCGTGGTGGTATTTTGCGTGCCGGCCTGGGTTTTGGCTTTTGCGATATAGGCGTAGTGACCAATATACAGGAGGATCACCTGGGTTTGGCAGATATACACACCCTGGATGACCTTAAACGGGTAAAAAATGTGGTGGTAGATTCCGTGAAAAAAGACGGCTGGGCTGTTTTGAATGCCGATAACGAATATTGTGTGCAGATGGGTAAAAACGCAGCCTGCAGGGTGGCTTATTTTAGTCTGCACGAGAATAACCCTATTGTAAGGTCACATTGTAAAAAAGGCGGGATCGCCTGTATTTACGAGAACGGGTTTATAACCATACAAAAAGGCGACTGGAAGATCAGGGTACAAAGGACCACCCTTATCCCTGTTACATTTGGCGGAACGGTGCCCTTTATGATAGAGAATGTTTTGGCCGCTACGCTTGCGACATTCCTCTATGATTTTAAAACCGAGGATATAAAGATTTCATTGGAAACCTTTATACCTTCAGCCGCACAAACGCCGGGCAGAATGAATATCTTTAATTTTAAAGATTTCCGCTTTATGATCGACTTTGCCCATAACCCGGCCGGTTTCAGGGGGATCAAAGAATTTTTAAGCCATATTGAATCACCTTTAAAAATAGGCATCATAGCAGGTACAGGCGACAGGCGGGATGAAGACATCCGTGAGTTGGGCAAATTATCGGCAGAGATGTTTGACTATATTATTTTGCGCCAGGAAAAACACCTGCGCGGCCGTACTGCCGAAAATATAGTAGGGTTACTGATAGAAGGAATAATGTCCGTTAACCCCGGTCAGCAATTTGAGATCATCCCTAACGAGGTTGACGCTATTAAACATTCCATGAGCCTTGCCCGGCCAGGCGCCTTTATCGTGGCTTTAAGCGATGTAATTGACAACGCCATTGAAACCGTACAAAACTACCAGGAACAGGAAAGAAACGGGTTGTTTAATGTGTAGTTGAACCGCAGACTTGCTTCAACTAAACAGACTTACGAAGTTTTGAAAACTTAGTTTTGAATCCGAAAGATTTGACAACTTTTCAAAAGTTGTCAAATCTGCTGCTCAAACAAGCTATTGCCCCTGTGTTTTCCAGTACATATAAATTATGCCGCCAATAACTATAATGGCCAATACAATAAGACCAGTTTTGGCATTACGTTTATCCTGGCGCATCAGCCATATCAGGAATGCAACCAGCGGCAGTACAAAAACTGCATAAAAGATGAGTGATGGAAGAGACATGTTAATTATTGAGTTATTGAATTACAGAATTATTGATTTAGTGAATTTGTAAATTAGTGATTGGGCAACCTATTCTTCTTAATTCAATAAATCACTAATTCAATAATTCAACCTTAAAAGGGCATCCTCGCCAATGGCGCGACCCCCTGCCCAACAAAATCGCCTTTTAAATATTTATAATACCCGGCAATGGCAATCATGGCCGCGTTATCGGTACAATACTCCGGTTTCGGGATAAAGCAGCGCCAGTTATTTTTTTCGCACAATGCCTGTAAGCCCTGGCGTAAACCTGTGTTGGCCGATACCCCGCCTGCCAAAGCTATATCTTTTATACCATAAGCCTGTGCGGCTTTGTTCAGTTTGTTCAGCAAAATGGTAGCTATCCTGTATTCCACGGATGCACAAATATCGTTTAAATTTTGCTGTACAAAATCGGGGTTGCTGGCTACATGGTCCCTGATAAAATAAAGGATGGATGTTTTCAGACCGCTGAAGCTAAAATCCAATCCCGGTATTTGCGGCTCGGGGAACTTAAAAGCGAGGGGATTACCCAAACGGGCGTATTTATCAATCAAAGGGCCGCCAGGGTAGGGCAGGCCTAAAATTTTACTGGTTTTATCCATCGCTTCGCCGGCGGCGTCGTCGAGGGTTTGGCCAATCACTTCCATATCAAAATAGTCTTTTACCAAAACAATTTGGGTGTGACCGCCTGATACCGTTAAACATAAAAACGGAAAGTTTGGTTTATTGTCGCCGATAAAATGTGCCAGCACGTGCGCCTGCATGTGGTTAATATCAATAAGCGGGATGTTTTTTGCAAGCGCAAAGGCTTTGGCAAATGATACGCCGACCAGCAGCGAACCTAAAAGTCCGGGGCCGCGCGTAAAAGCTACCGCATCAATATCATTTTTGCTTACTTTTGCGTTTAATAATGCTTGTTGTACAGCAGGAACGATATTTTGCTGATGAACCCTTGAGGCAAGCTCAGGGACAACGCCTCCGTAAGCTTCGTGTATGGCTTGATTGGCAATAACATTGCTCAAAATTACGCCATCCACACAAACAGCTGCTGAGGTATCATCGCACGAAGATTCGATTCCAAGTATGTTCACAATTATTGAATTATTTAAAAGCCAAAGTTATTAAAAAACTACTCAAAATAGCGTTAAGTATAGTATTGGTCATCTTATTGGTTATAAGCATACTGCTTTTACTTTTCCAATATAAGCCGGTACAAACCTGGGCTGCCAAAAAAGCAGCCGGCTATTTGTCGGATAAGCTGCAAACCAAAGTTTATATTAAAAGCCTTTATATACAGCCTTTTTCCTCGGTTGTGCTCGATAGCCTCTATGTGCTGGATAAGCAAAAGGACACCTTGTTAAGCGCCCCAAAACTTACGGTTGATTTGAATGGTTTTTCGCTTTACAGCGGAATAAAAAAACGGGCTATTGGTTTTAAGCTTATTCAGCTGGATAATGGCTCTGTTTACCTGAAGAGGCAAAAAGACAACAGTTCAAACCTTAAGTTTATTATTGATTATTTCAGCTCCACCGACACCACAAAAACCGTCAGCAAGCCATGGAAGCTTGATTTTGAAAAAGTCGCCTTCAATAATTTTCATTTTCGCTACAAAAATAAACTGGTGGATACCTTTATTAAAGGGGTTAATTTTAATGATATTGATGTAAGAAATTTCAGCGGTGTTATTAAAAATATGGACCTGGTACACCACCTGTTCAAGGGGAATATCAGCAACCTTACACTTCGCGAAAAAAGCGGCTTTTATCTCAAAAGGTTTGAGGCCAGCGCTACCGTTGATACCAACCAGATACTTGCCCAAAACCTGCTTGTTGTGACTAACCATTCCAGCGTGAAAAATTATTTCAGGATGAAGTTCAGGTCATTTGATGATTTTGATCATTTAGAGGATAAAGTTTATATGGACGGCGATTTTAAATCGTCACAGGTCTCTTCCAGTGACATTTCATTTTTTACAGACGGCCTTGAACATGTTAAGTTTGATTTAGGGTTACACGGCCGCATTAAAGGCTATGTAAATAACCTCAGGGCCAAAGACCTGCTGGTTACCGGCGGGAAGGCCACTTATATTAAAGGAGACTTTAACCTCAGGGGCCTGCCCAACTGGGATAATACCTTCCTTGAATTGAAATTTGAGCAGATTGCGACCAACAAAACCGACCTTGATTACCTGTACAGTAACTTTACCGACACCCACAACAGGCAGGTACCGGCTATAATTGCAAAATTCGGGAACATAAATTTTACAGGCAGGTTTAGCGGCTTACACAATGATTTTGTAGCTTACGGTATATTCAAAACCAAACTGGGCCGCTTCGACCCCGATATTAATTTAAAAATCAACAAAGCAGGCGTACCATCGTATAGCGGCAAACTGGACACTTATGCTTTTGACCTCGGGAGTTTACTTGATGACAAAACACTCGGCCGTACCACCATGACTGCTAATGTTAAAGGCAGTGGTGACGACCTTAAAACCTTAAGCGAAAACCTGGATGCACGTATCAGTGCTTTTGATTTTAACGGCTACAATTATCAAAACCTGACCGTAAACGGCACTTTTATTAAAAAGGTGGCAAATGCCAAAATAACTATTGATGATAAAAACATTAAGCTTGATTTAACCGGGAGCGTTGATTTAAACCCCGCACTACCCGTTTATGACCTTACTGCCGGCATACAAAACGCGCAGTTGCATACCCTCAATTTGCTTGATGATACCATTACATTCAGTACGCAGCTGACAACCAACTTCTCGGGGAATAATTTAAGTAACCTGGCGGGCAACATAGTGTTATTACATTCAAGGCTTATTGATCCCCGGAATAATTACCCCTTTGAGTCGCTTAGTGTAACGGCAAGCGGCAACGGCAATCAGAGGGCCATCACCCTTAAATCAGATATGGCGGATGCTTATATTAAGGGAAGTTTTGACCTGGCCACCCTGCCATCCTATTTTAAAACGATCTTAAAAAAATATATTCCTTCACTAAAAACGACTATTGAGCCGCCTAAACCCCAGGATTTCGCCTTTAATTTAACACTCAAAAAACCCGATCCGCTGATCGCCTTTTTTAAGCCTGATCTGAAAATACCTGATCAGGGGACATTTACCGGTAAATTTAATTCGGCTGATAAAACTGCGGAACTCAATGCATATATCCAAACCATCAAATTGGGTAAAATTGTTTTTCACGATTTTATTATTGATGAAAGCACAACTGACAGCGAATTGGACTTAAACATTTCGTTGAGTAAAATTAACTTTACTGACAGTTTGTTTATAAAAGACATTACCCTAACCAATGTTTTAAGAAATGATAGTTTGAATTTTAACATTAAACTCGCTGATAAAAACGCTGTAAACCAGCTGGACCTTTATGGCCTTGTTAATTTTGGGAGGGAAAACACAACCGCCCAGGTGCAATTTCTGCCCTCGGACGTAATGCTTGAACACCAGGACTGGAGGATACTGGAGAAAACGAGAATAAAACTGCTTGACGGAAAAACCGAGGTAGCAGGGCTTGAACTTTCAAACGGGCAGCAAAAAGTAAGGATAAACGGTTTTATTTCGGATAATCCGGCCGATAACCTGAAACTTACTTTTGAAAAATTCAGTATGGCCACTTTAAACCAGCTCACCCGTACTGCCGGCGTAAAATTAAAAGGCACTCTCAATGGGGATGTTAATATTACATCGCTTATCAAATCACCGGGTATTGCCGCCAGTTTAGGCATCGACTCCTTAATTATGAATAAAACGCTGGTGGGTGATGCAAAAATCCAGTCGGACCTGGGCGCCGACCGTAAACAGGCAAACGTGAAGATTAATATCACCAATCACGGCCTGGAAACTGTGAATATTGCCGGTTTATACCAGATTGGGCATGGCAAGCAGGACAACCTTGATTTTGATGTTAAAATGAACCAAACTGAGGCCATCATCTTTGAACCTTTTATCAAGGACCTGGTTTCGAACATCAAAGGCACGGTTTCAACCAATTTAAAGCTTACCGGAGCTCCGGATAAACCACAATTAAACGGGGATATTATGCTTTTGGGTACAGGGGTAACTGTTAACTACCTAAAAACAGCTTATACCATTACCGATACACTTAATGTAACTAATAGTGTGATCAATATTAAAAACATGGTGATTAAAGATAGCTATGGCGGAATAGGTAAAGCTAACGGGACGGTTGATTTGAACGACCTTGCCAACCCTGATATTGAAGCAGAAGTCACTGCCAAAAACCTGATGGCCCTAAACACTACGTTTAAAGACAATCATCTTTATTACGGGAAGGCCTTTGCAAGCGGAAGGTTTAGTTTTAGCGGGCCTGTTGATAATATGCAAATTGACATCAAAGCCAAAACCGATGCCGGTACCATATTTAACATACCGCTTAATACTTCAAACACAGTTGGGAATTATGATTTTATAAAGTTTGTCAGCCATAACGACACCACCAGGGCAGCGCCACCAACAAACAGGGCATTTAACGGGGTTACTTTGAATTTCGACCTGACCATTGATGAAAAGACCATAGTAAAAATCACAACCGACTACGGGGTGCTGGAGGGCAGCGGAAAGGCTAATGGTTTGAAGCTGAATATAAACAGCCTGGGGGATTTCGAAATGTTCGGCGATTTTTTAATTACCTCGGGGAAATTTGAGTTTACAGCAAAAAACTTTATCAGTAAAAACTTCACCGTAAACCAGGGCGGCACCATTCGCTGGACAGGCAATCCCTCAAATGCTACCATCAACCTGAATGCCATTTATGAAGTGCGTACAGATATTGCACCGCTGTATGCAGCGGCAGGTTCATCGTCGCCAAAAGGCAAATCGTTTGAACTGGTACAGGCTGTTTTGATTTTGACCAAATCATTGCTTTTGCCAACCATAGATTTTGATTTTAATTTCCCGCTTGACCCTTCTATAAAAGACGATTTGGCTAATTACCTTTCTGATATTAATAATCGCAGCCAGCAGGCTTTAAGCATTATTGTAAGGCGCCAGTTTTCAAACGGGGCCAATGGTAATTTAACTAACCAGGTTACCAGCACCGCCGGTGAAGTAATCAGCGAATTTACCTTTAACAGGCTGAATACCCTTATTTCACAATCAGGCATCAAAGGATTTGACCTGAATGTTCGTTCATTTAATGATTTCAGCGCTTCGTACAGGGTAAAAGACCGCTTTGTTTTTAACGGCAGTTTGTTTAACACCCAGTCGGGAACTACAGACTTATTTCAAAGCAACGCTGCCAATACATTTAATTCAAGTTTCAACCAGCTTACCTACGATTTTGATGCTCAATATCTTATCCATAAAAATGGCAATCTTAGCATCAGGTACTCTTACCGGGTGTTAAACAGCACAACCTTAAGTACCCTTTACAACCAGTTAGGCGTTCAGTATGTTAATGGATTCGGATTGGTTTACCATCGGGATTTTGACACTTTTGGTGAGTTTTTAAGAAGCCTCTTCAAAAAGCAATCCAATAACAGCGAACCAACCAAACCCGCGCCGGTAGTTGATACACCTGTTTTAAATACAAACGCCGAAGATGAAAATTAGTGATCAAGCATAATAGCATGGTCCATTTTATCGCGTTTGGTCTTTAAATAAACTTCATTATGCGGGTTCGATGCAATCTCAATGGGTACATTTTCTACAACTTCAAGCCCGTAGCCAATTAGTCCAGCTCTCTTTTTGGGGTTATTGGTCATTAACCGCATTTTTGATACGCCCAAACTACGCAGTATTTGTGCGCCAACCCCATAATCGCGCTGATCCATTGTAAAGCCCAGTTCAATATTTGCTTCAACGGTATCAAGCCCGTTTTCCTGCAATTTATAGGCCTTAAGCTTGTTAATAAGGCCAATGCCGCGTCCTTCCTGGTTCATATAAACAATAACGCCTTTGCCTTCTTTGTCTATCATTTCCATTGACTTATGCAACTGCGGGCCGCAATCACAACGGCATGATCCGAAAATGTCGCCGGTAACGCATGAGCTGTGTACGCGTACCAAAACCGGCTCGCCGGGTTCCCAGCTTCCTTTTACCAGCGCCAAATGGTGCTCGCCATTGTCCACCTGGGTGTAAGCTATCATATCAAAATCGCCCCACTCTGTAGGCAGTTTCACAGCTACATCCTTATTTACCAGCGATTCCGTTGCCAAACGGTAGGCTATAAGATCTTTTATTGAAATTATCTTTAGGTCAAACTTTTTTGCTATTTGCAAAAGGTCGGGCAAACGGGCCATTTCACCATCTTCTTTCATTATCTCACAAATTATTCCTGCCGGTTCAAATCCGGCTAAAACAGCCAGGTCAATAGCCGCCTCAGTGTGGCCCGAACGGCGCAAAACCCCGCCATCTTTGGCAATAAGCGGAAAAATATGCCCCGGCCTGGCCAAATCTTCAGGCTTTGTATCGGGGTTAATCAGTGCAAGGGTGGTACGTGAACGGTCAGAAGCAGAAATTCCGGTGGTGCAGCCCTCCAGCAAATCAACCGAAACGGTAAAATTAGTTTCGTGCGAAGTGGTATTGTGGCTGACCATCGGCTCCAGGTTAAGTTCTCTGGCCCGGTTTTTTGTAATAGGCGCACAAACCAAACCACGGCCCTGGCGTACCATAAAATTTATGGTTTCGGGCGTAGCATTATGGGCTGCTGTTAAAAAATCGCCCTCATTTTCCCTGTCTTCATCGTCAACAACTATAATTGTTTTCCCGTTCTGTATGGCCTCTATAGCTTCTTGTATTGTATTTAACATTATGTGTATTTGTTTATTGGGACAGCTGTTGAAATGTTGTAAAGTTGGATTTTAGCGTCCTCTGTGTTTAAAAATCAACAATGCATTCTATATAGATAAGTTATTTTTACCAAAACATCAGGCTTTTAGACACTAATCTCTAACCTCTTATCTCCAATCTCTTCCCGCCAATCTCTTTTTCTAAATTTATGCAAAAATAACTGATAAAAAAATGATTCTGGTCGGCGCTTTGTAATTTAGTACAATTCAGTTTGCAGTTCGCAGTTTGCAGTTCGCAGTCATATTGAATATCGGTCAACTGCAAATTGCCAACTGCCTACTGCGCACTGCCAACTACTTCGCACCTTCAACCTTTCCGCGCTTAAACAGCTTATTAAACAACCGCTTGTAAATATCGATATCAAATATCGCGGAATCGGTACCAGCTTTATATGACAGGAAAATCCCTATCGGGGTGATAATAACTATCGCGATCCATGAACCAACCAAGGGCGATAAATCGCCATCTTTAACTGATTTTTCGCCAATGGTTGAAATAATATAAAATATCAGGAAAAAAATCACTGAAACAACCACCGGTAAACCCAGGCCGCCTTTCCTGATGATGGCCCCAAGCGGTGCGCCAATCAGAAATAAAGCTATACAGGCTGCTGACAGGGTAAACTTTTTTTGATATTCCAGATCGGCCCTTTGGACATTTTTCTTAAGCTCCGAATGACGGTCGGAACGGTTTTTTATAAGGTCCTGAACCGAACGGGCTTCGCTTGCAGCATTTGTCAGGGCGCTTATTTGTTCATTTTGGTTTAAACCCGGGCTATTCTTTATATTAGCAGGGACAACTTTTTTCACCACGCCCGACTTTGCCGGTACCGAAAAATATTTAATATAGGCTATTATCAATTTATAATTCACCCGGATGCCGCTGTCGATTTGCCGTTTGGTATGGGCTTCATCATCCTTAAGCTGTTTCAGGTTCATCATCTGGTAGGCTGACTTGAATTCACTTTCGTCTGTCCGGTGCAATTTAAGCCCCGAAATATCAAACTTTTGTTCCGATTCCTTAAATCGTTTGCGGACCAATCGTTCACGCATATTATAGTTTGCCTCACCCGGCGATTCGGAATATTGTACACCGTCTTTGAGCTTCAAAACCAGGAACTGCCCATTGGGCGTACGGTACATTTTGCCTTCCTTTGCAATTAAAACATCAATGCCATTCTGTGCCTGGTTCTTTGCATAGATCATAATGCCATGTAAAGTCTGACCGTCGGCATCTTTGGTTTTTACCCGGATAGAATAGCCCGGGAAAGTGCTGCTGAATACCCCCTCGGGCAGGAAATTGGCCGATTTTTGCTGCCGGGCATCGTACAACAACGAATAATATTTGAGATTGGCCAATGGCAGCATATAGTCGGAAAATATGAAAGCTGAAACGCTTAAAATTGAAATAATAACCACCATGGGGTACATGGCCCTGCGCAGGGAGATGCCCGCAGCCTTAATGGCAACCAGTTCATAGTTTTCGCCCAGGCTGCCATAAGTCATTATAGAGGAAAGTAAAACCGACAAAGGTAAAGCCATCGCCACATTGGTAGCTGAGGCGTACATCATCAGTTCGAGGATAATATACCATTCAAATCCTTTGCCGATAAGGTCATCGATGTATTTAAAAAGAAAAAGCATCAGTAACACAAACATTACGATGAGGAAGGTTACCAAAAAAGGCCTTATGAACGATTTAAGTATTAAAAGATGTATTTTCTTCATCAGAATAAACTGTTTTGTACGGGCAATTTACCTGCCGGCCTTAGGGGGGACGCTTTCATGTGCATATTATTGCTGTATATAACGGCATAAGACGCCTCCGTTATACAAAAGTAGGGATAATAATTTCTTCAGGCACCTAAAACACCGATAAGGTACTCAATCTGGTTGTTCCATATCAATTTACGTTCATCAATGGCCTCCTCAAGCGCAAAATCCGTGACGCTAAGGGCCACATCATTGGTTAGTTCGTCCTGGACAATTTCCATTTCAAAGTAAAATTGCGGGTCGTCATCCACCCACCTGAACCGTACAACTTTGTTTTCTTTTGCAGCCAGCAGCTTTGCTGTTTGCTTTTCGCCATCCCAGGTAAAGGTATAAATCTGGTCTTTTACACTCACATCATCAGCAAACCACTGCGTTAATCCATTGGGCTCATTTAAAAAGCTATACAGTATCCGGGGAGATGATTTTATTTCATACTCGATATTAAATTTTTTCTTTTCGGCCATGCGGGTTTATACTTGATTCCTTGTAAGCGGTAAATGTTACCATTTTTTCTAAAGAAAACTAATTTTTGCTATATTTGCAAACCTTTTTAAGAAGGGCGACAAGTTTAATTTTTTTTACGCTTCAATTTAACCATAGGGCGGTTTTTAAAAAAAAATAAATATCCGGCGGGGTAGCTCAGATGGTTAGAGCGCAGGATTCATAACCCTGAGGTCGGCAGTTCGATCCTGCTCCCCGCTACCACACTGGGCAAATGGACTTTTTTAGTCGATTTGCCCTTATTTTTTGCCTCAAAAACGCCCTTAACACTATCAAAAACGGGATCAGTCTGAAAACTTGTGGGGAAGAAGAAAAATTATTTGTTTTGCAGGATTGTTGAACGAATAATAATAACCCTTGCAAGACACTTATCAGACCTTAGTACGCCTGTTCTTACCAGAAGGCATTTTAGATTATTTTCTTGTTTTAATTATAAGTTCTTTCCAGATATTTTATCCATTTATACGCTTTATATAATGGCTGAAGTCGGTACCGCATCCAATTTCTAGTTAATGGCATTAAGTAAGGCCAATTGCTGATCTCGTTTATTATCTTGTTTTATCCCCTTTACCTTAATTAATTATGATATTCAGTGCTGCTGAATTGCTATTATTCTTTTGCGTTACAATCCTGCATATCATCTGTACCGTGAAAATACGGGTCAAGTCTTTTGTAAGCGTAATTCATGTTCCTTCGAAGATTAAAAGTATTTTAGTTGGGTCTTCGATGTAAAATACATTTATCTTATATCGCTTTACTAAATGTGTTGATGTCTTTATGCTCCCGCCATAGCCTGGCATCCATTGCAACACAAATATTCCGGATAAATGATCTGCCTTTGTGAGTTACCTGTATGTTTGTTTCATCTATTTTTACCAAACCATCCGCTTCCAATTCCACAAATTTGGAAAAGGCACTTGTAATAAAATTATGCTCCAGCAATTTATTATCCAGTCTGGTTTTATTTTCACACATCAATTCAAGAATATTTTTTCGGATAATAATATCTTCGCTGCTTAGTAAATGACCATTTACCAAAGGCAATATTCCCTTGTTGATTTTTTCTTCATAGGCTTCCACTACTTTTTCATTTTGTGCAAAAGCGTCCCACGAATCGCTGATACTTGAGACCCCGAGTCCAATAATAAGTTTTGATTTTGTGGTAGTATACCCCATAAAATTACGGTGCATATTCCCATTTTCGGCTGCAACAAAAAGCTTATCACTCAACAATGCGAAGTGGTCCATTCCTATACTTTCAAATCCGGCTTCTTCCAGTAATTCCCTTCCTCTGTTATACATTGCCCATTTTTCTGAAGCAACCGGCAGGTCATCCTCTGTGTAGTGTCTTTGTCCCTTACTTTTCCACGGCACGTGTGCGTAAGAATAAAAAGCGATGCGATCTGGCCTAAGCGTCTTAACAAGCGCGATGGAAAGTTCAATACTTTTTATAGTTTGATGAGGAAGCCCATAAATCAAATCTACATTTATACTATCGTAGTTGTATTTTCTGGCCCAGTCAACTACCTCTTTTGTTTTCTCAAACGTCTGAACCCTGTTTATTGCAAACTGTACTTTAGGATCAAAATCCTGAATACCCAAACTGATCCGGTTAAAGCCAACTGTCGCAAGTTTTGCAATGTGCTCTTCGGTAGTATAATTAGGATGTACTTCTACGCTGAATTCATGGTTATCCTTTACCATCGCATCGGCTGTAATGCCATTAATAAGTTGTACAAGGTTATCCGCACTAAAAAAAGTAGGCGTACCCCCTCCCAGGTGTATTTCTTTTATTACAGGAATAGTTGTAAATAAAGCCCGGTACATACCCCACTCTTTAAGGACAGCTGTAATGTAAGGATCTTCAACCTGGTGATTTTTAGTAATCCTTTTGTTGCAGGCACAAAATGTGCACAGATTTTCACAAAA
>DHXR01000066.1:69965-93760 GCA_002413785.1 Mucilaginibacter sp. UBA5151
GATGGAACATCATATTTGTGCAGTAAATCCAGTATGGTATTATTCATAGAATATGTTTTAATTCAAAAATACTTTTTACTTTATAAATCAATCAGGCTACCCACCATTCAGTACCTGCATAAATCATCTTTTATCTTCCCCAAGGTAAAGCATTTCAAACAAATATCTCATTACTTCAGCTACAATCAAATTTAAATAGCGTCACCTATATTAAGTAACTGTAATTTAATCTCTGCTTCAGCTAATTGCTCGTACATTTTATTGAGGTATGCTTCCGTCTGATCATTAATACGGGGAATGAGTTCTTGTAACTACTCATTCATTCCTTTTCCATACGATGCTATTGCCAAATCCTAAATGGCTATCTTTCATCTTTATGTTGTTTAGAAGAATGGTGAACACTTCACCTTTTATAGCAGCGGCAATAGGATACTTTTTATGATAATTCTTAGATGCAGCTTGCGCGAGGGGGAATGAAGAACGTTCAGTATTTCACCCTGCAACTGAATACCGATTGTTATCACTTTATTTAATTTGTCGGGCAAAACAGTTCCGGCAATTACAGGTTTTTCTGCTAAATATAACATGATGTGTGTCAGCTGATCATTTGAAGTATAATAAATTATTTTCCTCGTTAAATGCGTAATACCAATTGAAACCATACGGGCTTCCTTCCCAGTCTGTACGCCAAACTGTGGCACAGGTTTGTTGTTGCAAAAACCGAATGATGTTATCGTCCATAATAAGTTAATTATTTTTAAGCACCTTGCATTGCTAATCCTTGTTCAGCCATTAATTCTTCCAATATTTCATCGGCCTGGTGTTTATCAAAATCTTCATGCTGCCGTTTGGCTACGCCAAAGCTGGTGAGCTCTATATGAACATCGGGTTGCAATGAATGATTACTTAAACAGGCTTTAGCACATGCAAGCGGGCAGCCATCTATCACAATAATTTTTCTTCCTGAATGGGCGGTTTGAATCAGTTTTTTTACATTTCCGCCCACACCTGCGATGCACGACATTTCAGCAACCCCTTTTCTGTCCAGTTGTACAGCAAGATAATTGGCCATTTGTGCAGCACTTGAGCAACCTGAACAGGAATAAACAATTGGTTTCATTATTTCATTTGTATTCATAATGCTTTATGATTGGTAAGATACTGCTGGTTCTTCGGGCTTTTGAATTTGAACATCCACTTTAGGGTTAACTTTTTTCAATCCCTTCCTCCTGCTGATAACAAACCACGTAAGCGGAATTACACCTCCTACGGTGAACAAAGCGCCCCCGACCATACGTAGCCAGGTAAATGTTTGAAACCCTGTACTTTCAATAAATGTATGGCTTCTGGCGAACCAGAGCCCCTGTTCGGTTACTGTTTTAAATTGCCAGATACCAACCGGGAATAAATCAAGAAATACCATAAGCAGTAAACCAATATTAATAGACCAGAAAGCGTTTTTTATCATACGTGGTTTCCACCACTCTGCTTTTACCAATAACTGGCAGCAGAATAAAATAATAGCCAATGCCAGGTTGCCATATACCCCCATCAATGCCGCATGACCGTGGTTAACCGTTAAATAAGTGCCATGTTCGTAATAATTGGCAATGGGCAGGTTAATGATAAAGCCAAGTACCCCGGCCCCGAAAAAGTTCCAGAAATTAACCGCTACCAGAAATAGGAATACTTCCGGAAATCCAAATTGTTTATTAATATCTCCTTTTGCCCCGTTTCCATTCTCTAATATTTGTGGCAATTTGCTGAATCGCCATGCTTCCAGCGTAAGCAGTATTAACGGAATTACCTGTAAAGTAGAAAAAACAGCCCCTAAAGCCAAAGTACTTACCGTTTTTGCGTTCCAGTAAAAATTGTGAGAGATACCAAGTAATCCTGAACCTAAGAATAATAGCGTCGCCAAATAAATAACACGAATAACAGCCTGCTTATTTACCAGGCCCATCATTACCATAAAATAGCCTATCAAAACCGTGGTGAATACTTCAAAGAATGCTTCGGCCCACATGTGTACTACCATCCACCGCCAAAAATCTGCAATTACAAAATTGGTTTTGGGTGTCGCAATAAATCCGGATATGAATAATATGATCACGCTAAAGATGGCATATAACAACCAGTTAGGCAAAGCCCAGGGTTGTTTTAGCTTCATTACCGGCTTAATCCCGCGGTACAAAACAATGGCCCAAATGATAAATACAAACCCAAGCATTATTTGCCAAAGTTTTCCCATTTCAACATATTCCCAGCCCTGGTGACCAAACCAATACCATGTTTTTGGCAGGAACCCCATTGGGCCAAGGAATATACCTGCAAACGAACCTGCAACCAATATAATAGTGAGCCAAAAAATTACGTTGATCAATGTAACCTGTTTTTTTGGCTGATCAGGGGAAACCAGTGCCATCATAAAAAACGAAGCCCCGATCCAGCAAGCCGAGATCCACAACAAGGACAACTGAACATGCCAGCTTCTGGTTACCGGAAATGGCAATACTTTAGCGAGATCGAACCCCCGGAATTTGGTAAGCCCTACAAAGTCATGTACGGTTAATATTCCTGCAAGTACCTGAACGGCAAAAAGTAAAATAGCCGCATAAAAAAATTTGTAGGTGGCCCTTTGAATGGCAGTTGGTTGAAATTTTCGTATCTCAGCTCTTGTCATAAGTGGCTGAGCCTTGCTGGTATATGCGTTATCATCCAGTTTTTCCAGCTTACCATGATAATATAATACCAAACCAAGCCCTATAATAAGGGCCAGTGACCCAATAATACTCCATAGAATAACTGCCGGGGTGGGTGTATTCCCCGCCTGGCGGTCATAAGGCCAGTTGTTGGTATAGCTATACTGTTCCCCGGGCCTTTCCGCACCGCAAACCCATGCCCCCCAGAAGAAAAAGGCGGTCAGCGATTTTAATTCTTCCTTACCGGTAATGTAGCCTATCGGCTTAAAAGCGCCTGGAAAAGAAGGGTTGATAAATTTTGAAGTATAATACTTGATCAATTCATCAGCCGCGTATGCCTGTGCATCGCTAAGTCTTACGGTATTGCTGTTGCTAATGTATGTATTAGTTTTAATTTCTATCCTCACCTGTTCTGAAATACCTGTCCGGAGCAGTTTTATATTCGCGTCAGTTTGCAAATGCGACTGGTAATAATCATTCATGTATTGAGTCACCTGGTGCAGCGCTTCTGCGGTAAAATCCGGGCCCCGGTTAGCGCCATCCCCAAACATGGTACCATACTCCATCAGGGCATATTTCTGGAAAACTCCCTGCCCTTTCATGATCTCATCATTTGAAAAAACGACATTGTCTTTTCCTGTCACATAAGCAGGAATAGGCGGGGCCTCTGTGTAAGTATGTACACCGATCATCATTACGCCTGCAACGCCAATAATAAAGATCAGCAGAAGTGGGAGCCACCAGTTCTTTGGATTGAGCAGGTAGCCCATGAAATTTCGTTTAGCCATAACATGAATTTTTGGTAAATATAATAATTAAGGACAATTTTGTCCTTAATTATTATATTTATTTAATTATTTTTGGAAATCAAAACTTGTCTGTTTATATAGTTGGGAAAAGCAGGTTTAAGGCTATAAATTTATTATTTAACTTTTACAAAAGATGTTTTCAAAAGCAACCGAGTACGCACTCCGGGCAACGATATACATAGCTCAGAAAGGTACAGAAGAAAAAATGCTCGGGCTTGCCGAAATCTCGAAGGCTATTGATTCACCTCAATCCTTCACTGCAAAAATCCTCCAAAAGCTTAGCAGAGGTAATAAAATTATTAGTTCAGCCCGGGGCCCCAATGGCGGATTTTACATTACGGAGGAAATGAAAAAAATGCCGATTCGCCGTGTCCTGACGGCAATGAAAGAGGATGAAGTTCTTGATAAGTGCATTATCGGATTAGCTCAATGTTCAGAAAAAGAGCCCTGTCCTATGCACGCAAAATACAAATTCATTAAAGCCCAAACGATACAAATGTTTGATAGTATGACTATCCAATCCCTCGCAGATGAAATGGAAAAAGGAAATATATTTATTTCAAATAGTTAAATCAGTCAGGTTTAGTAATGTTTCAATTTTCTCTTTTTATGCGATAAGCTTTCATTTATTAATATTCAGGTACTTAAACTAAATCAATGTTCAAATTTTGATAATTGACATCAAGCAGGCACCTGATCTATTAAAGAATAGGCAAAAGGGGAGACAGGCATAAAAGATATAAAACTCTTTTGTTATAAAATGCTTTTATATATTTGCAGGGTAAATGGGAGTATTTTCAAAAACATGTGAGTATGCCATGCGGGCAGTTTTTTTTATTGCTCATAAAACAGCCCCCGGCGGCCGTGTCGGAATAAAAGAGATCGCGAACGGTATTGATTCACCAGAACATTTTTTGGCGAAGATATTACAGGATCTCAGCCGGAGAGGTATCGTCCGATCTGCAAAAGGCCCGAACGGTGGGTTTTACCTCGATGAATCCGCCTTAAAACGCCCCTTAAGTGATATCGTTGAGGCAGTAGATGGAAAGGGCATTTTTTTAGGTTGCGGATTAGGGATAAAGCAATGCTCAGAAATTAATCCATGCCCATTGCATCACGAATTTAAAGCAATACGTAACCAAATTCATCACATGATGTATAAAACAACTATCGGAGAGTTTAATGAGGATTTAGACTTAGGGATTACAGCACTGAAAAAGTAAAAAATTTCACAAAATAAAGGATAAAAAGGTATTAATATATTTATAATGAAATCTAAAATATTCATCATAACTACCGGCGCTTACCTGCTATTAACAACATTAAATATAGCTTATGCCATGACAAAGGATTCAACAATTGTGCAGGACCCTAATCCTGATGGAATTGGAGAGCTGTTTTTTGTCTTAATTATCCTGATTTTACTTTTGCTCGCTTTATGGATATTAAAGAATAGCTACCGATTAAAAGAGAATGTTGACAACAAAGAATTGGATAGTAAAGAATGGTTAAACAATCATATAAAAGATATGGAGCCGGATCAATTAGCCACTTTAATTAATCGTAGTAATACACAGCAACAAGAGAAGTGAACTTAAAAATAATAAAATTGAACATGATATGAAGAAAGTTGCTGTTTTAGTTATTCTTGCCCTGCGGGGTTCTCAACTGTTTGCGCAAACACCTGCTGCAAGTGATAATGCATGGACTAACCCTGGGGTTATGATCACTATCTCCCTGATCCTTATTATATTGGTAATCGCAGTATATCTGGTAGCTCTAAAAGTAAATAATCTGGTGAAAACAGTGCGGGAAAGAAGGATCAGAAGAGAGGCTAAATACCTCGCAAAATCTTTACAGGATTTAAGCACAGGAGAGGTTAGAGAAGAACTGATTAAACGTAAACAGGCACTTGATTTTAAACTCAGTAACACTGAACTGTCTGGTGAAAATGCACCGGATGATAAAAAAGGGTTATTGCATAATGTTGCTGAAGTAAATACGCCCCGATTTATCGCCACTAAAAAGAAGGCAGTTAAACGGCCTGATATTGATCCGAAATTAACCAAACTAATACTTTGGTATCTCGGGTCGGCAACCTTTTGGTTAGTATTGGGAACCTCTGTCGGCGAATATTTAGGTATTAAGTTTGTTGCCCCTGATGTCGACCATGTCAGCTGGTTAAGCTTTGGACGATTAAGGCCTGTGCATACCAACATGGTTTTTTGGGGCTGGTCGTCTCTTGCCATGATCGGGTTAGGTTATTACGTGGTTTCTACTGTAAGTAACACGGTTGTGGCCAGTTTAAAGTGGGGGTGGTATGCTTTATACCTGATCAATGCTTCAGTCATTTTAGGCAGCATTTCGCTGATGGCCGGAATAAATAATGCAGGGGGCGAATACAGGGAATATATTTGGCCAATCATGTTATTATTTGCCATAGGCCTTGTGATTACCCTTATCAACTATTTACAAACGATAGCCAGGCGTAAAACGAAAGAAATCTATATTTCCAACTGGTATATTGTAGCAGCGGTTATGTTTACCATAGTTATAGCGTTGGTGGGGTATCTGCCCTTCTGGCAAAACGGGCTGGGTGAAACCATAGCGCAAGGATATTATATGCACCAGGGTGTAGGTATGTGGTTTATGCTTTTTAACCTGGGGCTAATCTATTATTTCCTGCCCCAGCAACTCAATACCCCTATTTATTCTTATAGTCTGGGTATCCTGGCGTTCTGGACACAGATCCTTTTCTATACACTAATCGGTACGCATCATTTTATCTTTAGTGCGATACCGTGGTGGCTGCAAACCGTAGCGATAATTGGGAGTATGGGCATGCTCATCCCGGTATTTGCTGGTACAACCAATTTCCTGATGACCTTCCGGGGCAACTTTCACAGGATAGGGTCCAGTTATACCTTACCTTTTTACCTGGTTGGTATTATCTTTTACTTCACCGGCTCTTCGCAAGGCACGGCAGAGGCTTTCCGTTCAGCTAATTTATACTGGCACTTTACAGATTTTACCGTAGCCCACTCACATTTAACCATGTATGGTATCATTGCTTTTATGCTTTGGGCGTCTATATATACTTTGGTACCCCGGCTTACAGGCAAAGAACCACGTCAGAGTTTGGTAGGCGCCCATTTCTGGATGGCGCTTATTGGTTTACTATTTTACACGATACCCTTAATGATTGGAGGAACCTTAAAAGGTATTTCCTGGCAGGAAGGCAAGCCATTTATCGACTCGGTAGTACTGATGGCGCCTTACTGGTTATGGCGGGCTATAGGCGGCTCATTAATGTGGGCATCGCACCTCATATTTGCTTATAATCTTTACTATATGATAGTCTCAAAAGAAGAGACTGATTTGCAAAAAGCGGTCTTTGAAGAGCTAAATAAACTTCCGGCTAATACTTCTAAACAATAATCAATAATGGAAATTTATAACAATCATAAAAGACTTTTCGGTGCAGCCATAATTTTATTTATTGTCTTAACCATGTTTGCTGCCATACTGCCCGCCTTGAATGAGGAAAAGAATTCATCACCACTTCCGGGAAGCAAAGCGCCTACCGCCGATGAAACCGCTGGTAAAGGGATATTTATCAGGGAGGGCTGCATTGCCTGTCATACACAACAAGTAAGAAATGTGGATATGGACAAAATGTGGGGCAGCCGGCCCGGAATTGCTGCTGACTATGCAAGAATCAAAAGAATAGATATATGGCGAAACACGGCAATGCTCATGGGTTCAGAAAGAACCGGACCCGATTTAACCAATATAGGTGTGCGCCAATCGAGCCAGGACTGGCATTTGCTCCACTTGTACAACCCCCGGTCAGTAGTTGAACAATCCATAATGCCTGCATATTCATGGCTGTTCGAGGTAAAAGATTATGCTTTCCCGGGCGACGTGGTACTCCATGTTCCGGATGAATACCGCAAAGGCATCACCGGGCAGATTGTGGCCACAAAAGAAGCGTTGCAATTGGTAGCCTATCTAAAATCGTTAAAACAGGTATCCTTACCTGATGGAAAACCAACCCCTATATTTTTATATGATAAAAACTCAAAAGAAGCCGGGACCAAAAAAACAAGCGCCGCAAGCAAAGTGAGTGAGCCGCAGTTTGACGGCGCGGCGTTGTATGCAACCAATTGCCAGAGTTGCCACCAGGGTAACGGTGAAGGATTGGCAGGCGCTTTTCCTCCGCTGAAAGGCAGTAAAGTTGTACTTGATGATAACCCCGAAGTACAAATTACCATTATTATGAAGGGGTATAACGGCAGGGTAAGCGAAGGTTATGGCGTTATGACACCTGTTGGTACCAATAATAATTTGAAACCCGAAGAAGTGGCGGCCATTATCAATCATGAACGGAGTAATTGGGGTAATAACTCCAAACAAGTAACCGTAGATGAAGTAAAGAAGATAATTACCGGTTTCAAAACAGACAATAGTAAAACCGCAAAAAAATAAACAGATGAAATTAAAAAACATAGCCATCCGTATAGTCTTGACAGCGTTATTGCTGCCAGTCGGCCTATCGGCCTTCGCGTGCGATGCCTGCAAGAAGCAGCAGCCTAAATTATTACAGGGCATAACCCATGGAAGTGGCCCGGACAGTAACTGGGATTACCTGATCGTTAGTGCAATGGTAATTATTACTTTGTATTCGCTTTATGCCACGGTCAGATGCATAATAAAACCAAAAGACAAAAATCACCTGGATATTAAAAATATCATTTTTAATTAATGCCGTTATGGAAAATAAAAGTTACGTGACCCTATTTATTGATGATGATCTTCAACCATTAGGAACTTTTCCCGCCCCTGTATCATTTGACCTGGATACTAAAAAATTGACTGATGGGCATCATATACTTAAAGTGATCAGTAAAGATCATAGGGGCAAAGAAGGCATTAAAGCCATTCCATTTATCGTGCGCAATGGCCCGGCTATAGCTATCGAAGGGATTAAAAAGGATGAAGTCGTTGATGGAGTATTACCATTAATGATCAATGCGTATGGGAAGGGCGATCAAAAAACCTTCATGCTACATGGTAGTGAAACCCCCAAAAGCATGCCATTTTGGTTCATTATTTTATTGATCGCATTTGCCGCATGGGCGGCTTATTATCTGATCACTTCAGGCGCAATTACTTTATTCAAATGAAAGAAATAGAAAACATCGACGATATCAAGCTGTTTGTCAACGAATTCTATGCCAAAGTAAAGGCCGATTTGTTTATAGGGCCAATTTTCATGGAGACCATACCCGAAGATTGGCAACCTCACCTGGAGAAGATGTATGCTTTTTGGAATGCAGCCCTTTTTGGCGTTGCGGGATTCCGGGGAAACCCGTTCGCGAAACATGCCCCATTGAAAATCGGACCGGAGCATTTTAACCGCTGGCTGGAGATCTTTTTTTCAACTATAGATGAGAATTTTGAGGGCTCCGTGGCAGCCGATGCGAAAAACCGGGCTGAGTTGATGGCGGATATGTTTTTAAGCCGGTTACAAAAGATGGGGGGCGCATCCGACAAAGTAGTTGTTTAACCCAATGGAAGAATTTAGTTAGCATATAGAAACAGAAATGAATAAACCTATCAAACGAAGTCAACATATGATCGAGCTTTCCAAAGATCACCATGCAGGTCTACTCTTCAGCTGGAAGGTAAAAGAAGGGCTAAAAAGGGACATTGAGCTTCCCCGGATCAAAAAGTATGTGAATTACTTTTGGGAACATCATTTGAAGGCACATTTCCAGGAAGAAGAAGCATTGTTATTCAACCGGATAGAAGATGATGCCCTTTCTCAGCAAGGTAAAAATGAGCATCAAATGCTTCAAAATTGCATCAACAGGCTAAATCACAATGAAAATGCAGTAAAGGATGACTATCTTGAATTTGCAGAATTGCTGATAAAGCATATCCGCTTTGAAGAAAGAATATTATTGCCCCATTTGGAAGAGGTTCTTTCATTATCTGCCTTGAAAAGCGTTGAGGCGTATCTGACCCTGCAGCATCCGGTTCCGTTTAAAGACAATTACCCTGATGAATTTTGGATTGATAAAAAATGACCCATACGCCGGTTAAGGACATATCTGTAACAATTTGCCATGATGGAAAAATCCATGAAATTAAAACCTATGCAAATGAATACAGGAGCCTGATGATGCTGATCTATGATCAAATCTATACAGAGGGTTTTGGAGAATGTTTGGGTATGGGTAAATGCGGAACCTGTTTGGTTGAAATCATCAGCAGCAGCCATGAACTGTCGTGCTATGAACGTAATGAAGAAATGACGCTGCTTAGAACTGGAATTACCGGCAAAGAAGTTCATTTATCTTGTCAAATCATGATCGATGAGTATATTGACGGAATAAAAGTAAATATTATATAATATTCTCTAACGGTTTTAAAACATGAAAAAACCAAATGAAATCAAAATCAAAAGAGTCTATGAACAACCGGATAAAGAAGACGGATTGCGGATTTTAGTGGACAGGCTTTGGCCACGTGGCCTGACAAAGGAAAAGGCGGATGTTGACTTATGGTTGAAGGATATCGCTCCGGGTACAGAACTTCGAAAATGGTTTGGTCATGAACCAGCTAAATGGGATGATTTTAAGAAAAAATATCTGCTCGAACTTAAAGAAAACAAAGGGATGGTTTCGCTTTTGAAAGAAAAGGCCAGGCAGGAAACTATTACATTATTGTATGCGGCTAAAGACCAGGAACATAATGAAGCGTTGGTTCTTTTGAATTACCTGGTTAAGGAATGATTGAATTTAAGAATTAATTAAATAGTAAGGAAAAAATATCATGGACAACGAAAATTTATACCCGGTAACAACCAAAGAACTCGCCGATAAAAAAGCTGCTTTAGCACCTAAAAATGTAGAAGCATGGCGAAATTTCAGTAAGACGGTATTTGAGGCGGGTGCGCTTCCTGAAAAAACAAAACAACTTATCGCTGTAGCAGTAGCACATGTAACTCAATGCCCTTATTGCATTCGGTCGCATTCTAAAGACGCTATGCGAAAAGGAGCCAGCAAAGAGGAAATTATGGAGGCTATTTGGGTAGCTGCTGAAATGCGTGCAGGAGCAGCCTATGCCCACGCTACAATTGCTATGGATGAAATGGAGAAACACTAAAAAAATTGCAGATAGTAATAAACTTAAGACGATGAAAGAAAGAATAAACTATTCAGAAGTAGCTCCCGGCGCTTTAAAAGCTATGCGGGAACTCGAAAAGTATGTAGCTGCTTCCGGGCTTGAACATAGCTTATACGAACTTGTTAAAACCAGGGCTTCTCAAATAAATGGCTGTGCCTATTGTCTTGATATGCACACCAAAGATGCCCGCGTAGCGGGTGAAACCGAACAACGCCT
Source organism: Mucilaginibacter sp. UBA5151 (assembly GCA_002413785.1). GTDB lineage: Bacteria > Bacteroidota > Bacteroidia > Sphingobacteriales > Sphingobacteriaceae > Mucilaginibacter. The sequence goes on from DHXR01000066.1 coordinate 80,887, forward strand.
ATATGCTTTGAGCGCATGGCGGGAAACTCCTTTTTATACCGACCGGGAGTGTGCTGCTTTAGAATGGACTGAAGCCTTGACATTAATTTCAGAAAATGATGTGGCTGATAACTTGTATGATTCGGTTCGTAAACATTTTGATGAAAAGGAGATGGTTGAACTAACTATGGCTATAGTTGCTATAAACGGATGGAATCGTTTGGCTATTGGTTTTCGAACTGTTCCGGGAACATATAAGCCGCAATAAGATGAGTAATAATTTTTAATTGTTCAAAAAATGGATGCTAATGGAAAGATAGCTGTGATAACCGGTGCCAGTAGTGGATTAGGGGCTGCACTATCCTGTGCTTTGGTGGCTAAAGGGGCCATCGTTTACGGACTTGCCCGTAACGCAGAAAAGCTCCATGCACTCGCAAATAAATTAGGAGAAAAATTTGTCCCGGTTGGTATGGATATTACTGCTCAAAGAGGGGTCGCCTCCTGGGTACAAAACACTTTTTCAAATTCTCATATTCCCGATATCCTGATCAACAATGCCGGGGCAGGATATTTTAGTAAGATTGATGAGCTTTCGCTGGAACGATGGCACGAAATGATTAATACGAATTTAAATGGAGCCTTCTACGTTACTTCATCAATAGTTCCATTGATGAAGGCGAATCAAAACACTTGTCACATCTTCAATATTGGTTCTATCCTGGGAAAAACTACCAGGGCGGAAGGCGCAGCTTATTCTGCAACTAAATACGGTATGCAGGGTTTTAGCGAAGCTTTGTTCAAAGAACTTCGTTCTTATAAAATAAAAGTTACTTGTGTAAACCCCGGTAGCATTGACACACACTTTTTTGAAGATTCCGGTATCCATCCACACAAAAATATGTTGCAGGCAAACGACATCGCAGCACTTATCATTCACATTTTAGAAACGCCGGATAATTTTTTGGTAGATGAGATTACGATGAGGCCATTAATTCACGATTCTCCGGCATAGTTTTTACAAAACAAATAATTGGGAAAGACATACGTAAAAAATGAAAGAAGAGAATAAAACGATATGGACAATTGGCCATTCCACCCGGCCTTTTGAAGAGTTTGTTGCCATGCTGCATTCTTTCAATATTGAACTCGTTGCCGATATCAGAAGTTTTCCGGGCTCACGTAAATTTCCACAATACAATAAAGAAACATTGGCAGTTATTTTACCTCAAAACAACATCCAATACGTTCATTTAAAAAGCCTTGGGGGAAGAAGAAAAGTAAAACCCGATTCTAAAAATACGGCTTGGAGAAATGCTGCTTTTCGCGGCTATGCTGATTATATGGAAACAACTTCTTTTAAAGAGGGAATAGCCGAACTTGAAAAGATTGCGTTAAATCAACGCACCGCATATATGTGCTCAGAAGCGGTATGGTGGCGTTGTCACCGGTCTATGGTTTCTGATTATCTAAAACTGAATGAATGGAAAGTAATGCATATAATGGGTATCGGAAAAGAAGAAATACATCCATACACCTCGCCCGCAAGAATTGAAAATGGAGAATTGAGTTATGAAAATGAATGAGGCTTTGCAATGGAAACTCTTTTGAATAATATTAAGCGATGTGAAGTTTGTAAAGATTATTTACCCTTGGGTCAGCGGCCGGTTGTACAATTAAACTCCCTCTCAAAAATTATTATTATAGGGCAGGCTCCCGGCAGACGCGTTCATGAATCAGGAATTCCATGGAACGATGCAAGCGGAAGAAAATTAAGAGGGTGGCTGAATGTAGATGAGGTGATCTTTTATAATACCGATTATTTCTCTATAATGCCAATGGGTTTTTGTTATCCGGGGAAGGGAATATCAGGAGATCTTGCTCCACGGCCCGAATGTGCCCCGCTATGGCATCCGCAAATTTTAGAAAAATTAAACAATACGCCCCTGGTATTATTAATGGGGCAATACGCCCAGCGTTATTATTTAAAAAAGAATTTTAAAAACAGCCTTACAGAAACTGTAAAAAGTTATAAGGAATTTCTTCCGGAATATTTCCCTTTACCCCATCCTTCTCCACGAAACCAAAACTGGGTAAAAACAAACCCCTGGTTCTTGGATGAAACAATTCCGGAATTGCGAAAAAAAATAAGAGAACTTTTGTAAAAGTAAAACCATTTTAACATCCAATTATAAAAACCATGTTTACCAACTTTAATGAAGCAGAGCAGAAAGTGCGATATCCCAGGACCGATGTTTTTTTGCCGGTATAAAGGCATGATGAAAAAATCGCGTATAACAGGAGCGGTTAGTAATGCAATTTTTTCAGAATTTGAATAGAAACAGTGGAACAGGCAAGCTGATTTTAAATCATCATGCAGAGCCAGAAGTTAAAAAAGCTTTTATATTTTGTTCTATTATGCCATTGAGTATTTTATCTGATCTCATTTCGGTTCCAATCAGATCCTTCAATGTTACTTTATCCAACAGCTGGTCGATGTTTATCTGAATCATTTGCCATAAGGAGCGTATAGAGCAATCCACAGAATTGGTACAGAATTTAAGTATTCCCGGATAATCATTACAAAATGATTTCTCAAATAAAGATCCCCCCAAAATTTTCAGTACCTGGTTAATATTGATCTGGTCAGATGTTCGCGCAAGGAGGTACCCGCCCTTATTGCCCGGTGTGCTATTAATATAGCCTTCGATACGAAGCATACGAGTAAGCTTGGCAACATATGCAAGTGATAAGCCTTCTGCGGCGGCTAAGGACTGTATGGTCATACCTTCCTTCTCGCGGCATTTGGCAATTCTCAATAAAATTCTCAAACCGTATTCTTCCTGTGATGTTATTTTCATTTCTTTAATTTTTGATAAGCAACCGGGTAATCATAATAATCCTAACTCAAGTTTTGCTGTTTCAGACATCATATCACTGTCCCATGGCGGATCCCAGGTTACAATAACAATTACTTCGTTTACTCCTTCAATCGCTCTGATCTTTTGTTCTACCTCCACAGGGATATCCTGGGCAGACGGGCAACTGGGGGCAGTAAGTGTCATAACGATCTGGACATTATTATAGGGAGGCAGTACTTCCGCTTCATATATCAGCCCTAATTCATAAATACTTACCGGGATCTCCGGGTCATATATGGCTTGCAAACAATCAATCACTTTTTGTTTCAGCGCTTCCTCGTCCATTATTTGAATGTTAAATATGAATTACTTTATAAGCTATCGCATAATCTTTCATTTGTTTGACCATAGCCCGCAAACCATTTGAACGGGTTTGTGCCAGGTGAGTATGCATTCCGATCCTGTCTATAAAATCCAGCGAAGCGTTGATAATTTTGTCAGGAGTATGCCCTGATAATACATCAATTAACATACTGATCAAACCTTTTACAATTATTGCATCGCTATCGGCTTTAAAAAATACTTTACCATTGTTATAGGAGGAAACCAGCCATACTGTTGACTGGCAACCTTTAATCTTCTTGTCCTCTGTTTTATATTTTTCTTCCAATGCGGGTAATTTCTTACCAAGCTCAATAATATACTCGTACTTTTCCTCCCATGTATCCAGAAAGGAAAATGACTCAATAAATTCGCTTTCAATTTCTAAAATATCCTTCTCCATGATCATGACAGCATTTTAAGGGCCTTCCAAAGACCGGCAATCAACACATCTATTTCTGCAAGTGTATTATAAACCGCAAATGAAGCCCTCACTGTTCCTGCAATATCGAAGCGTTCCATCAGCGGCTGTGTACAATGATGACCTGTTCTGACAGCAATTCCCTGATTATCCAATAAAACGCCAATATCTTGCGGATGAACCCCTTTAATTATAAAAGACACCAAACTGACTTTTTCCCTGGCCTTACCGATGATGGTTAATCCGGGAATTATTTCCAACTGAGCTGTCGCGTATTTCAATAAAGCGGCTTCATGTTTTCTGATATTGTCTTTCCCAAGATCATTCAAAAAATCCAATGCTGCTTTCAATGCGATCGCACCCGCTATATTTGGTGTTCCCGCCTCGTATTTATAGGGAAGCTCATTATAAGTAGTTCGCTCAAAGGTAACCTCTTTAATCATTTCTCCACCTCCCTGAAAAACCGGCATACTTTCGAGGATATTTTTTTTACCATATAGAATTCCTATGCCAGTTGGCCCGTAAAGTTTATGTCCGGAAAACACAAAAAAATCGCAATCCATATCCTGGACATCTATATCCAGGTGAACGGCTGACTGTGCCCCATCAATCAACACTACAGCACCAACCTGGTGCGCAGCCTTAATGATCGATTTAACCGGGTTCACCGTACCCAGCGCGTTTGATACCTGTACAATAGCAACCATTTTTGTTTTTGGACCGAGCAAATTGTGATAATCAATCAGGGAAAGCTCACCATTATCCAACACCGGAATCACTTTTAATATGGCATTCTTTTCATTACATAATATTTGCCAGGGCACGATATTTGAATGATGCTCCATACCGGAGATCAGTATCTCGTCACCGGCGACAATATTAGCTCTTCCCCAGGCGTAAGCGACCAGGTTAATGCCTTCTGTGGTGCCCGTGGTAAAAATAACCTCTTCCGAAAAGGCCGCACCGATAAATTGTTGAACAGCAATACGTGAAGCTTCATAAGCGGCAGTAGCTTCTTCGGCAAGGCTATGTACACCACGGTGGATGTTAGCATTATAGTTGCTGTAATAATGGCTTATCGCGTCAATAACAGATTGCGGTTTTTGAGTGGTTGCGGCATTATCAAAATACACCAAAGGCTTGTTTTTAACAATCCGGTTGAGTATAGGAAACTGTTGACGTATGGCACCTATATCAAGATCAATGGATGTTGGGTTTGTCAAAATCATTTTTTATTAACAGATAAACGTTCAGTGATCAGTTGTTCAATATAACCACGCAATAACTCTGGTTTTATCTGGTCAAGTATATCCAATGCAAAAGCCTTTAACAATAATTCCTGCGCGTCTGATTTCGGAATACCTCTTGCCCTCAAATAAAACAATGCATTTTCATCCAGTTGTCCTACTGTACAGCCATGTGAACATTTAACATCATCTGCAAAAATCTCCAGTTGCGGCTTAGTATTGATTGTGGCATCATCCGATAGCAGAATGTTTTTATTGGTTTGATATGCGTTGGTCTTTTGTGCATCAGGACGTACCATGATTTTTCCGTTAAATACGCCGATGGTCTCATTGTCCAGAATCCCTTTATACAATTCGTTACTAAAACAATTGGGTTTTACATTATCTACCAGCGTATGGTTATCCAAATGAGTGTGGCCATTTAAAATATACAGTCCGAATAAATGGGCCTCATTTCCGGCAGCTTCCATTACCACGTTCATATTGTTACGAATCATACCTCCGTTAAGCGTGACAGTTACCGCATGCACGTAACTGCGGCCTGTTTGCCGGATATGTGTAGTACTTACCTGACTGGCATTAGCTGTTTCATTTTGAATTTTGTAATACTCAACAACAGCATTATTGTGGACCACCACCTCCATTACCTGATTAGTAAAACACTCGGATGTACCTATTGTACTAAAAGTCTCTACTAACTGAACTTTGGTATTCCGTTCAATATAGATCAGGCTTCTTGGCTGGGAAAGTATATTATATTGCCGTGCATCTGAGATATGATAGATATAAAGGGGATGGTTTAATTCCTGTTCTTTGGGAATATAAATAAAAACACCTCCATTAATGAAAGAAGTATTCAGGGCATGAATACCATCTTTAATATAGGCGCTGCTACAGCCGAGATGTTCCCGTACCATCTCTTTATAAATCCCTCTTGCAGCATCTTCCAACGGCAATACCGTAAGTTGGCCCTGTGGAGATCGGAATTTTGAAAGCACGGGCATGAAACGGCCATTTACAAATACAATTTCATTCGCTTCAAGGTGGCCGGGCAATCGAATGGCATCCACATCCGTTGATGTAAGGGAAGAATCAGATATATCGGCAACAAAACGATATTCATTGTTAAACAGTTTCCCGATGTCGGTATATTTCCATTCTTCATTACGTTTCGTTGGCAGGCCTGCTTTGTCAAAAGCATGAAAACCTTCCAGCCTGATCTGAGCAATCGGGCTTTCCGGATTCTCCGTCTGCAACTGTTCAAAATGATCTTTAAAATCGCTTAAATTCATCATAGCTCGTCTGGTTTTATTCAGCTGTTATTAAATTGGCTTCTTCTTTAATGAAATCATAGCCGTTTTCCTCCAGTTCCATAGCCAGTTCTTTTGTACCGGATCTGACAATACGCCCGTTATAAAGCACATGGACAAAATCAGGTTGCAAATAGTCCAGTAACCGCTGATAGTGTGTAATAATGAGTATGGCATTATTTTCATTCCGTAGCTTATTAATGCCGTTAGCCACAATGCGCAATGCATCAATATCTAAACCAGAGTCCATTTCGTCCAGTATCATCAGCTTAGGCTCAAGCATTGCCATCTGGAAAATTTCATTACGCTTTTTTTCTCCTCCAGAGAACCCTTCGTTGATCGAGCGGCTTAACAAAGATTGATCAATTCGCAGCATGGCCATTTTTTCTTTCATCAATTTCATAAAACTTACTGCATCCAGTGGTTCTTCTCCCCTATATTTCCTCTTTTCATTTACTGCCGCTTTGATAAAATTGGTCGTACTGACTCCTGGTATTTCAACAGGGTATTGAAATGCCAGAAATACGCCTTCGCGTGCCCGGTCTTCAGGTGACATCTCTAATAAATCTTTCTGTAAAAAAGTAACTGCCCCTTCCGTTACTTCATATTGTTCCCTACCGGCTAATACTGCTGCCAGGGTGCTTTTGCCTGAACCATTTGGCCCCATAATAGCATGGATTTCTCCGGCTTGAATAGACAGATTAATACCATTGAGTATTTGTTTCCCTTCAATTGATGCGTGTATATTTGTAATTGATAACATGATATTTTAATCTATAAATTAATAATTTTTATTAGCCCACACTGCCTTCAAGACTCACTGCAAGCAATTTTTTCGCTTCTATCGCAAATTCCATTGGCAACTGGTTCATCACTTCCTTGGCGAAGCCATTAACGATCAGCGCTACTGCCGTTTCTGCATCAATGCCCCGCTGTTTACAATAAAAGAGCTGATCTTCTCCGATCTTTGAAGTGGTTGCCTCATGCTCAACAACTGATGTTGCGTTTTTAACTTCTATGTAAGGGAAAGTGTGTGCGCCACAATGATCACTTAAGAGCAGGGAATCACATTGTGAATAATTGCGGGCTCCTGCAGCATTCTTACCGGCGCGGACTAATCCACGGTAGCTGTTCTGACTATACCCCGCGGATATCCCTTTAGCCACAATCCGGCTTTTAGTGTTTTTCCCAAGGTGGATCATTTTAGTACCTGTATCGGCTTGCTGATAGTGATTTGTCAGGGCCACGGAATAGAATTCGCCCACAGAATGATCGCCTTTTAGAATTACGCTGGGGTATTTCCAGGTAATGGCGGAGCCTGTTTCTACCTGGGTCCAGGAAATCCTTGAATAGTCGCCCAAACATAGCCCGCGTTTAGTGACAAAATTGTAAATCCCCCCTTTACCGTTGTGATCACCGGGATACCAGTTTTGAACGGTAGAGTATTTAATTTCGGCCTTTCTCATCGCGATGAGCTCAACGACCGCGGCATGCAACTGGTTCTCATCCCGCTGGGGCGCAGTGCAGCCTTCCAGGTAACTTACATAACTCCCTTCTTCCGCGATGATCAGCGTTCGTTCAAACTGGCCGGAATTTCCGGTGTTGATGCGGAAATAAGTTGACAGTTCCATCGGGCAACGCACGCCTTTGGGGATATAGCAAAAGGACCCGTCGGTAAACACGGCAGAGTTCAGCGCAGCGAAGAAATTATCAGTAGCGGGCACAATAGAGCCCATATATTTTCTTACTAATTCCGGATGTTTCTGGATGGCTTCACTTATAGAACAGAAAATAATTCCAATGTCTGCCAGTTGTTTTTTAAAGGAAGTAGCAACCGAGATACTGTCAACGACTACATCGACAGCTACCCCGCTAAGTCTTTTTTGCTCGTTCAGGGAGATACCCAGTTTTTCAAAGGTACGGAGCAATTCAGGATCTACTTCATCCAGGCCCTTTAACTTTCCCTTATTTTTTGGGGCCGCATAATAGCTGATGTCCTGATAATCTATTTCAGGATAGTTCACATTCGGCCATTTCGGTTCTTCCATTGTCAGCCAATGCCTGTAAGCTTTCAGTCGCCAATCCAGCATCCAGGACGGTTCATTTTTTTTTTCGGAAAGCATACGGATCACCTCTTCATTGAGGCCCCTGGGGATCACATCGGTCTCAATATCCGTTACAAAGCCATATTTATAATCCCCCGATACCGTTTCCTCCAGCGTATTTAATTCTTGTTTCATTATGTGGGTATTTGGTTGGTCCGGCAAACAATTGTTTGCCATAGCCCTTTAGGAAACCGGTAAGCTACGTCAGGACAATCCGGGAGCCAAACTTAGCATCGCAGAAGCCAGCAAGGGCTGTGTAATGATCATGCAATTATAAAGCATTTTTTATTATTTATACAAAAAAGTATAAATAATGTTTTAAAGATGACTTTAGAAACAAATCCAAATTATCAGCTATTAATTATTCATAAATCAATTCCCTGATAGTAACTTCTTTATCGTCGCCTACAGAGATCAGGTAATTATTAAAAGCGCTCCAAAGCAATTTATTTACAGAGTGTGTATGGCCTGTAAAACTCTCTTTGGTGATGCGTTTGATCAGCCCGAACGTTTTCGTATCCCATATCTTCACGGTCTTATCACGGCTTGCCGTGGCAAACAATACACCATCCGGGCTAAAGGCAATATCGTATATAGCCCAGTTATGGGCTGGAATGGATTTCAATAAGGTATAACTATCCGTTTCCCATATATTCAAATGTGCATCTCTTCCTCCTGAAAGGAGAAATTTTCCGTCCGGGGAATAGCGGACAATATTCGCGGAAAGCTGATGTGCGATAAATCCGAATTTAACCTGTAAGGTAAACATATCTAAAACAAAAATATCGCAACTGCCCATTGCGATGGCTATTTCGGAAGATGCATCATTAAAATCGATGCTGCGCAATTTTTCCCGGCAAAGTGGTACAATTTTAATCAACGAGAGCGTATCCAAGGAACAAACGGCTAAATTCCCGTCACCGCCAGCCGTATAGAAACAATTGGTCTTCAAGGAATATTTAATATCGAACACCGGGCCTTTATGGTGTTTAAGAATCCGGATCTCTTTTTTTTGATCGATATCTATGATATGGATATTTCCGTTTGTAGTTCCTGCAAGTAATAGTTTTTTTTCGGGAATATGGCAAATCGTATAAAGATGTGCTGCAAATGAAGTTGCAAACTTTTCCGCCTGAAGGCTTTCCATGTTCCATTGCGCAATGAAATTATCACTGCCGCCGGTAAATATAGTATTTGAGTAAAGGCCTCTATCCACCGCATAAATACAACCGGTATGCCCCTTAAGCGCCCCGATTATTTTAATCTCCAATTTTTTTTCGTTGATAACTTCCATGATTCCTGATTCTAATTAATGAACCCCTGTCGATATTGTTATAGCTAATCCTATTATTGTGGTACAGCGGCAAACAGCTATTCCTTTCAACCAATCACCTTTCAGGTGCCGCGATCATTCTGATGATCCGCCGCAAGTATAGAAATTATTTATTGTTTATACAAAAAAGTATAAACAATAAAATGAAATATTACCTTTGCCCGGTTATGCGCTTCTGTCAATTCAAATTGATCAAAACAAGACAATGAAAATATTTAATCTTTACGGTGGTCTTATTCTTCTTCTTTTGCTGCCGGCCCTTACCGCCTTTGCGAAAGAAGATGACCATACAGTACAAACAATCATCCATCTCCTGGACTACATTTCAGGAGATTACCCCGCTGCTGTACAAAAGCATGCTATTCAGAACCAGGAAGAATACAGGGAGATGCTTGAGTTCAGCGCTACTGTGACACGCATGTGCGGAGAACTTGCCACGGAAAAGCATATCCAAAAAGCCTCTTTTCTGGATAGCGCCAAACGGCTGAACCGGATTATAAAGAAGAGATATTCACCGGAATCTATCAGCCTCCTCTCGAAATCAATAAAAGACTTGGTTATAAAAGCAACCGGGTATGAAGTAAGCCCGGCGTCGTGGCCCGATCAGTCTGCCGGCCAGGTTATTTACATCCAAAAATGTTCTTCCTGCCATGGTAGCTCCGGAGCTGGAAACGGACCTCTTGCCCCGTCACTCAATCCGGTCCCGGCTAATTTTTTAAACGATTCTATTATGAACAGGATTACCAGCATTCAGGCGTATAATACGATCAGTTTAGGTGTAAGAGGCACCGCGATGAAGGCTTTTAAGGAGCTTTCAACTGATAAAGCATGGAACCTGGCCTTTTATGTCCAATCCTTAAGATTTAAAAAAATAAATATAAATAAGACAAGATTAGATTCTTTATACCAGGCGGCTATAGCAGAAGTCACCCTAAAAGACGCGAGCAGCCTTACCGACCATGAATTAATGCAAAAAATGAACGGCGGTTTGGAACTGAAGAAGGAAAAGTTAGCCGCCATCCGGCTTCATATACCCGATAAGGAAGCTATCCATTCGCTTCAACTTGCAAAAGCATATCTTTTGGAAGCGTTACAGGCATACCAACAAAACAATGCATCCGGTGCAAAACAAAAAGCACTGTCCGCTTATCTGGAAGGCATTGAGCCGGTAGAAGCCCAGCTTAATGCCAGTGATGCTAATCTAATGACAAGGCTTGAACAAAAAATGCTGAAAGTCAGATCTGTCATTGAAAGTCATCGTACCAGGACGGAAGTGAGCCAGGAAATAAATAGTGCATTAAGTCTGATATCTGAATCAGATGGCGTACTAAAAAACACCAAAGTCTCCTTTTGGCTTTCATTTGTACTTTCAGCTTCTATACTTTTAAGAGAAGGAATGGAAGCTTTTCTGATCATTGCAATAATGATCAGTATTATCAAATCTACCGGCAAAAAAAAGGCATTGTTTTGGTTACACGGAGGATGGATAACCGCTTTGCTTGCCGGACTGGCCGGATGGTATTTAGCTGATCTGATCTTAAAAATAAGTGGTCAGAGCAGGGAAATGTTAGAAGGTTTTATATCACTATTTGCCGTATGCGTTTTAACCTATGTAGGTTTTTGGCTTCATAGCAACTCCGATGTCAAAAGATGGAAATCATTTGTAGAGAAAAAAATAAATCTGCTCTTAAATAAGGAAAACATGTTTGGACTTGCAGCCTTCGCATTTTTAGTCGTTTTTCGTGAATCTATCGAATCTATCCTTTTTTTAAAAGCAATTGAGTTAGAAGTTGACCCGCGCAACCAGGCATCCATTGGGTTAGGGGTATTGACCGCATTGACACTTATTTTTTCCATAGCATTTTTATGGATAAGATACGCGCAAAGGATACCGGTTAAACAATTATTCAAATACGGCTCCATAATGATTTCTGTACTGGCCATTATTATAATTGGCAAAGGCGTTCATTCCCTTCAGGAATCAGGACTTTTTACTGTTCATGCCTTTCGTTTCAATATCACCAGCGATTTGCTGGGTATTTATCCGACTATGGAAACCATAATTGCCCAGGGTGTTTTATTATTTTTTATTATCGGCTTTGGGTTTCTTGAGCAACAGAAGTTAAAGCGGAGTATCCGGGTTTAAGAACCATGATATTAAATGTCATTACATAGTCAAGAATAAAAGTATTAAAGTACTTTTATTCTTTTAAGTTTAATTATCTGTACCTTTACCTTATTCAACAACAAAATAATAAAAAATGGAAATTTTAGAAGACGGTATACTTAACGTTACCTTAATTGAACCCAGGCTAAAACACCCGACAATTTTTGAACACTTTGATGCTTTAAAAGAGGGTGAAGGTTTTGCTATTCTGAATGATCATGACCCTAAACCGGTTTATTACCAGCTTCTTGGAGAGCGGGGCGATATATTTATATGGGAATACCTGGAGCAGGGTCCGGAATGGTGGAAGGTGAGCATAAAAAAACGTGTTAGCGGGGAGAGTAATGAGACCCTTGGTCAAATTGCAACAAAGGACCTGCGCAAAGCGGAAATTTTTAAGAAATATGGTTTGGATTTTTGTTGCGGCGGAAAGAAGACTGTAAAGGAGGCTTGTGCTGAAAAAGGCCTGGATGTAGCTGCAGTAGAGCATGAATTGCAGCAGGCTGAAAAACAAACATCAGCTTCGCCCTTACCCCGGCCGCTGCCCTACAATGATTGGAAACTGGATTTCCTGGCCGATTACATCGTCAATACGCATCACAGCTATGTAAAAGCTTCTCTACCGGAACTTATAAAATATGCTGATAAAGTTGCCAGGGTACACGGGGCGCACCACCCCGGGTTATTCAGTATCCTGCAGCTGGTGGAAGAAATAAGCGTGGAAATGACCGGGCACATGGAAAAAGAAGAAACTTTCCTGTTCCCTTATATTAAACAATTAGCGCTTTCAAAAAACAATGCCAGCACGTCCGGCGCCGATAATGGCAGCAACGTACAACAGCCTATTGAACTAATGGAGAAGGAACATGAGATCGTAGGCAAATGCCTGTCTGATATCCGGATGCTCAGTAATAATTATGAACTTCCTGAAGATGCCTGTGCCAGCTACGGCTTATTATATAAAATGCTGGAAGAGTTTGAAGGCGATATGTTTACCCATATTCACCTCGAAAATAATATCTTATTTGAGAAGGCCCTTGAATTAGAAAAAAATAAATAATAAAAGACTACGC
>DHXR01000066.1:94034-96051 GCA_002413785.1 Mucilaginibacter sp. UBA5151
AAAAACGAAATAGAAGCCCTATTACATATTGTTATTGTAGGAGGGGGCCCAACCGGTGTTGAACTGGCTGGTGCAATTGCCGAAATGAAAAATAATATTCTCCCAAAAGATTATCCTGAGCTTGACTTTAAGCAAATGAATATTGTTTTGATAGAAGCTTCATCCCGCTTATTGGGCGGAATGAGTGTGCAATCCGGGAAGGAAGCACAACAGTATCTTGAAGCCCTCGGCGTAAAGCTTCAAATGAATACATCAGTAAATAATTATGATGGAAATTCTGCAACGCTAAGTAACGGCACTACTTTATACAGCCGATGCCTTGTATGGGCCGCCGGGGTGAAGGGGATGGCTTTAAAGGGTTTGCCAGCCTCATCCGTCCTTCCCAACAACAGGATCAGGGTGGATGCCTTCAATCGTATCCCTGGTATGGCAAATGCGTTCGCCATTGGTGATGTGGCTCTTATGCAAGGCGAACAAAGTCCTAAGGGCCATCCACAAGTGGCCCCGGTCGCCATTCAGCAAGCCGCATTATTGGCAAAAAATTTAGAGAATGTTGTTTCCAAAAAGAAATTGAAGGCCTTTTATTATCATGATAAAGGGAGCATGGCAACTGTGGGACGTAACCTGGCGGTTGTTGAAATGGGCAAATTAAAGATAAAAGGCTTCATTGCATGGATCATCTGGATGTTTGTACATCTTATGTCAATTATAGGTATAAAGAACAAGTTGCTTATCCTGATCAACTGGACATGGCATTATATTACTTATGACCAGTCGCTTAGATTGATCATCAAACCTTCTGAAAAAACTAAAAAATTCACCAATGAAAAAGTCATTAATCCTGCTATTGCTGACGGGTATTCTATGGTCCTGTAATAATCCCCGGCATGTTGAAAATAAAGATGCCGATGATACTTCGGAGGCAAAAAATCATCAGGATGGACAGGCATCTGAGAAACTGGTAATGAATAACGGTGTCAAATGGAAAGTCGATGTCGGCACCAACAGTAATGTTAGGAATTTACAGGAAATACTTAAAAAGTTCGATAGTGGAAGTGATCGATCATTAGTAGCCTATAAAAAGACTCATGAAGATTTACAGCATGGGATAGATAAAATGATTATTGAATGCAAAATGAAGGGGCCTGATCATGAAGCCTTACACAAATGGCTGGAACCATTGATTGCGCTGGTAGCGGAATTGAAACAGGCATCCACCGTTCCCGATGCTGCTTCAGCACTAAAAGCTATTGATGCGCAGGCATATCTTTACAACCAATATTTTGAATTATGAACACGATTAATGCCAACACCAAGATAGCTGCGGTTATTAAACAGCATCCCGATGCCATAGAGGCCATCATCAGTATTAGTCCCAGGTTCGAAAAGCTGCGTAATCCACTGCTCCGGAAACTCATGGCGGGAAGGACCAGTCTGGCCATGGCCGCCAAAGTAGGGGGATGTAGCGTCAATGATTTTTTTGACAAGCTCAGGCCTTTAGGGTTCGATATTGACAGCAATATCTTACCTGTCATTGAGGAGCAGGCTACAGTTCCTGATTTTATTCACTCGATCAGGCAGGAACAGCTCATTGAACTTGATGTCCGTCCGGTTATTGCTGCCGGTAAAGACCCATTAAACCTGATTTTAGAAAAGGCAAAGCGTATAGAAGTTGGCCAAATCTTAAAAATCGTTAACACCTTTGCCCCGGTACCCTTAATACCCCTGTTAGAGAAGAAAGGGTTCATCAGTTATATTGATAAGGTTGAAGATCACCTTGTCGAGACTTACTTTTTCAAGAATTCAGGGGTATTTAGAGAGGATGTTCTATCTGAACCAAAAGAAGACCTGAACCAGGATTGGGAAAAAGTATCGGAAAAATATAAGGATAAATTAATTACAATTGATGTCCGTGCTCTGGAGATGCCCCAGCCAATGATTGCCATCCTGGATTCTCTTGGACAATTGGCCGACGGCGATGCCTTATTCGTCTTTCATAAAAGGATCCCGGTTCATT
>DHXR01000058.1:0-5962 GCA_002413785.1 Mucilaginibacter sp. UBA5151
GATAATTGATATTCACCAAGCCCGAATTAATGATATATTTATTGATCATTTCACAATAATTGAAATTGCAGGTTAATTGATAAAACTATAAATTTCAAATCTCTGTTGCCCTCCTACTATCATACGGTTCAGTTACGATCCACCACGCATCTGAACCCGATGTTTGCAGAACGGTCCATTCCCGGCGACATGAGCAGATATTTGGCATATTTGTTTAATTCCTGCGCCTGCGGGAAATACCAACCCGAAGTTTGGGCATGGTAATAACTCCCGCCCTTTAAAATGGCCGAACGGGTGTGCTCATCCACATATTCATCCGTCCACTGCCATACATTTCCGGTTAAATCCATCACCCCAAACAGACTTGCGCCTTTCGGGTAAGCATCCACATTGGCAGGTTCGCGCATGGCACGCGTAGTATCAGCCGGTGGGATCAAAGTGGTGTCACGGTTCTTTCCCCAGGGATATAAACGCCCGTCGCTGCCTTGGGCCGCATATTGCCACTCCCATTCATGGGGTAACCTTTTACCCGCCCACGCCGCATAAGCCCGAGCATCTTCAATAGAAACCCAGGTAACCGGCTTTTTGTCCCAACCCGCAGGATAAGCGCCATTTTCCCAGTCCTTTAAAAAGTTATGCTTATCCTTTGGCTGGTAGTTTGTTGCCAGCATAAATTGTTTAAACTGCCGGTTGGTTACAGGATAACGGTCGATATAAAAACCAACAACAGGCATGGTTTTACTGTGAGCCCTTTGCGGGTGGGTTTCCCATGTGTATTGTACGCCAACCTCATTTGGCAAATTATCCCCTTCAATCATCACGCCGTTAGTTTCAAAATGATAATTGGCGATTGCAGGAACAGCGATCATCCCCTCCGGCGCGGTCTGTACTGCTTTGGTTTTGGCTATCGGTATTATTTGTTGCTGGATGGTTTGCGAGTTTGCCGGGAGGCTATTTAAAGGCACTTTAGCCCGGTTGTGCATCTTAACTAAAAACGGCAATAAATCTTTTTCCTGTTTTGCATCTTTAAGTTCGAGCACCGCGCCGTAGCCATTCCCTTCCATATTAAAACTAAGGCTGATTATATCTTTAGCTTTTTTCGGTTTAAGCACTGCTCCGTTCCACAGATCATAGTATTTTACACCCTTTTTATAAGGGATTTCCATTTGGAGGCCAGTTTTTTGGGTACTATCCCGGTTCACAAAGGTATAAACAGTTTGCCCTTTGCCGGGGAATTTTGAAGCGAATACCCCTTGCTGAACTACCGGATAATGCGGTTCCCATTCAGCGCTGCTCCAAACATCAGGGAACTGCCGGTAAATCATTCTTATTCTGCGGATAGCTTCCGCATACCTGCCGGGCACCTGGTTCCATATCCCCCAAATGTTTTCCCATGCGTTGTAGCCTACCCCGTTAAAAAATGCATATTGCAGGTCCCCGGTTTTATTGACGGCCCAGCGGTCGGTAATATCCACCTGGTGACGTGGTTCCAGCCATTTATAGAGGCTTACCCCCGGAGAATAGTTAAATTTCAGCACATCCCAATCCGGAAAGTAATAGCCCCAGCTCAGCCGGTTCCATTCCACCATTTTCAGGTCTTTAATATTTACTTCAGGCTGCAGCGCTACCGGATAACCCTGTTCAATATAAGCGTCCATAAAATCTTTGGTTACCCCTTCCATGGTATCGCCGTTCATACCATCAGCGCCCAGCTCCTTCATTTCTGCCATCAGCGCTTTTGCCATGGGCGAACTAATTTTACGGGTTCCCTTATCCCATATCATAATAGGAAAGAAAACCCTCACCCCTCTTTTGTGAAAATCCCTGATCATTTGTTTAAGGGCCGTCTTTCCCCCCGGCATATCTGCTACCAGATCAAACTGGTTGCGGTTATCAACGCCGATGTTAGGATAGGTGGGCCATATTAAAACGGCATCCAGGCCGCCGTACCTTCTTTTCAGGTCATTAAGGTAACGGTCAACCGTATATTTATTGGTAACGGGGTCATAAAAATACCGCTCATGGGCCATCATCTGGGCATAAATAAATGATGTTTTCACCCAGTTAAACTCCGGCCTGCGGTATTCGCGGTCATTATAATTCAGCTTTTTCTTTTCATTTATGCGCCATTGTTTCAGGGTATCAAGCCATTTACTGCGGTCGGCAGGTTTGGCCGGACCGGCAATCATTTCGCCAAGACTGCCCTGTAGCCTTACTGATTGGGCATTTAAGCTGAAATGCCCGGCAATTGTTAAGATGATGAATACAAAAAAAAACTTCTTCATTATAATCGGGTAAAATCCGCTATATCGCGTTTGAGTATCTTTAAACTAAACGGACCATCGCACTGGCTTCTTCCAGGTTAAAGTCGTTTACATCCCATTCTTCATCATCGTCCATGCCAAGCCAATCTTTCATCTCCTCATATTCAGGGTTTGCGGGGTCTTTTAAAACTTCAATCAGGTTCGTGTAGCCCCATGTACCGCCGCAGTCTTCCGGCGGACAAGCGCCTTTACCGCCGGTACAATCTGCTGTGATTGTTTTGTCCGCTTTTATTTTCTCCAATGTAATTTTATGTTCCCAGTTATCGCCAAAATCATAGATATAATTATAAGTCTGGCCTTCTTTTTTAAATATTTCGTTCAGTTTAGTTTTTGAAGCATTCATAACCTCCCCGTAGTCCTCATCATCTTCAAATGGCTCTTTGATAACCGGGTCGCTGCCAAATCCCTTTGGCGAAAATTGGAACAGGTGACAATTTTCCCAGCCAAAAGCCTCCTGTATTACCAGATGAAACCTGTAGAAACTAAATTGGGCCGGTACCAATACCTGCCGCCAAACAGGCGGTTTTGATATGTTTTTAAGCTGAATTTTGAATTGAAATGTCATAGTGCAATTTAATGAATTTAAAAAGTACTGTAAAAGAATAATCTGATTAATAATTCAATCAATTAAAATATCTGCCATCAACCGATTTTTCTTAACACAATTATTACATTTAACCTTTGCTTAATTACTTACTTTGCGCAACAAACCGATACTATAAACACTATTTCATTAACTCAAAAACTTTATATTTAAGGCAATATATCTTACCATGAAAATAAAAGCATTGTTAGCCAATTTGTGTGCTTTGATGATATACGGTCTCACGGCATGCCATTCCTTTACAAAAAACAATGGGCGCGGCGACCAGGAGCAGGTAAACATGCACAGTACTTATGATGATAGCACCTTAAACAACAGGGTGTTGCCTGTTGTGATGCCTTATAACCGCCTGATTGACCCGGCAGGAAAAGTGATCAGTTTTGGCGATCCCCGTTTTGAGAACCACAGCCTTGACGTTAAGCTGATACCGCAAACCACTATTTTGGCCATTGAAGACCGTTATGGGATTACTTTAATAGATACAACGCAAAGTAAAGTTATAGCAAAATGGAGCTACAATGACGACAAGCAATACCGGGGGCTAATGAGCACCTATTCCGGTTTAAAAATATGGAACACAGGAACTGAGAAACAGATCTTCTGGAGCGCCGCTGATACCAAGCGTTCGTATGTGATGCAGGCAGGCTGGGACGGACAAAAAATTACGATACTAAATACCTTCAGTTTTGCACCGCTTGCGCCATCGCAGATGGCTTTGCCAAACGAGGTTATCATCAATACAGAAAATTATACGGATTATTTATACGTGGCTTTAAATGGCAATAACCAAATTGTTAAGATAGACATCAAAACAAAAAAGACTGTCTGGACAAAACCAACAGGAGTTGCCCCTTATGGCCTTGCACTGATAGGAAAACAACTTTTTGTAAGCAATTGGGGCGGTTCTGCACCGGGCACTGATACAACCGGCAGGGAAACTGCGGGTGTGCCTTATGGCGCTGTTTATATTGATCCTAAAACAGGCGCCACTACAGAAGGAACTGTGCAGGCATTTGACCGGGAAAACGGGGATTTGATAAAGGAAATACCTGTGGGCCTGCATCCGAATGTTATTATAGCCAGTAAAGACAACCGTTTTTTATACGTGGCAAATGCCAACAGCGACAATGTATCGGTAATAGATGTACCTGCGCTTAAAGTTATTGAAAATATACCTGTGCAGCTTATCGCTGATAAAAAAGGGTTTATCGGCGATTCACCAAATGCGCTGACTATAAGTGACGACGGTACAACCCTGTATGTAGCCAACGGGCTTGATAACGCTGTCGCGGTAATAAAACCTGGTTCAAATTCATCTGCCCGCGGCAGTGGAAAAACTATGATTAGCGGCTTTATTCCAACTGAGGCTTACCCCGGCGGCCTTTTACTTGACGGCAATACACTATTTGTAACCAACCTTGAGGGTGAAGGCTCAAGGTTAAGCACGGAGGAGTTTAAAACGAAGGAAGTACCGGCTGATGTTGCAGCCTATAACTCGCATCACGAAAAAGCAACCATATCAGCTATTCCCCTTCCCGGCAAACAGCTTTTAAAACAATATACCCAACGTGTAAAAAACCTGAACCTGACTTTCAGGGAAGAAATTGCTCAACTGGCGCCGCGTAAAAATATAGCGCCCAAACCTATTCCTGACCGTATAGGTGAGCCATCGGTATTTAAGCATGTGCTGTATATAATCAAAGAAAACCGCAGTTACGACCAGGTTTTGGGAGATATGCCGCAGGGTAAGGGCATGCCGTCATTGTGCATATACGGCGATAGTATTACACCAAACCAGCACCGGTTGGCAAAAGATTTTTTATTGCTTGATAATTATTATGCTTCGGGAAAATGCTCCGCCGAGGGCCATCAATGGACAGACGCCGCAATGGTTACCGATTACGTGGAAAAGAACGTGCGCGCCTGGTTCCGAAGCTATCCGCATGTGCAGGAAGACGCGCTTGTTTATGATAAAAATGGTTTTATATGGAATAATGCCGCCGACCATGGGAAAACAGTAAGGATTTACGGCGAGGCCTCAACCCCTCATTATGATGAAAACCAAAGCTGGACGAATATTTATGATAATTATAAGGCCGGGCTGCCTTTTAAGTTTTACAATACCAGCACTATTTCGCGGGTGAGGCCCATGCTTTCCCAAAACTATCCTGGGTCGGACGAATTAAAGATAACTGACCAGATAAGGGCGGATGCTTTTGTCAAAGAGTTGAAAGAGTATGAAGATAAACCAGGCGACCAATTGCCGGAATTAATGGTGATGGCGCTTTCGCTTGATCATACCGAAGGCACCCGGCCCGGATACCCCAAACCCGAGGCTATGGTAGCTGATAATGACCTTGCGCTGGGGCGGATTATTGAAGCCGTATCCAAAAGCCGTTTCTGGAAAAACACGGTGATCTTTGTTACCGAAGATGATTCACAGGCAGGTTGGGACCATGTTTCCGCCTACCGTACAACCGGCTTTGTAGTAAGCCCTTACAGCCGTTTGCAAAAAACGGTATCCACAAATTATAACCAAACCTGTGTGGTAAGGTCAATTGAGCAGATTTTAGGTATCCCGCCGATGAATATTATTGATGCCACAGCTTTGCCCATGTTTGACTGCTTTAGCGACAGGCCGACTGCTTTTACTTACCAGGCAATACCCAACCGCATAGCGCTCAATCAAATAAACCCTAAACTTGCTGCACTTAAAGGCCAGGCGCTATATTATGCCAAAGCCTCCTTGCTGCCGGAGTTTGATCATGTTGACGGTGGAAAGGATGATTTGCTTAACCACATTTTATGGTATGCGGCTAAAGGGAAAAAGGCTTACCCGGCAAAGCTGTCCGGTAAGGATGATTGAATTGGTTGATTAAGTTGATTGAGTGAGTAGTTGATTGGGTAAAAACTCAATCAACCAGATCTAACCTAACGGTTGACGGGTAGTATGGGTGAGCATAATTCTTTTCCCAAAATATCCCGATATCAATAGTAAATTACCTTAATGGCATACTGCCCCGTAGGGGTTACC
>DHXR01000058.1:6173-19101 GCA_002413785.1 Mucilaginibacter sp. UBA5151
CGGGGCATTCTATTTGAATTAAATATTTTTTAAGAAATATATTATTAATAACACCTTTACCTTCATTTCAGTCTCTTTTTAATACGTTTTCCCTGAGTAATTAAACTTTCAACTTACATGAACGGGGAAATAAGTTATATTTGCACTCAAATGCTCCCGTAGTTCAACGGATAGAATTATGGTTTCCGGTACCATCGATATGAGTTCGAATCTCGTCGGGAGCACCCAGCGGGACAACGTCAGATTTGAGTCTGTTGTCCCGCTTATTCCTTCTTCTAACTGACTATTAATCAGATAGATAATTTTAAACGATTCACTCAAGGTAGTAGTTCGAAGTTTCAAATTCTCTAAAGTGAATTTTTCCGGGTATATCGAACTAATTATTTTCCTCTTTATTTCATTGTCTGATTTCCAGTATGTTACATCAATTTTAGTTAGCGTATAAATGACCTTGGCGACAAGATCGTTCAAGTCGTTCGATGACATAAAATCGCCTTTTAACTCGGAAATCTTAGTTTCCATCATATTTATTTTCGATTCAGACTCAGCTTTAATCGATTTGTAATCAGCTGCATCTATATCCCCATTAAGTAAAAGTTCCCTGGCTCGCGTAGTTTTGTTAGTTAGCGTGGTAATTTGATCAATATATTGTTTTCTAAACACACGTTCGCTTTTTGTAATATTCTGGTAGGCATCCGTTATTACTGATTTAAAAAGTTCTGCTGCAATTGGATTTAGTACATATTCCTTTAATCCGTGTACAAAAGTTTCATTCACTTCTTCTGCTCTTTTCCGAAATCTGCAACCCGATGAGCAGTGATAATAATGGTAATACTGGGTGCACCCCTTAGAAGCGCTACCAGATAATATTTTATTACATTTAGAACAAGTTAAAAACCCTCATAATGGTAGCATGTCTAATGAAACCATTTTAGTACCCGCCTCTTTTCTTTTTTTCCGGCCATTTAGGGTATCTTGAACGTCATAAAATAAACTTTCCGAAATCAATGGCTCATGCAAGCCTTGCACCCAATAAGTCTCTTCCTCTTTATACTTAGGAATAACTATTTTACCACAATAGACAGGACTACGAAGAGCAAGCCAAAAAAGTACTTTTGTTACAAGCTAAGCCTAATTCACGAGCCCTTTTCCATATTTGTTCTATAGAAAATCTATTTTCACTTACTTCTTTAAAAGCCCATTGTATTAAGGATGCTTGAGGTTCCCTTGGAATGATACGCTTAAGTCCTCCTTCCAAAATTTGATTGACATATCCGACGGGTGCTGTTGCCATAAATCTGCCTTCCTTTCTTGCCCTGCGCATTCCGTGAAATACATTTAAAGACCGGCGGTCATTCTCAACTTCCGGGGTTGTCAGGTATATGGCCAGCATGATTTTATTTTCAGGGACGCTCATATCAAGCGGTTGTTCAATGGCCTGGGGTTCTACACCTAATATCTTAAGGGTATGTATCATTTGATAAGCATCCGGGGCATTACGACTGAACCTGTCCCATTTGGTAAAAAGGATGAGATCGGTTTTGCCTCGCTGCTTACGAAGTTGGAGAAGAAGCTTTGTCCATTCCGGGCGGATGAACGATTTGGCTGAATGGTCCTCTAAAATCACTTTTCTCACGTTGATATGGTTGATTCCGCAATACTTCCTTAAGACCTCTTCCTGGTTACGCTGGGAATAACCTTTATCGGCTTGTTCGTCGGTACTGGCCCTGATATACAAATCGGCTGTTTTCATTTTTTAAAGTTCTGATTTACAATCAATTTAGCTAAAAAATACATTAAATCCAACAATTCTTCCGCTTTTTTTTCAGTTATTTCAATGCCGTTTTTTTGAAGCACCTTAATCGCTTTTTCTGCGGTTATATTTCTTTTTTCCGGCAAGTTCGTGTCCATAGTAACCTTGTTAAGATTACAATTATGGCGTATAGAACCAATATTATAACACCAGTTTATAGGCAGTACCGATAAATAAAATTCCAGATCAAACCACTTTGGGTAAGCTTTGCACCTTACACGCAGTTTGGCATTTACCGCTTAAACAGCAGGCAGCAGCAAGCAGGAAAATTGTCAGGGGTGGCGCTGCCCGTAAATAATAATAATCCGCGCCATTTACATGCCCTTGACGGTTTTGCTGCCGTGATATTTTTGTGACTGCGGTGGAATGCAACGATAAAACTTTGGAGGAGCATTTCTTACAACCGGCAGTAATAAAATATAACCTGTGGTTGTTGCGAATGTCCCTGTTAACTGAAAAATGATTTAATGTACCGGATCAGTTTTGCAACTTGTCTGTCCAGCCAATACTCTTGTCTTCTATATGTTTTATAACTATACAACAGAATAACGATAAGAAAAAACCATTCGATAAAGCCCATCAACAATTTTAGCCAATATTCCAGAATATGATTGATTAAGATATTGTTAATCGTTTATGCTTTTGCCTACCGAAATTTCATCGGGTTTCTCGTTACATAATTGATCGCTTCCTTTTCTATTTCCTCCTGTGAACTTAAACGGTGCCTGGAAAGATATTCGATAATATCGTCCCGCTTCAGATAAACATTTTTACCGTTTGGCTTGTATACAGGGTAATTCCCTTCGGTATGTCAATTTGTAAACCATGGAGAGTGAAACCCCCATATACGCTGCGGCTTCTTCGGTAGTCAGCATTTGTTTGGCAGTAGTCCCGGCGGCTTCGCCGCCGGAAAGCACCTGCTCAATCCTGGTTATTTTCTCCAATAACAATTCTATAGCCTCCGGCAATTGTTCGAACGTTAGTTTTTCCATATTGAAGATGTTGTTTAAGTAACAACGTTCGTGTCCTCCAAAGACAACTTAATTGCAGCCCAAAAAGCAGGGATGTTACGAGGTACGAGTTTCATTCCTGCGCCACTGGCGGCGAGGCTGGCGGCGAATGAATGTAGCGTGTTAACGCGTGATGCAATGAGCCGCAAACCCTTATTAATAGGCTTTGGTATACTCGGCGCTTTGTGTGCCGTACCCATTATGACCGCTTTAAGCAACACAAAAGATGTTTGGGTGGCCTTTGCCCTAATTATGTGCGCGCTGATCATAGTCAGCGGTTACACTTCGATAAACGCTGTGGTTAAAGCCGAACTTTTCCCGGCCAATGTCCGCGCCTTAGGCGTTGGTTTTCCGTATGCCATCGCAGTCTCTATTTTTGGAGGCACGGCAGAATATGTCGCGCTCGATTTCAAAAACTACGGTCACCAGGAATGGTTTTACTGGTATGTGAGCATTTGTATTGCATTATCGTTGCTACTGTATATTACGATGAATGATACGAGGACATATTCGAAAATTGAAGACTGATTTATGGATAACCAGTATTTTTGAAGACCTTCCATGGTTTTATTTATAAATACCAGTTAGAATAAGTGCCCGTATCACAATGGTTTGTTTGATTTTTGGCTTTGATAATAATTATTAAAAATATATAGTTATAATTTTATTATCTTTATGCAATGTTCTGAATTTTAACCAATTAAAAAATAAATCGTGAAAAAAGTATTATTAATGTTTTGCCTTATTGCGGGATTGATAAAAGTATGTCATGCACAAACCAAGGAGACCGGCAAAGTTGATCCAAAAGAGAAGGCTAAAATTCTGCAAAAATTACTCAGGCTAAATCAGGATCAAACAACAAAAGTGATTGAAATCTACACCGCTGCTGCCAATCAGTTTGAAAAGATCAAAGACAGAGACAAAGGAAATTTGAATAAAATAGTTATAGACGTTCGTCCTTTAAGAAATGAAACCGTTGCCCGGGTTAGATCCGTTTTAGAAAAAGGCCAGATTGCCGATTATGAAAAATGGACAAGGCAAACATCAGATACTTTTGGTGGCTGGGCTGCAAATCAGGCTATCTCAGATCGATAGAGGATGATACCCGTAAATATTCCAAAATAGAAGATTAAACAGCCGGATCTGCCCAATAGGTTTTCCAGAGTTCATCAACAGTTTTACCGGTGAGCTCTTTAAAAGTACTATCGGTAAACGTATGTTTTCTTAACCGGCTGTCCAGTTCCTTTACGATACCCGGTTTAACTTTTTCTTCAATCCAATGCAAAAAAGGGGCGGTTACACGGTAAGCATTATCATAGTTTTGGGTGCTTTTATACGCTGGCAAAGCCCATTTGGCCGCAGCATTGTTTACGCCGAATTTATAACGGGCATAATCAGCAATCCCCTCTGTTAACCAGCCCGGATCGTTACTTTGGCTATAATCCTGTACTATATGCATTACCTCGTGAGTGATCACATCAAGATCTTCGGGGTGCTTGTGTATCCAATGCGAGCTAATAGGTAACCCTTCCGCTATCTGTTCCCGCCACGCCTTTGTAAGTGGTGTCAATAACAAAAGTGACTTCTTTCGCAGTTTTTTTATTGTAGGTTTTAGCTAATTCGGGATAAACAATAAAGAATGTTTTAATCATTTTTTGCTGCCACGCTGGATCCAGCGTGGCAGCGTAGTTAATAAATGTGAGGGTATATTTACCTTCTTTGATGATTTTAGTTTGCGGCAGTGTCAGCACATTCGCGTTCGCTGCCTGTACAATAAAACAGGTTATAAAAACATTAAGGACTATGGCTTTCATCATGCTGCAAAAATAAGTATTTAAAGGTGCTTATGTTTTTGAAGATTTTAAAAATGTGATGACCGGCAATTAGTAATTTATTCCAATGTATTATGAGAACATGCAAACACTGCATCCATAAAAACATTATTTTTGCCACAACATTTATGACTGATATAAAAGCACTAAACCAGCAGGCGGTTGACCTGTTGCAGCAATTAATCGCCATTCCATCCTTTAGCCGGGAAGAGGGGCGGACAGCAGACCTGATTGAACATTTTTTGCAGGAGCGTGGTATCGAAACGCACCGCAAACTGAATAATATCTGGGCTTGGAACCAGCATTTTGACGCCTCAAAACCAACTATCCTGCTTAATTCGCACCACGATACGGTAAAACCAAATTCCGGCTATACCCGTGACCCTTTTGATGCTAAAATTGAGGATGGTAAACTTTATGGATTGGGCAGTAATGATGCCGGGGGCTGCCTGGCGTCGCTGATCGCTGTTTTTCTTTATTTTTACGAAAAGGAAAATCTTAAATATAACTTCTGCCTGGCAACAACTGCCGAAGAAGAAATTTCTGGTGTGAACGGCCTGGAACTTATCATCCCGGAACTTGGTGAACTTGATTTCGGGATTGTTGGCGAACCTACGCTTATGCAGCTGGCTATTGCCGAGAAAGGTTTAATGGTACTTGATTGTGTGGCCCATGGCAAAGCAGGCCATGCCGCGCGCGAAGAAGGCGAAAACGCCATTTATAATGCTCTGCCCGCTATCGAATGGTTCCGGACATACCGTTTCCCGCAGGAATCGGAAGTATTCGGGCCGGTAAAAATGTCGGTTACCATTATTAATGCGGGTTCGCAACATAATGTGGTACCTGCAAGCTGCACGTTTACGGTTGACGTAAGGGTAACGGATGCTTACCGCAATGAAGAAGTGCTGGAGATTATCCGTCAGCATGTCAGTTGCGATGTTACTCCCCGTTCCATCAGGCTAAAGCCATCAAAAATTGATAAAAATCATCCCATTGTACAGGCGGGGATCGCTTTGGGAAGAACGACTTACGGCTCCCCAACTACGTCGGACCAATCATTATTGGATATTCCGTCACTTAAAGTTGGCCCCGGTGATTCAGCCCGTTCGCATACAGCCGATGAGTTTGTGTATGTGGATGAAATAAGGGAAGGGATTGAGCTTTATATCAAAATGCTTGAACGTATAGTTTGATTACTAATTATTATTACAAAAGCAGTAAGTTTGGAAATCTCTGAGCATCATTAAACACTATGTCATTGCGAGGAGCCAGCCTGCCGTTAGGCAGGCAGCGACGTGGCAATCTCGTCGCCAAATGCATTAGCGTTAATGCACAGCAACGAGATTGCCACGCTATCGCTCGCAATGACATAGTGTTTAATTACGTTCGGATAAATTCGTAAATTATAATGAGTAAAATCTGGCAAAAATCTGTTACTGTAAACGATCTGGTTGAAAATTTCACTGTTGGGCGCGACCGTGAGTTTGATGAGCAAATGGCGGCTTTTGATGTGCTGGGCTCTCTGGCGCATACCCAAATGCTGCAAAGCATTGGTTTAATGAGTGCTGACGATCTGCAACTGGTTCAAAAAGAACTGAAAAATATTTACCGTGATATTGAAGCCGGCAAGTTTACTATACAGCCCGAAGTGGAGGATGTTCATTCCCAGGTTGAACTGCTGCTTACCCAACGTATAGGCGATGCGGGTAAAAAGATCCACAGCGGCCGCTCGCGTAACGATCAGGTTTTGGTTGACCTGAAACTGTTTTTCAGGCATGAGTTGCAGCAGGTGGTGGAAGAGACTGAAAGTCTTTTCCGTTTGCTGATTGAATTAAGCGAAAAATATAAAGCTGTTTTGCTCCCGGGCTATACCCATTTACAAATAGCCATGCCATCATCCTTTGGCCTGTGGTTTGGCGCTTACGCCGAAAGTTTGGCCGACGACCTCGAAATGGTTTTAGCTGCCTGGAAGATCACCAATAAAAATCCCTTGGGTTCGGCGGCGGGGTATGGTTCTTCTTTCCCGCTAAACCGTACTTTAACCACTAAGTTGCTCGGTTTCGACAGCCTGAACTATAACGTGGTTTATGCGCAAATGGGTCGGGGTAAAACCGAACGGGTTATCGCGCAGGCTTTGTCGTCCATAGCCGCCACACTGGCAAAAATGGCCATGGACCAGGCGCTTTATTTAAGTCAGAATTTTGCATTTGTGAGCTACCCGGATACATTAACAACCGGCAGCAGCATTATGCCGCACAAAAAAAATCCGGATGTATGGGAAATTATGCGCGGCAAATGTAACCGCCTGCAGGCCCTTCCCAATGACATGGCTATGATGACCACCAACCTGCCTTCCGGTTACCACCGGGAATTGCAGTTGTTAAAGGAACTGCTTTTTCCGGCATTTACAGATCTTAAAAATTGTCTGCACATGGCAACTTTTATGCTCGAAAACATCACGGTTAATACCGATATACTAAGCGACCCCAAATATGCATACCTGTTTAGCGTGGAAGAAGTTAACCGCCTGGTATTAAGCGGCACCCCATTCCGGGATGCCTACAAGCAGGTTGGCCTCGCCATCGAAAAGGGTGAATTTAAACCCGACAAACGTGTAAACCATACCCACGAGGGCAGTATCGGTAATTTAGAAAATAAGGCGATAAGCGCTGCAATGGATAAAGTATTGAAAAGCTTTGATTTTGATAAGGTGAGTAAGGCGATAAATGAATTAATTTCATAGTCAGCGCAATCAAATTCAACAATCGGTGAAATCATTTATAATAATCGGTGAAATCATAAAATAAAATGAGCGGACAAAATCGAAACGAAATTTACCCCGGATTGGAAGTTGATATCATCCTTAAAAAAGACCAGCGTTCAGGTAAAAAAACGCGGGGAATTGTGAAAGATCTGCTAACCAGCTCATCTTTTCATTCACGCGGGATAAAGGTGCGGCTGGAAGACGGCCAGGTAGGCCGGGTGGCAGAGATAATATAAATGTTCACAGTTGATGGTTCATGGTTCATGGCTGAAAGCCCTTAATTTGAATGCTATCGTAACTATGAACTGATGCGCTGCTATGAACCATGAACCATCAACTATGAACCAAAATAACTATGAACTCAAGAAAACTAAAACCCGATAAACGTTTTTTCTTTCGCCTGGATGCACATTACCGTGTAATGATTGCATTGGCTTTTAGTTTAGTTACCTTTTTCTGTTTAAACGGAAAAATAACAACCCCGGCTTTAATTTTAGTGGTATGGATGGCCTGTGCCTTAACCATTATCTTATTGAACTGGATCATCATATTTTCATCGCACCCGCGTGAAGTGCGAAGGATTGCAAAACTGCAGGATTCAAGCCTTACCTTTATTTTTATGTTTGTTACGGCAGCGTCAATTGCGAGTTTGGGCGCTATCATCTATTTGCTGAAATCAACAAAGGGGCTTCCGTATGCCGCAAAAAACGAGCATATTTTACTGGCTATCGGCGCGGTGATCATTTCCTGGTTTTTGCTGCATACCATTTACACTTTAAGATACGCCCATTTGTATTATGACACAGATACCGATATAGACGGCAAAACGAAGGATGTCGGCGGGCTCCAGTTTCCGGGCAAGGATGAACCCGACTACCTTGATTTTGTTTACTTTTCGTTTATTGTCGGCATGACATTCCAGGTATCCGACGTAAATATCACTTCGCGCAGGATACGCCGCGTTTGTACTTTGCACGCTTTATTGGCTTTTGCTTTTAATACCGCCATTTTGGCTTTAAGTATCAATGTAATTTCTGGTATGGTGTCGCAGTAAGGACACGATTTTAAGGATATTTAATGATTTTCAGGATTAAGCTTTAAATTATCTATTGGGCTGGTTACAAACGCAGCAACATTCGCGTATATTAAATATAAAACAGTATTTTTATCGGAACGAGTATAACGACAGGTATCTGTAAATGAGCTATTATACTTCTCAATATCAATAAAAATATAGACATGGAAGCTAAACCGCCAATTTCTCTTGACGAATTTAAAAAAAAGAGAAGGGAATTCTCTCCGGTAATAAAAGATAAAACCAAACGCTCCGTTCTTGACAGGGTTGCAGTGTGGATAACAAACCATGTTGGCAGTATGGGCTTTTTCATGATCATTTTTGCCTGGACTGCTATTTGGCTGAGCTGGAACATGTTTACCCCAAAGGAAGCGAGGTTTGATCCGTTTCCCGGATTCGTGCTGTGGCTTTTTATATCAAATATGATCCAGCTGTTTTTAATGCCCCTGATCATGATCGGTCAGAATGTTCAATCCCGCCATGCCGACCTCCGCGGCGAAGCCGACCTTAAAATAAACACCAAGGCGGAATTTGAGATCGAGACTATTTTAGCACATCTCGAATATCAAAACAAAATCATTCTGCAAATACTACAGGACCTTGAAAATAAGTCTTAAAAAGGAAAGGTATTATTTCGTTAACATCATCCTAATAAATCCACTTTAAATTTAGGCGCCACTCTTTTTTTGGAGGCCTGTTCATAAGCATAACCCAGCCTGATAATGTCGCCTTCTTTATACGCGCTGCTGATAAACGATAAGCCAACCGGTAATTCGTTATAATAGCCCATCGGAACAGTAATATGCGGGTACCCGGCCATGGCAGCGGGCGATGAAAATGAGAAACCGTTATCATAATCGCCGTTTACCAGATCGATACAGCAGGCAAAGCCGTTGGTTGGCGCAGCGATGGCATCCAGGTTGTGTTCCTTTAAAAGGGTATCTATGGCCTTACGGGTAATGCCGGTTGTTTTCCCTACCGCTTCAACATATTCTTTCTTATTCAATCCGCCTTTCTTTTCTGCGAGTTCCAGGGTTTCCTGCTTAAAAAACGGCATGGCTTTAGTCTCATTTTGTTTATTAAACGCAATAACATCTGCCAGCGACTTCACCTTTGAATTCGCTTTGCTTAAATAGCTGTTCAGGCCATCTTTAAACTCATACAATAAAACAGTTAACTGGGCCTTTCCGGCTTCTTTTAGCTGTTTATACAGTTCCACCTCAACTATGACAGCACCTTTGCTCTTCATGGTTTCAATAGCCTGCTGAAACAGTTTATCCATAGCCGGATTGACCTTTAAACTTTCTTTTTCAATACCAATCCGTTTGCCTTTCAGGCCGTTGGCATCTAAAAATCTAGTATAGTCTAAATCCATTACACCTGATCTGATCTTGTCCAGTGGATCGTTTACAGACACAATTGGGATATGAGAAGATGGGTCTTCCGGGTCCACGTATGCTAAGGCGCTCAATAAAATAACAGCATCCCTAACCGTACGGGCCATTGGCCCGGCGGTATCCTGTGTTTTTGATATAGGGATAATGCCCGTTCTGCTCCATAGTCCCACAGTAGGCTTAATGCCCACCAGCCCGTTTACCGATGACGGCGAAACGATAGAACCATCTGTTTCTGTCCCGATAGCGATAGCGCATAAATTGGCCGAAACTGCCGAGCCGGAACCCGCGCTCGACCCGCTGGGGTTACGGTCGAGGATGTAGGGGCATTTGGTTTGTCCGCCACGGCTGCTCCAGGCGCTCGTTGAGCGGGTTGACCGGAAGTTTGCCCATTCGCTTAAATTGGTTTTGCCCAGCAGCACTGCGCCCGCGTCCCTTAACTTTTGTACAATAAATGCATCCTGTTTCATTATATTATCGGCAATAGCCAGGGCGCCTGCTGTGGTATGCATTTTATCGCCTGTACTGATGTTATCTTTTATTAAAACCGGAATCCCGTGCAACGGCCCCCGCACTTTGCCGGCTGCCCGTTCTTTGTCCATGGCATCTGCAATGTCAAGCGCATCGGGGTTAAGCTCAATTACAGCGTTCAGTTTCGGGCCGCTTTTATCAATCTCGTCAATCCGTTTTAAATACAATTCGGTTATAGAACGCGAAGTGTAGGCTTTGCTTTTCATTTTTTGCTGAAGTTCATCAATCGTCACTTCATTCAAAGCGAAATTATCCGGTTTTTCCGGGGATGAATAGTCTTCCTCTTTTTTTCCGGACGAAACTAAATTACATGAACCGGCAGTCAGCGTGCCTAATGCCAAACCGGCCATTGACCCTGTTTTTAGAAAATTTCTTCTATGCATAACGCGATTTTATTTTGCAGCTACAATTAACGGATTTTTAAAGAATAAACTGCTTTGTAATAAAAAAATCACCCGGATATTTTGAATTTAAAAAAGTATTTAGACATTTGTCTAAATATATAAATGGAGGTTGATTTGAATTCTCTTTTTAAAGCGCTTAACGACCCAACCCGGAGAGAAATACTGGAACTGCTCAAAGAAAAAGACCTTACAGCGGGGGAGATAGCTGAACAGTTTAATATTTCAAAGCCAAGTATCTCGCATCACCTCGATCTGTTGCGTCAGGCCGGGCTTGTGGTATCAGTAAAAGAAGGGCAGTTTATGTATTACTCTTTAAATACCACGGTAATGGATGAAATGCTGAAATGGATAATTAATTTACAATCAAAAAAAAATAAATCACAGTGAAAAAGTTTACTTATTTGGATGGTGCAGCATTGGTAGTTTGGCTACTGCCGGCTGTTTATTTGTTTTTTATCTATTCGTCGTTGCCTGCTTTAGTGCCAATGCATTATGGAATTAATGGCAAGGTTGACAGGTTTGGCAGTAAAAGCGAGTTTTTGTTTTTTCAATGGATAATGATGGGCGCACCTGCTTTGGTTTACCTGCTGTTAAAATTTCTGCCTTTTTTCGACCCTAAAAAACAAGTGAAATACGGTGAAAGTACTTTTCAAAAACTGGCATTCGGTTTAGTTATTTTCTTAACAGCCTTAAATATCGTTATCATATTTGCAACCGTGCACCGGGGTTTTCAGGTTGGTAAGTTATTATTCCCGATTATAGGACTGCTGTTTGCCTTTATGGGCAATATCATGAACAGTATTAAACCCAATTATTATGCAGGTATCCGTACGCCATGGACACTTGAAAGTGAGGATAACTGGCGTGCAACACACCGCCTTGCAGGTAAAATCTGGTTTACCGGTGGTATTATCCTCACCCTATTAATGCTGTTTTTACCGCCAAAGGCCGGGACCATCTTTTTCACAAGTTGTGTTTTAATCATGGCATTAATACCTGTTGTTTATTCGTTTGTCTATTTTAAGAAGCACCAAACCGATCAAAATTTATGAAAAAATTGCGTTATTATTGTGTTATGAAGAAATTTATCCTATCCGTTGGTTTAATATTTACTATTTTAATTCCCGTTTGCGTTCACGCGCAGCAGGATTCGGTATTGCGCAGGCAAATTGCACAAATAGCAAAACCTGTTAAGGGAATTGTCGGGGTATCCATTTTAAGTTTAGAGGGCCGGGATACCTTAACCTATAATGGAAAGGCCCGCCTGGTAATGCATAGCGTAATGAAGTTCCCCATTGCGCTAACCGTTTTGCACCTGGTTGATACCGGCAAGTTATCATTAACCCAAATGGTGCATATCAAAAAGCGCGATCTTGAAAAAGGCGCCTACAGCGCGTTGCGCGATAAATACCCCAAAGGTGATGTTGACTTGTCCATCAGCGAATTGCTGAATTATATGGTATCATTAAGCGATAACAGCGCCTGCGATATTTTATTAAAATTGATCGGTGGCCCGCAGCATGTTCAGGCCTATTTGCTCCAGCTTGGCATCAGGGGTATTGCCGTGCGGGCCTCAGAAGCCGATATGGCTTCCGCCTGGGAACTACAGTTTGCCAACTGGGCCAAACCTTATGAAATGACTTTATTGCTCGACCAGTTTTACAGCGGCAAAGTGCTCACAAAAAGCAGCACCGGTTTCCTGTATAAATTAATGACCGAAACCACCACCGGGCCAAACAGAATAAAAGGTTTGCTCCCTGCCGGTACAGTGGTTGCACATAAAACAGGGACATCAGGTACCGATGCAAACGGTGTAACCCCCGCAACAAATGATGTGGGTATTATCACCCTGCCCAACGGCAAACATATTGCCATTGCCGTTTTTGTTTGTAACTCCACCAACGATGAGGCCACCCGTGAGGGTGTGATTGCAAATATTGCAAAAGCAGCGTATGATTTTTATAGTAAATAATAGTACCTCTCCAACAGACTTCCGAAGTTTTCAAAACTTCGGAAGTCTTTCACCTTTCACCTTTCACCTTTCACCTTTCACCTCCCTTTTTACCATTTTATAATCGATTTTTTCAGGGCAGACGCATTAAAAT
>DHXR01000058.1:19209-26051 GCA_002413785.1 Mucilaginibacter sp. UBA5151
TATTTTAATGCGTCTGCCCTGTCGATTTTTTACATCCTGAAGCCCGGATAAAGAAATTGACTTATATTGTTGCCGATTATGGAAAAAGCAGGCGCAACATTTTTATTTTGCATTATTTTCAACCTCACACTGTTTGCACAAACGGTACAAAGCCCGATTTCTGTTCACGGCTCATTAAAGGTTCAAAACGGTCTGATCGTTGATAAAAACGGGCTTGCGCCGCAGTTGCGCGGCATCAGTTTTTCGTGGAGCTTATGGCAGGGGCGTAAATATTATAACCCGGCGGTGGTTGACTGGCTTGCCTCCGATTTTAAGGTTTCCATCATCCGCGCCTCCATGGGCGTTCAGCCGGATCATGGCTATTTACAGGAACCCGCCCTGCAAACCCAATTGATTGTTAATGTAGTTGACGAGGCTATAAAAAACGGGATATACGTTTTGATTGACTGGCACGATCATCATAGCAATGAGCATCTGGCCCAATCAAAGGCTTTTTTCGCCCAGATGGCTAAAAAATATGCAGGTGTGCCCAATGTGATCTACGAAGTATGGAACGAACCGGAAAAGATCAGCTGGGACACCGTTAAAAACTACGCGGTGCAGGTAATCACCGAAATCCGCAAATACGACCCGGATAACCTGATTGTAGTGGGCAGTCCGCATTGGGACCAGGATGTGGATATAGCTGCAGCCGATCCTATCGCCGGCTTCAAAAACATAGCCTACAGTTTTCACTTTTATGCATCGGACCCCAACCATCAGGAAAAATTACGCGCCCGGGCCGATGAGGCCATAAAAAAAGGATTGCCTTTAATAGTTACCGAATGGGGCGTAGGCGAATCAAACGGCAACGGGAAATTTGACCGCGACCTGGTTAAAACCTGGTTTCAATGGATGGAGGATAATAAACTAAGCTCAGCCAACTGGAATATCACTGATAAGGCTGAAACAACTGCCCTGTTAGTCCCCGGCGCCTGCGATAACGGCGGCTGGACGGTTGAACAACTGAGCCCGGCAGGGATTTATATCAGGGAGAAGTTGAGAGAGTTGAATAAGTAGATGTGGGGATTTCAGATGTGCTGATGTGCAGATGATGGAATAAATATTCTTCAGAGTAATTGCTGATTTATCTTTATTATATCAATATTAATGATTTCATTCATTTTTTCTTGGTTCATCTTTTCATCGAATTTCCATTCTAATTTATATTTCCCGAAAATATTACTGTCCGAAACCCACTTTACGACTACAACGTCAAACCCTTGCTGGATTTTGAAAAATTTTAAAATTATCGAGAAAATGATGTGTACTTTAAATACGAACCAGTAATTTTCCTCAATCTGCACATCCTCACATTTGCACATCCGCACATCAAATTTCAATTCCTCCCAAAAAATATCCATCTTTACCTAACGAACTCTTAATTATCATTATGAAAAAATTATACGCCTTTGTATTTTTCCTGTTACCTGTTTTAGCCTTTGCCCAAAGCGCTGATTCCGTATGGTTTGTAAATAACTACACCAAAAAGGAAGTCACCATCCCGATGCGTGATGGTGTTAAGCTGTTTGCATCGGTTTATTTGCCGAAGGACCAGGGTGAAAAGCACCCGATACTGATGGAACGCACACCCTATTCCTGTGCACCTTATGGAAAGGGCCAATATCGCCCGTTTTGGGTAAACCACCTCATTAAATACTGTAAAAAGGGCTATATTATGGTGATTAACGATGTGCGCGGCCGCTGGATGAGCGAAGGCGAATTTGCTGATGTGCGCCCGTTTAACTTCAATAAAAAAACGAACAAAGATATTGACGAGGCCAGCGATACCTACGATACCATCGACTGGCTGGTGAAAAACCTGGAAAATAACAATGGTAATGTGGGGGTTTTCGGCATTTCGTACCCTGGCTTTTATTCTACCATGGCTTCGCTGAGCGGGCACCCTGCATTGAAGGCTGTTAGTCCCGAAGCGCCGGTAACCGATTGGTTTGTGGGTGATGATTTTCATCATAACGGGGCATTTTTCCAGATGGACGCTTTTGGTTTTTATAAGGAAGGTGGTTTTGGCCAGCCGCACCCGCATCCGACAACTATTGCAGCGCCAACTTATAACCCGCCGGTACATGATAATTACCGGTTTTATTTAAGTGAAGGCGCATTGCCAAATCTTACCAGATTAGCGGGCGACAGCCTCAAATTCTGGAATGAAATGATGAGCCATCCTAACCGCGACGATTGGTGGATGGCCCGCAATGCCAGGGTAGGGATCAAAGATGTTAAACCCGCTATGCTGGTAGTAGGCGGGATATTTGATGCGGAAGACTGTTTCGGCGCCTGGAACGTATATAAGGCCATAGATAAGCAAAGTCCTGCTACCAATAACCGCCTGGTGATGGGCCCCTGGTACCACGGCCAATGGCGCAATAATGATGGTACCCACCTGGGCAATGTGCAATGGGGCAGCAATACCAGCGAATGGTATGCCAACCATATTGAGATCCCGTTTTTTGATTATTACCTGCGGGGAGTTGGTTCGGTGGACAGTATCAGCAAGGCCACAGTGTTTTTTACCGGCGAAAATAAATGGCGTCAAATGGCCAAATGGCCGCCTGCCGGTGTACAGGCAACTGATCTGTATCTGCAACAAAAGGGCAAATTGTCTTTCAGTGCGGCCAATACGGATAAACCGTCTTTTGATACCTATATCAGCGATCCCGCAAAACCGGTGCCTTATGAACAGGATGTTCATTTTAACCGTACCCGCACTTATATGACCGACGACCAGCGCTTTGCCTCGCGCCGGACAGATGTGCTGACCTTTGAAACCGACACTTTAAGCAATGCGGTTACCCTGGCCGGCCCCGTAGTAGCCGATCTGCTGGTAAGCTTATCAAATACCGATGCCGACTTTGTAGTGAAACTGATAGATGTATTTCCGGATAACGGAAGCTATAATGATATTGATATTTATGCGGAAACTGACCCGGTAGTAAAATACCCGATGGGCGGTTACCAGATGCTGGTGCGTGCTGAAATTATGCGGGGGCGGTACAGGAACAGTTATTCCAACCCCGAAGCTTTTGTGCCCGGCAAACCAACAGAAGTAAAATATACCCTTCCTGATGTGGCCCATACCTTTAAAAAAGGCCACCGCATTATGGTGCAGGTGCAAAGCAGCTGGTTCCCTTTGGTGGACCGCAATCCACAGCAGTTTATTGATATTTACCATGCAAAGGATGATGACTTTTTAAAGGAAACGATCAATGTGTTTAATAACCAATCGAAACTGATTTTGCCTGTTGTGAAATAATTAATGGCATAATAGAGACTTCCGAAGTTTTTAAACGGCGAAGCCCTCAATGAGGCCTTTGAAAACAAATAGCACCGAATTAAACTTCGGAAGTCTGATTAGCCTGATTCCTGACGTTCACTTAGATTGATTATAAATTGCTTTTTTACAGCTATTTAATAAAAATAAATTTGCAGAAGTAACAGAAGAATACTTAGTATTGTACAACATTTACTATTTAAGACCGATCCACTTTTAATTGAAAAAAATTACTGCCATATTTCTTTTATTTATACTGCTTTTTGATATATGCGGGTATATGGCTTTGCGTCAGTATATGGTTTATAGGACAGAACGCTTTTTTAACCAGCAAACAGCCAAAAACCTTTATAATAAGGATGATCTCGTAGAAGTGCAGATCCCGGTAAATTTACCGGGCATACGTGACTGGAGCGGTTATGAGCGGATAAGCGGGCAAATACGCTTTCAGGACATGTCCTATAACTACGTGGAAATGAAAATAACCAGCCACGTGATGTATCTGAAATGTGTGCCCGATTATGAAACTACGCAGCTTATTGGGCAGAACATAATTAATGCAAGCCCCATTAAAAATGTACCGGTTCCAAAAAAGGACCATGTACCATTTGTGCGCGTGCAGTTTTCAAACAGCTTTAACTTTACTTTTAATCAAATCGTTATACAAGCGCCGGTTATTGATTTAATCCCGCAAACTACAGATTACAATCAACCACTTACAAATAGGTGTATTGATATCCCCAAACAGCCGCCACGGTCATTTTGCTAACGGGATTCTTCCCGCATGCTTCGCGTACCCTAAATTCAGGTTATTTACTGATCATGCGTTTTAACGCTGTATTAAGATTTTAGCACAGGTATGTATTCTGCCTGGTTATTGAATAATTCCTGAATGTTTTTGCGGGTTTACCTTAAAGCGATGTGCTTTATCGGTTTAACCTGTTCCCGAAGCTGCAAATCATTTACAAATTTCTGAATAATAAAAAATTGCCCTGCATTTTACCTGATGACAGCAGAACCTTTTAAAACGGGGTTTTGGTTTGAGCAATACGAATGAAAAACATAAATAAAAAATATTAAAGACCTTGGACCATGAGATCTGAGTTTAGTTGATCGATGTTTTAATAAAACATGGGTGCGTTCCGGGTTGAGATACGGAACGCACTTTTTTTGTGCCTCACCCAGGGTCGAAAACGAACAAACTTACGAAGTTTTGAAAACTTCGTAAGTTTCAGGGTGTTCTTAACAAACAATCTTATCACTTCTTCCTCTTCATCGCTTCATCAATCGCTTTTTCGGCAAGCGGCTCCATTACTTTATAGCCTGCAAGGGTAGGGTGAACGCCGTCGCCTGATAATGACTTTGGCAATCCCCTGCGCTCATCGGCCATGGCTGTAAAATAGTCAAGGTAAACTATGTCGTTTTTGTCGCAATAGTCCTTAATCATCGCGTTAAGCGCAGTTACACCCGGTTTGGGGTCTATGGTTGGCCTCCATGGAAAACTAAAAGCAGGCATCACTGAAGAAAGTACCACCTTAATATGGCTTGCCCTTGCCAGTTCAGCCATAGAAACAATGTTGCCAAAAACATCTTCGAGTTTCGAGGGGCCGTTATTTTCGGCAATATCATTTATCCCGGCAAGGATAACCACAATGGCAGGTTTTAAATTGATCACATCCTCGCGGAAACGCAACAGCATTTGCCCGGTGGTTTGGCCGCTGATGCCACGGTCGTAATAAGGCCTTCCGTAAAAGAACGATGAATCAACATATTTCCAGCCGTCGGTAATGGAGTTACCCATAAATACAACCCTTTTTTCACCTTTCAGGGGCGGGGCTACCTGGGCGTTCTGGCTCTCATATCGTTTTAAATTCGGCCAGTCTTTGCGTAAGAGGTAGCCTGCATATTTATTGTTTTTCTCCATCTGGTCCAGGTGTGCCACAACTTTGGGGTCAATTGGTTTTAAAAATCCTTGCTGCCCCAGCCAGTCGCCAAAACGGTCGATCCAGTTATCGGCAGGGATATCCTGTTTGCGCATACCAAACCCATGCCCGCCTTTTGCGTAGATATGAATTTCAGTAATATGTTTTGACACCAGCCATTTGCTGTACAGATCAATGCTATGCGCAGCAAGTCCCAACTGGTCATCAGTTGCTGCTGCCAGGAACATCGGCGGCTCGTTGGCTACCAGGGAACCCTGTAAAGCGGGTGGCATATAAGCATAAATCGGCGCTACAAAATCGGGGCGGTCATCGGCATTATAATTAAAAGCCGAGGAAGCTGCCACCGTGCCCCCGGCAGAAAATCCGATAATGCCAATCCTTGAAGGGGAAATACCATATTCAGCTGCATGTGCGCGAACGTATTTCACGGCTGCATGGCCATCCGCAATTGAAAAGGGAATGATCGGCTTAATTTTATCCGCGAAATCGCTTTTTCTCATGTTCTCACCCAATTCCTTACCCGGATCGTCCGTTACACTTTGACCGACCCTGTATTTTAATATGAATACGGTAATGCCTTTCTGGTTAAGCCAGTGTGCAACGTCGGTACCCTCGCTGGTCATGCTTAAAATATAAAAGCCGCCACCCGGGCAAACAATTACACCTGTACCGGTTGCAATGGCCGGGTCGGCGGGGTAAACTGTTAAAGTAGGCTGGGAAATGTTGTACGCCAGGGTGGAATGTAATACACTATTTGTATATTCCTTTTCATTGTAGTTCCAGTTTTCGGTGCCTGGCGCGGGTCCGTCGTACAAATGAATTACTTTTTGCTGTGCTTTGGCGCCCATCGCAAAAAGCATCAAAAAAGCTATAAATAGTCTTCTGTTCATAATTGTTAATTTGTTTTAAATGTAATATTGTTTTTTAAATTGTAAAAAGGCCTAATTTTTCCTAAATTACCCATTAAACTTTTTGATGTACAAATGGTCTAAAGGGTAATTTTCCGCAGGAGGGATATGGTAAAAGCCATTGTAACGGATATTTAATCAGTTTTCACTTATGGCAATTACTCATAGAAAAGTCTTTCATACCATATTTTATAAAGCCGCGATTTTAGGGTTTGTGGCACTCGCTATTGTTTTCCAATCATGTAAAAGTAAAAGCGGCAAAAAGACCTACCAAAGTGATTGCGATGCCGGGATCAGTTTTAAGCGCATTAGTTTTACCCGCTTAATTGATAGTATTGACGATTACGACCAGAAATATATAGAGGTTGACGGCACCTATGAAGAAGGGAAAGATGAATCGGCGCTGGTAAACGACAGCCTGTTTGTTGATCACTCCAGCGAACGTGCACTGTGGATAAATTTCAGCCAGGATTGCCCCCTTTATTTAGTTGGTACCCGCCAGGGGATATTTGAATACAGCGATGGCAAGTTTACCCAGTTAAATAACAAAAGCCTTACTATCCGCGGCAAAATTGATGTGCGCCATAAGGGGCATTTAGGAAGCTACAGGGGTACTATAGAGCGGGTAAGTTTCGTGAAGCTTTGACACGATTTATAGGA
>DHXR01000058.1:26222-44874 GCA_002413785.1 Mucilaginibacter sp. UBA5151
CGCATAAATCTGCCGCCAAAAAATCCTGTAAATCTGTTAAATCCTTAAAATCGTGTTCGTGTTCAGATAAGCAGCTTCAATCCATCCCATGCCAGTTCAATTTTGCCGGGAAGTATTTTTGAGATAGCCTCATGTTTCCCCAAACGGTGGCTGATATGTGTAAAATAAGTTTTTTCGGCACCCATTTCTTCAGCAAAAGCAATTGCTTCATCTAAAGTGAAATGTGATATATGGTTTTGCATTTGCAGGGCATTGATCACCAGTATTTTTGATCCTTTTATTTTTTCTTTTTCCTCCTCCGAAACCGTTTTTGCATCGGTGATATAGGTAAAATCATTTATCCTGAACCCTAAAACCGGCAATTTATAGTGCATCACCTCAATGGGTATAAATTTTATTTTACCGATGTTAAACGGCTCAAGCCCGATAGTATGCAGCGTTAACTGCGGGATCCCGGGATAATTAAACTGCTCGAAAATATAAAAGAACTCCCGTTTAAGTGAAGCCTGTACCCTGAAATCGGCATATACATCAACCGGGCCTTTTTGTTTATAATTAAAAGCTCTGATGTCGTCCAGCCCGGCAATATGGTCCTTATGCTCATGGGTAAAAACAATAGCGTCCAGGTGCTGCACTTTGGCCCTTAGCATCTGGTACCTGAAATCGGGTCCCGAATCAATAACGATCACCTGGCCCTCGTCTTCAACCAATACGGAAGTCCGCAAACGACTGTCCCGCGGGTCGGCCGAAGTGCAAACTTCGCAGTTGCAGGCAATAACAGGCACACCCTGTGAAGTTCCCGTACCTAAAAAAGTGATTGTCAAAATTCCAGTTTTGTTTGTTTTAATTGCTGTAAAAAAGCCAATTGTTTTTCATCCAGCAAGCTATAATCCATGTCAAGATCGCGCGCCAGTTCACTTATTGCCAGTATTTTGCTTTCCAGTCCCGAAAACTTATTAACTACTACTACTTTGCTGTTTTGCAACAAGCAGGCCCCGGTTTTAAAATTACCTTTTTCGTACCGTACCCGGTAGCCGGTAGTTTTCAGCAGCATTTCCAGTTTTTCGAGCGTATGGTTTGTAACGGTAAGCATTGATGTTCAAAAATAGGAAATTTTTAAGTCCGAAAGTCGGAAAGTCAGTAAGAAAAATTGAAGGTTATGGAGTTAACTAACCATTCATTAAATTTTAACAAAAAGATACGGAGGAGTCACAGAGGCCGCTGAGACAGTCTGTTTTCCACTACAACCTCATGGATTTCATCTTATTTCTCTGTGTTCTCAGTGGCTTCCTGGTGTCCTCCGTGTTAAAAAAATCAACAATGCTTTCTTTTCAATATTTATTTTACTGAAACATCAAGGCTTTATTTTAGACTAATCTCCAACCCCGACTTTATAAAACATTTTAAAAATGTTTACGATGTTTTGTAAATGTGGAAGGTAAGATTATATTTGGAGGCAATTAATTACTATTGCTATATTGTATTTTATTTCCCTAACTAATTTTAAACCCTTTTATTGAAATGGACCAAAATGCCAACAGGTTTCTTTCGCTGGATGTTTTTCGCGGAATGACCATTTGTTTTATGATCATTGTAAATACCCCCGGTAGCGGCGCGGCGCCTTTTCCCCCGCTTGAACATGCCGCATGGTTTGGTTTTACGCCTACCGACCTGGTTTTCCCATCCTTTTTATTTGCAGTTGGCAACGCCATGAGCTTTTCACAAAAGAAGTTTATCGGTATGGCTGCAGGTTCCGTATTTTGGAGGATATTTAAAAGGGCCGCTATTATCTTTTTATTAGGTTTCCTGATGTACTGGTTCCCGTTTGTGCACCATGCTGCCAGCGGATGGTCATTATCGCCAATCAGCACTACACGCATTTTTGGCGTATTACAGCGCATAGCCCTGTGTTACCTGTTTGCCTCACTGCTTATTTATTTTATATCTTCAAAAACAGCCATAATCGTTATCAGCGGCCTGCTGTTGGTTGGGTACTGGGTATTGCTGCTTATTTTTGGCGATCATACAGCCCCTTACGGCATGTTAACCAATGCCGGCACTTATCTTGATAAATTTGTAATTGGCGATGCTCATCTTTACCACGGCGAAGGGGTAGCCTTTGAACCGGAAGGGATTTTAAGCACATTACCTGCAATTGTAAATGTGATAATTGGCTATTATGCCGGTAAATTTATTCAGGAAAAAGGTAAGGGTTTTGAAACTATTTCGAAGCTGATGTTATACGGTTTCCTGTTTATTTTCCTTGCGCTGTGCTGGAATATGTCGTTCCCTATCTCTAAAAAATTATGGACAAGTTCCTTTGTGTTGCTAACCACAGGTATCGACCTGGTATGGATCTCGGCGCTTATTTATATTGTGGAAGTAAAAGCATGGAACAAAGCAAACTGGACTTCATTTTTTACCACTGTTGGTAAAAATCCGCTACCCATCTATATATTTTCGGAGCTCTTCGTGGTTATTCTTTATATGGTAAATGTACATGGCACAACTTTCTACAGTTGGATAAATCAGGTGATCTTCCAGGTAATCGCCCCCGGCGCTATCGGCTCATTGCTTTTTGCTATTTGCTACATGCTGGTATGCTGGACCTTAGGTAAGATTTTGGATAAGAATAAGATTTATATCAGGGTTTAAAATCAGGGAAATATGGAACAAAATAACAACAGGTTTACTTCGCTGGATGTTTTTCGCGGAATGACCATCTGTTTTATGATTATCGTAAATAATCCGGGCAGCGATATATCCTTTGCGCCATTGGATCATGCCAAATGGTTCGGGTTTACACCTACCGACCTGGTTTTTCCATCCTTCCTGTTCGCAATGGGGAATGCCATGAGTTTTGCCATGAAAAAATTTGAAGGGTTAAGCAATGGGCTTGTTATTTTTAAAATTTTAAAAAGATCAGCACTGATCTTCCTGGTAGCTTACTGCCTTGAGTTTTTGGGGTCCGTTCATCACCAGCTTAATGGCGGCTGGTCAATTGGCTCCTTCAGCCATATCCGAATTTTGGGGGTTTTGCCGCGCATTGCACTTTGCTACCTGTTTGCCGCCTTGACGGTTTATTTTATCAAATCGAAAAATGCCATTATCGCCATTAGCATTTTACTTTTGGTTGGTTATTGGGTAATACTCCTTATTTTCGGCGATCATAGCAACCCTTACGGAATGCTTACTAACTATGGCACTTATCTCGATAAATTGGTTTTGGGGGATAATCACATGTACCATGGCGAAGGTGTAGCCTTTGATCCTGAAGGTATTTTAAGCACCTTGCCATCCATCGTAAATGTTATTTGTGGTTATTACGCAGGTAAGTTTATCCAGGAGAAAGGCAAAACCTACGAAATGATTTCCAGACTGTTGTTGGTAGGCTTCCTGTTTATTTTCCTGGCACTTTGCTGGAACATGAGCTTCCCGATTGCCAAAAAATTATGGACAAGTTCTTTTGTATTGTTAACCGTAGGGATCGACCTTATATTAATTTCGTCACTGGTTTATGTAGTTGAAATGCGGAATCGGAACCCACTAAACTGGACTTCATTTTTTACGACATTTGGTAAAAACCCGCTGGCCATTTATGTTTTCGGCGATTTTTTTGGATTCGTAGTCGGCTGGTTTTATATCAATAAAATGAATTTTAACGAGATTATGAGCGTAAAAGTGTTTCAGGTGATCTCGGCCGGAGCCATAGGATCTTTATTATTTGCCATTTATTATATGCTGGTTTGCTTGCTGTTTGGTAAGATTTTGGATAAGAATAAAATTTATATCAGGGTATAGCCTAATATAAATAAAACAAACCACTCTGTCATCCTGAGTGCAGCGAAGGATCTTCTACGCCATATATGTAGCCGATATCGCTTCGGGAAGATCCTTCTCCGTGCTCTGGATGACAGCAATACAGATTTTAAAACATGAGAAAGTTAACGCTGTTATCACTATTTATCAGCTTTGCTATTGCAGCAACAGCACAAC
Organism: Mucilaginibacter sp. UBA5151; assembly: GCA_002413785.1. Lineage (GTDB taxonomy): Bacteria > Bacteroidota > Bacteroidia > Sphingobacteriales > Sphingobacteriaceae > Mucilaginibacter. The sequence goes on from DHXR01000058.1 coordinate 30,219, forward strand.
AAACAAAAACCTTTGCCGAGCGCCTGGGCTGGCCCAAAGGCTCAAGGGTATTGATACTGCATGTAGATGATGCAGGCATGTCGCATGAGTCGGACGAGGGTGTGGAGATGGCTATTGGCAAGGGCGTATCAACCTCTACCAGTGTAATGATGCCTTGCCCCTGGGTGCCCGAAATCGTAAAATACATTAAAGAACACCCCGATATGGATGCCGGTTTGCATTTAACGCTTACCTCCGAGTGGGATAATTACCGCTGGGGGCCGCTGGCAGGAAAAGTTGCTGTGCCAGGCCTGGTAGATAAACAGGGATGTTTGTACCCCTCGGTGGAGGCTGTTTATTTTCACGCTTCTGCGGATGAAATTGATAAAGAAATACGGGCGCAGCTCGACCGTGCCTTAAGCATGGGTTTTAAGCCTACTCACCTCGATTCGCACATGGGCACTTTGTTTGCCAAAGATGCCTTTATGGAGAAATACTTACAGCTGGGTATCGAAAAACAGATCCCGGTGATGTTTCCCGGCGGGGATGACCTGTTTTACCGCTACGAAGCCAAAGCCGCTACTATTGCGGAGCTGAAAAAACAGGGGAAATACAAAGAAGGTATGGCAATACCTGAGCCTGAGACCCTGGATAAAGCTAAAACAATAGGGGAGATGCTTTGGAAAAAAGGCTTGCCGGTATTGGACGACCTGCATAACTCCAGCTACGAATGGAATATGCCCGATGTGGACAATAAATCAGATGAGGAAATTCAGAAATGGTACACCGATCATTATATTGAAAGCATTGGCAGGTTAAGTCCGGGTTTAACAATGGTGATTATGCATTGCACCAATCCATCGCCTAACTTTAAGTATATTTCAGATACCGGCAAAAAACGCAAAGGCGACCTGCTGGCCATGACCGACCCCAGGCTAAAAGCATTTTTAGAGAAAAATGGTTTTATTTTAACCACCTGGCGGGAAGTAATGGAACGGCGGAAAAAGGCGGGGAATGCCGAATAGATGATTGACTATAGAGAACCAGTCAATAAGTTTACCTTTGATCATTAGTATTTATGAGTCAATTTCGAGTACAAGACCCTGAAGCGATAGACGAACAACTCATAAATGAAAAATTGCGGGATAACGATGAAGTTATAGTTCAATTTTCTAAACCAATATATACGGAAAAAATTTTAGCACAATTGGATGCTCTTGCGTCAGCCAACGACTCTAAATTTACAATAAGATTTTATGACAGCAGAATAAGAGGAATTGACTGTGAATTTCTTGAGCACATACCAAATGTAAAGTCCTTATCGATAGATTGTGTCGTTCAGGCAAAAAATATAGATAAATTGAAGCAGCTTAATTTTCTCGAAAAAGTAGGTATAGGGATCTTTGAATTAGAGGACTTAGATATTTTGTCGTATGAGAACTTAAAGAAGGTTAATAGTCTATCTATTCTGGACACCAGGAGCAAAGCGCTTAACCTTGAATTTCTTTGTGATTATGTGAACTTAACTTATTTGCAGATAGCAGGGCATACTAAAAACATTAATTCAATTTCAAACCTTAACCAATTAGAAACGCTGTCATTAAATTCAGTCAGAAAAGTCCCGTTAGATTTTATTAATCATATCAAATCTCTTAAAACGTTGAGAATAATTTTGGGCGGTAGGGATAATATCAATGAAATTGCGGAAAATACAATCGAAAATCTTGATATAATATGGGTGAGAGGATTTAATGATTTATCGGCACTCAAGAATTTTAAATCTTTAAAAAACCTTTTAATTCAAGATGAAATCAAACTTGCCGAAATACAATTTCCTAAACTGGACAAATTGGTGGATGTTAAAATTTTGAATTGTAAGACTTTGCGAAAGATAAGTGGGCTTGAACAATTAGTATCTTTAACAGACCTTCGAATTGCCGGGACCGCAATTGATTTTGGAGATTTTTCAAATAGTGCATTCCCTGAAAATCTAAAAACATTGGCTTTTTATACCTGGAAATCTAAACAAGATAAAATAAACAGAAGTAGATTAGATGAATTAGGCTTTAATGAATTTGGAAGTCAATTTGAATAAGCAAATGCCCGAAGATAATTTAGTAAAAATACTTTTCCGCTTTTATAGCGATATATTGGATCAGGAAACCACCGAAACCCTTTGGGGGGAAGTTGTAAATAAGGAATTCGGCTATTACAAAATAGGCAAGATTCCGTTTTATGCCCCCAATCTTGCTACGGGTGATGTTGTATGGGCCGAATATAGCCATCGGGAAGACATGCTAACTTACCGCAAAACGGTGCAGCATTCAGGTAATTCAACTGTTCAGGTTATTATATTGGCTGAAGGTAAGGATATAAATAAAATTCGTGGAATTTTTGAGGAGTCGGGTTGCAAATCAGCGTGCCTAAACCATAAATATTTTGCTTTGGACGTTCCTGTAGAGGTTGATTACTTTCTGATAAAGATAAAGCTGGATGAGCTCGAAAAGAACAAAATCATTGATTACGCCGAATCCTGCCTATCCGAAAGGCACCAGTATAAAAATGTCTTTTTTCGGTAGATAGTTCATTTTAAAACGGCGATTAAATTTGTATATTTATAAAAAATTTTGGTTTAGTAAATGTTGCTGAATCATAACTAATCTAAAAACCATGAAAAACCTTGTTGCAATTTTATTAACATGTTTAGGAGCATCTGCATTAATTTCATGCAAAAAAACTCAAAACGCTTCAAATCCCAGTATAATCGGCCGGTGGAATTTGATAAGTGACTCCACTTATCTGCCATTAAATGGCTCAACTAGAACTAATAAGTATGTCGGAGTGTCAACCGACTATTACGATTTTGAAGCAGGCGGAAAGTTGTCCCTTAAAGAGGGAAGTATTAGCATAGACACTGCAAGTTATAGCCTCATTTCGGACAATCAGATTTATATTTCACACTCCTCAAATCCAACACCCTGTTTATGTGCTTTTGATTTCGAAGTCGGGACATTCAAAATATCAGCACTTACTGATCGTATGTTAACGATTAGCCAAGGGACTACTACACCTGATGGCCCGCTCGGTGAAGTAATAATTTTTAGCAGGTAACGATTATTTCGGATTTACGATTTAAAATGGTTTTAAGACAGAAGACACTAACTCCAACTGCCAATCTCTACCTCAAATCCACCACCTCAACGCCTTTGTACATCTTTGGATCAAAAGAGAATGTATTATCGGGAACCTTGATATTGGGCACAAAACTGCGCAGGGTATAGGTATATCTGTTGCCGTTTTTATCGAATATCAGCGCGCTGTAGATCTGCTTTTTCCGCTTATCTATCATCAAACGCACTTTAAAGAATGGTTTATTGAGATCTTCCGGGGTAAGGTCTATTTCCTGGTAGGTTCTGCCGCCAACTTTAGTATCCCCATTGTAAATATATTTATAGCCATGCTCATAAATGGTAAATACCTGTGCGGGGTTTAGCCCGTTTCCGCTGTTGTCAACATTGTTCACCTGTACTTCATTGTCCTTTTTAAGGTAGGTCCACTGGGTTTTACCGTCACTGATGATCTCCTGTGCAATTTCCTGTTTAGCCGATGTTCCGGCGCTGAATATGGTTACCCTGAACTTATTGGTTTTTGATTTAGCGATCAACGTACCGCTTTGGGTCTCTTTAACCCCGGCCTGGGAATTTTCAAGCGTGAAATCGAAATCGGTTTTTACCACCTCAAAAGTGCGGTATTTCTCGCCCACCTTATCTAAAATTGCTTTGGCGGCGGCATCTTTTTCTGCGCCTTTCTGTGCGAATGAAAAGGTTGTAATCAGTATTAAAAAGGGGAGTATAAGTAGTTTTTTCATTATGTTTTTGCAGGGTGATTTCACCGATTTGTTTTTGATTTCACCGATTTGAAAAGGACGGCTAAAATTCTGTAAATTATTTAATTCTGTAAATTCTGATTCAGACAATATTTTTCAATTATTATTTTGTTTTTGAAGCACTTCCAAATACCTTTCAAGGCTATATTCATCCGGATACAGAACCTCCCGTGCTTTGCTGCCTTCAAACGGGCCAACAATGCCTGCCGCTTCTAACTGGTCAATGATCCTGCCGGCACGGTTATAACCCAATTTCATTTTACGCTGAATGAGCGAAGTTGAACCCTGCTGGTGCATCACAATCAGGCGGGCGGCTTCTTCAAACATAGGGTCGCGGTTATCGGGGTCATATTCTTTTGAGCTGCTGCTTTCACCTTCGCCGACATATTCTGGCAGTAACATGGCTGAAGGATAGCCGCGCTGGTTGCCGATAAAGTCGGATATCCGTTCTACCTCATGCGTATCAACAAACGCGCATTGCAGCCTGATCAGGTCGCTGCCGGTTGACAGCAGCATATCCCCGCGGCCTATCAGCTGATCGGCGCCGCCGCTATCCAATATGGTGCGCGAATCTATTTTTGATAAAACCCTGAAGGCCAGGCGCGAAGGGAAGTTGGCTTTGATTGTACCTGTAATAATATTTACCGAAGGCCTTTGCGTAGCAATTACCAGGTGGATCCCCACCGCACGTGCCAGTTGCGCTATCCGGGCAATAGGCATTTCTACTTCTTTACCCGCCGTCATCATCAAATCGGCAAATTCATCAATCACCAGTACAATAAAAGGCAGGTAGCGATGAATTTCGGGATTTGGTATTTTGCGGCTTGCAAATTTTTGGTTGTACTCTTTAACATTACGTACCCCGGCGTCTTTCAGCAAATCATAGCGGTGGTCCATCTCAATACACAATGAATTTAGCGTATTAACCACCTTTTTGGTATCGGTAATAATGGCATCGGCCTCATCCGGAAGTTTAGCCAGAAAATGCCGCTCAATTTTCCTGAAAAGGGTAAGCTCCACCTTTTTAGGGTCAACCAATACAAATTTTAGTTCGGAAGGATGTTTTTTGTATAACAACGATACCAATATGGCATTTATCCCAACCGATTTTCCCTGACCTGTGGCCCCGGCAACCAGCAAGTGCGGCATTTTGGCCAGGTCGGCTATAAATACCTCGTTACTGATGGTTTTGCCAAGCGCAATGGGCAGGTCCATATTGGTATTCTGAAATTTCTCGGAAGCCAGCATCGAACGCATCGAAACCATTTCGGGGTTTTGGTTCGGCACTTCTATACCAATAGTGCCTTTTCCCGGCATAGGGGCGATGATACGGATACCCAATGCCGCCAAACTTAAAGCAATATCGTCCTCCAGGTTTTTGATCTTCGAGATCCTGACACCCGGCGCCGGGATAATTTCATATAAAGTAACCGTGGGGCCTATGGTCGCTTTTATTTTATCAATTTCAATGTTGTAATGGTTCAGCGTTTCAACGATCTTGTTTTTATTGGCGCCAAGTTCATCGGAGTGGACGCTTATTTTGTTTGAACCGTAATTTTCCAGCAGATCAAGTGTTGGGTATTTATAAGAGGGAAGGTCAAGTGTATGATCGTAAGTGCCAAACTGTTCAACAAGGCCTTTAGCCTGGTCGTCATCGTCTTTTTCGATGTTTAAAACAGGCGTGGGCCTGGTAATGCCGACAGTCAGCGGGATTTCGTTTTCAAATTTCGGCTCATTATCTTCACTACGTGGATTGGGCGTCAGTACTATCGGTTCATGAAATATAGGGGTTTGCTCCAGCGGCGGCTGCGGTTTGAGTCCTCCTGGGCGCACCTTATTTTCAGGATTATCTTTGTTTGTGCGGCCTGGCCATTCCAGAGGCTGGTCAATATCTTCATTATCATCCCGACTGGCCGGTTCAGGGACAAAATCACCTACCTGCACCGACGAAACTGTTTTGTCTTCACGCCTTGGCAGCTTAAAATCAATATTGTAGGCAATAACCAACAGGGTAAGTGCCGCAAAAACTAATATGCCGCCTGTACCTGTTTGCCCTATCTGTGCATCAAGCAGGCGGTTGCTCCAGTAGCCAAACTCACCTTCGGGGTAATTAGGGGTATCCGCAATAAATGCATGGACAAAACCTACGGCGACAGAGATAAATACGATGCAAAAAAAAGAATAGGCCAGTGTTTTACTGATAGAAAACAACCTGATCCTGAAAAGCAGGCGGTATCCGATGTTAAAAAAGACAAAAACAAACAGGAAGGATGCTATACCAAACCACTCATAAATAAACTGGTTTGAAAGCAATGCGCCGAATTTGCCAAGCCAGTTTTCAACAATGGGGGTTTTAATCGCCCGATTTTCCATTAGCTCCTGTGCGGTTTTAAAGAGGTTGCCCCAGCCGCCATTGGCAGGTGAAACATAACTTTGGTCTTCCTGCCAGGTAAACAGGTAGGAAGTGAAAGCAACAAGAAAATACACTGAAAGCAACAGCGAAAAAAGGCCGAGAATTTTTATAAAACGACTATCCGCCAGGTTGGTTGGGCGCCGGTATTCCTGCTTTTGCTTCACAGGCCGTTCCTTTTCAACTTTTGAGGAAGATTGGCGGGACTGATTTTCTGGCTTGAAACTATTTGATTTAAACTGATTTCCTTTTAGCGGCATCCTGATGTAACCCTGATATTTTACAAATATAAAGTTAAAAGATTAAACATATATTTAGCTTGATATTTTAATTTTTTAGTATTATTGAAGCTGGCATGTTAAATCAGCGTAAATAAATAACGAAGAAAGAGGCTGCCCGGATATAATCAGCCGTAAAAAATGACAGTAAAACGTAAAAAATGAGTGTCGAAAAGCTGGAAACATACATTACCAACACGGACCTTGCCGGCCTGGACGCCTTGCTGAAAGAGACGCCTGCGCTTGTAAGGGCCCGTACCAGTCACCATGTTTCGCCGCTGATGCTTTCCTGTTATTTTAAAAAGCCGGAGGTTACGGCCCTGCTCCTGAAGTACCTGGATGAGATCAATTTGTTCGAAGCCTCGTCGGCCGGGAAGTTTGACGTAGTAACACAATTGGTTTATACCCATCCCGAATCCATAAACTTTTTTGCGGAAGATGGCTTCACGCCGCTTTGCCTGGCCTGTTATTTTGGTCATTACGATATTGCACGTTACCTGGTGTTAAAAGGCGCCGATGTAAATTTGCCCTCGAATAATGGGTTCAGGGTATATCCGCTGCATTCTGCTGTTGCCGGCAACTATACCCAGATTGCCCGTATGCTGATTGAAAACAACGCCCAGGTAAATGTGAAACAGCAGGCCGGGGCTACCGCGCTTCATTCCGCAGCCCAAAACGGGAATATTGACCTGCTTATCCTGCTACTTGAACATGGCGCCGATGTAAGTATCCGCATGGAAGGAGGTAAACTCCCAGCCGACCTGGCAAGGGAAAAGGGCTTCGTTGAAATAGCGGAAGCGCTGGTGTGAGGTCATTGGTCATTGGTGACTTTTGGGTAGTCAACAACAGTGCAATCAAAAAAATCATCTTAAATCTGTGATAAAAAAAATAGCCGGAAATTCCTTCCCGGCTACCTGAAAAATTTAATCCTATGAACTATTTAAACTAAAAAACTAAAACTTAATGCGTGTACGGTGTTGATTATGTAAAAGTTATGTGTTACATTCGTAATAAAAAATTCCCCTGGCCTCGCGCCGGGGAATTTTTTGATTTGATAAATTATTGATGAGCAGGGCGCTCAATGAATGTTGTTATACGATGATTGTTTTTTTTAAGTTGCAGTTTTTTTAACTTTTTTTTTAAAACCGTCCTTGAAAATTAACAAGTAAAGATTCGATAACAGCTGATTAAAGTTAAGAATGTCATCCTGTGTGCCGTTTAGGCTATGGGGTCCCACATGGCTTCCGCCTGCTTCAAGTATTCAGCCGGAGCAATTCGGCTGAATTGTTTATTTTAAAACAAATTAACCTGCGAAATCCTGGTCATGAAAAGGATTTTGCATGCCCCGCATCGGACATTTCAATAATACGGTCAAATAGAACTATGTATTTGGCGGGATATTTTATGTAGGGATCTGTATCCTTGTACACAAAACCATTGATTTATTTAAAAAGGATTAGGGTAAATCAAGCTTCGTCAGCTTTGGATGCTGACAAAGCTTGATATTTATTGCTGTGCTAAATTATGGAAGCGATTATTTACCTCCAAATACATAAAATACCGATAGCGCTAACCCGTTGTTAATAAAACTAAAGGTAAGGTTATCGCCATTGTTATGTGCCTGGTTAGTGTTATTGGCTGTATATGTAGATGTATATGTAAAATGGTAATATTCTAAATTGGCCAGGGATGCTGAAACACCCAAATTTTTTGACGGAAAAAACAACAGATCGATGGCGGCCCCTCCGCTGTAATAATTAGTATTGGTTTTGTAATTGGAGGCGGTATAGGTTGGTGAATAAGTGTCTTTATCGGTACCGGTGGAAAGGCCGGCATAGCCCTCTGCGCGGAAACCTATTTTGTTTTTGTACATAAAATATTTACGGATAAATAAGGTTCCGGTAAAATTACCTGAAGTTACATTTGTTGGATAGGTGTCATTGGTTGTAGCAATATTTCCGGTAGTGTTTGTGGTGCTTGATGATGAATACGATAAAGATGCACCGATATCTAAATTATTCGCAATAAAATAGCTGTAGGTTGGCCCGATATTAAAACTGTTGATACTGGTAGTCAGGGGTGATGTTGAGGGGATAACTGTAACATAATTTGAATTGCTTGAACTGAAGCCAAAATTCAGGCCAAGCGTTTGGCTGCCTTTTTCAGTTTGGGCGTTTGAAACCTGGTAAGCGAATACTATCGCTGTAATTAAAATTAATTTTTTTTTCATGTATTTTATCGTTTGGGATGTTGGATGAACGGGGAACTATTGCAGCCATTTTATTATACCGGTTTCGGTAATACGGCTGTTAAGGTAACCTTTAATTGATTTGCTATTGATTAAATGTTAATAAAAACCTCGCCTGTTAATAAAGACTGCAAGGTTTGTATTGAAATTATTGCGGGCCCATTAGCTAATTGGTTGCAATAGGGGTAATTTATAGGGGTGAATAAGAAAACCTCAGACATTAATAAGACCTAAAATATTCAATCTCCTTCATAGATGACGCCAGAGGTGGTGGTTTCTTTCAACTCAATTCTTTTTAAAGCGGGTAGCGAAGGTTTTATCTGTTTCCACAACCAAATGGAAAGTACTTCGGTGGTTGGGTTTTCCAGCCCTTTAATATTATTTAAAAGCTTGTGATCAATCGTATCAATGATAGGGTTAACCACTTTTTTAAGATCTGTAAAATCTAAAACCCATCCTTCTTCTTTCAGTACTTCCCCTTCGGCAAAAATGGTAAGGTGATAAGTATGGCCATGCAACTCTTTGCACTTATGGCCGGCGGGGACATTCGGCAGGAAATGTGCCGAGTCGAATGAAAACTGTTTATATATGATCATAATAAAAGTGCAAAGAATAAAAAAAATCAGCATATAAAATATGACTGCTATCACTTATGGGTTAAGGATTGAACCTTATTAAAACAGCTTTGTGATGTATAATAGTATAGTACAGTTGTTTAACCGGGGTGTTTTTTTTGGCCTTTTTTTTATCTTCGGTAAAATGTCCCGTTTATCGTACATTTAATTTGCTTTTTTTGTCAGTATATTTGCAGGCAATATTTGTGTTTTAATTTATGATCAAACTTTTTGTGGGAGGATTTCCCATAGATATCACGGAACTTGAGCTTGTTATGCTGTTTGGTCTGCATGGCGATGTAAGCACTATTAAGATAGTCCGCGATAAGAAGACCCGCAAATGCAAAGGGTATGCCTTTTTGGAGATGAAAGACAAGGAAGGGGCTGAACGTGCGGTTGAGGCCCTGGATGGTACAGCTATTGGCGACAGGGTGCTGAGTGTTAAAATAACCGAAGACAAACCAACTCCGGCTAAAAAGCCTTTTACCAAATATGCAGGCAATTTCTCTCCCAAACCATCTTACCAGAAAGTTGGAAGGCCCGACGAAGAAATAAAAAAGAAAAGGCCGAGAAAACAGTTTTAAGCGATTGAAGATTCTTTAAATTTTTTTCGTAAATTTGGATAAGTCATGTCATCTTCTGATATGGGATATGGGAATTATTGAGGAATTTAAAGAAATCAGCGGAACAGTTGTAAGGCGTTTAAGAAAACAAAAACTGGATAAAGGCCAAACTTTTATGATTTGATCCGGTGAGTTACCCAAAAATCAAAGTTATCTGGAATATCCGGACAATTCCATCAAAATTGTTTCAGTTGCACCCGGCCAGCGATCATTTACTATAGTCAGGGAACTGACCGGCAAACAGGCCCAATACTTTCGGAGAGAGCATAAGCTAATTTAAAATGCCGGAGCTGTATATTATCACCGGCTCAAACGGAGCAGGAAAATCTACTGTGGAACAGTTGCTTACCCCAATTCATCATAAACTAATTTTGGCTCTTATATGTTTGGGTGAGGGAAGTTAATTTCGCTTTATAATGTTTATGTAAAAGTTCTATATTTTTAATTCAAACAGAATGCCCCGTAGGGGTTAATGCAACTTTTGCATTTGGTAGTAGAATATTTGGCGAAATAGAATTATGCTCACCCATACAAAGCGTTATAGAGCCAGAATAATGGAAGGAACTGATATGCCTGTAGTTAAGAAAGCCCCGGAAAAAAAAGAAAAACATGATGACATTATTGTAAGCGATGAGGTTAGAAGCTATACGAACGACCCCTATTTTGTAAAAAAAGCTGAAAAGGTCCAAGAGTTTTTGCGTGAGCACCCTATATCGGATCATTTGAAAAAATAAAATTCAATTTTAATAAATGGAAGGCCGGAATTAGTTTCGGCCTTTTTTGCGGTGCGCCCGGGTTTCCAAATCAGATACCTGCACCTGTTACGTGGCAAATAAATGTAAAATGTATGTGACCTGTTTTTTGTGAAGGTTATTATGCCTAATTTGTATCACCAAATATAAATTAAGCAACCATGAAAAAAGACCTTTCCCATGATGGTACTAATGTGCCCGCCTGCAACGATGAAAAACAACAAGAAGCTACCGGTCGCAAAATGCAGATGGACCGGCGGAAATTTGTGAAAATGACCGCGGTGAGCGCTTTGGCTTTCAGTATTGTGCCCCGGCATGTGCTTGGCGGAACACGTTTTACAGCGCCAAGCGATAAACTGACGCTCGCTTATGTAGGTTGCGGCACACAGGGCTTCAGGGAATTATTGCCGATGCTCGCGGTTACGGGAGTGCAGGTAGTTGCCGTGTGCGACCCTAATAAAGACGCGGTAGGGTACAGGGATTGGTCGAAGACCGGGTTGAGGGATGAGATCAGGGCCGCCATCGGGAAAGCCGACTGGAACCCCGGCGGCGATAATACCATCCCCGGCGGAAGGGACAATGGAAAGGATATTGTAAATACTTTTTATGCCAATAAAAGGGGAGGGGATAACTTTAAAGGCTGTAACGCATACGCAGATTATCGCGAACTGCTTGAAAAGGAAAAAGACGTTGACGCGGTTAAAATAATGACGCCTGATCACCTGCATGGCCTGTTCGCCATAGCCGCGTTGAAAAGAAATAAACATGTGCTGATGCATAAGCCGCTCTCCAACCGGCTGCTGGAAGGCAAAGCGGTGATTGATGCGGCCCGCCAGAGCAAGGCCGTGACCCACCTGGTGCCCTGGGACTCCAACGGATCAATGGACCAGGTGATGGCATGGATAAATTCGGGTAAGATAGGCAAACTGAAGGAAGTGCATAACTGGACCAACCGCCCGGTATGGCCGCAGTTTCCAACCCTGCCAACCGAAACCGTGCCCGTGCCTGATGGCCTCAACTGGAACCTGTGGCTGGGGCCCGAAGCGGACCGCCCGTATTCGCCGGAATATACAAATATGTTTTTCAGGGGTTGGTATGATTTTGGGGGAGGTTCCATGGCCGATATGGGGCATTATAGCCTGTGGTCGGTTTTCAATGCCTTGCAACTCACTTCGCCAACCATTATTGAACCCAATTTAAGCCATTTTATCAATATGAACGGCGTGGTGCCGCATTACGTGCGCAATGATTTCTCGTTCCCCATGGCCAGTTCGGTGCGGTTTAAATACCCTGCCAATGGCGACAGGCCTGCTGTTGACCTTTGCTGGTACGACGGCGGCATAAGGCCCTCGCTGCCCGAGGAACTGATGGCCAACAACGAAGAACTGCCCGCCGAAGGGATGATGTTTGTGGGAGAAAAAGGTAAAATCCTTGCCGGTTTTAATATCGAAAACCCACGCCTGTTTTCCCGTCACAAAAAACCGGAAGCCGCCACTACCCAGCCCATAGAATCGTACGCGCATGATAATATGGTATCCGCTTTAACGCTGTTTGCCGATTCATGCAAAAGCGGACAGCAATACCCCGGCAGTTTCCTGGAAGCCGAAGGACTTACAGAAGCGGTCAATTTATACGCCGCCAGTTTACGCTCCGGTCATTTGTTAAAATATGACGCCGCCAGCCGGCAAATCACCAATTTGCCTGATGCCAATAAATACCTGGCAAGGCAGTACAGGGCAGGGTGGGAGCCGGGGGTGATTTGAGGGTCTGGGCGCTACCCGTATACTCATTCGCATTCAAGGAAATTGGACATAAGTGACTTTTTTAAAACAGAAGAACATATTGTTCAAACCCCGACTTTTTGTTTTTTTCAATGTAATTTCAGACCTGAATAATTACGGTCAGTTGATTTTTAAAGGCTGCGAAGAATTGAAGATTAATCTGTAAATTTATAGGACGAAATTATATGATTATGAGGAGGATGGGAGCCCCTGCAAAATTATACCTGCTGGTATTTGTTCTTTCTGGATTTATAATAGGGATGGGCTGTTATGGTATTCTTCAAATGAATACGATGAACCAAAACACCCGCACCCTTTATAATGACCGTGTGTTTTCTATGGATCAATTAGGAGATATTCGTTTTTTTTATGAATCCATCCTTTATACCGCCCAGCAAAGTAAAAACCTGCAAATTACGTACAAACAGGCATTAAGGGAGGTACAGCGATCGGAGGACAGTATCGGGACTAACTGGAAAGCCTATCTGCTCACCTACCTCACACCTGAAGAAAAACAACTTGCCGGACAAGCAGCAGATTTGATGCATCGATCAAAACCAGATATTGAACGGCTAAAAAAAATATTGGCAGAAGAAGATGGGCAAGCTCCCGGCCAAATTAGTAATATTGACCTTTATGGGCATATTAACCCTGTTATAATAAAAATAACCGAATTGATTAATTTACAAGTACATGTCAGTAAAGATATCTATCAAAACAGCCATAATAATTACATTAAGAGATTAAATAAATTCATTCTCTTAATTATTCTGTCATTAGTTTTTGTAATACCATTTTCGTATTTCCTGGTAGGGAATATTAAAGATTTGATCGTAGACTTGCGCATTGGGAACAAAAAAACAAAAGAAGCCGAAGAAAAATACCGGTCCTTTATTAAATATGCGGGTGATGCTATTTTTATCCTTAATGAAGGCCTGGAGATAACCGATGTAAATGACAGCGGGTGTAATTTATTGGACTTTGCAAAAGATGAATTGCTGAAAATGAAAATTTCTGATATTATGCCGCCCGACGAGAAGGAGTCACTTTCATTAAAACTAAATATCATTAATAAGCTTGGAGGTTCATTACATGAAAGGAGATTTTTAAGAAAAGACGGAAGCACCGTGGATACCGAAATGAACGTGCGAATACTCGAGGGAACCGGCTATATTTCTATCATAAGAGATATTATCGAACAAAAAAAAGCGGCACAGGCCATCAGGGAATCTGAGGAAAAATACAAGCACCTGTTTGAAAACAATCCGGCTTCAATTATCGTTTGGGATCTGGAAAATCTTAACGTACTTGAAGTAAATAATGAAGTGGCGAAAAAATACGGATACACAAAAGAAGAATTTAAAAACGCGACGGTGCTTGACTACAGGCACAAAGATGAACATGAAAGAATAAAGGCTTTTGCCAGGGCCATGCTTTCCAATGATGAGCCGTTTTTAAGCAGCCAATGGACGCACGTGAAAAAAAACGGTGAAGAAATGCTGATGGAGATCTCATCGCATAGAATAATTTACAATAACCGTAAGGCTATTCTCTCCCTTGCTATTGACGTTACCGAGCGCGTTAAAACACAAACTGCCTTAGGAAAAAGCGAAGAGAAATTTCATTCGTTAGTAGATCATGCAGCCGACGCTATTTTTATGGTAACCGATGGGGGAATAATCTTTGATGTGAACCGTAGTGCTACTGAAATGCTGGGCTATAGCAAAGAGGAATCGATCGGCATGACCGTACTGGATCTCCATTTACCGGAAGAACGTTCAGAAGTTCCACAAACATGGGATTATTTAAGGAAAAACAAGACATTTACAGACGAAAGAAAATTAAGAAGAAAGGATGGTACAACAGTGGAAGTTCAGATTAGCAGAACTATACTCCCCGATGCCACAGGGGCTATTGCTATAGTACGTGATATTACAGAAAGGAAGAAAGCTGAAAATCAACTAAAATTACAAAATGAAAAATTGCTTGAAATTGCATTTCTTCAATCTCATATCGTTCGCAGGCCTGCTGCAAATATTATTGGATTAATTAATTTAATAAATAGGGTCTGCTGAATAACCTAAA
>DHXR01000060.1:0-350 GCA_002413785.1 Mucilaginibacter sp. UBA5151
CTTAAAGTATAGAGCTGGCAATGGTTATCGCCAATTCTAATTTCGTCCTGAATATGAATATCCTTCAAAACAGGTGATTGATCCTTATTCAATAGAAAACAATATTGTTCTAAAATGCCCGGTGTTTTCATAGTTCCGGTTAGTTCGTCATCATTTAACCTGGTTAACGATATTAAGCCGCTGTCCTCCAATACCCTAACAAATTGACCGGCGCTGTCTTCAAAATCCCTAAACAACTCATCGCAAGTCGTTTGAACCGGAACAATGCGCTTTCGCATTAGCAAACTCACCCCACTTGAATACCTTTTAAATTTATCCGGCTTTTTAGTTAAATAGATATTACAGTGATG
>DHXR01000060.1:572-856 GCA_002413785.1 Mucilaginibacter sp. UBA5151
TTTTTTAGTCGTAAAAAAATCCTTCGGGAACTGAACTTTAAATGGTTGGGCAGATAATGTTTGGCTGCTTTTTTCATCAAGCCATGTTCTCCGTATTTATCGCTTAACCTGAATACCTTGTAAAATAAGGCACTCCCCAATCCGGCAACTACGATAATGCACCAATAAACAGGTACGCCTATCAGGTACATGATCGCAAAACCAATTAATAAGACCACCAAACCTACTGCGAGATAACCAATATATTGTGCTTTGAGCCCTTTGAACTCTATGGGTTTGTTAAT
>DHXR01000060.1:1053-2242 GCA_002413785.1 Mucilaginibacter sp. UBA5151
ATGGCATACATTAAACTGGTGCCGGTTGAAAAATAGCCTTTAACCTGCGTTGTAGCTTGGGTTATGCCAGCGTTACCATCCTGAGCGTAAAGGGACATGCTAATCAGCAAAAAGGAGATTATTGCTATCACCTGCTTAAAAAAGGTTATCGTTCTTAAACGGAGCTTTGTTTTTTGAAATTCCATAATGATTAATTTAAAATGGGTTATAAATTTAATAAGCGTTATGCCCAGCTACCTTGCAGATCTGTCAAGGCAATAGGAAACATTAATTTTTCTTTGGATAATTCCACAACACGGTTCAGCGTTGCTGGTAAATCAATTTCATCCTTGAATCTTTTATAAGATCCGATCAAAATCCGAAGCAACGTTATAAACTCCTGCTTGTTGTCAATTTCTTTAAAAGCTTCTATTAAATTGCCTGCCTCAACCGCTAATTCCTGCGATGGGGAAATGTCCGCTGCAATGGTTTCACCTGCTGGCGGATGATCTTCTAATGGTTGGAAAAAAATCAAGTCCTGAGATTCGGTGATGGTTACGCCATTATCTGATTTCGCATTGCCCATCACCTGATAGGGCCCGGTTTGAACATTTGAGAATAGTGCTGTGGCATCTTGCTTGCGGTTAAACAGGTTGCTAATTTCTTTTTGGTAATAACGAAGTACTACATACCCGTAATAAATGAGGGATAGAATAATTATGGCTGCCAAATAGTGCTGCCAGGAAATTGAAGACAACATAGGGTTTTAGTTTAAAAGTTACCACTCCATGTGGTAACCTGAAAACAAAGGTGAGGGTGTCAACAATTTAAAATTCACACCTTGTACATGAGGTAGGTGTTTTTTATTTGAAATATTAGGAGATATGCTTAGATCAACATATAAAACCGACAATTTTATTACTATTGGGGTTTAATTAAAGTGCATTGATTGCTGAATGGGTTCATCAAGGGCGAATTTTTCATCTATACGCCTTAAAAGCGCAACTTTGAGTTTATCCAAAAAGGAAGTACGTTCCTTTTTCCTTCGGGTAATATCCGTGTATTTATGGTAATAGGCTCCAAGGTCCACCTGTAAAATATGCTGAAAGAAATTGATCGCTGATTTAATTTCAGCATTTCCGTTATTAAATACCCCTAAAGCTACCAAAGCATAGATCAGCTCTACCATATCAGTTTTATTAGAAGTCCA
>DHXR01000060.1:2371-3834 GCA_002413785.1 Mucilaginibacter sp. UBA5151
TCATCCATTTGAGTTGACCCAGACCTGTAATATTGATAAAACGATTGATTGTGGTCAAAAAAACGCTTTAAATCAGTCAATTCAATGTTGATGTATTCTTTTAAAATCTCATCCCCACCAAGCGGCTTTTGCATAATGAGATTATATACATTTATAAAATAAATGTACCGGTTATAAAACTGAGGTTTCACTTTCTTAAAGAAATGAATTTCATCCTCAGTGTTTTCAAAGGAATAGCTATGGATATAATTTTTAAGCTTGGCCATCGCTTTTTTGGAAAGCATAATAGAGGCCCTGTATCGATCTGCTAATGTTTCTCCGTTGGAAGAAACCTCGTTTAATTGATTTTCAAGTGCGCTGTTTAACCGCTCCGCAAATTTTCTCATAGACAATCATATCAGGTGAAAGAAATATTATATGGAGTAAGATCTGATGCTATAGGCTGTGTTGTTTAATGCGCACTATTTGAAAATAAAAGGACTATAATGGTATAGTTAAAAATAATTGGCAGGTTATTTCACTTCATACCTTTCAAAATGAAAAGTTTACCTAAAGATCAGGCTGGCAAACTATTCAGGATATCTAACAGCGATACATTTAAGCCGTTAGCTATTTCACAAAGATAAATATAGGATGGATTGATATTTCCGGCCTCTAAACGTTGAATTCAAGTTGATCTTTCCCAATTAAATGGGCGAATTGCATTTGTGCAAGACCTTGTTTCTTCTCGGTGACAAAGATTCGTTCACCAATGTCTTTAGTAAATCCTCCTTTTTTTTATAGGAAGTGTAAAAGAATAGTAAACAAAGTGTATTTTAAACGAAGGATGCGTTGTAAAATTGCTTTTTTGTAAATAATAAGCAAAATAATTTCTTAATTCAACAAAGTTGACCCAAAACCGTTTCCACCAACACTTTTATGTCCTCTTTAATTTGGTGATAGTTAATTAATACCTCTGCCTGATCTACCTCTCTAACCGAAGGGATCGGCTGATAAGCTTCTTCTTCCTTTTTTATGGCATCGTGGTCATTTTGTATCGCACTATGAAAAGTTTTGAGGTCAATTTTGTTATCCGGGTCATCGGCAACCATCCCCACAAATTCGCCGGATGAAAGGCCGGATATTTTTGAAGCCGGAACCGCGTAGTCCAATTGAACGGATTTACTAATAGAGGTATCTGAACTATTGATAGAGATACTTTCCTTCTCCTGGTTGATCTTGCCAAATCGTTCTGATAATTGTTTTGCGGTGTCGCCTGTTACCTGACCAAAAATCACGTTGCCTACAATGTTTAAGATCACTTCCGCCTGTTCACGCCCATAATCTTTTTTTAACTGGCTGTAATCCTGTACAGCTAACGTAACAGCCACTTTATTTGATCTTGCGGTCGCGATGAGATTATCTATACCGTTAAAATAAATTGTAGGGAACTCATCGAAGATCATACTGCACTTTTGCTGATT
>DHXR01000060.1:3944-5128 GCA_002413785.1 Mucilaginibacter sp. UBA5151
CCTTCCAACTGTTCGTAAGCTTCATTCTTCCATGCTGAAACAAAGGGATTAATCAACACCTCAATTTCAGGCTCTTGCAATAAAACTTCAAAAAGTTCCTTGTATTCTACCTGTGCCAGTTCAATAACATGGGGTAAGGTGCAATAGCGGCCACCCTCATACTTCTTTAAAAACCACATAATGGCGGTAATAAAATTGATCGGTGATTCTACGAAAAAGTCGCCTTGCTTCTTTATCCATTCCCGGTTAAGGCCAAGCATAATGGTACGACTGGAATCTATCGCATCTGTTATATCAAGCATGGTTTGCGGTTCTAACGGATTAGCACGGTGCATGATCTGTTCAAGGTTGATGATGTATTGGGACGGTTTTATTTTATACAGATGCCCATATTTTAACAGGGCATTGTAAACGATCTTAGAAAGGTCATCATACTTAAAATCATATACCAACATGGTAAAACCCTTTTGAATATGCTGTGTAATAACATGCCGGATCACAAAATATGACTTTCCCGATCCTGGGCTGCCGCCAATTAATGTCCCCCTGAAAGGGTTTATAATGTTGATCCAACTTTTACGGCTTTTACCCTTTAGGTTATAGATCGCCGGTAGATTGATGGAGTATTCATTTTCAAGCAGTCTTTCTTCTTGTGGAAATGATTCGTTATCCTTATTGAAAATATCTTTCCCTAATGTCAGCTTTAACATTCTAAAAAGCAGGCTTACACCTGACAGCAATAGAATATACCCCAACGAAGTTAAACCGATATAAAGGATGGCGATGGTATAAGCAGGGTAACCTAATGTCAATATTAAATTACTGATGAAGTATAACAACAACCCGGTAACGCAATAGGTAATTATTGTTTTCGTCCTGATCTTTTCATCCTTTTTGCCTTTGCTGCCCACTAATGAAACCAGTAGTAGAAACAGGGCAAAAATCTTCGCATACATAACCTGCCTAAAAACCAACATTTTAGAAAGGGGTAGCAGTACCTGATTTATTATCGGTTTTGTTAACCCCAATTGCATGAATGCCGGATAACAGCTTAAATAGAAGTGGACCAGTAATACGCCTAAACTCAGTAGCCTGGTAAAATCAATGATCTTTCTTAGGGCCTGTTCATTTTCACCTGTTTGCATAATAATTGAATTATAGTGAGTGTCCTTTTCGTTTCTTCT
>DHXR01000025.1 GCA_002413785.1 Mucilaginibacter sp. UBA5151
TTTTGACCCTTGATTCGCATTAATAATGAATATATTGGATTATATGCTTTAATGAGGTCAGTCACTAATTTCATCTAAGGTATAGGACTGGCATAGCTGCAAAAATGATTAATATCACTTTATTGCTTATTTATTTGGTGCAACATGCATCTATTGCACTATTTTTTTGTTTAGTTCAACTTGAAAACCCTCACCGGAACAGATTTACGAAGTTTAAAAAACTTCGTAAATCTCATTTTCATTCCGGGAAATCATTAAAATCAAATACAATCAGCGGTTCAGACAATTTCCCTATTTCACGCCGTACTTCTTCGCTATTTCCGGATAAACACTCATAAACTCATTGGCTTTGCCGGTCCTGTCAAAAATGCCTTCCCAGGTGCTGAGGGGTTCCCAAATAAATGAGCCGATGGCTTTGTCGCCGGGCGCTGTAAATGCAATGTCGTTCACTTCTTTCTTAAGCTGCGAATATTCGGCAACCATTACCTGCTGGGGATACCTTTTGGCAAGGTCCGCCATGTTGGCGCTTAGTTCGGCAGGTGTGCCATGCCATTTAGGGTAGTACGAAAGCCCGATCACATCAAAAGGCACGTTACGCTTTTTCATATTATCCAGGAAGAACCGGGCTTCGGCATTTTGCCCGCCCAGGGCTATATGCAGCATAACAATCGTGTTCGGGCTAACCGCCTGTACACCTTTTACACCCATGTATATCAGCTGCGCCAGGCTGTCGAGATGATCAATCGCGCCATCGGGCCATACCATTCCGTGGTTAATTTCGTTGCCTGCCTGCACCATGTCGGGTGCTGTGCCCTGGTCTTTTAACTGCTGCATTACGTTTACGGTATAATCATACAGTGATTTTTTAAGCGTGGTAAAATCTTCCCCAACCCAGGCAGCAGGTTTGTTTTGCTGCTGCGGATCGGCCCAGTAATCGCTGTAATGAAAATCGAGCAGAAACTTCATTCCGGCTGCTTTTATGCGTTTGGCCATTTGCTTGGTATGCTCCAGGTCGCAAAAACCCTGTTGGGGCGAATAACCTTTCGGGTTTGCAGGCTCGTTAAAAATCCGCAGGCGGATATAGTTAAAGCCGTATGCTTTCATGATCTCAATAGCATCGCCCGCTACGCCATTATCCGAAAATTTTATACCCTGGCTTTCCAGTTGCGGTAAAAAGGAAATATCCGCGCCTAAAATTTTATCAGTAACCCTTTTGGGGGTGTATTTATCATGGGTAACGACATGCGCTATGCCCAATTGCACAGTATGTATTTCAGTTGAACCAGTGTATAAACTATCTGCTTTTACTTCAAGCTTAATTTTTCCGGCTGTGCGGCCAGCCCGTAATATAAGCCGGCAACTGCCGTGGATATTTATCTGCCAGGTGCTGTCGGTATGCTGTATATCCTTAAAATTCCCGGCATCCATTATGTTTACAATTTTAGCATCGCCGGTCAGGTGCAATGTGGCTGGTATATTGGCATTTGCCAGGCTGTCTCCCCGGCTGTCGATGATCTTTATATTGATCAGGGCCTCGTCCTTGCCGTTCGCTATCATCGTAGTTTTATAGGGGGTTATTTGCAGTTCTACAGGTATGCCGGGGGCCTTGGGTTTCCAGCGGCTCTGCGCATACAGCCCGCTAACGGCAAATAATATTAAAAAAACTAACAGCGAACTATTTTTCAGCAGGCGAAAAAGCCTGGTTTGCGTGTGTTTTAACATAACAGTTTCAATTGGTACGCTAAAGGTAAAGTTTAAAAATGTATAATTGACAATTAATTTAAAATTGGCAGGTTTATAACTGATTTTTTACAATCGCAATACGATTAACTACTATTCCTTTTCGCTCAGCCAGGCCACTTTTTGTTCCGAAACATGGTCCTGCCCTATAATATCTTTGTACAAGGCTGGTTTTCTTGCCATCAGGTAACGGTGACCGCCGGCTTTTTTCAGTTTATCGGGTGTGAGGGTCGCTATCGCGATGTCGTTATCCAGCTTGCGGCATTCGGCAATGATATCACCATGAGGATCAATAATCATGGAGCAACCGTTTTTTAACTGTTCTCCATCCATACCTATGGCGTTTGCAAAAATGGCATAAATAGCGTTATCATAGGCCCGCGACGGCAGCCACTTCATCAGCCATTCCCGTCCTTTGGGGCCGTCAAACTCCAGGCGCAGGGAGGTTGGGTCAACGTCGCGGTTTTCCCATAATACAGGGTCAACAAAGCCCGCTCCCGGCCGGGTGGATGGCGTACACATGGTGACATGCGGCATAAAAATAATTTGGGCGCCCAGCAAAGCCGTAGCCCTTACATTTTCAACAATATTGTTGTCGTAACAGATCAGTATCCCGCATTTCCAGCCATAAAGGTCAAAAACAATGTATTCATTACCCGGTGTAATATGTCCATTGATAAAGGGGTGCAGCTTCCTGAATTTGGCTACCAGTCCGTTCTTATCCACACAAACGTAAGCTTTGTAAATCTTGCCTGCGTTGTCTTTCTCAAACAGTCCTGCTAAAACAACAATACGATGTTTAGCGGCTATTGCAGTTAGTTTTTTAACGCAAGGCCCGTCCGGGATAAATTCAGCCACGCTGAGCATTTCCTCGTACGAAAAATCAAGTGCAAACGAATAGCCTGTTAAAGAACATTCATGAAAAGCAATCACATCCGCTCCTTCCAAGGCAGCTTTTGCCGAAAGGTGCTCAATAATTTGCAGATTGTAATCCTTATCGCCGCTTTTATGCTCAAATTGGGCTGTAGCTATTTTCAACTTTTCCATATTAATGTCCTATCGGAACCAGGTTTTTAATTGTTCGCTAAAGTAAGTTTTAATCAGCAATTTTCTAATCAGCACCGGGTCAAAATCCAGGCTAAGAAGTAATTTCTTCAGTTATTTCACGATTTCCCGCAGGCTAAACGCATTTAGGGCGTGATAAAACAAAAATCTCCGCAGGCTAAATGCGTTTAGGGTGTGATAATTTTCCGGCTTTTGAAGGCTAAACGCGTTTAGGGTGTGATAAAAAATTCAATTCTGAAGGCTAAACGCGTTTAGGGCGTGATAATTTTCACCTTCCTGAAGGCTAAACGCATTTAGCCTGTGACAAAAAACAGCATTTTAAAATTGTAATTGATTGAAAATAACACAGATGCGAAAAAAATAATGCTGTTGCCGAAAAATTTATCTTTTTTTTGCCCTTTGCAGGATTTTTTTCAGGCTTGAAAATCAGGCAGAAAGGCACCCTTCGTTTTACACAAATTTACGGAATTTTCGTCCTTAGCCCAAATTTTGGTAGTGTCTCAGTTTGAATTTATTTTTATTTATACCAAGATTCTTTGCCTGTAACATATCTCCAATTTTTTCTCAGGATATAAATTCCTAATGTGGTAATTGGTATTCCGATAAAAAACGAATATACTCCTATCGTATTCAAATGAGGGTTACGGGTCCAAGTAATGAAAAATGAAAGAATACCAAATAAAACTAATAGTATGCCAAACAAGTTTGCCACAACGCCAATAATTATTCCAATAAACATGACTATCCATTTCAGCATATAAAAAAAT
The DNA here is from genome assembly GCA_002413785.1 of Mucilaginibacter sp. UBA5151. Classification (GTDB taxonomy): domain Bacteria; phylum Bacteroidota; class Bacteroidia; order Sphingobacteriales; family Sphingobacteriaceae; genus Mucilaginibacter. The sequence goes on from DHXR01000025.1 coordinate 3,573, forward strand.
CCACTTGTTAGGTGGCTTAAATTTATGAATAAGTTATTTTAAATCAAACTGCTAATCTTACAATTTCTTCTATTGTCATAAAATAAATTCAAACTGAGACACTACCAAAATTTGCCTTTTCAAAACAACAGATATCTTGTTATCCCTGCATTGAAATAAGTAAGGGTCTCCCGGATTTATTTTTTTACCAACCAAACATCCCGACGGGACCTCTCGTTGGTAAAAAACGTAAAAAGTCATCTTTACGTTCTATCAGGAACGTTTGGTAACGGCGCGAAGGTTTGACCTGTACCCCCTCATATTTGCCTAAACAGAATTTGTTATCTTTATGTTATTGGGATTATTAGCAAAAAAAGATATACTTGTGCTTTTACCCGGATAAATTAATCATTCAACAAAATCCTGCAAACCGCCTTTGATAAATTATTTATATAAATGAAATTCAGAACTGCCCGGCATACAAAAGACTTAAACCGTATCATCGATTTTTATGGGAGGATTTTGGGCTTAAAGGTTTTGGGGGAATTTCAGGATTATCAGAATTATGACGGCGTTTTTTTGGGTATCCCCGGCGCCGACTGGCATTTGGAGTTTACCGTTTCGGACACTTTGCCCGAACATCAGCCCGATGATGACGACCTGCTGGTATTTTATGCGGAATCCCTTGATGAATTCAACAGGATCAAAGAGAAATTTATTATCAACCGTGTTAAACACGTCAGGCCTAAAAACCCCTACTGGGAAAGTAACGGGATTACGTTTGAAGACCCGGATGGCTTCAGAATTGTAATTTCGGTAATCAGGAGTTTCTGATAAGAATTAGCCGGAAATCAAAACAATTGCCGGCTTTTTGCATTTTGTTATAAACAAATATACCATGAACAGAACTATTGGAATTGTGTTGATCATAATAGGCGCGGTGATGATTATATGGACCGGCTTTACCTACACAAAAAAGGAAAAGATAGTGGATGCGGGTCCAATACAAATATCCGCCGACAGGCAAAAAACGGTGAATTGGCCACCTTACCTGGGGGGCATTCTGCTTGTGGGTGGAATCGTGATTGTCGTTACTGCTAAAAAAACGTCGTAGGAGACACGAAGAATCGCGTCGCCGGGCAAAGCCCCATTATTAGTTTTAAAAGGCATTCACTTTCAGCTTTTACCCCTATCTTAGCTTAATGATCTTCGATTTCAGGTTAAAAGTATTTTATACCGTTGCACAAAGGCTCAGTTTTACAAAAGCTGCGGCTGAATTGTTTATTACCCAGCCTGCGGTTACCAAACATGTTAAAGAGCTGGAGCAGCAATTAAACGTGCAATTGTTCAGGCGTAATGGTAACAGTATAGTTTTAACCACCGCCGGGAAGATCCTTGCCCAATACGCCGAAAAGATTTTTCAAACCTATACCGAACTGGAAACCGAGCTGGCGCAGCTCAACAACCTGGAGGCAGGTACGGTACATATCGGCGCAAGCACAACAGTGGCCCAAACCATTCTGCCAAAAATCCTGGCGCTTTTCAAAAAAACATACCCGGCTGTTCATTTTACCTTTATGCAGGGTAATACTGATGTGATCACTCAACTGGTATTAGCTGAAAAAATAGACATCGCCATTGTTGAAGGCGCTATACATTACCCGCAGATCGCTTATGCACCTTTCGCTAAAGACGAGATAGTTTTGGTTACCCGCGCCAATAACCAATTGGCTAAAAAAGCCGAAATATCACCCAGGCAGCTTTTAAATATTCCCCTGGTATTGCGCGAAGCCGGTTCAGGTACGCTGGATGTTATTTTTAACGCCCTGGCAAACATCGGGATCAACCCGAAGGACCTTCAGATAGAGATCCAGCTGGAAAGCAGTATCGCCATAAAGCAATACCTTTTGTATTCGGAAACCGCCGCCTTCCTGTCCATACAATCCGTCATCAGCGAATTAAAATACAACGAGCTAAGCATCATTGATATTAAGGGGCTGGATATCTTCCGTACCTTCCAGTTTATCCAGTTGCATGGAAAAAACTCAAAACTTATTGATCTTTTTAAACGTTTCTGCCTGTCAACCTATAACTTAAAGTAATCAGTAATTACTATTTGTCATTGGTAGTGGGTTATAATAAAGCAGATCTTTAGCTATTATTTCACAGCAAAATGGAATTGATAACTACTGATATTTGTATTATAGGGGCTGGTCCCGTAGGTTTATTCGCAGTTTTTGAAGCAGGGCTTTTGAAAATGCGTTGCCACCTGATTGATGTTTTGCCGCAGGTTGGCGGGCAGCTTTCCGAGATCTATCCCCAAAAGCCAATTTATGATATTCCGGGTTTCCCTACCATCAACGCGCAGCAACTGATTGATGGCTTAATGGAACAGATAGAACCCTTTAAGCCCACTTTCACATTAGGCGAAAGGGTGAACGAATTACAGCAACTGGAAGATGGCTCATTTATCACCCAAACCAGTGATGGCACCGAAGTACACAGCAAGGTGGTGGTAATAGCAGGCGGCCTGGGCTGCTTTGAACCCCGCAAGCCGGCAATCAATAACCTCGAACACTTTGAAGGTAAGGGTGTTGCCTATATGATCAAAAACCCTGAAGCTTACCGCGGCCGCAAGGTGGTTTTGGCTGGCGGCGGCGATTCTGCTTTAGACTGGACCATCTTTTTAGCTGATATTGCTAATGAAGTTACGCTGATCCACCGGGGCGATACGTTCCGCGGGGCGCCGGATTCTGCTGAAAAAGTTTTCGAACTGGCTAAAGAAGGCAGGATCAACCTCATCCTGCAGGCACATATCAAGGCGATCAATGGCACCGGTCATTTGCAGGAGGTAGAAGTAGTTGACAGGGATAATGAAACGTCTGTAATTGCTGCTGACCACCTGATCCCGCTGTTTGGCCTCACACCAAAACTTGGGCCTATTGCCGAATGGGGACTGAATGTAGATAAATCAGCCATTATGGTTGATACCCTGGATTACAGCACCAATGTTAAAGGTGTTTATGCCATTGGTGATATAAATATTTATCCCGGCAAGCTAAAACTAATCCTTTGCGGCTTCCATGAAGCGGCATTAATGGCCCAAAGCGCCTTTAAACAAGTTTACCCGGATCAGAAATTAAGTTTTAAATACACGACTGTTTACGGCGTAAGCGCCTTTTAAGAAGGCGAAAGGATAAAGGTAAACGGCGAAAGGAAATTAACCTTTTACCTTTATCCTTTCACCTCAGTTTTTACCTCAAAACAACATGATTACATTAACAATAGAAGACAGAACAGGCCACCGGGAACCGGTTGAAATACCGGAGGGCATCAGCCTGAGCCTGATGGAGGTATTAAAAGCATCGGACCATAACATTCTTGCTACCTGCGGGGGTATGGCGCTTTGCGCTACCTGCCATGTGCAGGTACTTGAGGGTCCGGAACAATACTTCCACGCCACCAATACCGAGCTGGATTTACTGGACACCCTGCCTGATGCCAGCCACGACAGCCGCCTGGCCTGCCAGTTAAGGATCAATGAAGATATGGACGGAATGGTGTTCAGGTTAAGAGGGGAAGCGTGATAGTTAGCCTTACCCCATCAGAAACTTACGAAGTTTTGAAAACTTAAGTCTGTGGTTGTTGTAAATGAATTTTGTTTGCTTGTTACAAATCCCGCGGCAATAGCTGTAATTAACTAATTACTGTTAGCTTTGTGCTTTTATTTTATTCTTTAATGAAGACATACTTCCGGCTTCTATCCTTTGCAAAACCAATTGAAAAATTTGCTATACCTTATATAATTTACACCTTGTTATCCGTGGTGTTCAGTTCAATTGCCTATCCTTTGCTCATCCCACTGCTCAATACGCTTTTTGCCTCAAAAGGCGCGGCGGTTGCTGTTGGGGTAAGGCCGCACATGTTCCTTGATGTTACTGGCTGGTTTAAATATTACATGAGCTTTTTTATTAAACAACAGGGTCAGTGGGGAGCATTAAAATATATATGCATCCTCATCATTATAACAATGTTCATCGGCAACTTTTTCCGGTACTTGTCTGCCCGCACTATGGAAAATTTGCGGTTGCATACCTTGCTGAACCTCCGCCGGACCGTATTCGACAATGTAATGGACATGCACCTCGGCTTTTTTAATAACCAGCGAAAAGGCGATATCATTTCCAAAATTGCCTCAGATGTGCAGGTAGTCCAGTTTTCCGTGACAGCTACCCTGCAGGTTATTTTCCGGGACCCGGCGCAGATGATCGTTTTTATGATCCTGCTGTTCCTGACCTCGGTAAAATTAACCTTGTGGTCGTTGCTTGTGGTGCCTGTATCGGCTTTTATCATTTCTAAAATTGTAAAAAAGCTAAAATCGCAAGCTACTGCTGCCCAGCAAACCTATGGCAACATGATCAGCAATCTGGACGAAGCGCTATCCGGTGTAAAAATTATAAAAGCTTTTAACGCGACCGATTATATCAAGGCCAGGTTCGACCGCGAAAACACCAGATATTCAAAAATATTACGATCAATGGCCAAACGCCAGCAGGCTGCATCGCCTGTATCCGAAACACTGGCCATCACGATGGTCTCTGCTATCGTAATGTATGGCGGGTATCTTATTTTAAACAACAAATCAGACTTAAACGGCGGCCAGTTTATAGAATACATAATCATTTTTTCGCAATTAATGCGCCCGGCCAAGTCCATATCCGACTCGTTCAGCAATATTCACAATGGTATTGCAGCCGGTGAACGCGTTTTGGCTTTAATAGACGAAAAACCCGCTATTGTAGATAGGCCGAACGCTATGCCGGTAATAGCTTTTGACGACAGCATTGAATTTGACCACGTTTACTTTGCCTATGAAGACCGCATCGTTTTAGACGACGTAAGCCTGAAAGTACCAAAAGGTAAAACAGTCGCGCTGGTTGGCCCTTCAGGGGGCGGTAAATCAACTTTGATGGACCTGATCCCACGATTTATCGAACCGAAATCGGGGCAGATCCTTTTTGATGGTAAAAATATCCAAAAGGTTAAAGCAGATTCACTCAGATCACTGATGGGGATAGTGAACCAGGAATCTATTCTTTTTAACGATACCATTTTTAACAATATAGCATTTGGTAAAACCGATGCTACAATTGAGCAAGTAGAAGCTGCCGCAAGGATTGCCAATGCCCATAACTTTATTTTAGAGGCTGAAAATGGCTATCAAACAAATATCGGCGACCGTGGCACAAAACTATCAGGTGGACAAAGACAACGCATTTGCATTGCCAGGGCAGTATTGAACAATCCGCCGATAATGCTGCTTGACGAAGCTACTTCCGCTTTAGATACCGAATCAGAAAAACTGGTGCAGGATGCTTTGAATAACCTGATGAAAAACCGCACCTCGCTGATTATTGCCCACCGCCTCAGCACTATCCAAAACGCAGATATTATCGTAGTGCTGGAAAACGGCAAAATTGTTGAGCAGGGGGATCACCATCAATTAATTGGCAACAATGGTTTATACAGAAGGCTGATTGAGATGCAAACATTTAATGCCGATTAAACAGGATCGTAATTTGGCATACTCATCCGATATACTCCATCTAAATTGTTACTTTGGCTTATTGCTATAATGTTAAATTTTGAACTAAATTTTAAACCAGCAATTACAAACCTTTGTAAATAATGCCCCAGCCTGACAAAGTCCCATATTATACAAAGTCGGCAGTGCTTTTTGTTATATTTAACCGGCCTGATCCCACCCGGCAGGTATTTGAACAGATAAGGGCAGCTAAACCCCAGCGATTATATGTAGCAGCTGATGGCCCCCGCCCAGGTTTTGCGTTTGATGAAACGCTGTGTAATGAAACAAGGGAAATAGTAAATACAATTGATTGGGATTGCCAGGTTAAAACCTATTTCAGGGAGGAGAACGCCGGTTGTAAATACGGCGTATCGGCTGCAATAAATTGGTTTTTTAGCCACCAAGAAGAAGGGATAATTTTGGAGGATGATTGTTTGCCGGCCAACAGCTTTTTCAGATTTTGCGATATTTTATTAGAGAAATACCGGCATGATACCCGGATAAGGCATATTACCGGCTGCAACCTGCAACAAGGTAAAAAATGGGGGAATGCTACCTATTATTTTTCAAACCGGACGCACGTTTGGGGCTGGGCAAGCTGGAAAAGGGTTTGGGAGGACTATGATGTAAGCCTGAACAAATATGATGGTGATAAAGTGAAGGAGATGATGGAAAACATTTATACCGACCCAATAGTTGCCGAATGCTGGGCAAATATTTTTAACGAAGTAAAAGCCGGTAAAATTAATTCATGGGCCTATCCGCTTGATTTTGCCAATTTCTTCAATAACGGCCTGGTGATCATACCAAACGACAATTTGATCTCAAACATCGGGTTTTGCACCAACGCCACACATACCATGGATGAAAACAGCGTGTATGCCAATATCCCGCTAACGGAAATCGGCGAAATAATACACCCTGAAACTATGGTTCCCGAAAAACAGGCCGACCTTGCTATCATAAACCGTGATTTTAATATCGATGAAATAAGGCGAAAGCAAAATAAGCTGAGCAGGCGGCTCAAAAAATGGATCAAATCAATTGTAAGCAAAAAGGCGGCCGGATAAAATCCTGCCGCCTTTTGTTTTTATTAAATAATTTAAAACCTGCAGATCCGGCTTAACTGCCCGATAAGGCCGCTGCACCGCTCACAATTTCAGTAAGCTCAGTAGTAATGGCAGCCTGGCGTGCCTGGTTATACGAAAGTTTAAGGGCCTTCAATAAGTCGCCTGCATTTTCGGTAGCCTTGTCCATTGCGGTCATACGTGCGCCGTGTTCGGATGCATTTGAATCAAGCACAGCTTTGTACAATTGAATCTTTATGTTTTTTGGTATCAACTGCTCCACAATCAGTTCCAGGGACGGCTCAAGGATATAGTCAGCCTGTGCTGCTTTATTTTCCTTTTTCACTTCTATTTTCGGCACAGGGATTAATTGCTCGGCAACCAATATTTGCATTGCTGCGTTTTTAAATTGATTATAAACCAATTCCACACGGTCATAGTCGCCATCTAAAAAGCCCTGCATAATGCTTTCCGAAATTCCCGAAGCATTCTCAAAGTTAAGATCAAGGTAAAGATCATTATTGTTGCCAATAACGTTATACTTACGCCTTTGGTAATATTCCTGGCTTTTTTTACCGATAGCGACAATTGAAACATTCCCTGCTCTCAGCTGATTGCTGTATTTCTCAGCGATCAGGTTATTGGCGGTTTTGATGACATTGGCATTAAATGCACCTGCCAACCCACGATTGGATGATACAACGACAACCAACACCTTATTGGGTTCGCGTTCCACCAAAAACGGCGATGATCCATCTTCAAGACTTGCCGACAAACTTGCTAATAAGCCTTTAAGCTTATTGGCATAAGGGCGCAATTGCACAATCCTGTTGGTAGCACGTTTCAGCTTTGCCGCCGAAACCATTTTCATGGCTTTGGTGATCTGCTGCGTCGAGCTAACGGATTTTATCCTGTTTCTTACTTCTTTTAAATTAGCCATGCTTTAGATGTGCAAATTTTAAATGTGCAGATGTGCGGATGACCAGCACATCAAAATTCATTCAATTTCTATACTATGTGAGCGATATTGCCAATCTGCACATTTGCACATCAGCACATCTGCACATTAGTATTTCCCGGTCATTTCCCTGGCAACTGTTTCCAGTACGCCGGTTATCTGGTCATCAAATTTACCTGCTTTAAGGGCTGCTAAAACCTCAGGATGACGCGCTTCCAGCTGACTGGTAAATTCGCTTTCAAAAGCACGGATTTCTTTTACCGGTACATTACGCATCAGGTTTTTAGTGCCGAGGTATATGATAGCAACCTGTTTTTCAACTGTTACCGGCGCATATTGCCCTTGTTTTAATATTTCAACGTTACGTGCGCCTTTATCAAGCACATTTTTGGTTGATGCATCAAGGTCTGATCCGAATTTCGAGAATGCTTCAAGCTCACGGTATTGCGCCTGGTCAAGCTTCAGGGTACCGGCAACTTTTTTCATTGATTTAATCTGCGCGTTACCACCAACACGTGATACCGAAATACCTACGTTAATGGCCGGGCGCACACCTGCGTTAAACAAGTTCGATTCAAGGAATATCTGTCCGTCGGTAATTGAAATTACGTTGGTTGGGATGTAGGCTGATACGTCACCCGCTTGTGTTTCAATAATAGGTAATGCAGTTAATGAACCACCACCCTTTACAATACCCCTGATTGACTCAGGCAGGTCATTCATTGCCTGGGCAATTGAATCATTCTGACTTATTTTAGCGGCACGTTCCAGTAGACGGCTGTGCAGGTAAAATACGTCACCCGGATAAGCCTCACGGCCCGGTGGACGACGCAATAATAATGATACCTCACGGTAAGCAACAGCCTGTTTTGAAAGATCATCGTAAATGATCAGTGCAGGGCGGCCTGTATCACGGAAGTACTCGCCGATAGCTGCACCTGCAAACGGCGCAAAGAACTGCATAGTTGCAGAGTCGGAAGCATTGGCGGCAACAATGATAGAAAACGGCATAGCGCCTTTTTCCTCAAGGGTGCGAACAATGTTTGCAACGGTAGATGCTTTTTGACCGCAGGCAACATATATACATATTACCGGCTTGCCGGCTTCATAAAATTCTTTTTGATTGATAATGGTATCGATACAAACCGCGGTTTTACCAGTCTGACGGTCGCCGATTACCAGCTCGCGTTGTCCGCGACCGATAGGGATCATTGCGTCGATAGCCTTAATACCTGTTTGCAGCGGCTCGGTCACCGGCTGGCGGTAAATTACACCCGGCGCTTTACGCTCCAGGGGCATTTCGTAAGTTTTACCGGTAATTGGCCCCTTACCGTCAATGGGGGTGCCCAGGGTATCAACAACACGGCCAAGCATGCCTTCGCCTACGTTAATAGAAGCAATCCTGTTGGTACGTTTAACGGTATCACCTTCTTTAATATCATCAGACTTACCAAGCAACACCACACCTACGTTGTCTTCTTCAAGGTTAAGTACAATACCCTGTAACCCGGTACCAAACTCAACCAGCTCACCCGATTGTACTTTTGTTAATCCGTAAACACGTGCAATACCATCGCCCACCTGGAGCACGGTACCCACTTCTTCTAATTCAGATTCTGACTTGAAGCCGGCCAATTGCTGACGCAAAATTGCTGATACTTCGTCTGGTCTTACCTCTACCATTTTTTAATTTTATTAGGGTTTTAGTTTTAATTAGTAATTACCCTCTGGGCAAATTCTTTTTTCAATTTTCTTAAATCACTGGCTATGCTGGTATCTACCTGCCTGTCGCCAACAGTTAAAACAAAGCCGCCAATTAATTCAGGATCGACTTTTGCTTCTAATTTTACGACACTACCTGTAGCCGCCTGTATATCAGCCACCAATTCTTTCTGATTAGCTGCAGACAATACTGTAGCCGATACCACTGTAGCTTTTACAATATGCTCCTTAATATCGTACAGGTTGATATATTCGTATGCAGTTGAATATAATACATCCCCCCGGCCCTTATTCACCATCAGCTTAAAAAAAGCAATGCTTACCTTGTTCACTTTCGTAGAAAAAACTTCTTCGAGAATATTTATCTTTTTAGAATGGGATACTATAGGGTTAGCCAAAACCGCCTTTAATTCGGGGTTTACCCTCAAAGTATGATGGAAAAGTTCCATATCATTTTTCATCTCTTCAACAGAATTTTGCTCCTGTGCAAGATCAATCAATGCTTTGGCGTACCTGGATGCTACTGTTAATTCTGACATTTTCTATTTACGATTTATGATTTACGATTTGCGACTTCAGAAAATAAATCTAAAATCGTAATTCGTAAATCTTAAATTATTAATTCAACTTTACTTCCCTTAACAGTTCTTTAACCAGTTCATCTTGTTTTTGCTGGTCTTCAAACTGTTTGCGCAATATTTTTTCAGCAATATCCAGTGAGAGAGTCGCTACCTGATTTTTAACATCGGCCATGGCAATTGCTTTTTGGCTATTGATCTCAACACGTGCAAGTTCAATCTGGCGCGATCCTTCCTTTTGCGCGGCAGTTTTTGCTTCGCCGATGATCTGGTTTTTTACCTTTGTTGCATCTGATAAAATGGCATCGCGTTCAGCGCGCGCCTGTTTTAACAAGGCTTCATTCTCGCCGGTTAAACGGGCCATTTCCTCTTTGGCGGCATCAGCCTGCGACAGCGCCTTTTCAATTGAATTCTCCCGTTCAGAAACAGCGGCTAAAATTGGCTTCCATGCAAACCAGCGCAATAAGCCCAGTAATATCAGGAAAGAAATCGTGGTCCAGAAAACCAAACCTATTTCAGGGGTAACTAACTCCATAATATTTTTATCGTATGTTTTTTAATATTAACAATTTTCTCAGGAATAAGAATATACCCGGAGCCAACCGCTCCGGGTTATTCATTTCCATTTTTAGCCAATCATGGCTACAACCACCGCAAATAGGGCAACACCTTCAACAAGCGCTGCAGCGATGATCATGTTTGTCTGAATTTTGGAAGCAGCTTCTGGCTGGCGGGCAATACCTTCAACGGCTTTACTACCGATCTGGCCAATACCGATACCGGCGCCGATAACGGCTAAACCTGCACCAAGTGTTCCAATTTTACCAACCACTCCTGCTGTAGCTACAGCCTGAGCGATGATTCCGATCATTCCTGTCATTTGTTTATTTATTTGTATTTATGTATAGAAAATTAAAAAATTATTCGTGATGATGTTCCTGTACCGCAATTCCGATAAACATCGCAGAAAGCATTGTAAAAATATAAGCCTGTAAAAATGCCACCAGCAATTCAATGGTATCCATAAATACCACGAACACTACCGAAGCCGGCGATACCGCCAGTGATTTGAATATAAATATCAATGAAATTAAGCTTAAAACAATAATGTGACCTGCGGTAATATTGGCAAACAAACGTATCATTAATGCAAATGGTTTTGAAATAACACCAATCAACTCTACAGGTACCATTATAATATATAACCACAGGGGTATTTCGGGCATAAAGATATGCTTCCAGTAATATTTATTACCGCTGAAATTTATTACTACTAAAACTATGGCAGAAAGAGAAAGCGTTACCGCGATATTTCCGGTAAGGTTATAACTCCCCGGGAAAAAAGGGACTAAACCCAAAAGGTTATTGATAAGGATAAAAAAGAACAGGGTAAGCAGCAACGACATAAATTTATGGTGCTTTACACCTATATTCGGAATAGCCACATCATCGCGCACAAATAATATTACTGGCTCAAGGAATGACTGCAATCCGCGGGGGGCCTTTCCGTTGCGTTTTTTATAAGACGATGATACGCTTATAAAAATAACAAGCAGCAATATCATGCCCATCCACATACTTGCAACGTTACGGGTAATTGAAAAATCCCATACTTTTTTAGCTGTATCAATTTTGCCTGAACTGCCGGCAATTTTAACTTTATCTTTTTCAAGAATGTAATTGTAGTTTTTGCCCTGATAAACTTCGCCTTCATGCAATTTATCCGACATGAATATTTCAACACCTTTATCGGTATATAATATCACAGGGAGCGGAACAGCACTTTTTCCAAACGTGTGCCATGAGTGCGAATCGCCGATATGTTCAAATATGGCTTCCTTCGGATCGTATGGTTTTCCATCTGTGCTTCCGGCCTTTCCCTGGGAAAAAGCTAAGGCCGGAATCGCCCACAGGACAACAAAAAGGGCATAAATCCCTGAATACTTAAAAAATTTTGATTTCAAAATCGAGCCTATTGCCATCTAAAATGCAGTTTTTATCTTAAATTTTGGTTGCGCAAGTTACACAACAAAAGGTAAACTTCAAATGACATATTTAAGAAATATATATACATAAAATCTGCAACAAAAACGATTTTTTCAGGATGGTTTTCGCGGATAAACACCAGCACGAAAATAAGACAGGCCAATAGCTTAAAACCGGTTGCGCCAATAAATGCCTGGCCATACATTTCACTGTTTTTGCGCTGTGTAAATAAAATAAATACGATTACAAGGAGTGTTAAAAACAATACGAAAAAAAACATCGTCCAAAAACCGGGGGTAATTAAATCGGCTTGTCCAAAATATTTAAGCGCATAAGGCGGTATAGCTATAACGAAAGTAAACAATAGAAAAAAAGCAATAGTTTGATATATCTTCATCAGCGATTTTTTTTATCAGAACTTTAATTGTCTTAACTTTTTACTGATCTGACAACAATGTACAAAGATATAAAAACACCGGTAAGTGAAAGCGCGGCAGTTACCCACTTTACCTGATGCTGGCATGCTGCGTCAATTTTATAGCCAGCAAAAGAAAACACACCAATTATCCCGATCATTTGAAAAGCGAGGCCTGAAAATTTAGCAAGGCTGCCTGCCTCATTACGCTCGTCGTCATCTTTTTTTTGTTCATCTTTGCCCATGTGCAAATTTATAAAACTATTGCATAAATGTTGTTAAATTAGCAAAGCATTTATATCTCCGTTTTAAATTGAGGCAAGTTTCTATCTATTCAACAATTAAGCAATTTACAATCCCTTTGATTGCTGTGATAATTATCATAGCTGGCTGCTCGCTCGAAAAAAAAAGCGGGTTTAACCGCGGCATGCAAAACATTACCGCACGGTACAATATCCTTTTCAACGCTAATGAGATCATCAGGCAAAAGCAGGAAAGCTATACCACCTCATTTATTGATAATTATAATGAAATCCTGAGTGTTTACCAGGATACTACTCCCCAAACTACAACGCCTGATAAAGACCTTGAATCAGCTATAGCCAAAGGCAACAAGATCATCACCATTAAAGAGCAAAGCAATTACATTGGTGATGCCTACCTGGTATTGGGCAAAGCCAATTACCTTGAAGGGAATTACTTTAACGCGGTTGAATATTTCAGCTATGTGATCCGCTCTTTTCCAAAAGAGAAAAAGCTTTTCCAGAAGGGCCTGATCTGGAAAACAAGAACACTGATGTACCTTAACCAGTTAGCTGAGGCGAAACCGGTTATTGATACGGCAATTCAAAGCATCAACCCTAAAAAAAGGGTAAACGCTGACATTTATGCCACCAAATTACAATATGATATTGATGTGCAGGACTATGCTGACGGAGAGGAAATGGCAAAGCAGGCGATACATTATTGCAGGGGCGAAACCCAAAAACTTCGCTGGACATTTATTTTGGCGCAGTTGCAGGAACTTAACAATAAACCGCGTGAGGCGGCTGCGAACTATAGTCAGATTGCTAAAAGTAATGCCTTGTTCGAAATGGCTTTTAATGCCAGTTTAAACCTAATCCGCATTGAAGACACCCAAAACGGGGTTGAAATAAACCGGATTGATAAACTGCTCAGCCTGTTGCAAAACCCGAACAACAAAGAGTTTAACGACCAGATATACTACCAGGTAGCTCAAATTTATATGGCTGAAAAAAATATTGATCAGGCCATAAAATACTATAAGTTAGCTATAAAAGCCGGTGTAAAGAATCAAGATCAAAAGGGGCTCGTTTATTTGCGCCTTGCCGAAATTTATTTCAACAATAAAGCCGACTATTTACGCTCCAAAAAATATTACGACAGTACTTTAACCACCCTCCCAACCAATTATCCGGGGTACCAGGGCATACAGAAGAAAAGCAGTAACCTTGCCTTACTTGCAGACCGCCTGCAGATTATTACCCGCGAAGATACATTACAGGCCCTGGCGAGAATGGACGAGAAAACCCGTTCGGCCCTGATTGATAAAATGGTTGACGACGAAATTTTGCAGCAGCAGGCTGCTGCAAATGCCGCTGCCGGCAACGCCGCCTTCAACAGTAATAGCAACAACGGCGCCCAGGGCGTTTCACGAAGCGGAGGATCTTTTTATTTTGATAATGCCACTGCTGTTGGTCAGGGATTTACTGATTTTAAACAAAAATGGGGTAGCCGCAAACCCGAAGATAACTGGCGGCGGAGTACCCGCTCCGGCAGCGACATAACTGCCAATTCCGCAGGCTCAACACAGGGGAATGACCCTGATGCACCTGTTAATAGTGCCCAAAACAATAAAAGTGCAACGAATGCAGGGCGCTACCGGAAGAACCTGGTACAAGACCTTCCCCTTACCCCCGATCTCCTCGCGCAGTCAAATCTCCGGGTTTACAATGCTTATATAGATGTCGGTAATTTTTACAGGGACATTTTAGATGATAAAAAGGAGGCGATTGCCACATATGAGTTGGTCCTGCGCCGCTTTCCTGATAATCCGAATAACCCTGCCGTATATTATAGTTTGTACAGGCTTTACAGCGAGGTGGACCCGGCAAAATCCGACCAGTATAAAAACATACTGCTGAAAAATTATGCTGAAACCCCTTTCGCAAAAATAATATCAGATCCGGACTATGCGAAGAAACTCCAGGATGCGGACGCGGAATTTACACAGGCCTATAATGTTGTTTTTGATTTGTATGCACACAAACAATATAAGGAGGTTATTCAATGTGTGCCGGAAATAATAAAATTATATCCGGATAATAAATTGTCGGCGCAGCTATATTACCTACAGACGATCTCGGCCGGGCATTTTGAAAAGGCCACACCATTTAAGGATAGTTTGCAGCAGCTGACAAAAAAATATCCGAATGACAGGTTGATAACACCATTGGTTAACAAACAGCTGGCCTATATTGATGCTAACCAGGCAGAACTACAGGCAAGGAACGTTGTACTGGCAGATGAAGACCCCAACGAAGTTCCGTTTACCCTTGCCCGGGATTTGCAGGAGCAGGCGCCTTACAGGCACCCTTTAAGGCCAATGCCATTCTTCGCAACAAAACCCGGCGAACGTTTACCGGAAAAGAACCCTGTTGTGGCATCAACAACACAACCTGGTCAGCCGGCAAAAGCAGGGCAGTCTGGTCAGCCGGTAATTGACAACCGGGATGCCTTACATTCAATGTTTTCAATGAGCGACAGCACCAATTATTACTTTGTGATAAATGTAAGCAGCGGCACAACTAATGTGGCTTCATCGCGTTTTGGAATTGGGCAGTTCAACCGCGCCAACTATGCGGGTAAGGGCATTAAACACCAGTTAATGGTTGTTGAGGGAAACAACCAGCTGATATTGGCCGGCCGGTTCTTTTCTCTTGATGGTGTAAAAGATTACGCAAGGCAAATTATCCCGCTGCTGCCTGATATTATGAAGGTACCAAAGGATAAATTCAGCTTTTTTATTATTACCCAACAAAATCTGGATAAATTAGCAGACAAAAAAACATTAGATAGTTATATTGATTACTATCAGAAAAACTACTGAAAATGATTATTAAAAAATTTGCGCCACAGGACATTAAAAGATATAACTGGTATCTATGGAAAACGGTTATCGGTTGTTTTGCATTTCTTATATTATTGCTGATTGTAACCTTTTTTGGTTTATTCGGGCCGCTGCCAACTTTCCGCGACCTGGAAAACCCCAAAAGCAACCAGGCATCCGAAGTAATAGCATCAGATAAAGTGGTATTGGGCACATATTATGTGCAAAACCGCTCGAGCGTTACTTATTCGCAATTATCGCCAAATGTAGTAAACGCACTCATCGCTACAGAAGATACTCGTTTCTATCAACACTCCGGCATTGATTTCCAGCGCTCATTCACCATAGTTTTATTAAATCTCCTCGGTTCAAAACAGGGTGCCAGCACCATAACGCAGCAACTGGCAAAAAATCTTTTTTCAGGTATGGGCTCCCATAACCCATTTGTACGCATCACCCAAAAACTAAAGGAGTGGATAATTGCCGTTCAGCTGGAGCGCCGTTATACCAAGCAGGAAATAGTTACCATGTACCTGAACACCGTTGATTTTGGGGCTTATAATACCTTCGGGATTAAATCGGCCGCGCATACCTATTTTAACGTTACACCTGACAAACTTACACCCGACCAGGCCGCGTTATTGGTAGGAATGGTTAAAGGACCGGGGACTTATTCGCCTATCAGGCACCCCGAAAAGGCTTTGAACCGCCGCAACG
The DNA here is from genome assembly GCA_002413785.1 of Mucilaginibacter sp. UBA5151. Lineage (GTDB taxonomy): Bacteria > Bacteroidota > Bacteroidia > Sphingobacteriales > Sphingobacteriaceae > Mucilaginibacter. The sequence continues at coordinate 19,712 of DHXR01000025.1, forward strand.
TAGTTTTGGGACTGATGACCAAACAAGGGTTTTTAAGCGAGGGACAGTTACAGGAATTGAAGAAAAAGCCGTTAGGGCTCGACTTTAACCCAATGGACCACAATGCCGGCCTTGCTCCCTATTTCAGGGCGGTGCTGAAACAGGAAATTCAAAAAATATTTAAGGATCAGAATATCACTAAATCTGATGGTACGACTTATGACCTTGACCGCGACGGGTTAAAAATATATACGACCATCGATGCTACGATGCAGCAATACGCCGAAGAAGCACAACATGAATATATGCGTGTCCTCCAGGGGCAGTTTAATGATCAGTGGAAAGGGGTGAGCCGCTGGAAAACCATCAAAAACTTTAAACTACTGCTTGATGAAGGCATGTACCGGTCAGACCGCTACAAGGAATTGAAAGACGAAGGAAAATCGGATGATGAAATACGGGAGAATTTTAATACCCCCGACAGCCTGGAGCTTTTTACCTGGCGCGGCGACATTGATACCGTAATGAAGCCTATTGATTCCATTGTGTACTGTAAACTGATGCTCCGCAATTCGTTAATGAGCATGGACCCCACTACCGGCTATATAAAAGCATGGGTGGGCGGCACAAACTTCGAACATTTTAAATACGACCAGGTAAAAGAAGGTACCCGGCAGGTAGGTTCAACAGCCAAGCCATTTACCTATTCGGTAGCCATTGAAAACGGATTTTCGCCTTGCATGGAAGTGGATAACGTACCGGTAACAATAAAGGGGTACGGCGAGGATTGGACCCCCGCACAATCCAAATCCGACTTACTGCCTGGTGCGATAACGCTGAGAAGGGCCCTTGGCTGGTCGCAGAACTGGATAGCTGCATATATAATGAATGAAGTAAAGCCAACACCTGTAATGGAACTCATAAAAAAAATGGGGATCACCAGCGATGTGCCGGCCTATCCGTCCATTTGCCTGGGATCATTTAACGCTTCAGTATTTGATATGACCGGTGCATACTCGGTTTTTGCCAATCATGGCACCTGGACCGAGCCTACTTTCATCTTACGGATCGAAGATAAAAACGGCAATGTTATTTATACCCACACCCCAAAAGTGGTACAGGCTATGGATGCCCAGAGCGCTTATGTGATGACCTACATGCTGAAAGGTGTAATAGAGGACGGCACAGGATCAAGGTTGCAATATAAATATCACCTGACTAACCCTATCGGCGGTAAAACAGGCACCACACAAACCAACTCCGATGGCTGGTTCATGGGCGTTACCCCGCAATTGGTTACCGGGGTATGGACAGGTTGCGAAGACCGCGACATCCATTTCTTTTCTACCCGGCTTGGCGAAGGCGCCAATTCGGCCCTGCCTGTTTTTGCGTTGTTTATGCAAAAGGTTTATGGCAACCCGGCATTGGGCATAAAAAAGAATGTTGATTTTGATCCGCCCAAAAATGGAGTAACCATCACACTTGATTGCAATGCCTATAAACAGCAGCAACAGGGTACCGGCGAAGTGGATAAAAAATTGGGGTTCTGATTTGGTTCATTAGTTCACTGGTTCATTAGTTCATTGGTGCATAGTTGAAGGCAATTTGATTTAAAAAACAGTAAAACTAATGTCATTACGAGTTGGAAAAAAAATGAGGAATTCTGAAGGGGGAATGACAAAAAAAAAGGTGTCATGGTGAGGTACTCGAACCATGCGGGGTGGCCTGTACGCTTTGCATAGCGTTATTGCATTGACGTTGTGCCTTTGCGCACATGGTTCGAGTGCCTCACCATGACACCCACTCACCATGGCGCCCACTGCTAATTTCAGAACATGTCGTAGGTGACAATTTTAGAAAAACCGGCACCTTCCATATTTTACAAGTTTTCTCCCCGTTCCCCGAAATGACATGTAGATTGGGCCGAACTATTAACCCAATAAAACAGACCAATGAACCAATGAACTAATGAACAAATGAACCAATGAACTAATGAACAAAGTGTTTGACTACCGAACAGCCTTAAAAGACATTCCCCATAACCCGGGGATTTATCAATTTTGGGACGCAGAAAAAGAACTGATCTATATCGGTAAGGCCAAGGACCTGCGCAACCGGGTTACTTCTTATTTTAATAAGGACGCCAATGTAAATGCCAAAACCAGGGTATTGGTTTCAAAGATCAGGGATATCACTTTTACCATTGTAGATACCGAAATAGACGCCTGGCTGCTGGAAAACAGCCTGATAAAAAAGCATCAGCCAAGGTATAACGTAATGCTGAAGGATGATAAGACCTACCCCTGGATCATCATAAAAAACGAGCATTTCCCGCGCATATTCTATACCCGGCGCATCGTCCGCGACGGATCAAAATACCTGGGACCTTATGCATCGGTAAGTATGATGCACAATATACTTGGGCTGATAAAAGAAACTTACCCCCTGCGTACCTGCAACCTGCAGCTTACGCCGCAAAATATTGAAAAAGGAAAGTTTAAGGTTTGCCTTGAATACCAGCTGGGCAATTGCAAAGGCCCCTGCCAGAATTACCAGGCCGAAGAGGACTATGACCGAAGTATTGAGGAGATAAAAGATATTTTAAGCGGAAAAATCGGCGCGGTGCTGCGTACGCTTAAAGCGGACATGGAACAGGCGGTAGCCGATATGAATTATGAACAGGCCCATCGGCTCAAAAGAAAATTCGAGCTGCTTGAAAATTACCAGAGCAAATCAACCATTGTTAATTCGTCCATTACGGATGTGGATGTTTTTGGTATAGCTTCCGACGACAAATACGCGTTTGTTAATTACTTAAAGGTGATGAACGGCACCATCATACAAACACAAACCATCGAGCTAAAAAAACGGCTCGATGAAAGCGATGAAGAATTGCTGACCCTTGCGATCTCTGAGTTCAGGACCAGGTATGAAAGTCATTCAAAAGAGATCATCGTGCCTTTTGATATTGACCTTGACGACCAGTCCATAAAATTTACTGTTCCCAAACTGGGCGAAAAAAGAAAATTGCTCGACCTTTCCCAAAAGAATGTACAGTTCTTTAAAAAAGAGAAGATAGACCAGTATGAGAAACTGAACCCCGAAATACGGACTGAACGACTGCTGACCCAAATGATGAAAGACCTGCGGATGAACCAGCTACCCCGTCATATTGAATGTTTCGATAATTCCAATTTCCAGGGTAAATACCCGGTTTCGGCAATTGTGGTTTTTAGGGACGGCAAACCTTCAAAAAAGGATTACCGGCACTTTAACGTAAAAACAGTGGAGGGCCCTGATGACTTTGCGACCATGGAAGAAGCGGTGTTGAGGCGCTACAAACGCATGCTTGATGAAGGCACAGAATTACCCCAGCTTATTGTTATTGATGGCGGGAAAGGACAGCTGTCATCTGCTATAAAAAGCCTTAAATTATTGGGGATCGACAAAAAGGTGACGATAATCGGTATTGCCAAAAGGCTCGAAGAACTGTATTATCCCGGCGACCAATACCCTTTATACCTTGATAAAAAATCGGAGACCTTGAAGGTGATCCAGTATTTAAGGGATGAAGCCCACCGTTTTGGCATTACTTTTCACCGTAAAAAACGGGATAAAGGCACACTCGCCACCGAGCTCGAACTCATTGAAGGCATAGGTAAAACCACCGCCGAAAAGTTATTGAAGTATTTTAAATCGGTAAAAAAGATCCGCGAAGCCTCTGAAGAAGAATTGCAGGAAGTGGTAAACAGTAAACTTTCAAAGGCTATTGTGACTTATTTTCGTGAGAAGTGAGTTGTTGGAAAGTTGCCAAAAGCTCATCTCCTGGCGTCAGCCGGTAAAATTTCGTGAAATTCCGAAGGAGAAATGATAAAAAAAAGGGTGTCATGGTGAGGCACTCGAACCATGAGGGGTGGCCTATACGCCCTGCAAAGCGGTATTGCATTGGCGTTGTGCCTTTGCGCACATGATTCGGGTACCTCATCATGACACCCATTACCATTTTGATTACAGGTAAAAGCAACATGTCAGAGGTAGCTTGTCACAAGTGGAACGGAGCAATAATGTGGTGACAAGTGATATACAAAAAGCAAAAGCCCCAATGCTTTAAACATCAGGGCTTTCAATATTTCAATCCGAACTTTACAGACTTTCGGACTCCATCACTAATACTGCCACAGGTTAAGGTCCCAATCCATCAGGGATTTCTTTATCCGTTCCGATTCGCGGAGCTTGTCAATGCCCGTCGCATAATCTTTTATACGTTCGTCCTTGTCGTTTGATTGTTTCACGAGATAACTCGTAAACATTCTCTTCATAAATACGTCGTCAAAACTCAAACCTGTATTATCATTGTCGCGACTAACCACTTCCTTCACGGCCAATATTGGCCTGGCTTCAGGGAAATAAATCCAGAATGCAGCCTGGTAATCAAGATCAACGCTGCTGCTACCGGTCCTTGGCTTAACCATTGGTGCTATACCTATAATACGCGGCTCAAATACCGAGCGCTGCTTATCAAAAATCCAGTCTTCTTTTAACATGAATTTCACAACACTGTCAGGATTTAGCTCACCGGGTTTAATTATCGATCCGATTTTTTCACCGGTGTTTTTATCGATTTTATCCACCACTACGCTGTCAGCCATTCTATTTCTTGCCTGGGCAGGTGTTAAAGGTGTTGAAAAACTGTCACCGTCAGGGTCATTTTTGTTAGGAGTAGGATCGTATGCTGTTAATTCGCCGGCAGCTATGGCATCCATTAAAACATCAATTAACCTTTGTTTAGGCGACACCAGATAGGCGTTCATCTTTTCCCGCACATCAATTACACGCCAAACCCGCTTTGTCAAAGCCACATCCGATTCACGCAGATTTGGATAAGGGGTAACTTTTGCGCTTAAAATATTGGTTTTTTTATAATAACCGTCAAGAGGCCTGTCAAAGGGTTTTGTAGGTATAGCCGCCGCTTTTTTAGTAGTATCAATTAAAGGCCTGGCACTGGTAGTGCTGCTGCCATTATTTACCGCAGTTTGTTGCTTCGTTGTTTGAGCAGGTTTTTTCTTAGTTCCCCTCTTTTTGGTTTGTGCAAAAGATGCTAAACATGCTAAGCACAATACAACAATTAAAATTTTCCTTTTCATAATGTTTTAATTTGCACCCAATACAATCGAGTCAAGTCCTCTTTGCGTTCCATCAGGTCCAACGGCAATTATATCTTTAAATACAACAGTTGTGCCCGGTGTAACGGTATTCATTATACTGCGCATTGCGCTTGTTAATTCATTTCCCGTAGCAGATAACGTAATAACATCCTGGCGGGGTTTAGCAATCATTAATGTAAAACGGGTAACATTAAATGTGGCGTCAAATTCAAAATTAGCAAGTTTAGCGAACACCCTGTCCTGCGCCCTTATATTGGCTGCACTTGTATTGCCGCTGCTCTTGCCTGCAAATTCAGCCTTTGGATCAGGAATACGTTTAACACGAAACAAAGAACTTCCTAAATTGGCAGGCTTCCCTTTTGTTAATTCGCCCGAAACAATAATAGTGGCCGGGCCTATAGTTGTCACATTAGCACTCCAACCCTCGGCCGTCTTTGTAATGCTCCCGCCGGTCATACTTACCCTAAGGTCTTTTTCAGCAATACCTGGTGCCGAAATCGCAAGCGGATTTGGAAGCCCAATGTACAAAACATTCATTTTTTGGGGCGACACAACCGCCGACGGCCTTGCTACCTGGTATGTTTGAGTTGGCAAAGGGTATGTTTTGCTTCCGTCAGGCCCTTTCACAACTATTGAACCTGAATAAGTAAAACTCCCTTCTTTTGACGTGTTAATGGTGTATTTACCCTTACCATCACTCACAGGGATACGTGACCCGTTAATCGTAATTTCCGGTGTTGATTGTGAATCGTATGCTGTTAAAAATATGTCGGCAGTATAAGGCTGCCCGGCTATTACATAACTTGTAGGGGCAACGGCAACGCCATTAAATTTGTCTAATGTCACCAGGGCCTGGTCCAATCTTCCCAATATCTTTTTAACAACTTCGTTTTCAGCATTTTTAATATCCGCCTGGATTTTGGCTAAGGTAGTTAGTGATGCCCCTAAGGGTATACCGTCACCAAAATAAGCCTCTTCCCATGTCTTTTGCGGACCGGTAGTTGGTTTCGGCGCATCTGCGTTGAGCGAGAAGTTAACCCCCTCCTGCTCTTTAGGGGTCAATAAATCAAATAATGCTTTACGGGTAGCACGAATTTTTTGACCTAACTCCTCACCTTTTTTACCTGCAATCATAATATGTGGTGATACATCAAGGTTTTCTCTTTTATCCACATCACCTGTGCTTGGATTAATGCCGCCGCCTACTGCAAGCAGCTCTTCCTTCAAAGCATTAACATAATCGGATAGTGCTTTAGCAACGTTACTGGCATCTTTAGCCCTTTTATAAATTGGCTCTGCTCTATCTTTTTGTTCTTTAAGTTTTGTAGCTTCAAAAGTTGAATAAGTAGCCTGGATACCGTTGTTAACGTTCACAGTTGAGTTGTCCAAACTTACCCGTATATTTTTAAAGGCATCCATTAAAGCATCCGGTACACTTAAGGCCACTAAGCCCAATAGTACCAGGTACAGGATACCCATCATTCGTTGTCTTGGGGTTTGCTTACCTCCGGCCATGTGCTTTAAATGTTATATTTTTACTAATCAAACCCTTTATATTAACTATTAACACGTGGCTGGTTCATGGCCGAAAGCATGTTACCATATATTGAATTCAATGTTGCCAGGTTTTTTGCTAAACGTGAAACCTCATCCTTAAACAGTTTTGCATCTCCTGCCGAAGCATTGAAATTTTGTACTGTGGCTGACATATCCTGGTAAAACTTGTTCATTGATTTTAAATGATTGCTCGAATCCTGCAATTCCAGTTCATACACGGCATTTAATTGGGTGAGGTTCTTAGCCATCTTATTTACCTGGTCGTGGTACGATTTTGAATCGATATTGGTACTGGCAATTTCATTTAAGTTTACTGAGGCTTTTTCAAAAGCGCTGTTCAGGCTATCGTAGCTCGCAGTCGCCTGTTTCACCTTATTGGTGAAAGCTACGGTAGCGTCGCCTGCATCAGTAACCCGCGAAATAGAATTTACCTTGTCGCCAAATGTCCTTAAGCCGCTTGCAAGGCTGTCGATAAGTTCAGGTCCGATCTTTGCTTCGGCCAGCATTTGGTCTAAAGCGGCAGTATTTGAAAAACTGTCGCCGCCGCCTAATTTCTTTGCAGTTGATTTTGGCACGTCCCCGTCAAAATCCTCGTCCAGTTCAGGGTAAGCCCGTCTCCAGTCAAGTTCCTTTTCATCCCGTTGAAAGCCCAGCAGGAAAAACAATATTGCTTCGGTAGATAAACCGCCGGCAATAAAATAGGTAGCTCCCGGCCAGTGGAGGATCTTAAACATCAGTCCGATAATAACGACTGTTGCGCCCCATGACACGATATTATTAATTCCGTAAGGTTGTTTCTTCCCGCCCATAATAATTAAAAAAAGGTTTGTTTATACTTGATTTTTTGTTTGCTTATCTTTTGTCTTTAATGTCGCGGCCTAAATAGTGGGTTACACAACGGAAGCCGATATACGATTTTGCAGTATCCTGATACTCAAAGGTACGTGTTGAATTTTGAAGAAAATAGCCGATATCTTTCCATGATCCGCCCCTTACAACTTTACGTTTTAACACAGCAGGGTCGCTTGGTTTGGCTTCATATTCTAATGTTGGCGCAAGGTCATGAACAAAACTGGATGCTGATTCATCAAATGCTGACGAGGTCCATTCGGCTACATTTCCGGCCATATTATAAAGCCCGTAGTCATTGGGAAAATATGATTTTACGTTTACGGTATAAGCGCCGCCATCGTCGGTATAGTTACCGCGACCGGGTTTAAAGTTTGCCAGTAAACAGCCTTTTGCATTTTTTATGTAAGGGCCGCCCCATGGGTAGTCGGTACCAATTCTGCCGCCGCGTGCCGCGTATTCAAATTCAGCTTCGGTAGGCAACCTGTAAGGTGAACGTTTTGCAAGGTGTCTTTTATCTTTATAGGCCTCATTATAGCGTGTGCGCCATAAAGTAAAAGCCCTTGCCTGGCGCCAGGTTACCCCAACAACAGGGTAATTGCGGTAGGCGGGATGTGAGAAATAACTTTCGGTCATCGGCTCATTTGCAGCATACGAAAAATCGCTGAGCCAAACTAAGGTATCGGGATAAACCGGAACGGTATCCCTCAAAATGAAATCAGAACGTTTCTTTGTTTTATCGTCTTTATAATCGGCTGCATTACGCAATACGATAGTTGCGACGTTATATTTTAACAAATGAACATCCACTTCGTTGCGGTCAAATAAGCGGTCCTGGCCCTGATAAAACATTCCCTGCAATTTGGCAGCCGATGAGGTATTACCCTTTTTAGGACTCATTACGGGATATTTTTTTACATAATCCCAGTTAATGTATTTTTTTCCGTTGGTACTTGCCGGGGCGCCTTTTCCCGGAGTAAGGTAATATTTGGGATCGTTAAGGTAATTGGTAATGGCAATTGAATCGCGCACCCAGTTTACAAACTGCCTGTATTGACTGTTGGTGATGGCGGTTTGGTCCATAAAAAATGGCGGGATGGTAACTTGTTTGGTTTGGGCAATTTGAGCGAAAGTAATATCCTGGTCAGTTTGCCCCATAAGAAAAGAGCCGCCCGGAATATAAACCATGCCATACGGGACTTCTGCCCTGAATGATCGTTGCGGAACGCCGGTTAATTCTCCCCGGTCCCCCCCCTTGCTGCAGCCGCCTAATATCCCGCAAGCTAAAACCCCAATTAAAAAGTATATCTGCTTCATTTTAAAATCAAAATTCAGTTATGTGAATATAACATAATGTGACCCCCGAATATATTAAATTTGCTTCATCAAAACGTGAAAAACATTTTTTTCAATCAAATTTATGTTAATTTTAATTGAAATAACATAAACCTATAGCTAATAAACGCATAATCTAAACTAAATCGCGCTTACAATAATGCTAAATACTTTGCATTTATACGATATTCCCGTAAAAATAGTTGCAAAAAGGTTAACTTATTCATTAATATTTTCGCTACGTTAAGCAATTTGATTGGTGATTTAAGTTGACTACAACCGTGTTCAACGGTTTAAATGTTATAATTTGATATGATTAATCCCATTTCATCCGCAAAATGATCTCCATTAACTTAAAACTAAAATACGCTATTTGTTTACCTGCTTACAATATTGCTCTATGGCCATTGTCATTGATGGCGCTATTGGAGACGGCGCCGGAATGTCTAAAATCAATCCTGCTTCAAGCACTGCTTTGTGTGTTGTTGCACCAAAAGCCGCTATCCTGGTATTATTTTGTTTAAAGTCGGGAAAGTTTTTATAAAGTGACTGGATACTCGAAGGGCTGAAAAAGGCAATTACATCATAAAAAACTTCAGCCAGGTCGGAAAGGTCGCTGCAAACGGTGCGAAACAACACAGCAGGCGTAAAATTATAACCGTTTTCAAGCAAAAACTTTTGTGTTTCCTCAGCGGCGACATCTGAGCATGGATAAAGAAATTTTTCAGCTGCGTGTTTTTTCAATACTTCGGCCAGGTCGGACGCAGTTTGCTTGCCAAAAAAAATTTTCCTTTTACGATACTGGATATATTTTTGCAGATAGAGCGCTATCGTTTCTGACAGACAGAAATATTTCATTTCCACCGGAACATCAAAACGCATCTCCTCACATATCCTGAAGAAATGATCAGCGGAGTTACGGCTGGTAAAAATCACGGCGCTAAAATCTGCAAGGTTGATCTTCTCCTTCCGAAAATCTTTGGCCGGGACACCTTCCACATGTATAAATGATCTGAAATCAATTTTCAAATTAAGCTTTTTAGCAAGCTCGGCATAAGGATTTTTGTCATTTTCAGGTTTGGGCAAGGTAACCAATATGCTTTTAACCTTTTTCTTTCTATCTTCCAAATTCAATTCGTGTAACTGCAAAATTTATATATTAATTGCCTTAATTAATATTAAAACGGGGCAAATTTCGAGGGCACAAAGATAGACAAATAAATAAAATTTATGAAATCGAAAATTGGAAATAACGTTTAAACTGTTCCGCAAGTATTGCCACGCAAATATAATGGCAATTAAAACCAGGGTAAAAGTTAACAACTGGGGTATAAACCGGCTGGCCAGCAAACTAAAACATAAGCCAACTGATAAAAAAACAAATGCAAAATTAAAATAGGTTAAGTTCAATATGGCTATGTACCCGCTTACCATGCGGTTAGCATCAAAAACAAAACCGATAAATTTTAATACAATAAACTTAACTGCTGATAATAACCCGATGATAAGCGAAAATGACATAAAAAGCTGGAAGCCGCTTAATGTGTAACTATTATTACGATAAACAGTTAGCTGGTACAAAACCAGGCCAGATGTTAAACAGAATAATAAAAACAAGCCGATAAAAGCCCATGAATTTATCAGCCCCCCCTCTTTATCCGTTTGCGAAAGGGCGTTTTTGTTGTAAAACGATTGCAGCACATTTTTTATATCCCTACTTAAAAAAAGGTTTAACAGGGCGGTAAATATAAATAATCCTAAAACTACGGCAATAATCCAGGGGTCACGCGAATTCCTGACTTTTCCGCTAATGACTAATGCTTTATGCTTTAAAAGACGTGAGGGGTTTGAAAACAGATCCAAAAAATTATTTTTATAAATACTTGTGAGAAACTGGTTCCCGCGCATGGAATCAGGCACTATATAAAACATAGCGATGGAATCTTCCACAAACTTCTGCCTGCTGGCTTTGGCTATTGCTGCTGAATCAGGAGATGGCAAAGCTGCTAAATCTAAATGGCGATTCTCCTTTGCGGCGACGGTGTCTTGCCGGGCATAAACCGCCAAACAGGAAAATGAAATAAGTAAAAAACAAAAAAATGTAAACCGCATTTTTGTCCGGGGAATGCCTTTAAATTACTGAGCTGCAAAATTACCTTAATAATTGGTTGTTTTATAGGCCCACTTTTAATTTTGTGTTAAATTATGGGGTTTGTTGGAATGTTGTAAGGTTGTAACCTTGGAATGTTGCTTTATAAAAGCCCCTTAACCTTACAACATTTCATACCTTTGCCCCGATGGCCGGAATAGAATTCTCGTCTGATTTTCAATTAGTTAAATAACCATAGTAACAAATGGGTAACAACTGCGGATGCGTACTAACAGCCTGATGCAGGCCCTCGGCCCCTTTTGTATCTTGAACTTAATTGATTTTTTTAAAAATGAAGAAATCCAATTTCTAAACTGACCAGGTCTTGGTAAGTAAAAACCATAGATCGAAGTTGAAGAATTAAAAACAATTTTACATAGTCTATATTAATTAAACAAAATTGTTTATATTTGTATATGACAACTGATATAAATCTAATAAAGGGATTACATCCAGGCATTATTTTGGAACGCGAGCTTAAAAAAAGAAAGCTTGCAAAGAGCCGCTTTGCCCTTTCTTTACAAGAATATCCACAAGTACTTGGGGAAATAACAAAAGGTAAAAGAAAAATGAACATTCCCCTTGCCCTTAAAATTGAACACGCTTTAGGATTTGAAGAAGGGTATTTAATGATGCTTCAGCTATTTTATGATATTAGACAGGAAAAGCAAAGGCAGCATAAAGATATACATCCTGATCTGTCAAAATTTAGACCTGTTCTTTTTTGGGATACTAAAATGGATAAAATTGATTGGGTAAATCAAAAGCAAGCCGTTATTAAAAGAGTATTGGAAAGAGGGAATGATCAGGAAAAAAAAGAGCTTGAACGTTTTTACGGAAAAGAAGAACTTATTATCGCGTAGTAAACAATATTAGTTAAGCAAAGTTATGCTGCATTGGAATACGGTAACGCCTTTATTGAAGTCTTCTCTTGAAACCCTAATGGACGCGGATGTGTTTTCTTCTTTCAGAATAGTTGGTGGCACCTCATTAAGCCTTCAAATTGGGCACAGAATGTCGGATGATATTGACCTTTTTACTGATGCGCCCTATGATAATATTGACTTTGAGGAAATAAATATTTATTTAAAAGCAACGTTTCCTTATGTTGATAGATCGAATATCAATTTAATTGGAATGGGTACATCATACTTCATTGGTAATAATGATCATGATGCAGTTAAGTTAGACCTATTTTACACAGATACATTTATTAGGGAAGTATTTGAAGAAAATCGAATTAGGATGGCGACCGTTGAAGAAATTATTGCTATGAAAATCGATGTTGTTTCGAGGGTAGGTAGAAAAAAAGACTTTTGGGACTTACATGAATTACTTGGAAATTATTCATTAGAACAAATGTTATTCTTACACGAAGAGCGCTATCCTTATGACCACGATCCCAATCTTATTCTGAAAAACTTTACAGATTTCGGAAAGGCGGATAATGATTTTGAACCCACATGCCTTAACGGAAAATATTGGGAGGTTATCAAACTCGATCTTTTAGAAGTTTTAGACGACCATAATAATTAAGCATTGATGGGTAATTAATATCTATTTTTGCCCCGATGGCCGGCATCTATATTCATATCCCATTTTGCAAACAGGCATGTTATTACTGCGACTTTCATTTCAGCACGTCGCTAAAATATAAAGATGAACTTTTACAGGCGCTTATAAAAGAGATCAGCCTGCAAAAAAACTACCTGGAGGGCGAAACCGTTGAGACTATTTATTTTGGCGGCGGAACGCCTTCCCTGCTAAGCGCGGATGAAATAAATTTACTCGTTGGCACCATTACAGGTTTACATACCGTTTCATCAAGTGCCGAAATTACTTTAGAGGCAAATCCGGATGATCTGAATAAAGAAAAACTGCAATCACTTCGCCAAACCGATGTTAACCGTTTCAGCATCGGCATCCAGTCGTTTTTTGATGATGACCTGGAATGGATGAACCGGGTACACCGCGGCAATGAAGCAGAAGCATCGGTAAAAAGGGCGCAGGATGCCGGATTTGAAAATATAACCGTAGATCTGATTTATGGCTACCCCCTGTTAAACGACCAAAAATGGAAATATAACCTCGATAAAGTTTTTGAATTGGGCGTACCCCATATTTCATCCTACTCCATGACGGTGGAGCCAAAAACCGCGCTGGCAGCGTTTATAAAAAAGAAAAAACAAGCAGAAATGAACGATCAGCAAAGTGCCGAACAGTTTATTTTACTGATGGATGCCATGCAGCAAAAGGGTTTTGAGCACTACGAAATATCAAATTTTTGCAAACCAGGGCATTATTCAAGGCATAACGCCAATTACTGGAAAGGGGTAAAATACCTGGGCATCGGTCCCTCTGCACACTCGTACAACGGCGAAACAAGGCAATGGAACATTGCCAATAACGCAAAATACATACAGGCTTTGGAAACAGGCCAGGTACCTGCCGAAACCGAGGTGTTAACGGAAGCAGACCGCCTGAATGAATACATCATGACTTCCCTCCGCACCATCTGGGGCCTTGATCTTGATAAACTCAATTCCATTGCCGCCGGATCAGCGGGCCAGTTGCTCATAGCTGCACGGCGTTTTTTTGAAAACCAGTGGATCGAACAAAAGGACAGCATAATTTACCTTACCCCGATGGGTAAATTATATGCGGATCATATCGCTTCGGGGTTATTTTTTTAGACGTTTATTTATACGCTTCGCTATTTTATTCCGTTATTTTGCAGGCTCTCCGGTGTACCGGCTGTCATTTTGCCTGTGCAAATCCGCAAAGCGATACAAAATATGAGTTTTATCCTTCATCCCATAGATACTGTTGAAAGTATTAGTCCTGCAGATTTTAAGAAGAATTACTTAGACCCGCGCAGGCCATTAGTTATTAAAGGCCTTACCAACAACTGGGCAGCGCGCGAAAAATGGACACCCGAATATTTAAAACAGGTGGTTGGCAGTAAAGTAGTCCCGTTGTATGATAACTCAAAGGCCGATCCTTCAAAACCGATCAATTCATCGGCTGCTGAAATGCCTTTTGATGACTATATAGACCTCATCATGACGGAACCAACCGAATTAAGGATTTTCTTTTTCAATATTTTTAAACAGGCCCCGCAATTACTTGAGGATATTGCTTTCCCAAAAGAATTAATGGGCGGTTTTTTAGAAAGCATGCCGTCCATGTTTTTCGGCGGGTCAAATTCGGTTACTTTTTTGCATTATGACATTGACCTGCCGCATATTTTCCACACGCATTTTGGCGGCAAAAAACAAGTGATCCTGTTCGGGAATAAATGGAAACGCCGTTTATACTGCATCCCCAATGCTACCTACGCGCTGGAAGATTACGATGTCTTGAACCCTGATACCGAAAAATTCCCTGCACTAAAAGACATCGAAGGCATTGAGGTTTTCCTGGAACATGGCGACACCCTGTTTATGCCAACCGGCTACTGGCACTGGATGAAATACGTGGAAGGCGGCTATTCCCTGAGCCTGCGTGCATGGGATGCCTCTATATCGCGCAAAGCAGCAAGCCTGTACAACCTCGCCATAAAAGGAGGCCTGGACAGTGTATTAAAAATGACTTTTAAGGCCAATTATGCCAAATTCCGCGAAAGACTGGCCGTAAAATGGGCGAACCAGGAGCTGGCAGCGGGAAGGCCGTTTTGAGCCCCTTGGTTTAGATTTGACAACTTTTGAAAAGTTGTCAAATCTTTTCGGTTTATAGAATTTTCCCGAAAAACCTTTTACCTTTAGCCATTCAGCTTTTACCTAAATGAACAACATACTCTGCTTCGGCGAAATTTTATGGGATGCTTTCGGCGATGAAAAAGTGGCTGGCGGCGCCCCGATGAATGTAGCAAGGCACCTGGTACAACAGGGTGCAAATGTTTCCTTTGCCAGCCGCGTTGGCACCGATGATTCGGGCAAAGGTTTGATCGATTTTTTAAAGGCGAGCGGACTTTACAGTGACCTGATCCAGCTTGACGACGATTTGCCCACCTGCGAGGTAACCGTCCATCTGGACGCGGGCGGTCATGCTACCTATATCATCCCTCAGCCTGTGTCATGGGATAATATCCAAACCGAGCCAGCCCTGACTATTGCAGCAAAAAAGGCGTCGGCTATAGTTTACGGCAGCCTGGCCTGCCGCGACGTAATCACCCGCGATACCTTATTAAAATTATTGGCCGAAACTACCGCGCTGAAAATATTTGATGTGAATTTACGGCCACCGCATTATTCCTTGTCAACTATTGAAACCCTTGTTGCGGGCGCCGATGTTATAAAAATGAATGAAGACGAAGCTGCCCTGCTGATGGGAGGCCAAACGGAAAATCTTAAAGAAACGATCATAGCATTTCAAAAGAAATACCAGTCGCAAACCATTTGCGTTACCCGCGGGGAACACGGCGCTATTGTTTGGCACGAAAATGAGTTTTACGAACACCCGGGCTTTAAAGTAAATGTGGTGGATACAGTTGGCGCCGGCGATTCATTCTTAGCTGCTTTTGTGAATGGCTTGTTAAAAAAACAGCCCATGCTTGAGGTAATTGAAAGAGCTTGTAAAATCGGTGGTTTTGTGGCAGGGAAGCGCGGGGCGAATCCGGTTTATGATGAGAGTGTTTTATAGTTTTTAGATAATCTTAAATGAAAGTCAGGCTTTTAAATTTCCTTTTGGTAATGTTAAGCATAAATTATGCTAATGCTCAAAAAGTAGATTTAGAAAAATGGGTATCCCATAATGTCGACTCTTTACAAAAGATCCGTGTTGACACAATTGAATATTATCACGCATATTGCGGAGAGTGTATAATATTAAGAAAACCCCCAATATTAGGACAACCGACTGACACGTTGCCAACGCATCAATGTGATGTCGGGAATGGCTGGGAGCAAAGGGTAAATGACATTATTTATAAACAAAAGGGCAAATATTATTCATTGACATTTAATTGTAGTTATCCGCCGATTAAAAAAGAATTGAAAAGCGCTAATTCTCTAATATATTTTCTTTCCATAATTCCGGTTCTGGTTAAAAGAGACAAGTACGGAGAATCAATTCAAACAAAGCGCAAATTTAATCCACCGATAATCGTTGATGGCGGTTACGAGGAAGCATTTCTTTATTGCAACTATATAAAGCAACGCGTTTTTATGCAAGACGACCAAAAAACAGATAAAGTTTGGAGGTTATATTTTTGGATTGATAAACAGACCAAATTACTTTCGTTGTTGGAGTCTGAAACAATATCGCAAAATTAAATTCCCGGTTTAGGAAATTAGGAGTAAATCTATTCCAAACATCATAAATCATTGAAGCCACCCTCTTTTTTTGCCTGCAAAAGAGAGGGTGGTCAAGCGTAGCGATGACCGGGTGAGTCAACCCGGCGGACATTACCGCCAATGCATGGCGGCGAGTTAACTCACCCCGACTACGCTACGCTGGTCGACCCTCTCTGCCGAAATCGGCAAAGAGGGTAAAAAAGATTTTGGGCATTCAAGAGCTAAGGGTTTGTCATACATTCCTAACAATTCTATTAATTTAACCCCTTCCCAAACTTTTAAAAAAAATAATCCGTTATTTTATACCAGAAAGGGTATCGCATGCGTGGATTTGAGTTTTCGAAGTTTAAACCCAGCCAAATTCCAAAAGGCGGGTTTGATGATCTGTTAAAATTATTTCTGGAATTGCTTAACTATACATCGGGCGATGCAGGCGAAGCTTTGGCCTGGATGAACGAACTCGACAAGCAATATAATATTACCAATAACGAATACGGGATGGGTAATTTTATTGACGAATTGAAAGAGAAGGGCTTCCTTACCGAAGACAATGAGAAAGGCGAATTAAAGATCACCGCGAAAACTGAACAAAGCATCCGGCAATCCGCGCTGGAAGAAATTTTCGGCAAACTGAAAAAATCGGGCAAGGGCAACCACCGTTCGCCTCAATCAGGCCAGGGTGATGAAAAAAATGCAGAACGCCGGGAGTTTGAATTTGGCGACAGTTCCGACCAGATCAACATGACCCAATCCATCCATAACGCGCAGGTTAACCATGGTTTCGGCGATTTTATGATGACCGAGCGCGACCTCGAAGTGGAGGAAATGGATTATAAAACCCTTACTTCAACTGTATTGATGATAGATATATCCCACTCTATGATCCTTTATGGTGAAGACAGGATAACGCCGGCGAAAAAAGTGGCGATGGCCCTTGCAGAACTTATCCGCACCAAATACCCCAAGGACACCCTGGATATTGTTGTTTTTGGGAACGATGCCTGGCCAATTACTTTAAAAGATCTGCCGTACCTGCAGGTGGGGCCTTATCATACCAATACTTATGCGGGACTGGAGCTGGCTGCCGATATTTTGCGCAGGCGCAAAACCCAAAACAAGCAGATATTTATGATCACCGATGGCAAGCCTACCTGCTTAAAAGAAGGGACTAAATATTATAAAAACAGTATCGGGCTTGATCGTAAAGTAGTTAATAAAACTTTAAATATGGCTGCCCAATGCAAGCGGCTAAAAATACCGATCACCACATTTATGATCGCAAAAGATCCCTATTTGCAGCAATTTGTCCGTAAATTTACCGAAACAAACGGCGGTAAAGCTTTTTACAGCTCGCTGAACGGTTTGGGTGAATATATTTTTGAGGACTATATCCGCAACAGGAGGAAAACGGTAAGATGATGTGCAGATGTGCAGATATGTGAATGTGCAGATGAAAAAAGACTAATGACTAAATGACTATTGACAGAATTGATCACCTGGTTTTAACGGTAAAAGATATTGATGAAACCTGTAATTTTTATAAAGACATATTAGGTATGGAGGTTGAAATATTTTCAGCCAGAAAAAAAGCATTGAAATTCGGTAACCAAAAGCTCACTCTGCACCAAAAGGGCATGTCCTTTGCACCCGAAACCCATTTGCATACGCCGGGTGCTATTGATATTTGTTTTGTAGTGACAGATGCCATAGACCTGGTAAAAACTGAACTTGAAAATAAAAACATACCAATAGAAGGGATAGTTGGGCGCCGTGGGGCTGCCGGCAAAATAAATTCAATCTATTTCCGCGACCCGGATCAGAATTTGATCGAGGTGTGCAGTTACGGATAAAAACGAGTTTGAAAAATGTGCAGATGTGCAAATATGCAGATGTGCAGATGAACCAATGACTCAATGACCAATGACCAATGACTAATGACTAATGACTAAATGACTAAAACAAATATAAAAACCCTCGGCCAGCTGAAGCAAACGGATTATAAAAGCCGGTCGGTTAAGGATGAATTAAGGGCTAACCTGATTGCGCAATTGCAAAAAGGGGAAGGTGGTTTTGAAGGAATTGTAGGTTTTGAGGATACGGTTATTCCCGATCTGCAAACCGCTATTCTTTCCCGTCATAATATTTTGCTGCTTGGTTTACGCGGACAGGCCAAAACGCGGATAGCCCGATTGCTGGTTAACTTACTTGATGAATATGTGCCTTACATAGAGGGTTCCGAATTATATGATGATCCTTTGGCGCCAATATCCTGGTACGGGCATCACCAGGTAAGTATTAAGGGCGATGAAACGCCAATTGCCTGGGTACACCGCTCCGAGCGTTATACCGAAAAACTGGCCACCCCGGATGTTACCGTTGCCGACCTGATAGGCGATGTTGACCCTATTAAAGCCGCTACGATGAAACTTACTTACTCTGATGAACGTGTGATCCACTTCGGGCTGATTCCGCGTGCGCACAGGGGTATTTTTGTGATCAACGAGCTGCCCGATTTACAGGCACGCATACAGGTATCTTTATTTAATATCCTGCAGGAAAGGGATATTCAGATCCGGGGTTTTAAGCTGCGCCTGCCGCTTGATATACAATTTGTGTTTACCGCCAACCCCGAGGATTATACCAATCGCGGCTCCATAGTTACACCGCTAAAAGACCGTATTGAAAGCCAGATACTGACGCATTACCCCCGTTCGGTTGAAATTTCCCGCAAAATTACCCAGCAGGAAGCTTCCTTAACGACAGAACAACAAACAGCCATTGAAGTTGACAGCCTGGTAAAAGATCTGATTGAACAAATTGCTTTTGAAGCGCGCAGTTCGGAATATATTGATAAAAAATCGGGGGTATCGGCACGTTTAACCATAACAGCATTTGAAAACCTGGTGAGTAATGCCGAACGGCGCATGCTTATCAATAATGAAAAAAGCACCTTTGTACGTATTTCCGATTTCCTGGGTGTAATCCCCGCCATTACAGGTAAAATCGAACTGGTTTACGAAGGAGAACTTGAAGGCCCCGGCAAAGTGGCCAATATCCTGATAGGCAAAGCCATTAAGACCCTGCTGGTACAGTTTTTTCCTGATCCTGAAAAAGCTAAAAAAGCAAAAGCACCAAACCCTTATGCCGAAATCATAAACTGGTTTGGCGATGGAAACAACTTATCAGTTATTGATGAATTACCATTTGTCGGGTATAAGAAAGCGCTCAATTCAGTAACAGGCTTAAAAGCGCTGGTTAAAAAGTTCCACCCTCGGCTAACTGAAAACCAGGAATTATTACTGATGGAATTTGTTTTGCATGGTTTATCAGAATTTTCGCAGCTAAACAAAGGCTTCCTTGACAATGGATTCGCGTTTTCGGATATGTTTAACAGCCTTTTTAACCTGCAGCCCGATGAAGATGATTTGGATGTAGATGACGACCGCTACTAATTTTTATTTTAACGCATAAAATGAAGGGACCAACCCTTAACATGATCTTATTTATAACACTACTTTTATTAATTGACCTATACGTTTTAAACGGGTTACGCGGGGTATCAAAAAAATGGCGTTTCCTGCAAAAAAAATGGTTCCATATTATCTGGTTCTTATGTTCTGTTTTGTTGATAGCAGGATTAATTACTGTAATATATGTTAAAGTCGGGCTTACGGTCCGGCTCGCATTCATCGTATTTTTTTTCTTTGACCTGGTATTTAAAGTATCATTTGTGCCTTTTATTTTGGCGGATGATTTGCGGAGGCTGGGACGTTATATGCTCAACAGGTTTAGAAAAACGACTCCGGACGAAGAAAAAATACAGCCCGGGCCTTTTGCTATCCCCCGCTCGGAATTTTTGATGAAAGCCGGGCTGCTTGCAGGTACTATCCCCCTTGCCGCACTAAAGTTCAACATGAAAAGCGGGCTTTACGATTACCATGTTAAACGGCATAAACTTTACCTGCCAAACTTGCCAAAAGCATTTGACGGTATTAAACTTGGACAGATCTCGGACATCCATTCAGGCAGTTTTTATAATGAAAAAGCTGTTCTTGGCGGTGTTGAAATGCTGATGAAGGAAAAAGCCGACATTATA
The DNA here is from genome assembly GCA_002413785.1 of Mucilaginibacter sp. UBA5151. Lineage (GTDB taxonomy): Bacteria > Bacteroidota > Bacteroidia > Sphingobacteriales > Sphingobacteriaceae > Mucilaginibacter. The sequence continues at coordinate 40,136 of DHXR01000025.1, forward strand.
TTTTTCACAGGCGACCTTGTAAACGCAAGTAGCAATGAGATGTTCCGCTACCAGGATATTTTCAGTAAAGTGAAGGCGCCACTGGGTGTTTACTCCTGTCTTGGGAATCATGATTATGGTAATTACAGAGACTGGGAAAGTCCTGAAGCAAAAATTAAAGACCATAATGATTTAATCGCTTGCCACAAAAACATGGGTTGGGACCTGCTGATGAACAGCAACCGTCGCATAAGGGTTGACGGTGAAGAAATAGGCATACTCGGTGTTGAAAACTGGGGTGAACTAAGCCGCTTCCCAAAATATGGCCGACTGGACCGTGCCACTAAAAACACAGATGATCTGCCTGTAAAATTGCTTTTATCACATGACCCCTCACATTGGCGCGCCCAGGTATTGCCAAACTACCCGCAAATTGATGCCATGTTCTCAGGTCATACCCATGGCATGCAACTGGGCGTGCAAACAGAGAATTTTCAGTGGAGTCCCATAGAATACGTTTATAGCGAATGGGCTGGCTTTTACCGCCAAGGGCCGCAGCAATTATATGTAAATGTTGGCTACGGGTTCTTATTCCCCGGAAGGGTTGGAATATTACCTGAGATTACGATATTTGAATTAAAAGCCGGTACCGCCCCTCAAGTTTAAACAGCAAAAACAAGCGAAGGCTGAAGCATCAATCGTGAAGATGAAAAAAATATTTCAGCCGGCTTTTGATTTTCTGCTTTTCAGCAACGTTTTTATGGCCCTGTGCACAGTGGCGCAGGGGCTGGTTACATTTTACCTGATAGGTACAAAACCTGTTTTCCCGGTGATCTGGCTGCTGTTTACATCCACGCTGGGGATCTATAATTTCTGCATATTACTTGCTAAGCCAAAACAGCCGGCTGAATCGCCACATTTACGGGTCCGCTGGTTTTTTTCGCATTACAGGCTGATGGTAACCTTTACCATTGTGTCAATGCTTTCATTGATACCGCTGTTCTTTTTAATATCAACCGAATCGAGGATACTGATGGTTTTTTTGGGCATCATATCTTTTTTTTACAGCATCCCTTTATTCGCCATGGGCGATCAAAAATTTGGATTGCGGAATATCCCTGGTCTGAAACAATTCCTGATAACCCTGGTATGGACCATGAGCACTGTTTTATTGCCCATACTGGAAGCTCAGCATTTTCATTTAACCAACATAAGCATGCGGGATATAACCATCCTTATTGCAAAACGGTTTTTGTTTATAGCAGCGCTCACAGTGCCCTTTGATATCCGCGACCTTTTCGACGATCATCAATTCGGGTTAAAAACCGTTCCGGTAATGGTGGGTGAAAAAAATGCTTACTTATTTTGCCAGGTATTGCTTGGGGGTTATGTTGTTTTACTGTTCCTTTTCAGAAACAATAGGTTTAATCCTGAGTTTTTTGCTTTAACCATCACCGCTATTTTAGCGGGATGGCTCATCTTTAAATCAAAATGGGAGAAAAACGAGTATTACTATTTCTTCCTGGTGGATGGGGTGCTGATATTGCAGTATTTGCTGCTGCTGCTTTTTAATTCGATAAAAAATTTTTAAACTGCATAAATAGAAGCCTTCTGCATCTGTCCTGCTAAATTATGAAGAGTTTCTTCAATCTTTTTGGCCTGGTTTAAAGAAGGGTGCTTAACGCCGGATGCATATTGCCGTAACAATCCGGGGTGAAGGCCTGCATATTTTGCAACCTTAGTGATGTTCAGAAAATCGAATTGTTCGAAAAGTGAGTAAACATCGTATTTAAGATCAAAAACTATATTTTCAGGGTTAATACCTTCAAAATCTCCTAATAAACCCCTTAATTTCAATTCAAGGTCATCAAGCGAATCAGCCTGTTCTATAATCAGGTTATCACTATAATTCACCCTTCCCCAAATTCCTTCTTCACCTTTTTCTACAATAAGTTCTATGTTATGCATACCCATAAAAGTAAATTCTATTTTAAGCCGGCTTGTTTTAAAATTGCATGTAATGTTCCTTTCGGAATATCTCCCTTATGAACGGGAACAGTCACCTTACCAGGTTTGTCGCGGTGCATCAATTGCAAATGACTGCCCTTCTGGACTTTTTCTTCCCACCCATCCTGATTAAGCAATTTCAATAACTCCTTAACTTTCATATCAAAAGTAGCAAATTCGCTACCAAATAACAAATTTATTCGAAATATTTTTACTATATCACTGCACCACCGGCAATTCAATACAACTTGCAAAGTTTACAGAATGAAATATTTTCTGTGTAGCTACTTGGTAATCCCCTGCCTTTGCTTCAAATATATTAGGTACATACTTTTGGGGGTTGCGGTCAATCACCGGGAACCAGGTACTTTGTACCTGTACCATTATTTTGTGGCCCTTTTTAAAGACATGATCTGCGCCATGCAGGTCAATGGTATAAGCCTCAACTTTTCCGGGGCTAATAGCCTCAGGTTTTGTAAAACTTTTCCTGAACCTGCCCCTGAATACATCATCCGCGATCATTAATTCATAGCCTGCCATTTTAGGTTCTTTTTTATATTCCTGCGGGTAAACGTCAATCAGTTTAACTACCCAATCCGCATCGCTGCCCGAGGTAGCCGCATAAAGTTTTGCCGCCACATCACCGGTAATTATAACATCCTGCGTAAGTGTATCAGTTTGCCAGCTTAAAACATCGGGGCGGTTATCAACAAAACGCTGATCCTCGGTAAGCCAGAAATACCACCTTGATCCTGGTCCGTAAGTTTCTTCAATTGGCCTTGCACGGTAAGGCACCGGTTTTGCCGGGTCGGATATATAGCTGTCAAAAGGTTTGGTTTCTGTTGCCGAAGGTTTTTCAAATGAAAGTTTGCCGTTGGCATGGAAATAGATATTTTTTATCACAGCCTCTTTGGGCGGCCAGGCGGTATAACTCTTCCACTGGTTCGATCCTGTCTGGAAAGAAATTGCTTCCGCAAATTTTCCGTCGCCCTCACCTTTCAAATACCAGGCAAACCATTTTGCCTGGATCTCTTTTCTAAAATAAGTGGCTGTGGCCTGGTCGTCAAATTTAATATTCCCCAGGCTTTTACCTTCGCCGCCGGCCCAGCCGCCATGCCGCCATGGGCCAAGTACAATAAAGTTCTGATGGTTTTTGTCTCTTTTTTCCAATACCTTATAGGCGGTTTGCGGACCCACCATATCTTCCTGGTCCCACCAGCCGCTCACATGCTGAATGGCAGTTCGGGGACTGTCTAAACGATAGGCCAATGCTTGTTTTTGCCAAAACGAGTCATAATTTGGATGGGCTATAAAGTTGTTCCAGGTGGGCAATGTGCCATGGGCATACTTTTTATTAATATTTGATAAAGTCCCCAGTTTCAAATACCAGTTGTAGGTATCATACTCTTTAAAGTTATATAAAGAGTCAGTCCTGGCAGCCTCCGTTAAAACAGAATATTCAAAGCCGTAACTCAACCTGAAAGCGCCGTTATGATGAAAATCATCATTCATGAACATATCAGCAGGGGTGGCCTGCTCGGATACCGCCTTTAAGGCCGGGTGCGGTTCAGTGGCGGCAATAATAGCCGTCCATCCATCGTAAGATATGCCGTAAATCCCTGCTTTTCCATTGTTGTCTGGAATGTTCTTTAAAAGCCAGTCGATAGTATCATAAGTATCACTTGCTTCATCAATAGATTTGGGATCATTTTTATCGCGGTTAAACCGCTGCATTTTAAACGTGCCCTCCGACAAATACCGGCCCCGGATATCCTGCGCAACAAAGATATAGCCCTCATCTGCCATGTCTTTAATATAAGTTTCCTTTTCGGGGCTTGGAGTAGTATTTACGCCATAAGGCGTCCTTGTGATTAAAAAGGGGAGCTTTCCTGATTGATTTTTAGGGGTAAATATCACCGTATGCAGCTTTATACCATCGCGCATAGCTATCATTACCTCCTGCCGGTTATATTTATCATCAGGTTTTGCGATTTGTGCCAACAGCTGATTTACACCTGACAATAAAACTGCAATAAATGCGACCTTTGTAAATAATGCTTTCATATCCGTTAATTGAAGAGTAAGACTAAATATATGAACAATACTTCAAATTATTGATTTTACAAAAAGCATTTTAGCAATAGCCGGATGTCAGCAAACTTTAATAATTCAGCCTGGTTTTATGACAGGCTCTCGCGCCTGGTTTTTGGCCGTGCAATAGTTAATGCCCAGGTGTATCTGCTGCAATATATTCCTAAAAACGCCAATATCCTGATTGTTGGCGGCGGGACAGGATGGATATTGGACGAGATCACAAAACTGCAACCATTGGGTTTAAATATTACCTACGTGGAGGTATCTGTTAAAATGACGGCTGTATCCAAAAAAAGAAATATTGGCCATAACCGGGTGGTTTTCATTAACGAAGCCATAGAAAATGTAAACCTTCGGCCAGGTTTTGATATAGTGGTCACGCCTTTTTTGTTTGATAATTTCAGGGAACAAACTTTGCAAAAGGTATTTATAAACATCCATGCCTTGCTTAAACCCGGTGGCCTGTGGCTCAATTGCAATTTTCAGCTTAGTGGGAAATGGTGGCAACGAATTTTGTTAAAAGCCATGTTTTTGTTTTTTAGGATTGTTTGCAAAATTGAGGGATCAAAATTACCTGATATTGAAAGACTGTTTGGGGTGTATGGTTATAATACCATCGTGCAACAAGCTTTTTTTGGTGATTTTATAATTTCAAAAGTTTTTACCAAACAATACACTTAATATTCAATGGAAATTTAATTGACAATTATTATATTTGAATATGGAAAAATTGATGATACAGATACCTGATAAAAAGTCAAAATTAGTGAAATCTTTGCTTAAAGAGTTGGGGGTTGTGATTGAGCCGGATTTATTTAAACTAAGTAAAGAATTAAACAGAATGGTAGGAAATGGGGGAAAACCGTCAATGGATGAAATTGTTAAAGAAACGCGTGCTGTCAGAGCAAAATCTTAATGATCGTTTTATTCGACAGCAATATATGGGTATCTCTTGCAATTAACCGTCAATTAGATTTTATAGCATCGCTAAATAAAAGCAATATCACACTAATAACCTGTGAAAATCTGGTCGACGAATTAATAAATGTATTATTAAGGCCAAAATTCAAAAAAAACTTTACAAAAGATTACATAGAAAGATTTGTTCAATTTCATCAGTTATCAACTTCTACCTTTGAGATATTAGACATAGAACCCGTTGTTACTGACAAAAAAGACGATTACCTATTTGCACTATGCAAAATTGCGAACGCTGATTATTTCGTTACAGGCGATAAACTTTTATTAGCAGTTCACGAATATTATGTGACTAATATTATCACTTTAGCAGATTTTAAAAACATGCTTAAAGTTATTGATTAAATTGTTTGTCGCCCTTATTATTAATTGCCGGATTTGCGAAGTTTAAAAAGCATCCGTAAATCTTTAGAATTTTCAACCCGCGTAAACAAATTTATACCCAATCCCCCTAACTGTTTGCAGGAACTGCGGTGAATCGGCATTTGATTCTATCTTTTTACGAAGCCTTACTATATGCATATCAAGCGTGCGGGTATTTACATCGGCATTGTAGCCCCAAACTTCCATCATCAGTTCTTCCCGGTTAATCACTTTGTTTTTGTTTTTCAAAAAGTATAGCAATATCCTGTTTTCCAGTATAGTAAGTTCTGTTTTCTTGCCGGCCCTTATCAATAAATGTGTATTTGGCAAATGCTCCATGTCGGCAAAACGGTACGACTCCGACTTTTCGGAGTTTAATTGAAACTTAATCTTGCTGTCAATCATCGCCACTAAAACATCCATATTGAAGGGCTTTATTATATAATCGGATACACCGAAATTATAGGCCTTTATTTTATCGACATCCTGGCCTTTGGCCGTCATCATTATTACCAGGTTGTCAAACCCTTGTTCCCTGATATTGGCACAAACGTCCGATCCCTGTTTACCGGGCAGCATCCAGTCTAACAAAACAATTTGGGGTTGTTCCTCCAAAATTATTTTCTCAGCATCATCCCCGTTGCCGGCTTCCAAAACTTTATACCCCTCCGATTGCAGCCGTTCAGCAACCAGGAAACGCAGGTTTTCATCATCTTCAACCAGCGCAATCTTTATTTCTTTATTCATATTTTAAATTTCGTAAGGTAAGGTAACAATAAACTCCGAACCTTCATTAACCTTGCTATTAACAATTATGTCTCCATTCATAAAATTAACCAGTTCTTTACAAAAAGCCAAACCCAAACCCACGCTCCCGTTTTGATTGTACTGGTTCTCTATTCTGTAAAATTTTTGAAAAATATTACTCATTTCATTTTTAGGGATCCCGATGCCCCTGTCAGCAAAGGAAAATATAATGTTCCGTTTTTCATGGGTAACATTTATATTTAGTTCCTTTTTATCAGGATGTGAATATTTGTATGCATTTTCAACCAGGTTTTGAACAATACTGCCCAAAAGCACAGGGTCTGTATAAAATGATTTTACATCGTGAACCCTGCAATTAATTTTAAAATCGGGATATTTTATCCTGAACGTCTCTTTATACTTATTGATAAAGTTTTCAACGTCAATTTCTTCTTTTTTTATGTCAATTGACTTATTTTCCAGCTGGGTAAATGATAAAAGTTTATTCATCAGGTCATTAAGCTTGTCGGCCTCTTCATTTAAAATCCGGCCGTACTGTTTACGCTGTTTGTCGCTAAGCCCGTTGTCCCCGCTAAGGTTCGACCCCGCAATTTTTATAACACTTACGGGTGTTTTAAACTCGTGGGTAAAGTTATTTATAAAGTCGTACTGCAATTTAAACAACCTGATGTTAACATTTAAATTACGGTAAATAAGCCATCCTATCAGCACCAAAAAACAATACATTGTTAATACAAGCGCCCCAATTGGCATAAACCTGCGGTAAATTTCGGCAGTCAGGTAATTCTTCTCTGAGTTAAAATATAATTTAAAATCAGCGAAGGCCCCCGGCAAAGCCACTTCAGCAGTAAGGTTCCCGGTTTCATTATCCAACGGGTCATAAACGACAGGCTCAATCGCTATATGCTGATAAAGCCCCAGATGCGGATTTTTCACTTTCAGTAAATAGGGGTCAAGAAAAAACGTCATCATATTTTGTTTATAATAGGATGAAGAATTAGGATGTTTTTGCAGTTCGCGGAATATTTTCACATCCTCCCTGCGAAGAATGTTTGAGTAGCTGATCTTATCAGGCCCGACATTATAAAAGGTTTTGTAAATTTCATCCTGGGTTGACCCACGCGATGTATCAGAATAGGTGATGTAATTACTGAGCTTCAACGCCATTTGCAGAAAATCCTGACCGTCTGCCGCCCCGTTTTGCCTGGCCCCTGCTATACCGCCATTATTTGGCTGATATTGATAAATAGCATTAACAGATATCCCCAGGTTATCTTTTATGGTGGCGCTGTTTTTTTTATTACTAATACGCATATCATAAAAAACCACCCTTTTTACAAAAGGGTAATCATGAAAAACGGCCGATGCGTATTTTGCAGCCGATGCTGAATCAAGAAAGCCCTGGTAAGAAGTAATCTCGGGTATTTTGTTTTGGAAAAGATCGTTATATGGCTTTATGGTTTGTTCCAAAACATCTATTTTTTTTGAAGAAAAATCATTTTCCACGTATTTTTCGGTCAGGTTGTAGGATACAATAAGGGCAATTACAAAAGTTACCGATATCAATACAAGGAAGATGATGATCAATGAAAAGTTTTTATGGTAAATACTATGGGACCTTTTCATATAAGGGTTTAAGGTTTGGCCCGCATATTATTATCCAGGAATTTTTCTATTTGAGTGTACATTTCAATCCTGTTACTTTCGAGCCTGAAAACAGTGCGCTCATTTGGTTTTAAATAATACTGAACATTTTCGTTTCCGTTTTGCTGTTGCAATTTATGTACAAACTGGTTTAATTCACTGATATTTGCACGGTCATCCTTCGCCCCCTGGAAAATAAGCAACGGAACGTGTATCTTGTCTGTATGAAACACCGGTGATATTGCCCTCAACTGGCTGGCATCTTTTTCGGGATCACCCACCATTTCATACATCATTTTCACCTTCGGTTTCAGAAACGGAGGCGCATCTTTTATGTAGGTGAAAAAATTGATGAGGCCATGCTGTACAATCGCGCAGTTATACAAGTTCGGGTGAAAGGAAACACCATATAATGCAGAAAATCCACCAAAACCCGCGCCAAAAATGGCAATCTTTTTAGGGTTCGCTATCTTATTTGCAATCAACCAGTTTACGCCATCCGTTACATCCTGTTGTATTTTACCGCCCACTTCCTTAAACCCTGCGTTATAAAAATCTTTTCCGTAACCGGTTGACCCTCTATAATTTACCTGAAAAACAGCATAGCCCCGGTTAGCTAAAAACTGCACCTCGGGATTATACCCCCAATAACTTCGGCTAAATGGCCCATCATGCGGCATAACCACCACAGGCAAATTAGTTTTCTTTGTTCCCAATGGAAATGTCAGATACCCGTTAATAAGAATACCATCACTTGCTTTAAATGATACGGGTTGCATGGTGCATAACTCATTGGATTTAATACTTGAGTTAATGTCACCAAGCTTGGTCAGTTTGCCGCTGCTATTTTCATAAAGATAATACGAGCCGGGGCTTCGGTCAGTATAGGTTTTAACTATAAACTTGTTTTCGGCACTGTCCCTGTCAATAAAGCTTATCTCATTTCCTCTCAGATCAGCTAATAATTTTGTATAAATGTTTTTAATGGTGCTATCTATAAAATATTTTTGAGGTTTAGCTGCTTCCCAGGAGGCCAGCTCAAGCCGGTGCTTGTTCCTTGAGTATTCCACATCCTGCAAATCAGCATTATTGCAGGCATAAATTACTTTTCCTTCTTTCCCATTTTCGGCATTAATTTCAACCAGCGCCGTTTTGTCGCGTTCAATATTTGACAGGGCATAAAAATATTTTTTTTCACCGGTAAAAGCTATTGGCCTTACAAATGTTTTAAAATTGTTTTCAATAATAGGTTTAAACGGCGACTTGTCATTAGGCCGGTACAATATGGTTTTATTTACCCCATCTGATGCCGTTACCAGCCGTATTTTACCATCAGCATCGGGGTACCACTCGGTGATATTGCCGGGGTTTATAAGGTAGGGTATTAATTCACCTGTTTTAATATTTAACCGGTATATATCCAAATTTGCCGGATCGCGTTTATTCATCCGGATGGTGATAATATCCGGCTCCTGCCTGTTTCTGCTTAGTAAGGTTATCCTTACTTTCTCCAGCGAAAGTATATTGTGCACTTTCAGGTTTAAAACATCAATCGTAAACAATTTAAGTTCATCATTGGCAATAATATCCTGGCTGCAAACTATCTTGTCATTATAGGTCCAAAAATAATCACCGCGAACAGCGTAGTCGGTGAATGATGTCGCCATGTGTTCGCGCCCGTCGGCCAATGATTGAATAAACAGGTTCTCTTTGCCTTTATAAGGTTTTAAGTACGAAATATATTTACCGTCGGGGGATATCCTGAAGATACTTTTTTCAGCAGTCTTAAAAAAATCAATGATGGGTATCACATTAGTTTTATGCCGGGTACAAGCGCACAGGGCGATTATTACATTAATAAGAAGAAATATTCTTAATGGCTTTAACATTGGTTTATACCTGCCGGTTTTTAATCAGGTTAAGTTATGCATTTAACTTAATCAATTCAAACTGTCACTACAATTTTACCCTGTAAAAACGTTATACAATTTGAGAATTATACAATTTGAGAATTTGAGAGTTGCGGCTTAATTGCTTATTTTTGAAAAGATGAAGAGGTTTTGCATTTGTATATTTTTAGTTTTTGCCGGCTTTTCAAGGCTTTTTGCGCAAGATAATGAGTTACAGCTTGCCAAACAATTTGCAATAAACGGCGAGCCGCAAAAAGCCCTTGATATTTATCAGAAATTATACAAACAGGATAACGAGCAATACTACAGTATTTATGTTAACAGCTTGCTGGGACTTAAAAAGTTTGAGGATGCAGAGGGTATCACCAAAAAAATGATCAGAAAACACCCGGATGATCATCAATATATCATCCTGTTAGGTACTGCCTACAGCCAGCAGGGGAACATAGATAAAGCAAATTCATTGTATGATGAATTAATTAAAAATCTGCCTGCCGATCAAAACCAGATCGCAATGCTTGCAGGGCAATTTTATCAGACTTCGAATATTGACTATGCAATAAAAATATTTATCCAGGGCCGGAAAACATTGCATAATGATGCGGCATTCTCATACGAATTGATAAATCTTTACCGGTATAAAAGGGATAAACAGGCATTAACCGAAGAATACCTTAACTTTTTACCATTAAATCCTGCGTTCATAAGCCAGGCAGAAAATGCATTATCGGGGATTTATGAAAATGCAGATGATTATGATATGCTAAAAGCAGCCATATTAAAAAGGCTGCAAAAAGACCCTCAGCAAACGCTCTATACCCAATTGCTTACCTGGCAATTTTTGCAGCAAAAGGAATTTGAACAGGCATTAAACCAGGCGCTCGCATTAAACAGGCGCTTAAACGATGATGGCGGCGATATTTTTGAACTGTGCCACACACTAACCGCTAATGAAGCATACGATACTGCAATCAGGGGATATGGGTACCTGGTTAGCAAAGGAAGGGAACAGCCCTATTATATCCCCGCAAAAATCGAACTGATCAACACCAAAAACCTGCGGGTTACTTCCGGAAAATATGTGATGGACGACCTGCTCAGCCTTGAAAAAGACTATACCGACCTGCTTAATGAGTTTGGCAAGAATAGTAATACCGCCTTTGCAATGCAAAAGCTGGCCAACCTGCTGGCATTTAAATTACACAGGTTAGGCGATTCCCAAAAACTGCTGGAAGAAACCATTAAGATCCCTGATATTAAACCTGGTTTATTAGCATCCTGCAAGCTGGATCTTGGCGATATTTCACTTTTAAATAACAAACCCTGGGATGCTACCCTGTTATACAGTCAGGTAGAAATGGACTATCCCAATACATCCATAGGCCAGTATGCAAGGTTCAGGAATGCGAAATTAGCCTATTACACAGGTGATTTTACCTGGGCCAAAGGCCAGTTAAACGTGTTAAAGGCCGCAACATCTGAGCTAATAGCTAATGATGCCTTAAACTTGTCACTGCTTATTTCTGACAACACAACTGCTGACAGTTCGGGGGCTGCGTTAAAAATGTATGCCAGGGCCGATCTGATGATCTTTGCGGAAGAACCGGGCAAAGCACTGATGACCCTTGACAGTATTGATAGACAATACCCCGGCAACTCCCTGGCTGATGATATCCTGATGGCCAGAGCCCGTCTTTCTATCCTGCAAAAGGACTATGAGAATGCTGCGGCGCTTTTAAAAAAAATCACATCAGACTACAGTACGGGCCTATGGGCCGATGATGCTGTTTTTATGTTGGGCGATATTTATGAAAATCATTTAGCAGATAAAGAACAAGCCAAAATATACTATCAAAAAATTATCACCGACTACGCCGGGAGCCTTTGGATAAACGAGGCCCGAAAACGTTTCAGGCTATTGCGCGGAGATAAGAATGATACGTTATAGATGAGCGGATTTTAGATGTGCAGATTCCGGATGTGCAAATGTGCAGATTTCAAATGTGCAGATTATAAAATTTAAAACTATCTGGCACATCCGCACATCCGCACATTTGCACATTTGCACATCTGCACATTTGTACATTAAAAAATTGTATTTTTGTCCCGATGATCATATTTAACGATACCATAATAATAGATGAAGCCGTTCACGAAAAATGGCTTAAATGGGTGCAGGCAGTGTATATCCCGGCGGTAATGGCTACCGGTTATTTCACTTCGTACCAAATACTTAATGTTATTGATTCACCAAACGAAGGAGTAACCTATTGTGTTCAATATAGCGCCAATAGTATCGAAGACTTTAACCACTTTTACAGCAAACACCTGCATCAGCTACAGGCTATCCATAACCAGGAGTTTGAAAACCAGTTTGTGATCTTTAACACCCTGATGAAAACTGTCGATTAGCATGAAAATAACTGAAAGCAGTATTGAAGGGCTGCTGATTATTGAACCAAGGGTTTTTAATGACGGCAGGGGCTATTTTTACGAAAGCTATAATAAAAAAACGTTCACAGCATCCGGCATTTCCGTAGATTTCGTGCAGGATAACCAGTCATTTTCGCATAAAGGCGCTGTAAGGGGCCTGCATGGCCAGGCTAATCCTTTTGCACAGGGCAAGCTGGTACGGGTAATAAACGGCAGGGTTTTGGATGTAGCGGTAGATATCCGTAAAGGATCGTCTACTTATGGCAAACAAGTTTCAATTGAGCTGAGCGGCGACAATAAACTTTTACTTTGGATACCAGCCGGATTTTTACATGGCTTTGCCACACTTGAAGACAATACCATTTTTACCTATAAAGTAAATAACTACTACGACAAAGCTTCAGAAATTGGTGTAAAATGGAACGACCCCACATTGGATATAGACTGGGGCATAGCGCCAGGCGACGCATTGCTATCGCCAAAAGACGAACTGTTGCCGGCTTTTAATGAGTTTGTAAGTCCTTTTTAATTGTCTGAACCCGAATTTTCTATTCCTTTATCAAATTATATAACTCATCGAGCTTAGGCGTAAGCACAATTTCGATCCGTCTGTTTTTGGCCCGGGCCCCGGTGGTATTCGCCGGGTCGTTTGGCTGGTATTCACTTTTGCCGGTAGCGGTAAGCCTGTGCGGGTCAATTTTCTCTACTTCAGTAAGGTAACGGCATACTGATGTTGCCCGCATTACACTTAAATCCCAGTTATCTTTTATCTGGCCCAGGTTTATTACCTTTTTGTCATCGGTGTGCCCCTCAACAGCGATATTAATATCGGGTTCTTTGTTTAATACGCCGGCGAGTTGCGCCAATGCCATTTTGCCGTGTATATCAATAACTATACTACCCGAAGGGAACAATAATTTATCGGCCAGTGACACATAAACCTTACCGTCCCTTATATCGACAGTTAAACCACTGTTCTGAAAGCCAAGCAATGCCTCCTGCAATTTATTTTTTAAAGCATTGGTATTGGCATCGCGTCTTTTCAATGCATCTTCCACTTCTTTTAACCGGATTTCACGTTTTTTCAGGTTGGCTGATAGTTCGCTAACCTTTGAACTACTGGTATTGAAATTATTATTTAAAGCATTATACTTATCATTTAAGCTATTAAAATTGCCATTTAATGCTGTGTAAGTATTTTGCAGGTCATTAAGTTCGCGGTGCAGGCGCATGGTATCAGCCCTTAACTTTACAATGGTATCCTCAAGGCTGCCGGTACGGATTGACAGCGAGTCGCGCTCTGCAACTAATGCCTTATATTTTTTATTGGACAGCACAACACATGACTGTAATGCCATTAATAAAAACACAGGGAATAAAAAATATTTAATTTTCATCTTATACTTGCTATCAAAGTTAAACAAGGGCATTATTTAAAAAAACATTTAGCGGATAAATTTTGCTGCAAATGGCTGTTACCGCGGTAACGGCATCTTTAAGCAATAAGTCTTCGTCTTTTAATTGATGAAAAGCTACAAAGCTTTTAAGTTTCAACAATTCAATATTTTCATTTTCAGCGCTGTATTCCCTTGGAACACTTTTCAGTTGTTCTTGTTTGCGGAACTCGCCAAATAAGCCCTTAAATTCCGGATCATCGATTATTTTCTTTAAATCATCGGCATTATAATCAATTTCCTGCCTGATGGCTTTTAAGTGATTATTCTCCGGCATCCAGTAACCTCCGGCAATAAATGAATTTCCGGGCGAAATATGCAAAAAATACTCAGCCCGGCCTGCCTTTACCTCTTTTGTGGGTATGCTTACGCCAAAATTATTTTTATAAGGTGTTTTGTTTTTACTGAAACGAATATCGCGATAGATGCGCATTACACATTTTTTGGCATCCAGTTTATCGTCAATATTTGGATCGATCTTATGCATCAGCTTTATCCAGTCTCCCGCAAATTCAATTACATTGTCGCGGGCAGCTTCATAACGTTCCTTATTTGCCTGGAACCATTCCCGGTTATTGTTTTCAACCAGTTCTTTTAAAAAATCAAAGGTATGGCGTTGTATCATCGGTATCTAAATGTGGCTGATAATTTATTTTAGGCGATAACCAATACAAAAGTAAAACCCGCGAATACCTGAAATTTATTGGCGCAAGCAAAATGCTTCCTGCCAGTATTACCCCGGTATAAAGCCAGGGCGAATCAGTATTATGCGTGAGCAAAAATGTAGCTGCAACAATTCCAAATGCTTCTGCTATATTTAAGGCGTAACTCACATACATGGCCGCGTAAAAATAGCCCGGCTCAATTTCAAAATGCAAATCGCAATGCGGACAATGCTCATGTATTTTATTAGAACCGAAATTATACATACCTCCGGTAAACATATTACCCCGGCGGCAACGCGGGCATTTTGCGTGTAACATCGCCCATGATTTCGGTGTTTGAGACATAATTATTTTGCAGAATTATTCAACATAGCCCATTTAGCCGGCTTAGTTTAAATGAGTTTATCATCGCGCATATCAATACCAACATTTTTACGGCGATATTTTTTATACCATATAACCCCTCCGGCGGCAACCGCGAGGTAGGGTGCGGCTAATAAAAACAGGATGCCTTTATTTAAACCGTTAGCAGCCTTACCGCCGCTTTTTACATTTGATTCAACTGTGGCGGCACATTGCGCACATTGCGCTTTAGCGGGCTTTACACTAATGAACATCAAGCCAGATACGATAAGGAATAATGTTATTTTTAAGCCTGTTTTCATAATGCAAATTTAACTAAAAATGATAATAAGGCGAAATCATTAAATAAACGACAACGCCGGTTATTGTAACATATAACCATATCGGGAAGGCCCATCTTACCAGTTTTTTATGTTTTTCTACCTGCATTTGTAAGCCACGGTAAAAGCTAAGCAGTATTAATGGCAATACACCTGCCGCTAAAACAATGTGCGAGGTTAATATCACATAATAGACATACCTGACGAAGCCCGCATCATGGGCTTCTGAGGCCGACAAGGAACCATCGCCGTTAATATCCCCGTACCTTGTTTCGGGCGCGAGGTAATGAAACAGGATGTAGGATACCAGGAATAGTGAGGAAAAGCAAAAAGCCACAATATTTGTCCGCTTGTGCGCCGTTATCCTGCCGTTTTTTATAAAATATAAGGACAAAACAAGCAAAATGCTGCATGTCCCGTTTAATATGGCATTGACCTGCGGCAGGTAATGGGTAAATGAAGGTACAACAGCAGGCGCCGGGATGAGCCGGCGGTTTAAAATAAGCACCACTACAAATACAAACACGGATATTGCAGCCACAAAACGGAATATAAATTTATCGGTCATTTTAATTTTTGATTGCACCGATTATTTTCTTTTATGATTTCACCGATGGTTTATTGATTTATTTTTTCCTAATCTCTAATCTCTTGCCTCTAACCACTAACCTTAATACATGGGTTTATCGTGTTTATTTATCTCCTCGGATATCAATACTTTAATTTCATCATTCAACCTGCTAACATCATCGGCAGAGGCGCCGGTATAGTAGCCCCTTATACGCCTTTCCTGGTCAATTAACACCAACTTATCACTGTAAATAAAATCATCCTTACCTGTTTGCAGCGCGTTAACCAAAAAACCATTACGGGCCAGTTTATATACGGTACTGATATCGCCATTTAAAAACAGCCAATGGTTTGAAACCGGCTTAAAGGTATCAGCATATTGTTTTAAAACCTGGGGCGAATCCCTTTCCGGGTCAACAGTTATGGAAACAAAATATACCATGTCATTTTTGGCATAACTTGATGCCAGCAGGTTAACATTGCTGTTTATTAATTTACAAACGCCGGGGCAATGGGTATAAAAAAAGCCTGCAATAAATATTTTGTTGTCGAAGGTTTTCAGGGACACCAGGTTACCGTCCTGGTCCGTTAGCTTAAAATCGGCCAGGGTATGAAATATTGTATCAGGGACATCCTTGCCTCTAACACGATGAGTAGTTTTAGCTATTTGCCTGGGGCCGAATACAGGTAAAGCGTGGTACCTGTTTTTTCCTTCAACAACCAGCAAATAATATAAAAATCCCGGTACTGCCAAGACAAGCACCAGGATCAGAATTTTTTTTAATACGCGGACTATCTTCATTACCGCCTCAAATCAATCCAATAATGGCTCTCATTTGTAAGCACCAGTATTAAACCGATTATAAAAATAATGGGCACTATTATGGCAAGGGCCAGGCCAACCTTTTCGAACTTTAAGTGCATAAAAAAGGCAACAATAAAGTAGGCCTTAAATAGTGTTAAAACTATATAAACAGGGTTTACGATACCCGGACGTAGTCCATAAGTCGGCGCTAACCACAAGGCAATAATAAATTCAACGGAGGTTATCCCTAATAATATGAAAAACACCCTCCATATCCTGGCCTTGGTCATTGTTTCATGTTCGCCGTGTGCGGCGCCTTCAACATGTATATTTGCAGTTTCTGATGACATAAATTAATCAGGTTAAATTATCAAACTAAATAAAAGAAAGTAAACACAAACACCCACACTAAATCTACAAAGTGCCAGTAAAGGCCCACTTTTTCAATCATCAGGTAACTGCCGCGTTTCTTATAAGTACCCAGCAAAACGTTAATGGTAATTATAATATTGATGATGACGCCGGAAAACACGTGGAATCCGTGAAAACCGGTTATGGTGAAAAATAAATTAGCAAATTGCTGCGATGTCATTGCCATCTGCCGGTCTGTCGGGTTTCCTTTAAAAAACTCCAGCATTACCTGTTTGGTAGGAATATGGCCCCACCAAAAACCTTCGCTATGCAGGTGGTTCCATTCCAATCCCTGGCAACTCAGGAACATTAAGCCCCCGATAATTGTGCCTATCATCCACCAAACAACTTCCTTTTTTGAATTACGATGACCGGCTTCTACAGCAAGTACCATAGTAACAGAACTCATGATGAGTATAAAGGTCATCAAACCAACAAACACCAATGGCGCCCCATGTTCAATAAGGCCGGGAAATGACTGAAATACTAAAGATGGCGATGGCCATGCAGGCGCGCTGAAACGTAAGGCCCCGTAAGAGATCAGTAAGGATGAAAATGTGAATGCATCCGAAAGGAGGAAAAACCACATCATCATTTTACCATATTCTACATCAAAAGGCGATCTGCCGCCCGACCATGGTGTTGATTTTACCACATCAACTGGGTGTGCTACTGCTGTACTCATTTGTACCTGGTTGTTTGTTTTAATATTGGTTCAAAAGTAAAAAAACATACAGATAAATCCATATAATATCGAGAAAATGCCAAAAAATAGATGTCATTTCCATCTTAAATAGGTTTATTACCTGCGAATTGTTGCGATAAGAGGCCCTAAGGGTATTAAGCAATAGCCCTAAAGCGGCAATTATGTGGAATAAATGTATCCCACAGAATACATACACAAACGTGTGCGATGCGTTAGTATCCGTAAAATGGATATCCATTTTATAGGCTAATACATAAAATGCATAGAACTGTGATATAAAAAAAGCGATCCCCAAAAAGAAAGTCACCCACAAATACAGCCGCTGTTTGTCAAACTGTAGCTGTTTGGCTGCTCTTGAAGCGATAAACAGGGTTACACTGCTGATCACAATAATAATTGTGCTGTACAAAAAAGCATGCGGCATTTTTACATTAAGGCCATGGCCCCTGCCCCCGCTGTAAACTATAAAACCACTGCTCAAAGCGGCAAAAAACATAAATGAGGTGAATATAAATATCCACATATTAAATTTTTTGGCGCCCAGGTTAATCTTTTCTTCCTGTTGTATATGTGCCATCATTTCCCCTTTCCTATAAAATCAAATAAAAACATTAATTGCACTACCGGCAAATAAATAAAAGACCCATACATTAACCGCTTTGCCGACTCTATTTTTAATGTCCGTAAAAGCGTAAACGCAAGGTATAAAAAAATTAAACTGAAAACCAGCGATACTCCGCCAACATAATATCCGCCAAAATGGTACCAGGTAGGTAATAAACTCACGGGCACCAAAATTAAAGTAAATATAAAAGTAACAATCGCGCTGGTTAAATTTCTTTTGCCTGATGGCAGCAGCCTGAAACCTGCAAGTTTATAATCGTCATCCAGCACCCATGCAATAGCCCAAAAATGCGGGAACTGCCATATAAATTGAATGCCAAACAAAATCAATGCAATGGCATCTACCTGCTCATGTGCAGCAACATAACCTATCAGCGGCGGCAAAGCCCCGGGTATAGCGCCCACAAAAACAGCAACAGGCGATTTACGTTTTAAAGGTGTATAGGCAAATGCATACAGCAAAATGGAAAATACCGAAAGATAACCTGTTGTAAAATTAAGACTTCCTAAAAGGTATGTACCGCAAATACCCATAAATAAGCCCAGTACCAAAGCCTGCCCTGTGGTCATTCTTCCGGCAGGGATCGGGCGGTCGGCGGTACGCCGCATTAAACGGTCAAGGTCCTTTTCAATAATTTCGTTAAAGCAGTTTGCAGCAGCGGTAACTAAAAATCCACCTACAATCAACATGAGCCAATGGGTCCAGTTGATCTCACCGTTCACCCTGCTGCCAATTAAAAATGAGATAGAAGCAGAAAATACGACCAAAAATGTAAGCCGTAATTTTACCAGTTTAGAAAAGTCGCTCCATTTCATTTATAGCCCCCCTGTCCTTTGGCTGATTGGTACAAATTCAGCATCAGATAAAACTGACCACCAAATATAAGGCTTGCCAGTACAATATGTGCCGCCTGTGCTGCAGGCGGCAACGACCAGTAGGATAATAATATACCTGTAACGATTTGCAGCATGATCATCAAAAAAGTAAAACTCATTATTTGCTGTTGCAGCGAATGCCGGCTAAACGTGCCGCGCACCAAAGCATAAAGCACAACGTTAACCAGCAGCACCAAAATAGCTATGTCCCTGTGCTGAACAAATATTGCCCCCGCATTACCTATCCAGTCTTCGCGGTAGCCACCCTGCAGGTGGCTTGCCACGGCGTCTATCTTCTCCCGTACCCCGGTGCCGAAAGCAATTTGAAGAACAGATATTATTAAGGCAAAAACAGTAACTACATGCGTTATAGGGCCTACATTTAATTTATGCTTGCCATAAGCCCTTGCAAGATGATAAGTACTGATACTCAAGATCAAAATACCAAGGGCCAGCATCGTATGTACGGTAACTATCCACGACACCAGGTTAGTTGACACCACAATGGACCCAAGCCATCCCTGAAAACCTACAAGTATTACATTAACAATACTTAAAAAGGATATTAAATTACACTCGCCACGGTAGCTAAAAGAAAAAACTGCCGTCAACAATAATAAAATCCCCGACAGGGCGCCGATAAGCCTGTTAATATATTCAGTCCAGGTTTTGGCGGCATTAAATTCCTCAGGAACAAGTATTGATCTATCCTCGCGGATACGGCGGGCCAGATCCCCATATCCGAAAACATCAAGTGTTTTAGCAAATCTCAGATTTTTAGCTGCACGCCCCGATATATACTTCTCTTTATAATCTTTGGGCAATTGCGAAGCGTTTGCCGGAGGTACATACCGTCCGAAACATTTTGGCCAATCAGGACAGCCCATTCCCGAACCTGTACTACGAACTATTCCGCCTGCAAGTATCAATATAAAAAGCAGAACAATTGCAATTAGGTTTATTTTTTGAAACCTGATCTTTGAAGCGGATGTCCTCATTTATTAAGTCCAAAGCCCAAAGTACCAAGTCTGAAGTCCTAAGTCTAAAGTCCTGAACAAATGCTTATCAAACTTTTACTTAAGACTTCAGACTTAGGACCTCAGACTTTATTTTACTTCTTCGTTAGCTTTATTTAAAACAACCCACTTATTGTATTCCGCCAAACCGGCAGGGTTATCTTCAAAATCATGAGGAAGATTCGAACTCATCGTTTGGCTAAATGGCACTGTTTGCGGAATAAAATCTTCCTCGTGACCGGGTTTGCTATAATCATAAGGCCAGCGGTACACGGTAGGTATCTCACCTATCCAATTACCGTGAACATGCTCAATAGGGGCGTCCCACTCAAGCGTATTAGCATTCCATGGGTTTTGAACTGTCTTTTTACCCCAAAATATAGAGTAAACAAAATTTATTAAAAAGGCAACCTGTGCAAAACCCGACATAATAGCTGCCCATGTAATAAATACATTCACTGTTAACCAACGGTTGAAAGCCGGAAACTCAGTCAAGGCATAGTAGCGGCGCGGAACACCGTCAAGCCCCATAAAGTGCATAGGGAAAAACACCAGGTAAGCGCCTATAAAGGTTATCCAGAAATGCAGGTAGCCTAAACGCTCGTCCATCATTCTGCGAAACATCTTCGGAAACCAGTGATAAACGCCTGCAAGCATCCCAAAAATAGCTGCCGATCCCATCACCAGGTGGAAGTGGGCAACTACAAAGTAAGTATCATGTAAATTGATGTCCAGGGCAGCATTACCTAGGAAAATACCGGTTAAACCACCGGAAATAAAGAATGAAACCATCCCGATGGCAAAAAGCATAGCCGGTGTAAAACGGATATTACCACGCCACAGGGTAGCCAGCCAGTTAAATGTTTTTACAGCCGATGGTACAGCAATAATTAAAGTGGTGATCATAAACACACCACCAAGGAATGGGTTCATCCCGGTAACAAACATGTGGTGGCCCCACACGATGAATGATAATACTGTAATACCGATAAGTGAGTACACCATTGCATGATAACCAAAGATTGGCTTGCGGGAGTTTACCGACATAACTTCCGAAGATATACCCATCGCAGGCATAATTACAATATATACTTCCGGATGGCCCAAAAACCAGAATAAATGCTGGAATAATATAGGGCTGCCACCTTCATAAGGCTGTACCTGTCCGTTTAATACAATATCTGAAAGATAAAAGCTTGTTCCAAAACTGCGGTCAAAAATCAACAACACAACACCTGCAACCAGCACAGGGAAGGCTAATACGCCCAAAATGGCTGTTAAGAACAAGGCCCAAACGGTTAATGGCATTTTCCAAAGGTCCATGCCTTTGGTTCGCATATTTAACACTGTGCTTACGTAGTTAATACCACCCATTAATGATGATGCTATAAAGCAAACCATACTAATAAGCCAAAGCGTCATACCCATACCGGAGCCTGGCATAGCTTTTGGCATTGCCGACAATGGCGGGTAAATTGTCCAACCGCCGCTTGCCGGCCCCTTTTCAACAAAAAAGGCAGACAGCATGATAATACTTGCTGTGAGGAAGAACCAATAGGATAACATATTCACCAATGGCGACGCCATATCACGGGCGCCAATCTGCAAGGGGATCAGCAAATTTGCGAAGGTTCCACTCAGGCCTGCTGTCAATACAAAAAACACCATGATGGTTCCGTGAATGGTTACCAGCGACATATAAAAATCGGGGCTCAAACGACCACCTGGTGCAAAACGGCCTAACAATGTTTCCAGTAAAGGAAATGACTTATCGGGATACGCCAACTGGATCCTGAATAAAATTGAAAGGGTCATTGCAATAAATGCCATAGTGATCCCTGTGATCAGGAATTGTTTGGCAATCATCTTATGATCCTGGCTAAATACGTAGGTATTTAAAAAAGTGGCTTTATGATGATGTTCGTGACCCTCCCCGTGCTGTAAAACTCCGTGATCGTGAACTGCTAATGTTGACATACTCGCTAATCTTATATTAATTATTTAACGCTAACTTGTTTGATGATATCTGTCCGCTAACAGATGGTTTTATTTCAGCAATTTTTAAATCCGCTTTCAACTGATCACTTAAATAGGGTTTTTGTTTTGCTATCCATTCCTGATATTCTTCTTCCGAAACTACACGGACAACTTTCTGCATATTGTAGTGGCTTCCCCCGCATATTTTATTGCAATATAGCGTGTATTCAAATTTGGGGTTATCTGTCTTTATGCGCATATCAGCAGTGGTGATTGTTGGCACAAACTTGAAAAAAGTAGGCAATCCGGGCACTGCATTCATCTGAACACGGAACTGCGGCAGATAAACACTGTGGATAACATCCTGTGCGTGAATATTAAGCCTTATCGTTTTATTAACCGGCAATACTAAAGTATCGGCCTGCAGGTCGTCAAAACTGTTACGGTCACTATAGTCAACACCTAACTTATTTAAGCCGGTAACCAGTTTATAATCTACCTTTCCAAGTTTCCCGTCTGTCCCGGGGTAACGTAGTTCCCATGCAAACTGGTGGCCCGTAACATCAATATTAATATCACCCTTTTTGGAAGATATATCCATTACCTTTTGCCACGTAAAAAATCCAAAAACAACCAAAATAGTTAACACTACAGCGGGGATCACCGTCCAAACTTTTTCAATTGTATTGTTGTGGGGTAAAAAATAAGCTTTGCGCTTATCTGACGCCCGGTAAATAAAAGCAAATCCAAACAACAATATCTGGGTTAAAACAAATACAATCAGCGTAAGGATGCTTGTAACTGTAAACATATTGTCAATAGCGACACCATGCTCCGATGCTGACACCGGCAATGTCATACTTCCCTGTACAGTTAAGGACCAGTAAGCACCATACAAGCCTACAACCAGGAATACCGCACATAACAAGGCCATAATGTTATTCCAGTTGATCCCTTTTTTGCCCTGCATTTTGACGCTAAGGTCATAAACCTTTAATATTTTACCCAAAGTGGCAACGCACAAAATGGCAAAAAAGAAAAGCAATAAATAATACCCGACACTAAACCAATCACTTGAGTGACCTGCCTTACTATTGCCGGATGCCGCAACATCAGTGCTTTGCGCCATTAACAAGTTAGTGCCCGATAGCAAAAACACAGCAAAAAGCGACAGTATTTTTTTAGAATTTATTAATTTTTTGAATGCCATTTTTTGTTTGTTTGGTATTCCTTATTTAATGCTAATTTAATAATTATTATATGTGATGATGAAGGCTTTCCTCCAGCAACGGGTGCTTTTTAGGGGCAAGCGAATTGAACTTGCTTAACGCCGTCAGCATTGTAAAAATAAACAAGCCGGCAAAACCCAAAAATACAGATACCTCTAACAGGCCTATTTCGGTGTACCAGTGTGATTGCGGACCAACAGTTCCGGGCATAATCATTTGCCAGTAATCAAGCCAGTGGCCAATAATTAAAATGATACAGGCAACTTTTAATACTTTCACCAAACGTTTTGAATCACGGGACATCAGCAACAGTAATGGTGTAAGAAAGTTAATGATAATATTTAACCAAAACCATGGTTTAAATTCAGGCACCCACCTCTTATAAAAATAAGTGGATTCTTCCGGAATGTTTGCAAACCAGGTTAAAAGGAACTGCGAAAACCACAGGTATGTCCAAAATATGGAGAACCCAAAAATCAACTGGCCCAAATTATGCAGGTGATCTTCTGTGATCCATTGCACATAGCCATTCTCCCTTAAAATTATAACAGTTAAAGTAATTACTGATAATCCGCCTACCCAAAGCGCTGCGAAATTATACCAGCCGAACATGGTTGAAAACCAATGGGCTTCTAACGACATGATAGTATCAAAAGCAAATAAAGGTATTGTAAACCCAAAGATCAGTAAGAAAATAATAGATACTTTAAAGCTCTTGTTATAATTGAACATACCGCCAAGTTCATCCTCGTTATTTGAATATTTTACCAGCAGGCTTCCTAAGAAACTATAAGACGCCAGGTAGATAACTAAACGGATCAGGAAAAATGGCACATTCAAATAGCCCGATTTACCAGCTATAATTGCATCATAATTTTCATTGCCGGGTGTAGTTACACCTTTGAGCGCCCAAAGTTTGTACAAATAAGGCAACACTGTTTGTTTACCTTCTTCATTGGCGCCGGTATGGGTAAAATATAAACCCGATCCGATAATAACAAGCAACACAACAGCGGCTACAGGCAAGGCCTTGGCAAAGGCCTGCGGAACCCGGAGAATTGATGCCGACCAGCCTGCTTGCGCCACATATTGCAGCGCGCAAAAGAATACGCCGCAAATACATACACATGCAAAATAATAGCCCATCAGTAACAGGTTGGAAAAAGTACGTTCACCACTCCCTGATAAAAAACCGTATGCTATTCCAATTACACCAATAGCTATCATGACAAGGCTCCAGGTTTTCGCCCTGCCCTGAAATTCAAATCGTTCGTCGAAACTATGAGAAGTCTTCATTAAAAATTAGCTTATAAAGTTTGTAAATGGTGAACATACAAAGTTACTTTCATGCGCTCCTGCGGATCAAGCTGTGAAGCATAAGAACCCATTGCATTTACACCATAAGTAATCGAATGATAAATTTTACCGTCTGTAAGGTCTTTCATTGCACCGCCGCGCGATGACTGACCGGTTGAATATGATGGCGGGGCCGGGAAACCATGTTTTGTTACCTCACCGTCACCCTGTCCGGTAGCGCCATGGCATGGAGAACAAAAGCGTGCAAACAATAGTTCGCCGTCTGCCAGGTTTTGAGGGGTACTGGCAATTGTATTTTTATACTCAATACTTGCCTTATCGTAACCATCTTTTGTATTAGGATAATCAAAACTGATAAAACCAACCGGTACAGTCCCTGCCGGCGGAACCTGCGCGGTTTTACCATCTTTAAAATTTCCGTTTTGCTGATCCGGATCGTATGCCAGATGTTCATACATATTGGGAGCAAATTCCCAACCGGTACTCCTCTTATCGTTGCAAGACGATGTGATGATCGTTGCTGCGATAATAATAACCGTTGTGCCCAATATTTTTATTTTATTCATAGCTAACATATTTTCTATCGTTATGCTTTACTTCAACTGCTCCAGCTTTTTTTAATAAATTAGTGATATCCTCGTGCGGTATATTCCCTTTGGCATCAATTGCGATAACAAATCTGTCATCTGTCGCCCGCAAATCCATAACCCTTGGCGTACGGCCGGGGAAAAGATGTGTTGCGTAAAAAAAAGTTCCTACCATACCAAACGCTGTAAATAATACGGTCCACTCAAAAGTGATGGGGATAAAATCGGGTATGGCGAATGCCGGCTTGCCGCCGATATTCATAGGCCAGTCCTGCACCATCATATAATAGGCCATGGCGAATATAGTTGTACCGCCCAGGCAGCCAAACATAAACGCCGCATAACCCAAACGGGACTCTTTTATCCCAAGCTTTGCATCAATGCCATGTATCGGCATCGGGGTATAAACATCATAAATAGGAACACTATTTTTTTGTAGCTCATCAATCCCGTGCATCATCTCATCAGGATCATCAAAAAGGCCTAAAATATATTTGGTACTGCTCATCTTTATATTTTTTCGTAATCAGCAATCTCAACGCTGTCAAACGTGGTTAATGATTCTTTGTAAAACTCTACCTGCTCTTTGTCATGACCGCCATGTTCAAGTATTTTTCTTTTGGCCTGCTCACTTGAGCTTTTCAAAATCAATTTCACCTCGGCCATCGCTATTGACGGCAACACCCGGATAAATAAAAGGAACATGGTAAAAAATAATCCGATTGACCCAACAAATATACTTACATCTACCCAGGTTGGATAAAACATTACCCAGCTTGAAGGTACAAAATCACGGTGAAGGGAAGTAACGATAATTACAAACCTTTCAAACCACATACCTATATTAACTACAATAGATAACACCCATGAAATTGGAATATTTGTGCGTATCTTTTTGAACCACATTAACTGGGTCATCAGTACGTTACAGCCGTACATCATACAACCGGCCCACCAGTAAGGCCCGATGAACCTGTTAAGGAAAGTATATTGTTCGTATTCGCCGCCGGAGTAGTATGCGATAAAAAATTCTGTCAAATAAGCCACACCAACGATCGATCCTGTTAAAAGGATAATCTTGTTCATAGCCTCAATGTGGAACATTGTGATATAATTCTCCAGTCCCAATACTTTACGGGTAACCAACAATAGCGTTTGCACCATCGCGAAGCCTGAGAAAATTGCCCCGGCAACAAAATAAGGCGGAAAAATGGTAGTGTGCCAGCCCGGTATGAGCGAAGTAGCAAAGTCCATTGATACTATAGTGTGTACCGAAAGTACAAGTGGCGTTGAAATACCTGCAAGTATTAAACATACAGTTTCAAAACGCTGCCATGTTTTTACTGAACCTGTCCAGCCGAAAGAACAAACTGAATAAATTTTACGGCGGATACCTGTGGCGCGGTCGCGGATAGTAGCCAGATCGGGTAATAAACCTGTGTACCAGAATACCAATGATACAGAGAAGTATGTCGATATCGCAAACACGTCCCAAACTAACGGCGAGTTAAAGTTAACCCAGATAGAGCCAAACTGGTTTGGCAAAGGCAAAGGCCAGTAAGCCAGCCATGGACGGCCCATGTGTGAAACTACATAAGTAGCCGCACAGATCACCGCGAAGATTGTCATCGCTTCTGCCGAACGGTTGATTGAATTTCGCCAGTTTTGACGGAACAGTAACAAAATCGCCGAGATAAGCGTTCCGGCGTGACCGATACCTACCCACCACACAAATCCGGTGATGTCCCAGGCCCAGCCTACTGTTTTATTTAATCCCCACTCCCCTATGCCGTACCAAAATGTCCAGCTCACTGAAAACACCCAAAGACATGCACCTAATGAGGCTACCGTAAAACCTATCCACCAGGCACGGCCCGGCATATTTTCTACCGGGCGAAGTACATCGTTGGTGATCTGGGCGTATGTGATGTCTTTCCCCGTAATTAACGGTTCCCTGATTATTGATTCACTATGAGATGCCATATTTTAAATCTCTCTTATAATTATTTTTAAGCTTCTGATTCAGATATATTTCTAATTTTTACCTGGTACCCTACACCTGGCTGCACACCCAACTCTTCCAAAACATAATAAGTTCTTTCGCTGCTTAAGGCTTTTGAAACTTCCGAATCAGGGTCATTGGCATTACCGAAAACTATCGCATTAGCCGGGCATGTTTGCTGGCAGGCCACTTTAATATCTCCGTCTTTTACGGAGCGTTTTTCAATCTTGGCCTTTAACTTACCAGCCTGTATGCGTTGTACGCACATCGAACATTTTTCCATTACACCGCGGGAGCGGGTAACTACATCGGGGTTAAGCACCAATAAGGTATGATCGTTCTGCAAATAGTTTTCAAACCTCGAATCGTTCCAGTAGTTGAACCAGTTAAAGCGGCGTACTTTGTACGGACAGTTGTTTGCACAATAACGTGTTCCTACACAACGGTTATAAGCCATTTGGTTTAAGCCTTCGGAGGAGTGTACGGTAGCCAATACCGGGCAAACAGTTTCGCATGGTGCATGGCCACAGTGCTGGCAAAGCATCGGCTGGTAAACAACCTTCACATGGTCAAGGTCTTCCAGTTTTGCAATTTCGGTTTCTTTTGTTACACCGCCTTTGCCGTTGTCATTAAAGCTGTAATAACGGTCGATACGAATCCAGTGCATTTCGCGGCGGCGGCCAACTTCAGCCTTGCCTACCACAGGAATGTTATTTTCTGCGCTGCAGGCAACCACGCAGGCGCCGCAACCGGTACATGCGTTAAGGTCAATCGCCATCACCCAGTTGTATTGCGGATGGTCATAATCCTGCCAGAAAAGATTGTTTTTGCTATAATCTTTGTGGTCTTTGCCCTTCCCTGTTTCCACCGATGGGTTTTTCAGGTATTCGGTAAAGGTTGCTTCTTTTATAATACTGTTACGCCCTTCTATCGAATGGTGTGTTTGTGTTTGCGAAAGCGGCGAGTTATCACCGGTTGCTGTTAACACAGCGGTAGCGCTTGTCTGGAATGTGCCATTGCGAAGACTGAAGAACGGAAATGCATTTTTACCTACATTATCGCCAACAGGCCCTGCATTTGTGCGGCCATATCCAACAGCTACCGAAACAGTTCCCTGTTTTTGGCCGGGCTGCGACAAAACAGGAAGGGTAACCGAATATCCGTTGGCGTCAATTGTAACTACATCACCCTCCTGGTATCCCTTGTTCTTCATATCGGCTGGCGATAACGCGGCAAAGTTATCCCAGGTAACTTTTGATACGGGATCAGGCAATTCCTGCAGCCAGGGGTTATTGGCCTTCTTACCATCGCGAATGGCTACGGTTTGATAAAGCTGCAATTCAAATTTACTGCCATCACCGGCAAGCAGGTTGCTGTGATCTAAAATAGTTTGGGCAACTGCATTCAGATCACGGCTGAAAGTATAGGAACCTGAAACATTAGCGGCTGCTTTCACAAAACCGGTTTGCAACAGAGTTTCCCAACCGCTCTGGCCTGATAAACCGCCTTTAGAAAGCAGGTTTTTATCCCAGTTGTTCCTTACATAAGTATAGTAATCCTTCACCGCGTTGTCCGACCATATCAGCAGGCTTTGTTCAGCCTGACGTGTATCATAAACAGGGTTAATGGCCGGTTGTAAAATGGTATAATAACCTTCAATTGCATTATCATCACCCCATGATTCAAGATAATAATGGTTCGGGGCGACAACATTACACAGGGCAGCAGTTTCATCATTATGGTCAGCAAAAGAAACTCTCAACCGAACTTTCTTTAAACCGGCAACAATATCCTTGCTGCTATAGTAATCATAAACAGGGTTTGAATTCAGGAAAAATACCGCATCAACCTCGCCGCGGTTAGTTTCGTTTACAATCTCAACAAATCCGGCGTCGTTTCCTGCATACTGGCGCGATGGGTTATCCAGGTCGATGGTAGTTCCGTAACTGCCCAGCAGGGAGTTGATCGCATTTACCAATACCTGTGTAGCCACATCATTTGAACCGGCGACAACAAGCGCTTTACCTTTGGCAGCTAATAATTCCTTGGCTACAATGGCAATTGCTTTATCGGCAGTACTATTATTTTTTAATGCTTTACTTCCTGGTAATGTTTTGCCTGACACGGCATTGTATAAATTAACCAGCGCCAGCCCTTCCTCCGAAGGCTTAACAGGTATGCGTACATCCGCGTTACTGCCTGTCAGGCTCATCCCGGTTTCAAACTGGATATGGCGCGACATTTTTTTGCTTTGCAGCGATTTGTTGTTACGGTTTTGTACGTATTGTCTGGTAAACTCGGCAGGAGAGATCCAAGTACCGAGGAAATCAGCGCCAAAACTTACAATTACATCGGCCTTATCAAAATTGTAGTGGGGCAATACAGCTTTACCAAAACTGTTTTGATTGGCCTGGATGATACCGGTATAAGATACCGCATCGTAATTGATATGTTTGGTATTAGGGAATTGTGTAATAAAATCCGCAATAACAGCTAAAGTTGAAGGGCTGGTAATTGTTGATGATACAATACGTATTTTTTTGCCGCCGGCTTTAATAGCGGCAAGCTCGCTTTTTATAAATTCATCGGTTTGTCCCCACCCCAAATCGCCGCCATCTTTCTTTGGGTTTTTTAACCGGTTAACATCATACAGGTCAAGCACCGATGATTGAGCCTGTGCGCTAACACCGCCTTTAGCTAAAAGATCCTTAGGGTTACCTTCAATTTTAATTGGCCTGCCTTCGCGGGTTTTAACCAAAATGGCATGGCCCTCGTAAGTTGAGGTATAATAGTTGGCTACACCCGGAGTTACATCTTCTGGTTTTATAAGATAGGGTATAGATTTATGAACCGGCACTTTTTGACAAGCGGCCAAAGTAACAGCGCCTACACCAAAGCCCAGCGCTTTTAAAAAGTCGCGGCGCGGGGTACTACCTGCCAGGCCGCCGCCTGTCAAAACATCTTCGATAGGAATAGGCTCCGCGAACTCGTGTTTATTCTTCTCAACAAATTCCGGCGTTTTGTTCAGCTCTTCTAAACCTTTCCAGTATTTTTTATTGCTATCCATTTAAGCTTTATAAACTGTAATGCTAAGTTTTATTCAATTATTAATAATGGCATTTACTGCACTCGATTCCACCCATCACAGCGACCGAAACCGGTTTGTGTTCGCCAAGCAGTTTGTGAACCTGCTCAAGGTTGGTATAGTAGGCATTCCCTTTAAAGTCAACTTTGGTACGCTTGTGGCACTGTACACACCATTTCATGGTCAGCGGCGAGTATTGGTAAACCTCTTTCATTTCCTGTATCTGGCCGTGACAGGTCTGGCATTTCTGTTTCCCTGCAACCACGTGCTGCGAGTGGTTGAAATACACAAAATCGGGCAGGTTGTGGATACGTACCCACTGAACAGGCCTTGCCTTGGTACTGTCGTATTTCTGAGTTTGAGGATCATAACCCAACGCATCATATATTTTCTGTATTTCAGTCGATGCCGTTTTACTGTTTAATGCCCTGTCAATTGTTTTGTGACAGTTCATACAAACATTTAATGATGGTATAGATGCATTTTTTGATTTATACGCACCGGAGTGGCAATACTGGCAATCAATTTTCATTGCGCCTGCATGCAGATCATGCGCGAACTTAATTGGCTGAACCGGCTGATAACCCTGGTGAATATTGGTATTCCACATTGTTACCCAGCCCCAGCTGCAAAAAGCTAACGTACCGCACAACAGCACAAAGAAAACCAACTTTTTATTTTTGGCCAGCTTTTTAACAGTAGCCAAACGGTCAACAGGCGCTTTTTGAGTTGCTGCTTCTTCAGCAAAAAGGCCCTTATTTTTCAGTAAAAGGCGTTCAAGCCTAGCGATAACTTTGTTTAATACAAGGATGATAATAAATGCCAGAACGATTATACCTATCATCGAAAAAACGACCAGGTTACTCGGGCCGGTTGCGGCAGCCTGTCCTGCTGCTGTACCGGCAGCCTGTCCTGCTACTGTACCGGGGGCCGGTACTGCCTGCATGGTTTTCCAGGTAGTGCGCGTATAAGCCATAATGTCGGCTACGTCACCATCAGACAGTTCAGCAAACGCGGTCATGCCCGCCTGGTTATACTCATTAAAAATTTTGAGTGCCTTTGGATCTTTGGCGGCAATTAAGCCCTGGCTGTTCTGAACCCACTTGGCCAACCATTTGTCATCAGTTTCAGCGGTAACAATCTGGCCCAACGCAGGGCCGACAACCCTTATATCAATTTTGTGGCAGGCTGAACATTTGGCTTTGTAAAGAGCCTCACCCTTGGCAGCATCCCCTTGCGCATACGCAGAGAAGCCCAGAAAAGCAAAACCGGCAATCAGTAAAACCGACCTTGAGAATTGTTTAAAAATCAATGAGAAACTCCTCATAAAGTGTATTTATACTAAATAATTTTCTATATTAATGATTGAAATTCACGCAGCGATATCTATTGTACCCGAATTTTTCAGCCACAAAAGTATAATTTATTACAGTATCACTGACAAATAAATGACAGTAATATATAATTTATAATTGTTCTAAATAAACTTAATTACTACTAAAAAATGGTTTTAATGAGGCTAATTTAAAGAATAATTATATAAAACAATGAAAATGATCATCTAAAACTTTTACCGTTAAAAATGATATTAGGCACAAAATACCTTATTGGCACAGAACTTGAAGTTACCGGCATCCGCTTTTTAAGACATTCGGTGTAGAAAAATCCTTCGCAACTATGAACTGTTGGAAAGGCATAAATATAAACAAGCAGGGGGCGCCAAAAGCGCCCCCTGCTTGTTTATACAGACTTAAACAGCGCTTATCAGATATTTAACCGGCCTTCGAAAGAATCGGTTGAAGTTATTTGTCCTTCGGGGGTTGCGCGATGCGTTTTGGTTAAAAACGGCGATTTTTTTGTGAAAATACCCAGGAAGAATAAAAGGCCGCCTAACAGCAGCGCAGGCCAGAATGCTGTTCCAGAATTCATTGTTGAAAAAGTGTATAACCAGGGAGATACCATTAGGATAAAGCCCATCACCACATCAAGCACCATGTGAATTTGTACAGGGAATTGTTTGATAAAACCAACTTCAGTATCTGCAAAAATGCACATAATCAATTGCAGCCATCCAATAAAGATCGGAAGAAACAAAGCCGCGCTCGAAACATCAACCAACCCGAATAACCACGGAGAAGCTATTAATGTAAGACTAAGGATATAAGTTAAGATGCCGTAAACAGTTGTTGAAATGAATGGTTTCATTTTATGCTAATTAATGATATTAAATTTGTGCCTAATAAATAACGCTTTACAGTTATTTGCTGCCAAAGGTATAAATTTTGCATTTATCTGTAAATGGTTTCGCCATAATTATTCAAAAAACCGCACATTTTATTTTTTATCGTGAAATTATTGCCTGAAATTCTTCTAATTGCTTATTAAAGCTTACCTTTAATAAAATCCATTTATAATTCGGTTAGCATTACAATACTGCCATAAAAATATTTCCTTTCAGCTAAAAATCAGGCATTTATTACACCGCGATAACACCGGATTTAGGGTTCAATTAGAGTTAATATTGCTGGAAGCCGGACATCTAAAAAAAATACAATGAGCAAGGACAGACAAACCGTAAAAGAGAAAAAAAAAGTGGCTAACCCGCTTGGCAAAAAAGCGCCATCTGATTATCAATCAGGTAAAGCCAATGTTGTAAAACCAATAATGGAAGCAAGTAAAAAGAAAAAATAATGATAAGCAAATCAGTAGAATCGCAAGCCAGGGAATATGTATATGATGTAAAGAATTGTGCAAGCGAGTACGGTCAAAGCACACTTGAGGGCTGGGAGTTTAGCCTGGTTACAGATGCCGAAAAGACAAAAATAGAAAAGAATTATTATCCAACGGTAGCTGCCCATCCAGCCCAGGAAGCCCTGTTTGAATTATTCAGGCTTGTCAAATCCAAACTATTACTTCCATTGAGCCATTTGGAAAACAGTTTTGACGTTAATTCAACACTGAACAAAAATGTGACCTGCCTGATAGCTTTTAACCCCAAATTGCACCGGTAGTTTTAAGCGGGAGGCAAAGGTCTTGAGTTTGATAGTTTCACACTCAGGACCTTTGGATCCAATATCTGACTTAAACACCCTGATTCTTTTTTACAATTTTTGAGGCTATAAATGAGAACAGGCCGAGAAAAATGCCGGATGCAACACCAAAGATTGACCCAACAATAACCATAGCCAATCTTGGATGTATTGCGAGTGATGCAGGAAGCATTTTGGTAGTTTCCGAAGCCATATCAGTATGATTGGCCACATAGCTTTTATAATAGGCTATGTGAACAGCCACTATCCACACACAATTAAACAGGCTTACTAAAAAGCCATTTAAAAAGTATTTGCCCTGACAAACTTTTGCGATTACATAGGCGCAAAAAACAAAAATTACAAGCCAAAATACCCATTCAATGTTTTGCGGGATCAGCGATACGGTAGCAAAGGCCATTATCAATCCGAAAATTGACAATTGAAAGGTGATTTTCCAGTTCATAAGTTTAAATTGATTAGAGTTTTACATAAATGTAAACATTAATAACCGGCATAAACAAATGCTGCGCAAAAAAACAGGCCCTGGCCGGCAAAGCCATGACACAAGGCATCGTTTAATTGGTTGGTTTTAACTGTAAGGGTTTGATGATTTTTTTGGTAGTGACAACAATTACCCCATTTGCACCTTTGGGGCCGTATAATGCGGTAGCACTTTTATCTTTGAGAATGGAAATGCTTTCGATATCACGGGGATTAAGCATGCTTATTAAACCGTTTGAATAATCCGACTGCTTCCCGTCAATAATTACCAGGGGCTTTGAAACAAAGCCATCTATGGGACCTCCTGTCAGTCTCTTACCGGTGTCCGGCAAAGCGCTATTGTCCTGATAAACAACTATTGAACTAACTGAACCCTTAATTCCATTTGTTGCGCCGGTTTTGTTTTCCACAGCTTTAGCATGCTCCGCAGCTTCTAACGTAAATGAAATTGGTACAGAATAAGCTACTCTTACTTTTTTACCGTTTTGAATGCCCGGTTGCCAATTTGGCGATAAAGCCAGCACACGAACTGCTTCTTCGTCAGCACCATGCCCTATACCCCGTGCAATCCTTAAATTAGATAAACTTCCGTCTGTTTCAACAACAAAACTTATGATCACTCTTCCCTGAACACCATTGCTGCGCGCCTCCGCAGGGTACCTTATATTTTTCGCCAGGAAAGTGCCGAAGGCGTTTATTCCACCCGGAAATTCAGGCACCTGCTCCACCGATGTAAAAACAGCGCCATTCTTTTTGGAAGTATCGGTAATAACAACCGAGGTTATAGTCAACTTCTTCTTAACCGGGGTATCCGCTACGGCCGCGCTTTTTTTGCTCAAATCGTTTCCTTTATAAAACTTAACCTGTGTTATTTCACTCGCCGGTTTCATAAATACAAACTGAACTTTTTTGTCGATCAAATGAATGGTCTTACTGTTATTTACAGTAGCTGATGACAAAATGAGCATCAAAATAAATAAGGGGGCCGAAAATCCGTATTTGATAAGGGCTACCCGGTGCGATTTATTTTTTTGAAGCATGATGATGCGTTGTTTTAATAAACTTTTGTTAAAAAATGGATTTACCAATTGATGTGCAGGTGCATTAAAGGTTTGGCTCAACAACAGCATCGCATAATCTGTCTTGTCTGTTCCTGATAGCAGTGCCTGTCTGTCGGCTATAAATTCGTGAATATGCTTAATGGTTGAACGATATAAATAAACTATGGGGTTAAACCAGTTAATGATCATTACCAATTCAATGAGCAATACATCGGCAGAATGCCACTGTCTGGCATGTACATTTTCATGCGCGGCAATAATGTGTTGGTTTTCATCGTCATCGCCTAATCGTATTTTTTTAAAAAACGAATAGGCGCCTGTCCCATCGGGGGTATTTATCACTTTGTTTAATCCGATCAACTGCCATACCAGTCTCGCCACCAAAAAGATAATACCCCCCAGGTAAATGAAAACCATTACCTGGCCAAGGGTGACTTGAGTATCGCTGATGGGTTTAAACCTGTAGAGCATTACCGGGCTGCCGTATATGGTATATTGTACTTTTTGGGTGATGAATAAATTTTTTACCCAATCCGACTGTATTACCGGAATAAAAAAAGAAAGCAACGCACCAGCCACCAGGTAAATGCGGTTTAGCTGAAAAAACGTTTCCCTGCTCAGCAGTAAAACGTAAAAACCATAAAACAACAGCAGGTAAATATTTACCAGCATCAAATATTGCCACCAGGTCATAGCTATTTTTCTTTAAGTTTTTCAATCAGTTTCATAATCTCATCGGCTTCTTTCAGGTCAATTTTCTCCTTTTTCACAAAATAAGAGAACATGCGTTGTACCGAATTGTCAAAATAACCGGTCATCAGTTTATCGGTTGCAAAGTTTTGATATTGCTCCTTACTGATCACCGGGTGGTATTCATGACTTTTGCCGTAGGCCGTGTGCCCTGCAAAACCTTTTGTTTCGAGTATCCTTATAATTGTGGATACTGTATTATAGGCTGGCTTTGGCGTGGGCAGCACCTCAATTACGTCTTTTACATACGCCTTTTTTAATTGCCATAAAACCTGCATTATTTGTTCTTCGGCGCGGGTTAGTTCCTTGATTTCCATAGTTGTTTATTGTTATAGGTCTTGTAAGGATTGTAAATATTGAAATAGCGGCAAATTAAAATCGCAACAACATTTACAAACTGTTCCATCAACCATTAATCTAAGGTAAAAGATATAAATCAATTTTACAACTAAATTCTTAGTTTTTATTTTTATTGCCTTTTTCTGATGCTTTTTCGTACACAGATCTTTCATTTAATAACATTTTATGGAGCCACCCGGGTACAATCCATAAAGCAGTCAGCACTCAAATAAAATAAAGTGGAAATTTTTCTTTTTATCCGGGAAATAATTCTATATTTGTTTATAATTAAACCAAAGTAATGACAGCGCAAAAAAAAAAATTGCCCCGCAAGCTAAAAAAGCTGATAACAGCAATGAATTACCAGCCGGGCAACATAATAGAAAACGTACCGACGATGGGCATGTTATTTACACCACAGATGAAATGGGCCAGGTAACCCGTGTATCTGATTTTGAAATTGTTTATAACTATAAACCATTTTACGCGGATGACATTAGTTTATTAAACCGTTCAAAAAAAGGGCTGAATGCTAAAGCTGCCCTTGACTTCCTTTCGCTTTCGGGCTTTACCCAGGATGAGTTCCAGGAAACATTTAAAACAACGGTTAAAACCATACAAAACCACGTTACCCGCGAGTTAACCCTCGATGCCGCACTTAGTGAAAAGCTGCTTAAATCATTTGCGTTATTTGATAAAGGCTCCGAAATATTCGGTTCAGCAAAGAGCTTTCATCAATGGCTTAATACACCTGCTTATGGCCTGGGCAATCAATTGCCTTTTGATTTGATGGATACCATCACCGGCATACAACTTATAGAAGAAGAGCTGATCAGGATTGAATTCGGCGATCTGGCTTAATATGATAGTTTACAGGATAACACTCGCAAGGTACTCAGGGAAATTAATTGCATCAGGCAGGGCGGCCCGCTGGAACCCGAATGAAGTTAACATGATCTGTACCGCATCTTCGCGCTCACTGGCATGTCTTGAAAATGCGGTACACCGCAGCCAGGCGGGGTTAAGCCACCTATATAATATAATGACCATCGAAGTTCCTGAACCTATTAAATCAAAAATGATTCTTTTAGATGACCTGACAGCCAATTGGACAGATTACGATCAAATGTACATCACACAAAGTCTTGGCGAAAAATGGGTGAACGAAAACGAGACTGCTATATTACAGGTGCCTTCGTCTATAATATCCGAAGAGGTTAATTACCTTATAAATCCCAATCATAAAGATTTTGAAAAAATTAAGGTGATTAAAAATCAGCCTTTTGTGTTTGATAAAAGGATAAAACAATAGCGAAAAATATCAAGATTGCTATTAATTTATCAGCAGCTTATACCCGCGCCCATGCACATTTATGATCTCCACATTTGGATCATCCTTTAAATACTTACGGATCTTGCTTAAAAAAACATCCATACTGCGGCCGTTGAAATAATTATCGTCATGCCATATATTCAGCAATGCTTCTTCGCGGGTAAGTACTTCGTTTTTGCGCAGGCAAAGTAAACGCAGCAATTCGGCTTCTTTGGTTGATAATTTTTGCTGACTGTCGCCGATACTGATAAGCTGCGAGGTGTATTCAAAAGTATAACGGCCTATTTTAAATGTAGTTTGTTTTTCCTCCTCATGCTTATCTGAATTGCTAACCCTTTTCAATAAGGCATTTATGCGCAACAGCAATTCTTCAATACGGAAAGGTTTGGTAATATAATCGTCCCCGCCTAAATTAAAAGCCTGGGTTTTATCTTCAATCATTCCCTTGGCAGTCGCAAAAATAATAGGTACCTGGCTGTTTATTTTCCTGACGTCCTTCCCTAATGTAAAACCATCCTTTTTAGGCATCATTACATCCAGTATCAGCAAATCGTAATTGTTTTTTGTGAAACTGCGCAAACCCTCCTCCCCGTCCTTACACAAAACAACATCAAACTTGCCCTTCAGTTGCAGGTAATCCTGTAACAGTAACCCCAAATTCGGATCATCCTCAACGAGTAGTATTTTTTTCATGTTTATTTTTTGAGTCCGAAAGTCCGTCCCGATAGCTATCGGGACGAAAGTCCGAAAGATTGTTTGTTTACAAATTTACCCTAAAATCCAACTTCCCTTACGCAGCCTGGAATTTCAATTCAAATTCCGATCCTTTTTCCTTCTCCGACCTCACGCTAATCATCCCGTTAAGTCGTTTTACCACAGTATTTACATAGCTTAAACCAAGGCCAAAGCCCTTAACATCATGCAGGTTGCCAGTGGGTATGCGGTAAAATTGTTCAAATATTTTTGTCTGCTGGTCGCGGCTCATGCCTATGCCTTTATCAGCGACCTTTATCACTACCTGTCCGTTTTTATTTAAGGTACTTATAGTTATATCAGGCTCACCCATGCTGTACTTAATGGCGTTATCAACGAGGTTATAGATCACGTTTGAAAAATGCAATTCATCTGCATTAATAACAGCGTTTTCGGCGTCAAGCTGCAATGTTGTAGTTGCATTGCATTTTTGTAATTTGAGGGTCATGCTGTCAATAACGACTGCTATCATCTCATTAACATCCAGCGGCTTTTTATCGAGTTTAAAATCGTTCTTTTCAATCCGGGCAATGTTCAGCACCCTTTCAATATGACTGCCTAACCGCTCATTTTCCTCAAATATAATATTCGCGAGCCTTGCAACACGGCTACCGTCCCCGGCAATTTCCTTATCCTTTAAAGCTTCGCTGGCAATCATGATGGTTGACACAGGCGTCTTAAACTCATGGGTCATGTTGTTAATGAAATCATTTTTCATTTCCGAAACCTTCTTTTGCCTCAGAATTGAAAAAATAGTATAGCCGAAACAAAATACAAGTACAAGTAATAAGCCCCCGGTTGTGGCCATTGTAGCCGTCATCCTGTTTAAGATGAGCGTGTTTTTTTGAGGGAAAGCAAGCCTGATCAATCCGGGGTCATTGATTACATCTTTACTGAATATGGGGGTTTGATAAAAAGTAATATTATTAAAGGCCGGCTTAGCTCCGGTAATATCATTTGCTTTCGAGAATATAAGCGAATCGCTGTTTGCGGTGGTCACTTCGTAACTAAATGGTAAATTAATCCCTTTATTATGGAGTTCAAACCGGAGCAAAGTATCTATCCATAGCGGGTCCAGGCGCATTTTTAATGGCTCACCGTATTTGCCATACTCCTCCGCTAAATTCTCAATCACCGTTGATTTATTTTGCGGCGTATTTTCAAGCGAGTCGGTTTCGAGCATTTTTTGCATCCCCCTGATTCGTCTTTCTTTAATCTTTCTGTCCTGCTCCTGCTGCCATTGCTGGTTTATGTGAGGTATTGAGATTACCTGTTTACCAAATTGGGGATCGCTGTAGGTATAACGTACGGTAT
The DNA here is from genome assembly GCA_002413785.1 of Mucilaginibacter sp. UBA5151. Taxonomy (GTDB): domain Bacteria; phylum Bacteroidota; class Bacteroidia; order Sphingobacteriales; family Sphingobacteriaceae; genus Mucilaginibacter. The sequence continues at coordinate 79,402 of DHXR01000025.1, forward strand.
CGTATTTATGCAGCTTTTGATGCTTTTTTGGAGGGGGATTCCTTACGAGTACAGGGGTTACCCTCCCGTGTACGATACCAAACTCATCAGTAAACTCTTCATAATGTAATTGAAGATCAATGGAACCACCCTGCAACAGGTGCGACATTTCATCATCCATCTTTTTATGCATGATCATCCGTTTAAGGCTATCGCGCAGCAAAGCAATCTTGATTTCGCGGTTGCTTAACCTACTTTTTGGTGTTATCCGGGTTTTTAAAGGAGCGCTGTTGTCAACAATTCCATGGTCCGAATTTAACCTGCCCTCGCTTGCGCCCCATATTTTCTGATAGGGCATAACGCCCCTGGCCTTTATATTTAAGAAATTAAGCGCATCGTGCTTGCTGATTTTGGCAACCACGTTGCTTAAAGTTTCATTTACATCGCGATCAAAAAGTTCTGATTGCATTTGATATGATTGCCTTAAAAAGTACAACTGCATGGCCATTACACCCAAAAGTGCAAAACTCATTAAACCAATTATAAGTGCAATACTTCTCTTCTTCATGCCAATAGACAAAATTATTTTAAATTAACTGACATCCTTTGCTTTTAACAAATTTTAACAAATTATTTCCGGGAATTAATAACTTGAATTATAGGAGTTTGCTAAATTTGATCTATTATTAAACCATCGATAGATTTTAACGTCTAACCGCCAACTAAAAAAAAATACACATAAGTTTACCTGATACAAAATTCATATTTTCTCAATGACATCGTCGTAGTTTTCTTTAGATTTAAAAAAATGCTGACAACGTCATCACTTCTTAAAACATATTACTCCCATGAAAAAGTTTTTCTCAAAACCCGGATTCGAATTTGTTTTCGCCCTTAGTTTAACTGCAATACTTGGCTTACCCCCTGTGTTAATGGCGCAAAATCAGAAGGATGTAGAAATTAAAATACTGAATGGTGATACTACGGTTAATGGTAAAAACATTAAGGAACTTTCGGCAAAAGACAGGCAAAACGCACTAAGCGACATAAAGCACCTGAACACAGACAGGAGCCGTAATTTCCATTTTTTTATGAGGAAAGACTCTGCCGGCAGGCGGTTTAACCGCATGGAACTGACGAGAAGAATGCAGGATAACGGCGGGCATCAGCCGGAAATAACTGAAAATATAATAATTAAAGACAGCCTTGGGAATACAGTTGAAACTAAAACCGGCAGACCAAGGCCCTTTAGCACCAGAAGAGGCATGATTGAAAGAAATTTTGGCGAGCGTTTAAGCCCTCCTTTGAGGCCTGTTGAACGAAAAAACAGCCAGAGTTTCGATTATGTAACTACCGATAATGAAGGAATAAGCACCCGCTTAAGGTTTCGGGTAACTGAAATTTCAAATGAGGATTTAAAGAAAATGCCGCATATTGAAGGTGGTAAATTTGAGATCAGCGACCTTAACCTGGTGCCTGAATTTTCAACAGGAAAAACGTTGATAATGTTTAATTTGCCATCAAAAACCATAGCTGATATTAAACTTATTGACAGCCAGGGAAAAGTATTATGGAATGACAAAACCAATACCGGCAGCTTTAGCAAGAATTGCGTAATTGGTTTAAACGGCATTTATTACCTGCAAATAAAACAGGGTAATAATATTGCTATAAAGAAAATTGTTAAGGAAGAGTAGGGAAGTTTGCAACTGCCAGCTGGCAGTTTGCAGTCCCAATTCATAATATTTTTTTGAACCACATAGATAATAAGAATAGCCTTCTAAAAGTTAGAAGGCTATTCTTATTATATATGCTTTTCTAAAGCAAACTGACTAAAACGGCAAATCATCCTCATCAGGTGTTGAACTGATGTCGGCTGGTGGAGCATATTCCGGTGCAGCGGCGGCTCCTGCGCCTGCCAGCACGTTTAATTTCCATAACTGCAACGAGTTAAAATAGGTTTTCTTACCGGTTTTATCGGTCCAGGGCCTGCCCCTTAAATTGAAGAATACCTCAATGTCATCGCCAACCTTTACATTATCCAGTAAATTGCAGCGATCCTGGATAGCTTCGAACTTCAGATATTCCGGATATTGCGGATTCTCAATGTATTCAAGTATCAGTTCTCTCTTCTTTAGTGATTCAGTAACCTGTACTGTTGGGGACACTTCGTGTACCTTACCCTTAATTTCCATAGTTTCAAAAAATTAAAAGTGTAAAGTTAATAGATAAGAAATGAAATCGGGCGTATTTAATTCATAAATTCGCAAAATATCATGCAAGTTTTCCACACTGAAAGTAAAATCATCATCACCTGTAATAAAAGGCTGTCGGCCTACCTGCAGCAGGAAGTTGAAGAACTGGGTTTTAAACCAACCCGTGTTTTTCAAACAGGCGTTGAATTGTTGGGTACAATTACTGATTGTATCCCCTTAAACCTGAATTTGCGCTGTGCAAGCCAGGTGCTGTATTTAATAAAAAGTTTCACTGCCGACGATCCGCAGCAGCTTTACGATGAACTGGTTAAAATAGAATGGGAAAAACTCATTGATTTTTCCGGTTACTTTTCAGTATCGTCAAATGTGAACAATGAACACATCCGCACGCCGCTTTTTGCAAACGTAAAAGTTAAGGACGCCATTGCCGACAGGATAAAATCTATAAAAGGCGTCAGGCCAAACTCAGGCGCCGAGGTAAATAAAACCCTGGTTCATTTATACTGGCAGGATAATGAAGCCGATATCTTTTTAGATACTTCGGGCGAAACGCTGGCGAAACACAGCTACCGTAAGATCCCCGGCAAAGCCCCTATGCTCGAAGCTTTGGCGGCTTCAACCGTTATGGCTACGCACTGGGACAAAAACAGCACGTTCATCAACCCGATGTGCGGCTCGGGCACCCTGGCCATTGAAGCGGCGCTGCTGGCTACCGATAAATGCCCCGGCCTGTTCAGGATGAATTATGCCTTTATGCATATTATGGGCTATGATGAAACTGTTTTTTTTACAGAAAGGCGAAAATTAAAGGATAAAGCCAAAAAAGAGATCGGGTTTAAAATTATCGCTACAGATATTTCGGACGATGCGGTTGACATCGCACAAAAAAATGCAAAAACCGCCGGCGTAGATCATTTGATCGATTTCAGCGTTTGTGATTTTGCAGATACGCCGGTACCTGAAGAACCGGGTGTGATAATGTTTAACCCCGAATATGGTGAGCGCCTGGGTGTTCACTCCAAACTGGAGGCTACCTACAAACGCATCGGCGACTTTTTGAAAACAAATTGCCGTGGATACCGGGGTTATGTATTTACCGGCAACCCCGACCTGGCTAAAAAGATCGGCCTGCGGGCGACGAGGAAAATTGAATTTTATAATGGCAAACTCGATTGCCGCCTTTTAGAATACGAATTATACGAAGGAAGTAAAAGAGAACCTTTGGCTTAGTTTTTTGTTGATTGATTGGGATCAGGTTGATTGAGTTTAAAATCGGCTGGTCCAACACATCAAAACACACCTGATAAATTATTAAATGAAAAAGACATTAGTATTAATAACTGTTATATTATTTTCTGTTCGCTGCATGGCACAGGAACAATTGTCGTTCCCTTTTCAGGGAGGCAAGGCGGTAATGACCCAATTTTTTAAAGACAGCTTAATTATTTCGCCCGGCATTATTCAAAAGAAAGCTACAGGCACTGCTGTTTTTAAATTTACAGCTAATGAAAAAGGCGCCATCAGTAAAATTATAATTTACTATGCTGATGATGCGCTGCTGGCCGCCCCGATTATCGAGGCCTTAAAAAAATCGAACTATAAATGGATCATCCCTGATCATGAAAAAACCCATGATTTCATCATCCCTTTCACTATTAGCTTTAACCGGCCTGCTATTGAGGACGGCAAGCTGCGAAAAACCGTTTATGAAAATTACATCAACCGTAAGCCCATAATTTCCACCGACCAGGTGCCGCTTGACGAGGCCACTTTATTGCCGGGGGTGGTGGTGAGCTATGATATTTTGCAATAGCTGTTTGCATTTTTTTCAAGTGAAAAAGCGGCCATGGGCAACAACGAGTTGAAAACCCGCGGGAGAAATTCAGTTCAATAGGCTACAGACAGATTCAGATGCCCGCCCAGTCCTTCCCTTACAATACGCATAAGTGTTGATAACCGTATATCGCTTGCATTATTTTCAATTCTCGAAATATACGATTTAGTAGTGCCGCATTTGGCAGCAAGCTGTTCCTGGGTCATGTTTTGCTGTTCACGCAATTCCTGGATAAAAACCCCTAATTTGAAGGCCTCAAAACCCTGTTCGTAATTTTCCCTGGCTTCAGTACCCCTTTTGCCGTATTGCTCGTCAAGATGATCGGCAAAGGAAGTTAAATTACTGTTTGTTTGATTTTTCATCGAAGTATTCTTTTTTAATTTTCTTTGCGGCTACAATTTCTTCTTTCGGGGTTTTTTGAGTTTTCTTCTGAAAGCCATTGATCAAAATCACAAGTTGCCCATCATCAAAAAAACAAAACACCCGAAAGATATTACTACCAACTTCTACCCTGACCTCATAAATGCCCTCCTCTATGTGCTTGAAAAATTTGCCTGGCACACGTTCCATTGTTGCAACAATTCCCAGCGTATAGTTGAACTTTAATTGCACAGATGCCGGAAGGGCATTAAAAAAGTCGAGGTAGTATCGTTTATAATAAACTATGTTTCTTTTAAAGTTGTGCGCCACAAAACAAAGTTAGCTAATTGGATAACAAATACAAAGTGTTCTTAAATTTTTCAGCGAATAAATTGATCGCTCCCAACTAAATTTAATCGCTCCCGCTTTTCGAATAGGATTGCCCCTATATTTGTATTGGATGCCACTCAACTTTGCTGCGTCTCCATCAAATTACCAATGGAAAAAGCCTCTCTTCCAAGCTACCGTAAGATCATCCATATTGATATGGATGCCTTTTATGCATCTGTTGAGCAGCGGGATTTCCCGGAATACCGGGGCAAACCACTGGTAGTCGGCGGTCCGCCCGAAGGACGGGGCGGCGTAGTGGCTACTGCCAGTTATGAGGCGCGTAAGTTCGGTATCCGGTCGGCTATGCCCTCAAAACAGGCTTTGCAGCTTTGTCCCCATGTTTTGTTTGTGCGGCCCCGCTTTACAGCCTATAAAGAAGTATCACAAAAGATCCGCGAGATCTTCAGTCGTTATACCGACCTGATAGAACCGCTTTCGCTGGATGAAGCGTATCTTGATGTTACCAGCGACAAGCTCAACATCGGCTCGGCCATCGACATTGCATAACAAATAAAACAGGCCATTAAAGACGAACTGAACTTAACGGCTTCCGCGGGCGTATCCATCAATAAGTTTGTGGCCAAAACAGCATCAGACATCATCAAACCCGATGGTTTAACTTTCATAGGACCCTCGGCAATTGAAGCGTTTATGGAAAAACTGCCTGTAGAGAAGTTTTTTGGCGTGGGCAAAGTAACCGCCCAAAAGATGAAGGGCATGGGCCTGCATACAGGTGAAGACCTTAAAAGATTAGCCGAGGACGAATTGACCAAACATTTTGGCAAAGCCGGCAGGTTTTATTACCAGATAGTGAGGGGTATTGACAACCGCGAGGTACAGCCCCACAGGGAAACAAAATCATTAGCCGCTGAAGACACTTTCGCATACGACCTTACCACCATTGAGGAAATGGAGGCTGAGTTAGACAAAATCGCAAAAACCGTGTGTAACCGTTTACAAAATTACGAGCTAAAAGGCCGTACTGTTACGCTCAAAATAAAATACAGCGATTTTAAGCAGATCACCCGTAACCAATCTTTCCCCGCAGGTATAAATGACCTGGAAACCATCTGCGCAACAGCGAAACGTTTATTAGCCGCAACCAGTTCCGAAGATAAAAGGATCAGGCTGCTGGGTATTTCGCTTTCAAATTTTGGGGAGGTGGTTGTTAAGCACAGGGAGGAGAAGCCAACGGATCAGTTGACGTTGTTTCAGTTTTGAAGAATTTCATAAACAGTGTGTTACGGGAGCATGGTGAATAATTATTTGAACCATGATTTACCTGATTAATGGATTTCAGGATCTATTGCAGGTGGCCCGCTTGTCACGGGTGGCTCGTTTTATGGAGACCATGACAGGCGAAACAGATACATTATTCTTACAATAACAATATTTAAACACCACTTTTAGGCAAAACAATAAAGTAATAAATTATTTACTTTTTATTTGTTTTAAGGTAATAAATATATTACTTTTGTTTTAAATATTTGACAAATAAATAAACGGGAGGGTTACTATGGGTAGTAAAACAAAAACGAACATGCGAAAAACAAGTCCTTATGAAAAGTTCAGAACTATTAAGAATTCTAAAAAAAGATGGATGGTATGAAAAGCGGCAAAAAGGTAGTCATATCATTATGATACATCCGACAAAAACCACCTTCTTAGTAGTTCCTAACCATGGAAGTGCTGAAGTTGCCAAGGGCCTTGAAAAAGACATTTTAAAAAAAGCAGGACTGAACTAAATCTGCTTTATTAACTTATTTTTCTGTTTCCTATCTGTATCCCTATTTTGAATCCAGGAAAACATGAAATCAAAAAACTCAACAGTCAAAAAAGATTTGGCTGATAAAAAAATAAATTTAATAGTCGAGAAAACATCGACAGGATTTTCAGCTTTTGCTGAAAAGCTACCGGTTTATACTACAGGCAGGTCTATTACTGAATTAAAAAGAAATATTGTTGAAGCTTTAAATCTTTATAATGAAGAAATGGATTTGCCTGAAATAAACGAAGCTCAAATAAATATCAGGCTGGATTTACCGCAGTTTTTTGAATATTACAAGGTTATAAATGCTAAGGCATTGTCAGCAAGGGTTGGCATGAATCAAAGCTTATTGGCCCAGTATGTTGGCGGACAAAAAAAACCGTCACAAAAGCAAGTTGAAAAAATCATCTCCGGAATACGGGAATTAGGCCGTGAGTTAATTGATCTGCAAATCGAGTAATACTTTATTGCTTTATGTCTTCTATACACGACCACGCCGCCAAATAACCCCCTAAACCACAGATCTCATAGTGCTCATACTCATTAGCGTCCCGGCTTTGCATCCCGGCAACACATTGCATCTCCTCGAATGCAATTATCGCTTAGACGCAAAGTATTGCGTCTCTACGTTATTACCATTTCTTACCTTTACCGCCATGATTGACGTGATATTAAAAAAAGGCAAAGAAAAAGCAGTTTTACACCGCCATCCCTGGGTATTTTCGGGGGCTATTGAACAGGTTAAGGGCAAGGCTGCAAACGGCGATATAGTTCGCCTGATGGATGCCAAAGGCAGTTTTATGGCTTATGGTTTTTATAATGATCAATCGAGGGTTGCCCTGCGCCTGCTGGAATGGGATGAAACTGTTGAGGTTAATGAGCGGTGGTTCAGGGAAAAAGTAGGAGTAGCAGTGGCAAGCCGCAGCAACATACTGACCGATGGGACCACCAATACCTGCCGGCTAATATTCAGCGAATCAGATTATCTGCCGGGTTTAATAGTGGATAAATATGCAGATCACCTGGCGGTACAGGTTCTTACATCGGGCATTGAAAAAGTGCTGCCGGTTATTATTGATGAGCTGCAGCTTTTGTTAAAACCCGAAAGTATTTTTGATAAAAGCGATGCTTCGTCGCGTGGTCACGAGGGGCTTGAAACACAAAATACAGTTTTGGCCGGGAACCATCCCCCTGATCGTGTGGAAGTAAAGGAAAACGGCATTAGCTATAATATCAATATCGCCGAAGGGCAAAAATCAGGTTTTTATTGCGACCAGCGCGATAACCGCAAAATTGTGGCCTCGTATGCAAAAGGCAAAAAGGTGCTGGATTGTTTTTCCTATACCGGCGGGTTTACCTTAAACTGCCTTCAAAACGGCGCCGCATCAGTTACCGCTGTGGATAGTTCGGTACTGGCAATTGATACCTTAAAGGAAAACATCATCCTCAATAAATTTGATACAAATAAAGTAACTACCATAGCTTCGGACGTAAACAAGCAACTCCGCAAATTCAGGGAAGATGGTGACTTATTTGATATCGTCATCCTCGATCCGCCAAAGTATGCACCATCACGCTCGGCGCTGGATAAGGCCTCGCGCGCTTACAAAGATTTAAACCGTCATGGTATGCTATTGCTCAACAGCGGCGGCCTGCTGGCCACTTTTTCATGTTCGGGCGCTATGAATATGGAGACTTTTAAACAGGTGCTGGCCTGGGCTGCGCTGGATGCCGGTAAACAGGTACAATTTATCCACCAGTTTTGCCAGCCCGAAGATCACCCTGTAAGGGCATCGTTCCCGGAAGGCGAATATTTAAAGGGATTGCTTTGCAGGGTGATTTAAGGAAGGAATGGACTTTTAGACTTCCGAAGTTTTCAAAACTTCGGAAGTCTATTTAATGCAATTCGTATTGATCTTATTCTTACCTTTAATTATCCAAAACTATGAAACAAATATCAACTTATTGTATTATACTCATTTTTATTACAGGGAATTGTTTTAACTGCCTCGCGCAACGACATCGCAAAAAACTCAACATTGTGGAAGCAAGGTGGGATCCAACAATCAAAGCAGCTGTGGTTCCGGATAATATATTTTCATTAAATGCCGACGGATTAGTGATGTATCCTATGCAATCTAAAATCGAAAATCAACCAAAATTCTATCTGACAATCTCCTGGTTTGCCCCGTCCATTGACGGAGATTTCATTTTAACGGTTACTAAAAGACAAGTTATTCTGACCTCAGGTCATGAAAATCCGAACCCGAACTCTCTTTATTGGTTTACCGATATAAATGAAAAGCAATATGAACAGATAGTGCGCAACATTGATAATTCCAAGAGCTCATTTGATGAACAGAACCTGCATTATTTTTACGGAAGACAGCTTGAATATAAATACTTTATCCCGGAACAAAAGCACTGGAGCTCAACAGATCGCGAAAATAAAATGTATTTAAATGCTAAAAGACTTATTGATTTATTTAATATCGGCGTGAAACCAGGTGAGCAGGTGGTTTTTCCGAGTAAGAAAAAACTAAAAAGTATTAAACCGATAATGACGGCACATAATTCTTCTGAAATAACAGATTTTGTCATTAAATATTAATTCAAAAGTATCCGGGCTGACTTGCGAAGTTTCGAAACTTCGCATAAAAAAACTGTTTGTCCAATTTTAAATAATTCAATCGTCATCGCTCATTAAACAATTAAACATTAAAAGAGATGAAAGAATTTGTAATGCTTTTCAGAAATGCACCAACCGGTGATGCCAGGCCTTCGCCGGAGGTAATGCAGGAGTTTGCAAAAAAATGGGATACCTGGCTTGGCAGAATATCAGGGCAAGGGAAATTTATCAGCGGCAGCCTTAGCCTTGCAATAGTGTCCGCCATAACAACCGGCCTGCTCGCCTTTGCACTACTCAAATTAATCAGGGCAATAAAACAGTTTAAGCTAACAACCATATAAAAAGGCCATATTAAACAAAACAAACAGAGCAGAAAATCTGTTTTTATTTGATTGCCGGTTTATGTAAAGGTGACGTTACGTTATAGCCGCCCGCGCCGTATTGTTGAAATGGGCTGTTATTTTCTTCGAAGGATTTACAGTAAAGTTTAAACCAACTCCAAAAAACATGAAAAGTAAATCAAAACTTATTTTAATCCTTATTATTACTTGTGCCGGGTTTATTTCATCCTGCAAAACAAAACAGGACGCCTCAAGCCTGATATCGGTGCAAATTACAGCACAGGACAGCGGAAAAACCATTACGCTTAGCTTAAGGCAAACCTTAAAAATGACCCTTAGAAACCCCGGCGACGGCGGTTATATCTTTGATCCGCTCCAGTACGATTCGTCTTTGCTACGTTTAGTTAGTCATATTCATACACCACCAACAACCAATGCCATCGGGAACTTTGGTACAGATACCTGGACATTCAGCGCATTAAAGGCGGGCTCAACTGCTTTAAAAGTGACAGCCACAAGAGGTACCGACAAGAACAGCACCATTGTTATGTTTGCCGGTACTGTAGCCGTTAATTAACGTGAGTTCGATGTAAGAAAAATCTTTGCCCCGCCATCTGGCGGGCTACCGCTTTGTAGCTCATCATTCAAACGTTATTTTTGCCACGTCAGTGGCTACCCAATTCGCGAAGGGTAGCCACTGACGTGGCAATTATCTTTGTTATTTGGTTTCTACAAAGCGGTAGCCCTGATGGGGCATATTGCAATGGTATCCAATTCTTAAATCGAACTAACGTTAAATTAATATTGGAGTAAATTATAATCAGGTGCGGGATTGCATCCTGGGGCGCGCTAAAACATTAGCCGTTCCTTTTATATGCTAAACTTTTTATACAGACCGCTACAGATCAACCTCTACAGTAAGTTTATGCAAAGCTTTTCCATCAGCTATTAAAATACTTTTACCCGATACCTTTACCAGTTTATCCTCAATCAGATCATTCATCACCCTGAATAAAGACTCATAAGCAGCTCCGGTAAAAGAGGCCAGGTCCTGGCGCGACAGGTCCATATTAATATAACCATCGGACTTTATCCCGAATTGGGTTTGCAGGTTAATAAGCGCCTGCGCTACCCTGCCCTTAACCGGCATGTGGGCAAGGTTTCGCATCCTTTTTTCCGATTCCTGCAGGTCATTAGCCAAAACCCTCATCAAAGCGCGGGTAAAATCACTGTTAACAACCAGGGTTGATTCAAAGAAATCCAGATTGATAAAACAAACTATGCAAGGTGTAATGGCAGTTACAGATACCGGGTAAATGGAATCATCACCCAATCCCAGCTGGCCAACCACATCACCGGCTTTTGCAAACCGTAATATCAGCTCTTTTTCGCTGCCCCATTGTTTATGCACTTTTACAACACCCTTGTAAATAAAGTAGATACCTTTTACCGGATCGCCTTCTTTAAATAATTGGCGGCCTTTTTTTAATTCAAAGTTTTGCCTGTTTGATGCAATGGCCGGCAACCAATCGCTCAAACAAAACTTGCAAAGAAAACAGCTTTTTAAATCACAAATATTTTTGGTCATAGATTTTGATAAATCTGTAGTTTGCAATATTACCTAAAGACTTCCAAAGTTTCTTAAATTTTACAAGCCCTTTTTTCGAAATGGATTTTATCTGATTTAAACAATATATATGTGCAATAATTAATATTGAATTAAGTTTTTATATTGCATGTGCAATATAAATTGCAATTCTATTACCGTCTGGCAGACAAAAAAAATTACTTTTGAAGGCAAAATATCTTGAATCGAAAAGAGCCGGTACTATTATAAATAAAGCATGAAACAAACCATAAATTCAATTGACACCTCCGGCACGCGGCCCTCAAATCTTATCAATAAAGCTAAAAGCGGGACTAAAAACAGCGTGGTTTTAAAGAAAAGGCTTATTCGCATTTCCTGTTTTTCAATAATCGATGCAGTGGCCATTTCATTTATAGCCAAATTATTGGTTTGGCTCATTAACCTGGTTACCAATATTGCTTTTTATGGTTCTGTTTCGGCAAGCTTTCATAGCCCTGCTGCCAACCATTTGGGTTTATGGGTTATCATTGTACCTGCCATCGGGGGAATAATAGTAGGATTAATGGCCTTATACGGTTCGACGGCCATCAGGGGGCATGGCATCCCCGAGGCAATGGAACAAATATTAACCAACCAAAGCCGGATAAAGCCGTCGATCACCTTCTTAAAGCCCATATCATCGGCAATTGCCATTGGTACCGGCGGCCCGTTTGGTGCCGAGGGGCCCATCATTGCCACAGGCGGCGCATTAGGATCAACCATAGGCCAATTATTTAAGATAAGCTCAAACGAACGTAAAGTTTTGTTAGCTGCCGGAGCCACGGCTGGTATGTCCGCTATATTTGGTACACCCATAGCCGCGGTTTTCCTGGCCATTGAGTTACTGCTATTCGAGTTTTCACCAAAAACTATCCTGCCGGTTGCATTGGCATGTATTACGGGGGCCGCAGGCCACCACTTATTGTTTGATACCGGGCCCGTTTTCCCTATGCCCAACCTGGCCACGCCGTCAAATACGGCCCTCGCTGTTTACAGTTTCATCGGTCTTATCACCGGGTTTTTATCCCTGGGCCTCACAAAAATTGTTTATGTAGTAGAGGATGCATTTGAAAAATTGCCCGTTCACTGGATGTGGTGGCCCGCCATAGGCGGTTTAGCGGTTGGCCTTATCGGCTATTTTGCACCACATACCCTTGGCGTTGGTTACGATAATATCATCAATGTTTTGTCGGGTACGCTTACATTGCTGGTTGTGATAAGATTATGTTTTTTCAAATTCCTGTCCTGGGCCATCGCATTGGGGAGCGGCACTTCGGGGGGTACGCTGGCTCCTTTATTAACAATAGGCGGTGCGGGCGGAGCAATATCAGGTGTCGTGATCATGCACCTTTTCCCGAATTCGGGCCTGAATATATCTATGGCTGCCCTGGTGGGGATGTCGGCCATGTTTGCAGGGGCATCAAGGGCTTATTTAACCAGCATAACCTTCGCACTGGAGGCCACCATGCAATCCCATGCTTTACTGCCATTACTGGGCGCATGCACAGCATCATACATCGTTTCGTTTTTTTTGATGGAAAACACCATAATGACTGAAAAAATTGCCCGCCGCGGGGTATTTACGCCCGACAGCTTTGAAGCCGACCTGTTAGGAAAGCTAACCGTAGCACAGGTAACCAACAATGACGGAATTATCCTTGATCCAAAGAAAACTTTGAACGAAACAAGGGATTGGTTGAAGACAAAAAGTACCATAGCAAATTGCTTTGTAGTGGCGGATGAAAATGGAACATTTTTGGGTACCGTAAACAGTTCGGATATTTTCGGGGATAGCGTTGATCCGGATTCGCTTTTGGGTGATAGCGCCGAAGGCGGTCACGTTTTTGTACAGGGTAATGATACCTTGCGGACAGCGGTTGAATTGCTGGCCAGGCAAACTGCCGAAATACTGCCGGTTGTCGATGCTGTTAACCACAAAGTCGTTGGTGTTTTATCCTGCCGGGATATCTTGTCCGCCTATAGCGGGCAGAGGCAGGAAAACGAACAGGCCCACATCCATATTTCTTTAAAAAGACGACGTTTAAAAATGCTGATCAGGAAGAGAAATTAAGTCAGCCAGGAATGAAGAAACTACATGCGTTTAACAAGGAATTGGGCAAACATTTTTTGTGGGTTCAATAATTTTAGCTGTAAACCTCAAAAGGACTCACGGATTTTTCCGGGAGTCCTTTTAGTATTACTCATTCTATATCTATTCATGGGTACCGCCCGGACCGCCTGGCCCACCCGGACCACCGCCGCCATCTCTCCTGAACCCGCGCACACCCGGATTCTGTGTTGGCGCTTTGCCGGCAAATTTTTGCAGGCGCAGCGTAAACGTTGCAAGGTAATACCTGGCAAGCCTGTTTACATGGGTTTCGGTAATTGAGCTGGCAGATGATGACGAGGTAAAACCTGTATTCTGGTTAAAAAGATCAAATGCCGATAAGCGTATAGTTCCCCTGTGATCTTTCATAAACCGGCGTTCAATATACAAGTTCAAAATATTAGGATTGGTTACTTTAATATTCGATGCGTACCCATAATTGGTAGCATGTGTATAATCGTAGCTAAATGTCCAGTCACCAAAATAATTTTTCCCGTTCACTCCAATATTCCATGTCCTGATATTAGAAGTCCCGTTGGTAATGGAATCTTTTACTGAATTATCTGTTCTGTTTATGGCATAATTTGTTAACAATTGGGCATTTATCCTATCAGGTATGTCAACCCTGAATTGAAACTGCGGGGTGAACTGCAAATTTTTTGAAACGTTTTTTAGCGTTGTTTCATCATAAGTTACCGGGTCAACATTTGTTAAATAACCAATATTGTTGGCATAGCTAACAGTACCCCTGAAATAAAGGGTGAATTTACGGTTATCAAACGGTTTTGCGTAAGTTAACTGACCCGATGTTGTATTATAACCATCCGTATTTAAATATTTTGTTAATATGGTATTCTGAAAGGCGGAGTCGGAAGGCATGGTGGCGGGTTTGTATTTGCGGGGGAAAGTAATGGTATTTGTGGCCACATAATTTGATATTGCCTGATATTGAATACTGGCAAAAAAGATATCGCCAGTTGTAAAGCTAAAATTATTATAACGGATTGAAAAGCTATTGGTAAACTGGGGCTTTAGATCAGGGTTACCTTGTACCGGATAAAGCGCGTTTGAAAAGTCAGTCACCGGTTGTAATTGCGAAAATGAAGGTGTGCTGCTTGAGCCATTATAGTTCACGGAGAAATTTCGGCTCCTCGAAAAATTATATACAAAACGCGCCGTTGGTATAAAGTTAAAAGTTGAAACATGGGTACTGGCCCCTGTTGCCGGCGAATAACCGTTTAATTCAGCAGGCAGGGCAGCTACACCCAACGTATAATTATATTTCTTTTCTATAAAACGATAATTAATACCTGCCTTGTTTGTGGTAAAAGTATAATTGTACTGGTTGCTCAATGCGCTATCAATTCTGAAAGCAAAGCTTTGAGAATCAAACAAAGCATTATCCTGTTTATTATTATTTGTAGTTGAATAATTCAATGCATAGGTAAATTCAAGATACGATAACTTTCCAATAGGTAAAAGATACGATAATGAAGTACCATAACTAATTGTTCGGCTATAGGTACTGATCATCTGATCCAGCGGTGCTGTTGGCGTTCCGGAAGTATAATTATAAACCGGGTTCTGATATGAACTACCTGCAGCGGAATTTAAAGTGACATTAATACTTAAATTATGCCTTTTCGGAAACCGGTGATTATATAAAGCCGTAAAGCCGTAAGCAGGCGCATGAGAATTTGCATCGGTTAGCACGGTATAAATTGTAGGCGGAGGAACCGATCTTGTCAGATTATCCGTTTCGTAGTCATTAGTGTTTGAACCCGCATAAGAGAAAGTTGGCGTAATTTTTAAATAGTTTATGGTATCCGGTTTATATTCCATATTCCAGGTAAACCTGTGGTTTATATTTTCAATTTTATCAATACTGTTTTGCTTTTGTTCACTCGGGTTTACCGGATTTGTATTTCGCTGATCGTTGATAGTAGTTGTTGAAACTGTATTGTCAGAAAAACTATAACTACCGTAAACTGAAAGGTATTTACCCCATTGGTCCCTAAAGTTGGCGCCTAATGAATGTGCATCAGTGATCCCATTTTGAGAGGTGATAAGGCTCCCGTTATTTTGCCCGCCCCTTGCAGCATTACCACGGCCGCCACCACCGCCAAAACCGCCGCCGCCTGAGCCGCCAGCACTGTTAAACGAAAACGTATTAACATTGGTATTATTAATACTTCCCAAAACAGCAATTTGCTGATCCCCGTTAAATTTAAAAGCATTAACCGACCCGATATAGCGGTTTGCATCCGGAATACCCTGGCTTTGAGGTAACGCATCCTCACCATCGCCTATGGTCCCCTGCCCGAAATAACCATAGTTTTTATCCTTACGGATAGTAATGTTCATTATTTTATCCGGCTCACCGGTTTTCACACCGGTTAAATTTGCCTGGTCGCCATAATCATCAATCATCTGAATATTTTCCACCACATCTGCAGGCAGGTTTTTGGTTGCGCTTTGCACATCGCCACCCATAAAATCTTTACCATTGATCCGCACTTTGGTAACCTGCTTACCCTGGGTAGTTATATTGCCGTTCACATCAACATCGACGCCGGGAAGCTTTTTTATCAAATCTTCAACAGGTGCATTTTCACGTACTTTATACGCGCTTGCTTTATATTCAACTGTGTCTTCTGTAAGTCTAATCGGCACAACCCCAACTATCGTCACCTGGTTGAGCATATTCGATTGTATCTTTAGGACGATAGTACCCAAATCAGCAGGCGTATTATCATCCGATAAAACATAATGTCGTTTAAGCGCCTGGTAACCAATTGATGTTAACACAATTGTTATTTTTTTGCCTTTAACCGAAGGAAAAACAAACCGGCCCTTAATATCGGCAACTGTTGTGGTACTGTCGTGCTGGTCAGATATTAATACAATATTAGTTCCGGGGACCGATAACTGTGTTGAATCAATAACAGTTCCGTGTACCTCGCGGCCACTTTGAGCGTGTGCAGAAGCTATGGCCAAAAAAATAATTGTTAAAGCAAATAATAAGCGTTTCATCTTGTTGTCGATGTGCCGTCAATCCTAATAATATCTGCAGGACATAAGATTAACTGCAAATGTTCACTTTAAATGTGTTAAATGGCCAATAATAATATCATTGTTACATATAAACAGAAAAAGCCCCCCGATTTACCGGTGGGCTTTTTGTTTACAAATTTACCTAATTAGAATTATTAAATTTATTTAGACAAGTGCAAAGCATTTGCCACTGCGGTAAAGTTTCTAAAATTAAGGTTCGGATTGGTAACATTTAGTTTAGTAACTGAAGTTCCCGGTATTACAACAACTCTAAAGTCCAAGCCGGTTTGCTGTGTAGTAGATGTCAAAGTGACAGCGCCAACACCAAAACTAACCATAGAGATAGTAACGCCCCCATTGGTGAATGGTAAAGAGTACCAAGGTCCTGTTGTGCCTGTATTACTAAAATAAACAATCACAAGCCCTTCATCAACAACGCTTTGGTCTATTGCTGGAACGGAAAGTGTTGTACCTGTAACCGCAACTGTTATACCGGTAAGTAAATAGCTTGATACGTTGGCGTCCCCTGCCGGCCCCTGTGGCCCTGTGGCACCTGTAGCGCCTGCAGCACCAGTCGCACCTGCTGCTCCCGTTGCACCTTTAGCACCTGTAGCGCCGGTTGCTCCTGCTGGCCCTGTAGCGCCCGTTGCCCCGTTAGCACCTGTGGCGCCTATTGCCCCTGTAGCACCGGCTGCACCTTGCGGTCCGGCTGGCCCGGTAGCTCCTGTTAAACCTGTTGCTCCTGTTAAACCTGTTAAACCTGTTAAACCTGTTAAACCGGTTGCACCTTGCGGTCCGGCTGACCCGGTAGCGCCTGTTGCGCCTGTTAAACCTGTAACTCCGGTAGCACCTGTTGCGCCAGTAGCACCTGTTGCTCCGATTGGTCCTGCAGGGCCTACCGGCCCACCGGCTGGCCCTGCAGGCCCTTGAGGTCCGGCGGCACCTGTAGCGCCTGTTGCTCCCTGAGTACCTGTTGCACCCTGAGCACCTGTTGTACCTGCTGGTCCAGGGGTTTTATCTTTTTTACATGCGGCAATGCTAATCAGGTACATAAATAAAATTGGGAATAAAAGTCTGGTTGGTTTCATATCAATGAATAATTTATTTTTATAATTTCAAGTTTAATTTTTTATCCTGTCTTTCTACGTAACGTTTACCAATTAGTTACAATGTTTGTTATACGAAAAATATTTGCTTAACAATTCTATTAAATCATTAAGCATCGTTTGGTTGGTATTAATAAACAATTGTTTAAAACTTAATTTATTGTTGTAAAACAATAACAATGTTTTTTTTGTTAAAAAACACTATATATACCCATCCCTATGAATAATATCAGCTTATCTTTACATTCGAAAGTGCATGACTGGATAGATGTAATTGGTTTCCATTTAAACGGATCACAAACCAATGCTAAAAACAATGTAACAACAAAACATTACTTTTTTGAGACCTTTAATTTTTTTGAAAAATCGAAAAATGGTGATCCGGGGAGCTCGAAGTTTTTAGGTTTTGATGCTTATGGCGAGGCTATAAAAATTAAAACACTTTTAGATTTGCAATCTGCTTTTTTTGAAAACATAAGTCAGTTGTGAGCACGATCAATTTGTATATGGTTCCATTTTTTCGTCAACCGGTAAATCAAGGGTTAAGCCCCGTCCGCCGGTTGCAGGCAAATTAACTATAGGCCTGGTAGGGTTTAAGGCCTCTTTTATACGCAAATGCAAATCGGTAAAATGGGCGTTTGTAATGGCATCGCCCCCTTTTGGTAAACGGGCGTTTATGAGCTTTAATTCTGCACGTACCATAGGCCTGATATCAGAAAAAGCCACATTAATCGGTGTCATGCCATAGTTTGCGGCTACCGTCACCGCCATGCCCGGTATCCCGGAGAAATCATCATTCAGCAACCGCCTTAAATTCTCAACATAACTGCGTTGAAGGTTCCGCTTAAATACATCAGGTGCCGGGGTGTTAAAAATACCGTTGCGCAGGTCTGATAAAAGTTCGGCTACAGTATAAGCATTTGCGCCATTTTTGGCTTCATTATCATACATACGTGCCAGTCGCGGTGGAAAAAGTACGTTGCTTAAGGTATTAACCTGCATCCCTTTTATCCGCCCTATCGATACACCGTTATCAAACTTGCTTAACTCCTGGCTATCTATTAACCACAAAGGAGTCGTAAACAATTGCTTGTTAAGGAACAAAACTGCATCCCGTTGTTTGCCTTTACTTACAAAATCATATACCGCGCCATTTTGATCGTAGGTTTTAAAATTCTCATTCATACCACCGATATTTGTGAATACATGGCCCATATAGCGGTAATATTGATTAAAAACCTCGTAATATATTTCCTGCAGGTCGCTAAAATCCTCTCCTTTGTGAAACGTCCATTTTTCAATATTTGGTAAAATGCGTTTCAAATTGGCAATACCATAAGTACTTGCTTTCATGGCGTTATCGCCAAGATCTTCACTTTGTAAGCGGGGATCAATGGTGGTGCCCTGGCGGCCATAATAATAAAGCGGGTTACCTGCTTTTTCTTTTACCCATTCGTCCAGGGTTTCTTTTTCCTGTTTTGATGTTTTCTTACCCGGGAACCAGGAGTAACCCCATTTGATGGCCCATTTATCATATTCGCCAATCTGAGGGTAAAAATGGGTTACGCCGTCACCCGGCTGAGCTATATAATTAAAGCGGGCATAGTCCATAATTGACGGCGCAGTACCATGCTTATCGGTAAAGGTTTTTGACCTTAAGGAGTCAACGGGGTATGCGTAGCTCGACCCAAAGTTATGGGGTAAACCTAAAGTATGGCCAATCTCATGCGACGATACAAAGCGGATCAGTTCACCCATTTGCTCATCTGTAAATTTAGCTTTGCGTGCTTCGGGGTTAGCTGCTGCAGTTTGAACAAAATACCAGTTACGCAGTAATTCCATCACATTATGGTACCATCCAACATGGCTCTCAAGGATTTCGCCGGTACGCGGATCTGACACATGGGGACCGTAAGCATTCTCTACATCCGAGGCAAAATATCTCACCACACTATAGCGGGCGTCTTCGGTACTAAATTCAGGATCCTCTTTTGGAGTTGGGGCTTCTTTGCCAATGATCGCATTTTTAAAACCCGCTGCTTCGAAAGCTTTTTGCCAGTCGTTTATGCCTGCAATAAGATAGGGCACCCACTTTTTAGGGGTTGCCGGATCTATATAAAAAATGATCGGTTTTTTCGGCTCAACCAATTCACCGCGGGTATAAGCTGCTTCATCTTTAGGCTCCAGTTTCCAGCGGTGTATGTACGAAGTTACCAATGCCTTTTGGGCGTCAGTTCCGTAGTCAGTTTGGCTCTGACCGAAAAAGCCAACCCGGTTGTCACTTAAACGCGCTTTCATAGGCGTTTTTGGCAACAACAACATGGATGTATTCAATTCGAATGATATTGCCGCGTTGGTATTATCGGTAGGCGACTCGGTAGAACGGTATGTTTTTAACGCCCTGACTTCCATATTGATCGGGAAAGCTTTTATAGTATCAATATACGACCTGCCGTTATCCAGGGCGGAAACCTTATATGCCTTTTTTAACTGATCGGAGATGCCGATGGCGGCTATATCGCCATTATAAAAATCGGTTACGTCAATTACAACGCCGGTAGTGTCTTTATTATAGGCCTTAACTTCGAATGCAGCAAGTACTGCATCCAGGTTTGAGTTTTTAACCGATTGAAACATATCACTGGTGCTATCTGCCCTTATTGAGTAGCTTGGCACACGGATAAAAACCTGTTTATCATGGCGCTCCCATTTCCATACCTGGTCGTTCTGCTCTTCGCCGCCATACTGCTGGCCAGAAACTTTTATTCCCGATGGGGTTTTAACCAATCGTGTAATAACTTCCATCTCGCGCCCAAGTACAGAGTCTGGGATCTCGTAATAATATTTACCTTCTACTTTATAAGTATTAAAAAGGCCTTTTTCAACTTTCGTTTTGGCTGGGATCAGGTCACTGAATTTTTTTATCCCTTCTTTTTTAGCCGGCGCAACTGTGGCAGTGGCGGTTGAACCTGAGGCGTTGGAAGTGGTTTTAACTGTAAGCGTTTGTGCCTCTTTTTTGGTTGCACATGAACTTGCTATAACAGCAAGTAATATTGTCGTTATAAATAGATAAGGGCTTCTTTTTGATGATCGGGACATATCAATTATTAATTAATCAGGTTAAGACGTAAACTTATGTAAATTACGTCCTATTTAAAAATCGCAATATTTTTGTTACAATAAATCAGGTCCGGCTAAAATTTATACCTCACAAAAGCCTCCATGGCTTCATATTCGGCCATGCCGAGTTTGTCGTAAGCCCTGGCTGTTTCCCTTGTGCGGTCTTCGGCACGTACCCAAAACTCCCTGGCATCGTCTCCAGGGAATACCGGCCTGTCCTTTTGCGACTGGTGTTTGAAAATGGCATTTCTTTTCCTGATCACTTCCTGCGGTGAAAGCGGTACGGCCATTTCTATTTCCCAGGTCTCAAACTCATGCCAGGCGCCGCGGTACATCCACAACCAGCAGTCTTTTACCCAGTCTTCGGTTTTTTCAAGCCGTTTTAAAGCTTTTATAACGATATTAAAGCAAACCAAATGGGTACCATGCGGATCGGCAAAGTCACCGGCTGCGAA
>DHXR01000071.1 GCA_002413785.1 Mucilaginibacter sp. UBA5151
TTTTAACCCTTGATTCGCATAAAGAGTTAAGGTATAGAAAATTATTATTATTAAATCCTTTTGAACTGGCTTTAGGATCGATTGTATATGACTTTAGCATTACATCAGAAGAAGTTATCAATTATTTTAGAACCCGTTTTTCACTTGCTGATAGCACAAATCAATTGATTAGCACTGAAAATTTAGAGATATTAATAAATTCTATGACTCTAAATGACATTGAAAGTTTTTTTGAAATAGAATATTTACAGGATCTATTAGAATTTGAAAATTTCTATCCTGAATTGATGTTGGATGTGCTTCAAATTTCTATTTACAAAAGATATTGGGACAAACAAAAAGGCTACATTCTGGCGGGTGAAGTGGAATTTAAATTACAACAGAAATTAAATTCAGTAAATATAACGGAATTAACAGTGACAGGATTCTATGATAAATTAAAATTAAATATAAGAAGCATTGAGAACCAAGTGAGGAAAAATAGCGGTTATCGGGAAGTAGGAACGGTTTATAATGAGATATTGATTTTTAATTATTTTAAGGAAAATTTCAAAGACCATGATATATTGTATCAATATAAACCTGCCTGGCTCGGAAGGCAAATTTTTGATGTTTATTTTAAGTCATTAAATGTTGCAATTGAATACAATGGGAAACAGCATTATCAACCTATAGATTTTTTTGGCGGAGATAAAGGTTTTGAAAACCTTGTAAGGTTGGATACACTTAAGCGAAAAAAATGCTCGGAGAACGATTGCATATTGTTTGAGATTAAATATGATGAGGACATTGCTCACTCATTATTGGATATTAAGAACGAAATTGAATATTATATTTCGAAAGGCGAGCGGATTAAATAACTAAAAAATGTTCAATATTTTCAAAATCCGCCCTTGTTAACCCTCCATCCTCGCGCGATGCAGCACAAAGGCCAAAAGAGGCGGCGTTCTCGTGTGCCACTTCCGGCGCCCAAACATCTGCGAACAGCTACCAACCCATTTTCCGTGTCTAACCACCTACAGCACCAACGGAGATATGAAAAACAATTCCTTCCTATTGCAATGCAAACCGTTTAACATTCGGCGGGTTCTTTTTAAACTTTATTTGTTCCTCAATCAGGTCATAACCTCTTTGCATCCTTAACCAAAAATCTGCGTTACCGCCAAATACGCCTTCAATTCTTAATGCAATATTAGGGGTAATAGATGCTTTCCCATTAGCTATTTTCGATAAGGTAAGCCTTGACACATCTAACAGATCTGCTGCTTTCCCAATGGTCAAATTATTGGCATCAATCACATCCTCTTTTAAAATTATACCTGGATGGATATTTGTACTGATTGCTCTTTCCATAATTTGAAAATATACAATATTCAAAATGAGATTTCAAGAAAACAGGTAAATTTTTTATTAACACTGTAATGATTAAAATTAGTGGCACACTCCCCATCTTTGCAAAAAAAAACATTATGGCACATCTATTCTCTCCGATAAAAATAAAAAACATTGAATTTAAAAACCGTATTGTAGTTTCGCCGATGTGCGAATACTCCAGTGAGGATGGTTTTGCCAACGACTGGCACCTGGTGCATTTAGGCAGCCGTGCTGTAGGCGGTGCTGCTTTAGTGTTTACCGAAGCAATTGCCGTATCGCCCGAAGGAAGGATTTCTTACGGCGACCTGGGTATTTATAAAGATGAGCACATCACCAAATTAAAACAGATCACGGATTTCATTCACTTGCATGGCGCTTATGCGGGCACACAGCTGGCACATGCCGGACGAAAGGCAAGTCACGACTTACCGTGGGATGGAGGCAAACAAATTCCATCTGACCAGCCAAACGGCTGGAAAGCTGTCGCGCCAAGTGCAATTCCTTTTATAGAAGCAGAGGAAGCGCCAATTGCTTTGGATAAAACCGGCATCGAAAAAGTAAAAGCTAATTTTAAGGCAGCGGCCTTGCGTACCCTTCAGGCAGGTTTCGATGTGATCGAAATCCATGCGGCACATGGGTATTTGATCAACGAATTTTTATCGCCCGTCACCAACCATAGAACAGATGAATACGGCGGCTCTTTTGAAAACAGGATCCGCCTGTTGCTTGAGATCATTGAAAGTGTACAGGAGGTTTGGTCGGCTGAAAATCCTTTGTTTATCCGAATCTCATCAACCGACTGGACCGATGACGGCTGGACCGCAGATGATTCCGCAGCACTGGGCAAAGTGTTGATCAACAAAGGTGTCGATTTGATCGACTGTTCTTCAGGCGGGAACGTAGCTACTGCAAAGATCCCATTGAAACCCGGTTACCAGGTTGAATTTGCCGGAAAAGTGAAAAAGGAAAGCGGAATCCTCACCGGTGCAGTCGGACTGATCACAGAAGCGGTACAAGCAGATGCCATTATACAGCAAGGCCAGGCCGATTTGGTATTTATGGCCCGTGAGTTATTACGCGACCCGTACTTTCCGTTGAGGGCGGCGCATGAGCTTGGCCATGAGGTAAAATGGCCCGATCAGTATTTAAGAGCAAAATGGCATTGAAAAATTTGTAATTTTGAACGACGTAGAGACGCCCCGATATTTCGGGG
The DNA here is from genome assembly GCA_002413785.1 of Mucilaginibacter sp. UBA5151. GTDB lineage: Bacteria > Bacteroidota > Bacteroidia > Sphingobacteriales > Sphingobacteriaceae > Mucilaginibacter. Next base: position 2,588 of record DHXR01000071.1, read on the forward strand.
CGTCTTTACTTGCCCCCTTGTCATTGCGAGGTACGAAGCAATCGCGAACTATGCATATCCACCATGTAAAGTTCGCGTTTGCTTCGTCGTTCCTCCCCGCAATGCAAAGTGGATTTAATTTACATTGTCAATGCATGAAAAAATATCTCTCCTTAGTTACGTTCTCGCATACCATTTTCGCCATGCCCTTTGCTTTCATCGGCTTTTTTTTGGCGGTAACCACAACCGATTATCACTTTGAATGGCCAAAACTGGTGATGATGGTTTTATGTATGGTTTTCGCGCGTAACTCCGCCATGGCCTTTAACCGCTACCTCGACAGGGAAATTGACATAAAAAACCCGCGTACAAAACAGCGTGACGTACCATCAGGTCGTATCAGTCCGGCGGCGGCATTAACTTTTACTATTATTAACTGTTTGTTGTTTGTAGCTACAACCTGGTTTATTAACAGGTTATGTTTTTATCTTTCACCCGTGGCTTTGCTGGTGGTAATGGGGTACAGCGCTACCAAACGGTTTACGGCGCTTTGCCATTTGGTATTAGGTTTGGGCTTGTCATTAGCGCCAATTGGCGCCTACCTTGCAGTAACAGGGGCTTTTGCATTAACACCCTTGTTTTTTTCATTCGCCGTTTTATGCTGGGTAAGCGGGTTCGATATTATTTATGCCCTGCAGGATGAAGAGTTCGACCGTAGCGAGAACCTGCATTCTATTCCTGCCTGGCTTGGCAAGGTGAATGCTTTAAGGCTGTCAACCTTTTTGCATGTACTGTCGGCGACTTTTGTGGTCATGCCGGTATTTTTTACTAATGTAAGCTATTTATATTATGCTGGCATCTTGTTTTTCTGCGCTATGCTCATCTATCAGCACCGCCTGGTAAAACCGAATGACCTTAGCCGGGTAAATTTTGCCTTTATGACCACCAACGGCATTGCCAGCGTAGTTTTTGCTGTTTTCTTTTTGTTGGACCGATTATGGAGGTAGTCCGAAAGTCAGTAAAGTCCGGAAGTCCGAAAGATTAATTGTAAATTGGGGTGTGATTTAAAAGCCAATCTTGCAATTAATCTTTAAAAATTGTTTTAATTTATCATCTGCATATTAAAACAGGTTATGGATCACTTAAAGGCATTGGATATTTACAGGACACATATAGAAAAATACATCGTATTAAATGATGAAGAATGGACTGTATTTAAAGATCACCTGAGCATTCGCACCTTAAAAAAGAAACAAAATTTTGCCGAACCGGGTTTGGTTTGTAATGAGGTTGGCTTTATTATATTAGGTTCTGTCCGTTACTACAACGTAAGGGAGGGGGAAGAAATAACGGGCTATTTTAGTTTCGAGAATGAGTTTGTAAGTTCGTACAAGAGTTTTCTTACCCGGCAACCGGCTTTGAATTATATACAGGCACTGGAACCCACCATATTTGTAACTTTTAGCCAAAAGAGTATGCAGCTGATGCTGGCACCCCCCCTGCTGGCCTATAAAATAGAGCGCTTTGGCAGGCTGATAGCAGAATACTATTTATGCTGCTACGAAGACAGGATGACCGCCTTTATCACCAAAACCCCCGAAGAACGCTACCTGGATTTGTTAAGTACCGGACGTGATGTTTTGCAGCGAATTCCGCAGCATTACATAGCCCATTTTTTAGGAATAACCCCTGTTTCGCTTTCGCGGATACGGAGGAAGATACTGGTTAGCCCCCTCTAAATCTCCCCCGGAAGGGGAGACTTAAAAACTCTACTATAAAGGGATGTTTTTTTGGAACCCGAATTAAAAGTCCTCCCAACCGGAGAGGATTTAGGTGGGGCTTCCGTAATTCTCCCAATTTCTTATCTTTTGTTAACGTTTTGAGAAACAATGGCCCTGTACCTTTGTATCATACAAAACAGAAAAACTATGCACACCATATTAGGAGCCGGCGGGGCTGTAGCAAATGCACTTACCCGCGAACTGGCAAACAATAACGAAACCATACGCATGGTTAGCCGTAAACCAATTGCAACAACCTCAAAAAATATAAGCTGGAAAAAAGCCGACCTGTTAAATTATGCCGAAGTGCTGGAAGCAGCAAAAGGCTCAAAGGTGATTTATTTAACAGCAGGGCTTGTTTATGATAAAAATATTTGGCAGGCACAATGGCCCGTAGTTATGCAGAATGCCATCAATGTTGCCAAAGAAACAGGGGCAAGGCTGATATTTTTCGACAACGTTTATATGTATGGCCTGGTAAATGGCCCCATGACCGAAAATACCCCATACAACCCGTGCAGCGCCAAAGGCGAGATCCGCGCAGCCATAGCAACCAAACTGATGGATGAAGCAAAAGCCGGGAACATTAACGCAAGCATAGCCCGCGCCGCCGACTTTTACGGAACAGAAACGATGAATGGCTTTTTTGATATGATGGTACTGGATAAATATGCCAAAAAACAAAAAGCACAGTGGGTTGGCGATCCTAAAAAGCTCCATAGTTTCAGTTATATCCCTGATATGGGCAAGGGCGTTTACCTGCTCGGTCAAAACCCTCAAAGTGATAACCAGGTATGGCATTTGTCAACCGCGCCAGCCCTTACCGGTAAACAATTTATTGAAATAGCGGCCCGGATCTACAAGGTTGAGCCTAAATACATGGCTATTAATAAGTTTATGCTATGGTCGTTTGGCTTATTTAATAAGGTAGTAATGAGCACTGTTGAAATGTATTACCAGTATAACCATGATTATGTTTTCGATTCATCCAAATTTGAAAAGGCGTTTAATGTTAAGCCTACTGCTTATGAGGATGGTATAAAGGTGTTGTCGGAGACGTTGTATAAGTCCGAAAGTCGGGAAAGTCAGTAAAGACCGAAAGCAATTATTGTCATTGCGAGGCACGAAGCAATCGCGAACTGTTACGACCGTTTTGCATAGTCCGCGATTGCTTCGTGCCTCGCAATGACAAGATAGATTAGCCGTAATATTATTCACTATTTGTTTTGATAATCATCCGCACATCCGCACATTTGCACATCTGCAAATCAATTCATCATGATCTCAAAAAAAACAAGAACATATATCCCTGCCAGCCTCGAAATTAAATGGGAAAACCTGGAACCGCTTTATAAAGAACTAAACGAACGCCCTGTAAATTCGGTTGAGGAACTGGAAAACTGGCTGCATGACCGCAGTGAACTGGAAGCTGCCGTAGAGGAAGATTTTGCATGGCGATACATCCGCATGACCTGCGATACCACTAACGAAGAACTGCTGCAAAAATTTCAATACTTCGCTACAGAGATTGAACCTAAAATTGCCCCTTTCAGCAACGGGCTGAATAAAAAGCTGGTCGCCAGTGCCTGGGTGGGAAAACTTGACCCTAAAAAATATTTCATTTACCTGCGCGGCGTAAAAAAATCGCTGGAATTGTTCAGGGAGGAAAATATCCCGCTGCAAACAGAAATCCAGGTTGAACAGCAGAAATACCAGGGGATCACAGGTTCTATGTCCGTCTACATCGGCGAAAAAGAATTTACCCTTGAACAGGCCTCTGTATTTTTAAAGGATACTGACCGTGCCAAACGACAGGAGGTTTGGGAAAAGATAACAGCCCGCCGTTTGCAGGATAAAGACCAGCTGGACCAGCTTTTTGACCTTCTGCGCCCGATAAGGCATAAGGTAGCCCTGAATGCCGGATTTGAAAATTTCAGGGATTATATGTTCCAGGCATTGGGCCGTTTTGATTATACCCCGAAGGATTGCTATGCTTTCCACGAGGCTATTGAAAAAGAAATAGTGCCTATACTGCGCGGGGAAGCCCAAAAACGCAAAGAAGCCTTAAAATTAGCTGCCCTTAAGCCCTGGGATATGGATGTGGACATATCGGGCAAACCTGCTTTAAAGCCATTTAATAGCGGCGTTGAGCTGATAGAGAAATCAATAAAATGTTTCAACAAGATCAACCCATATTTGGGCGGAAGATTGGAGATCATGAAGGAAAACAGCCTGTTCGATGTGGAAAGCCGCAAGGGAAAAGCGCCCGGAGGCTATAACTATCCGCTGGCAGAAACCGGCGCGCCTTTTATTTTTATGAATTCTGCCAATACCTTCCGCGACCTGACCACCATGGTGCACGAGGGCGGTCATGCGGTGCACACTTTCCTTACGGCGGATCTGGAGCTGAACGATTTTAAACACTGCCCTTCGGAGGTAGCCGAGCTGGCCTCTATGTCGATGGAATTGATCTCCATGGATAACTGGGATGTTTATTTTGATAATGAAGAAGATTTGAAACGCGCCAAACGCGATCAACTGTTCGATGTATTAAAAACGCTGCCATGGGTAGCTGTAGTCGACCAGTTTCAGCACTGGATATACACCAACCCCAACCATACCGATGCTGACCGCAGAACAGCCTGGATAGAAATTTACGAACCCTTTGGCGCAGGTTTTGTTGACTGGAGCGAACATCCTGATGCGGAAGCTAACCTGTGGCAAAAACAGCTGCATATTTTCGAAGTTCCCTTTTACTATATCGAATACGGCATGGCACAACTCGGTGCCATTGCGGTATGGAAAAACTACAAAGAAAATCCTGAAAAAGGGCTGCGGCAATACATTGATGCACTGAAGCTGGGCTACACAAAAACCATCAAAGAAATTTACGAAACGGCAGGCATTAAATTTGATTTCAGCGCCCATTATGTAAAAGAGCTGGCTGCCTTTGTGAAGGGCGAGATGGATAAGTTGTAGGGTAAAGCTTTAGTCTTAATATTTTAAAAAGCAGTTGTCGGGGTATAAAAGGCTTTGTGAATTTACAAGGCAATATTACTATTGCAATTCAAATACCCTGTATGGGTAACCCGTTTGTAGAAAATAAATAACAAAATATTTATGCCACGTTAGTGGCTACCCTTCGCAAATTGGGTAGCCACTAACGTGGCACGATACATTATTTGAATAAAGTGCTACAAACGGGTAACCCCGATGGGGCAGTGTAGTTAAGGAATAGATATGTAGGGGTTAAATATTGATAGATGAAAAAAGGTAAGAAAATGCCGTGCGGTATCGGACCTGGCGATGTTGTGTACCTGACGGCGCGCTTTACGTTTTATCATTTGTTCTCTACCAATATTTGGCACCCAATGGTGCCAGGAATTGTTTGTATGTGAACCGACCCGCTCCTGGCGGGTCAAATACTGGTAGCCCGATAAGAGAAATGTTTTGCGTGCTACAGGCACGAAACTGACCGCCATGCTAACGAATTTTGTCGTCAACCTATTTTGGATTTGTTATTTCATTGCTAAATTGCAACAATCAAATTCTTTTATAACCGCCTGTAAAATAACTCAATAAGTCATCATAGTATCATATCATCCTTGTAATAAACTTAATAATCTAAACCATTAATGATTATTGGAGTTTAATAAAGTATGAAGAAGATAATTTTTAGTTTCACCCTGTTATTGTTTGCTGTACCGGGGTTTAGCCAGCTGATTAAACCGGTTAAAATTGATAGCCTGGTTAGCATTTCATTGCCATCTGGTTACCAGAAGAAGGATACTACAGACCGTGCCATATTTTCGGCCAATGCCTTATATGGCTTCATGGTGGTTTTAAGGGAGCCGAATGCAAAAAACAACACCCCTTTACAAAAAGAAAAAGACCTCAATAAGGTGCTGAAAACCTATATTAAAGGCATACAGGGCGAATCTGCCGGCAGCAGCGCCGAAAATATTCGTGACACCATTGTAGGCGCTTTGAAGGCCAAAACGTTTACCTTGAAAAGTGACGACGGAAGCGGCGACATCCAGTACCGGAACTTTGTGTTGCTATATACCCAGGATGCCACCTATACTTTTGAATATGTGTATCCCGAAAACAGGAAGGACCTGGTAAAGGATGAATACAGATCCTTTATCTCTTCCATCCGCCTTTCGCCCGAATTGAAGCGTAATGACCAATATTTGTCAAATGCAAAAGGCATGGCTACCATAACTAAAATTGAGATTTTTGGTGGCGGGGTATTGCTCGCAGTTTTTATAATAGTTATTATAACCAGGCGCAGGAGGAGATTGGCGCTTGGTTAGCAGTTTTAAGTCTTAAGTCCGAAGTCGAAAGTTTGAGTATATAAATCGGGAGCTTCGGACTCAAGACTTCGGACTTTCGACTTCAGACTTACCTCAACAAACCCCTGTTCCATCCCGGGCTGTTCATAAATGGCCTGCTGTCTATCCATCCTATCCAAAATATGGACAGGAAAACACCCATTACCGAACCGCCGATAACGTCCTCAAAAAAATGCTGGCTCAGGTACATGCGCGAGAAGCCCACCATTATGCCGTAAAATAAAAGCAATATCCACCAGCTTTTATTTTTAACAAGATAAGTGATCAAAACGCCCGTTGCAAAAGCGGTTAAAGTATGGCCTGATGGAAAGCTATGATTGCTTAAAATGTCAACACCTTTTACAAAATGCAGTTTACTCAACTGGTCTTTAAAATACAATTTAGGGCGCGGCGCATCAAAAAAGAATTTTGCTAATTGCACTGCTGAAGAAGTAACCAGGAAGGTTGTTACCATTAAAAAGGCGACCCTGTAATTGTATAGTGTTATAACGGCGGCAATGATGATATTGGTCCAGCCATTGCCCAAATCGGTTATATAAGGTTCAATCGTGTCGAGGAAATCTGTATGCCGGGTATTAACGGCAAAATAAATATCGTCCGTGCTGTAAAGTAGTTTGATAATAAAACACCCGCATAAAAGGATGAGGTAAGCGATAAAAAAAGGCCTTATTCGTTGTATAACATCTTTTATACTTATTTTCATCGTGCAAAATAAGCATATACTTATTGAATTAAAAAAAATAGCTATGTTTACGATGGTCACCAAATTAATATAACCGGATGTCGAATAGTATTTTTCGTAAAAAATCAATTGATAAAATATTAACTGATGTTTCAAGCGGTTTCAGTGATGCTGAACATTCCGGCGGCGCTCACCTGACCAAAGAATTAAATGTAAAGGACCTAACCCTGATGGGAATTGCCGCCGTTGTGGGGGCGGGCATATTTTCAACCATAGGTTTAGCCGCCTTTCACGGCGGCCCGGGTGTAACTATATTATTTGTAATTACCGCAGTCACCTGCGGTTTTTCTGCTTTATGCTATGCTGAGTTTGCGTCGCGCATTCCCGTTGCCGGCAGCGCTTATACATACGCTTATGCTTCATTTGGGGAACTTATTGCCTGGATAATAGGGTGGGACCTGCTGATGGAATATGCTATAGGCAATATCGCGGTAGCCGTATCCTGGAGTACTTATTTTGTTAACCTGCTCGAAGGTTTTAACATACACATGCCCGCGTACCTTACTATGGATTATTATTCGGCATTCAGCGCGCATGAGCAGTTGCTTGAGCTTACAAAAAGCCGTCACCTTGCCGCTATTACCGATACGATAAGACAAGGCGCTATAGCATGGGATAACGCGCCCGGACTTGGAGGCTTTAGATTGATAGCCAATATCCCTGCCTTGGCTATAACAATCGGAATTACTTACCTGGTATATGTTGGCATACGCGAAACCAAAAGGGCCACAAATGCCATGGTTATTTTAAAAATAGCCATTGTGGTAGCAGTTATTGCCATCGGCTTTTTTTATGTGACGCCGGCAAACTGGCACCCATTTTTGCCAAATGGTTTTGGCGGTGTGATGAAAGGCGTATCGGGCGTGTTTTTTGCTTACATCGGTTTTGACGCCATATCTACCACGGCCGAAGAATGTAAAGACCCGCAACGCGATCTGCCGCGGGGGATGATTTATTCGCTTATTATTTGTACGGTACTTTACATCCTGATAGCCCTGGTGCTTACGGGCATGGTTAGCTATAAAAATCTTGCAGTCGGCGACCCGCTGGCCTATGTTTTTAACCAGGTACATTTAACCAAGATCAGCGGGATAATTTCTTTCAGTGCGGTTATTGCAACTGCCAGTGTTTTGCTGATCTTCCAGCTTGGGCAGCCGCGCATCTGGATGAGTATGAGCAGGGATGGCCTGTTGCCTAAAATATTTTCTAAAATACATCCAAAGTTTCATACGCCTTCATTTGCAACAATAGTAACCGGGTTTGTAGTTGGCGTTCCTGCTTTGTTTCTTAATCTTACCATAGTTACTGATCTCACCAGTATTGGTACCCTGTTTGCGTTCGTACTGGTTTGCGGCGGTGTGTTGTTGTTGCCCCGAGAAGCTGCAATTGCGGGTAAGTTCCATTTGCCTTATGTGAATTCAAAATGGATTGTCCCGGCCCTGTTTTTAATTTGCGCTTATGCATTCAGGAAAGGTCTGGCTGGTTTATTTGACGGAACCAATGACAAAGACAATCTCCCGCTGTACCTGTTTATAATATTGTCGGCCGTATTAACTGTATTTGCTTTTATTAAAAACCTTTCATTGATTCCGGTATTGGGATTATTAAGCTGCTTTTATTTAATGACCGAACTTGGCTATACCAATTGGGTACGTTTTTTGGTTTGGCTGGTAATTGGTTTAGATATTTACATCAGCTATGGCTACGAACACAGTTTATTAGGAATGAAAATTGCGCCCTGGCACAAATTAGCAAAACGAATCAGTCTTATAGGTGCGGTAATTTCAATTTTTGTGGTAATTGTTTTTGATACCCAGGGTAGTTTGACCATGAATGTAATATATGGCTTCCTTGGATTTGCACTTGGTTACCTGGTGATATACGCAATTGCCGCTTTATATTTATCATTTTTTAGTAAGAAGGAAGCTGTATAAACGGCTTATATTTTAATCTGGAAATCTTATGAACATCATCACCATGATTGGCTATTTAGCCGCCTTTGGCACTACGGTTTCCTTTTTGCCGCAGGCTATAAAAACAATCAGGACAAAAGATACAGCAGGTATATCATTATCGATGTATGCGCTTTTTACAGCCGGTACTTTATTATGGCTTATCTACGGTATAATGATTGGCAGCTTGCCTGTAGCAGTAGCCAATGCCATAACATTTATATTCGCCAGTATTATTTTGCTTTATAAAGTAAGGTATAAGTAGGGGGGTGAGGTTGAAATAAGTTGTAAAGGTTGTAGTGGTTGTAAAGGTTGTAGTGGTTGTAGTGGTTGTAAAGGTTATAGTGGTTGTAAAGGTTGTAATAAGTTGTAACGGTGGAAAAGGAAAAATCCAGGCTTTCCAACTATTCCAACCTTTTCAACTTATTCCAACTTATTCCAACCCTTACAACTTATTACAACCCTTTCAACCCCCTTACAACTGCATAGCAAATGAAAACCCCGGTGTGCCGTTTTGGTAGGTGGGCATTAGCATGGTTTTTTTGCCGTATTTATCTGTGTGGGTTAACGTTTTACGGAGGTAGGGATATACTAAATAAGCCGCTTTGGTTGAAAGAACGCCAAAACCTGCTCCTGCTACAACATCGCTAAACCAATGGTCCCTGTTGTACATCCTGAATATTCCGGTGGTAACGGCAAAAGTGTAGCCGATTACGGTATAAACAGGCGATTTTTCGGAATACTCCTGCGCCAGGAATTCAGCCGCCATAAATGCAACCCCGGTATGACCTGATGGGAAAGATAAATAATCAGCCTTATTAGGCCGTTGCCTATGGGTTGTATGTTTTGTAATCTGTTCAGAAACACCCAAGAAACCGGCGGATAAACCGAGCAGGGCAGTGCGGTCGATAAATCTGTTTTTACCTAAAACACCAATCATATCCAAGCCATAAACCATAACGACCGGGGTAATCAGGAAATAGCTCTCGGCGTTTGTATGGAAATTGGGGCCTGTTTTTCTGACATCACCATAAATAAAATAATCAAACCGGCGTACCGGGTGAATTATAAAGGAGGATACACCATAAGCTATTAAAGCGCCCGGAACAATAAGCGACATCGGACTGCTGTGCAGTTTCTTAACTGTATCCGGTATGGTCAAAAGATCCTTTTTTATAGTATCGGCAAGGTTCTTTTTAGTGGTGTCTTTTATAACCTGGGCATTTGCCTCAAACGAAATAAAGCAAAACAGGACGAATATTATTTTTCTCAATGGCATGTAAATTTAATGTTAAACACAATTCAGTCGTTTTGGTTTCATATTACAGTTTAATAAGCCTGAATGTAGAACCTTTATGGTAAAATTATAATTACAATCTGAAGTAATACTGAATTAAGGCTAAATTAATAAACTATTGGTAAAAGCGATGCGTAAAAGCATTTAATCATAAGTTAATATAAAAAGTGCAAAAAAAACTAATGATCGGTATTTGGCTTATGGAACTTTATAACTAATTTACTAAACAGTATTTTTTTGTTAAATTTTGTTAAAATACTTTACAAAATGCACAGTATTTAAATTGATGACTGCTTTATTTATACTTTTGTAAATAATAATAAAGGATGAGGCGAATTTTTACTTATACACATTCATGGATTGTAATACTTGCGGCGGCAATATTCATGAATTTTGCCTTTTCCAGCGGTGTTGCCTATTCGCAAACAGATACCACTTATCTGCGCCTGTTAAAAACAAAACAAACAAAAAGTTATTTTAAAAGCAGTTTGCACTTAGTACTACCACCAATAAAACCGGCAGTTATATCCACACAAAAAGTTAATGTTTATAAACCTGACGACAAGCTGTTAAATAACGTCCAGGTATTCCCCAACCCGGTAACCGACCAGATTAATCTTAAATACGACCTGTCGCGTTATTCAAATGTTACCATAAAAATAGTGGACGTTTTAGGTAACGACATTGCCACTTTATTTTCACAAAGGGTTGAACCGGGCGAAAAAACCTTTAGCTATCCATTAAACAGCAAGTTATCCCGTGGTTTTTATTTTGTAAGGATAATTGCCGGGACCGAGTCGGTTATTAAAAGGATCTCGGTACTTTGATTTTGGGCATCAGCTTAATTCCGGTTCAGACAATGTCGCCAGCAGACCTTCCAGGTCGAGCCTTTGGGTAAACATGGTCAGTTCGCCGTTATCATCCAGTGGCCACTGCTCTTTTGGCCTGTCCCAATATAATTCTACGCCGTTGCCATCGGGGTCACGCAAATAAATAGCTTCGGAAACACCGTGATCCGATGCGCCTGAAATAGTGTATTCAGCGTTAATCAACCTTTGCAAAATCACCGCAAGGTCCCTGCGTTCGGGATATAAAATTGCAGTGTGATATAAACCAGGGGCATAATCAGGGGCAGGAGGGGCGCCTTTACTTTGCCATGTATTTAAGCCTATATGATGATGATAGCCTCCGGCAGATATAAATGCAGCCTGGCTGCCGTACATCATTATTTTATCAAAGCCCAGCAAATCGCAATAAAAAGCAAGTGATTTCTGCAGGTCGCTCACCTTTAAATGCACATGCCCAATACGTGTTTGGGCAGGTATTTTATAATCGCTCATTAAATTACATGTTTAAACATCAAATTTACAGAATAAACAGACCGGCAGTGTTTTTTGATTGTAATTTTTTGATTTAGAGTTTAAGAGAAGGATTTGAGATTAAGGTGATGAAGCGTCTTCCGGATAGCTTTCCCGACTTTCCGGACTTTCGGGCGGAAAAACTAATCTCTTATCTCCAATCTCTAATCTCCGCCCCAAAACCTTACCTTTGCAGGATGATCATCAAATCTGCCGAATTTATTTGCAGCAACACCCAAATTTCAAAATTGCCGCCGCCGGTAAAGGCGGAGTATGCGTTCATCGGCCGCTCCAATGTGGGTAAATCATCACTCATTAATATGCTAACCGGCAAAAAAGGACTGGCTAAAACATCGCAAACACCCGGAAAAACGCAACTGATCAACCATTTTTTGATAAACGACAGCTGGTATATTGTTGATTTACCGGGTTACGGCTATGCCAGGGCATCGAAAAGCAAAAAAGCCGACTGGAGCAAATTTATACATACCTATTTAGATAAACGTGAAAGCCTGCAATGCGTAATGGTGCTGATAGACAGCCGCCTTGAACCGCAAAAAATAGATCTGGAGTTTTGTAACTGGCTTGGCGAAAAAGGTCTTTCATTTGTATTGGTATTTACCAAAGCGGATAAACAATCAGGCGTGAAAACCGACCAGAATATAGCCCTGTTTAAAAAAGCGCTGCTAACTACGTTTGATGAAGTCCCCGGATATTTTATTACTTCAGCCGAAACACAATTTGGCCATGACGATGTTTTAAGTTTTATAAATGATGTGAATAAGAGTTTTGTGGTCCCTGAATTTAAGATATAAGGACGCAAAATTTACATTTAACTAAAAACAAAAAAACATGAAACGCACAGCACACGCCCATTGGAATGGCACCCTTACCGAAGGAAAAGGGGAGATCAGCACCCAAAGTACCACATTAAACAATACACAGTTTTCATTTAAAACCCGTTTTGCCGATGGCGTTGGTACCAACCCGGAAGAGTTGATAGCAGCAGCCCATGCGGGTTGTTTCACAATGGCTGTAGGCGCCGCTTTAAGCAAGGCCGGTTTTAAACCCAATGATCTTAGCACCGATGCTGTTTTAGACCTCGACATGGCTTCCCTGAGCGTCACTGGCATTCATTTGGAACTAAAAGGATCGGCCATTGAAGGCGTAAGCGAAGAAAAATTTAAAGAAGTTGCCGAAGGCGCCAAAGCTAATTGTATTATTTCAAAAGCGCTAAGCGTTCCGATTACCCTGGGCGTAACTTATGAATAGAGGTTAGCGATTGGAGGTTAGAGATTAGTGGAATGCTTTATTCGAATTTTAGGGCAAGAAACTAATCTCAAATCTCCGGCCTCAAATCTCCGAAGATCAGGCCACCTCAAGTCGGCTTTCATTTATTGTGCCGGCAGGTACGGTAAATGAAAATTCTGTACCCTGGCCCTGTTTACTGGTTACCCAAATTTTACCACTGCATTTCTCCACAAGATCTTTGCAAAAAAGCATGCCCATTCCGGTACCCGATTCATTATTAGTGCCCGCTTTGCTGTTAACCTTACTTTTAAAAAGCTTGTGAAGCTGGTCTTCGCTCATACCGGTACCGGTATCTTTTACCGAAATAACATAATTCTGATCATCCTGCCGCCTGGCGCTGACCTCTATCGTATCATTTTCATTTGAAAATTTTATCGCATTTGTGATCAAATTCCGTATAACTATCCGGATGGAATTCGGATCGGCAGCAATAACAATATTATCAGGCACAGTATCCACAAGATTTATACCCTTTAGGGCCGCCTGCTCATGATAGCTCTCGGTTTCATAAGCTACTACATCCTTAATAAAAAAGCTTTTAGTGGAATTTTCGAAATTTTCCATCTGGCTGTTGATCCAAAACAACAGGGTGTCAAGGAAATCAGAGGTGTATTCGAGTTTCTTTAATACGCCGGGGATCATTTGCAGCATTTGCTCATGCGAAATAGTGTCATCCTGCAACAGGTTAAATAAACCTATTAAGGTGCTTAACGGCGCCCGCAGATCATGTGCTAATACCGATATCAGCCTGTCTTTTAAAATATTAAGGCCGTTTAGTTTCTGCGCCTGGTCGTCAATACTGGTTTTTTGCAGCAACACCTCTTTGTTTTTTTCTTCGAGCATCAAATTTATTTTTTGCTGCTTGCGTTTTTGCCTGTAGTAAACTACAGAAATAGCCACCATCCCTAAAATTATTGTTAAAAATATGGCATTTATTAAACGCTGCTGTTTTATCTTTTGCTGATATAACAGGTCTTTTTCTTTCTGCTGTTGCGCAAAAAGTTGCTGTTTTGTTGCAAAATCAAGTTCGAGATTGTACGTAGTAAGTTTTTGGATACTTTCGTTGTTATTCAAACTGTCATTCAGATCATTGTATTGTCTTAACAGTTTATAAGCTTCTTCATATTTTCCTAAACCGGCTAAAGCTCTGTTCAACTGCAGCGCGGCATTGGACCTGATTGACAAGTTGCCCAGTTTAACGGCCAGCTTTTGGCCTTCTATGACATATTTGTAGGCATTTTTGTAGTCTTTTTGCAGGTTATATACAGTTGCAAAGCCGATTAAAGCATAAGCTTCATTGTAAACAATTTTGTACTCGCTGGCAATTTGCAATGATTTATTAAGATAACTCAGGGCAAGGCGATTTTGATTCTTCCTTGCATAACAAAGGCCAAAATCGGTATAAACAGAACTCATCCCATCTTTATCATCCTGTTTTATGGCAATGTCAATTGATTTTGATAAATAGTCGATAGCACTGTCATAGTTTTTTTGAGCTATCATTACCTCGCCTATGTTTTCATAAACGGTACCAACGCCATTTAAATCTTTACTTGATTGAAAGAGTTTCAGCGCCTTTTTATAATATTCAAACGCCTTTGGGTAAAGTTCCATGGTGGCTAAAACAACGCCGATGTCATTGTAGGTAGCCGCGGCAGCACGGTCGCTATGCACCTTCAAATCAATAAAAAGTGCCTTATAGTAATAATCAAGCGCAGTGGGCAATTGCCCTTCACTATAATAAACAACGCCGATGTTTTTTATACAAACAGCAATATCCAAATCATTTTTTAGCTGCTTGCTTATATCAAGGGCTAAGTTTGAGTAAGTTAATGCCAGTTTATAGTTGGCAAGCAAATTATACATCCTTCCGTAAACCGTGTAACAGTTGGCTATTCCTTTTTGATCGTTTAAGTGTTTGTAAATTAAAACAGCCTCACCAAGGTCTTGTTCTGCCTGCGAAAATTTTCCTTTAAAATAATTTGCAGTCCCGGTTTGTAACAGGCCGTCGGCTATACCTGCTTTATAATTTATTTTGCGGGACAGCTCAATGCTTTTATGGCCATAAAAAAGTGTGCTATCCGGGTTTGATTCAAAATAATTGGCAGCGAGTTTGTTAAGCCTGTTAATATTTAAAGTATCCGGCGCCGCCTGATTTTTTAAAGAAGGAGCCACCAATGTTTTGAGACTGTCAACCTGACCCCTGTTTATAGCAGCAAATCCCGTTAGAGAGATAAGTAAAAAAGATAAAGTTAAATGTTGTCTCAATGTTTAAATTTTTATTTTAACAATGTTATTTGCCTCAATTACATTTCTTTATACGCGCCAGGCAGGGCATTTTGTTAACCTTTTTTTGATTATACTAAAAAAGCCCGTTTTCTGCAAAGAAAACGGGCTTTTTTAATATAGTTTAATCGCTTTATTTTAAAGCATTAACAAATTTAGTAAGCTTTGATTTGTTATTTGAAGCTTTGTTTTTATGAATAACATCCTTTTTGGCTAAACGGTCAAGCATTGATATTACTTTTACCAAAAGAGCACTGGCTTCAGCTTTGCTGGTTGTGCCTCTTAATTTTTTGATGGCGTTCCTGGTGGTTTTAGCCTGGTACCTGTTACGTAAGCGCTTTGCAGCGTTAGAGCGTATCCTTTTTAATGATGATTTATGATTTGCCATTGTATAGCTTTGTTATTCTTTCTTTTATTTTAAGGACTGCAAATATAGGAGGATTATTTTAAAAATCAAATACCTTTTTTATTATTGTTGAGAAAGGTTGTAATTAGTTGTAAGGGTTGTAATAAGTTGTAAGAGTTGTAATAAGTTGTAAGGGTTGTAATAAGTTGTAAGGTGTTGTAATAAGTTTTTGTTGTAGCGGGATTGAATTTCGTAATCGGAGCTTTTTGAAAAATAATTTTTATTTATATTGGGGCACTTATCACAATAGTTCGTTAAAGTATTAA
>DHXR01000038.1 GCA_002413785.1 Mucilaginibacter sp. UBA5151
GTTGCGCCACAGCCACCTTGCGGTAGAGAGGGTGGTCAAGCGAAGCAAAGACCGGGTGAGTAAACTATACGAGCGACCAGTAAATTGGTTACATTTTATAAAAGGAACAACAAGAAGAATATGAGTATAATATGGAAAGGGGTTTTCCCGGCTGTAACCACAAAATTCAATGATCAGGATGAAATTGACTTTGAAGCGTTTGATAAAAATATCGAAGCACAATTAGCAGCCGGGGCTAAAGGTATCATCATCGGCGGTTCTTTGGGAGAGGCCAGTGTTTTATCAGATCATGAAAAGATAGAATTACTAAAACATACAGTTAAAACAGTAAACAAAAGGGCTTACGTTGTGTTGAACATCGCAGAGCAAACTACCAAAGCGGCATTACTTTGTGCCGGAAACGCCTTAAAATATGGCGCAGACGGTTTAATGATGCTCCCGCCCTTGCGTTATAAGGCTGATGATGCCGAAACTGTGCAATATTTCGCCACGGTGGCAAAAAGTACGCCGCTGCCTATCATGATCTACAATAACCCTTATGACTATAAGATAGAGGTTACCCTGGATATGTTTGAGGAACTGGCTCAATATGAAAACATACAGGCGGTAAAAGAATCAACCCGCGATGTAAGTAACGTTACCCGGATGATCAACCGCTTCGGCGACAGGTTCAAGATATTATGCGGTGTGGATACTTTGGCATTGGAAAGCCTTTTTATGGGCGCCGACGGCTGGGTTGCCGGTTTGGTAGATGCATTTCCAAAAGAAACTGTCGCTATCTTTAACCTCGCCAAACAGGGCCGCCATCAGGAAGCTTTGGCTATTTATCGTTGGTTTTTACCGGTTCTGGAACTGGATATCCATCCAAAACTGGTACAATACATTAAATTAGCCGAAGCTCAAACAGGTTTGGGTACCGAAACAGTAAGGCAGCCGCGTTTACCGTTGGTGGGTGAAGAACGCGGGAGGATATTGGGTATCATCCATAAAGCTATTGCCAACCGCCCGGAACTGCCTGCGGGTAGCTGGGGCGTTGAGGCTGAAGTGGATGTAACCGGGGTTAGTTAAAGGAATAACAAAAAAAGGTGTCATTTTGAGTGGTGAAATTTGGGAAAATTCTGAAGATGCAATGACATCAAGTTTAAATAAATCATGGATACAAGAAATTTAATAGGGTACAATTATTCCCTGCGCATCGGAAAAACATTTAAGGCTTTGGACCCTTCCTCCGGTAAGGAGCTGGAAGGCGATTTCTATGCCGCCAGTTTACTGGAAGCTGACGAGGCCCTATTGCTCGCAGATAAAGCCTTTGCCGGATACCGCTATACTGATAGTCATAAAAGGGCTGCTTTTTTGCGCAGCGCCGCCGATGAGATCACCGCGCTCGGCGATGAGCTGATAGAACGTGCCATGGCCGAAACAGGTCTGCCTGCTGCGCGTTTACAGGGCGAGCGCGCACGTACCACCGGGCAGCTGTACATGTTTGCCGCACTGCTGGAAGAAGGTTCATGGGTGGAAGCGATTATTGATACCGCCATTCCCGACAGGAAACCATTGCCAAGGGTTGATCTTCGTAAAATGATGGTGCCCATCGGCCCTGTGGTTGTATTCGGGGCAAGCAATTTCCCGCTGGCTTATTCTGTAGCCGGGGGCGATACCGCTGCCGCACTGGCTTCTGGATGCCCCGTTGTGGTAAAGGCCCACCCGGCACACCCTGGCACAAGCGCGCTGGTTGCCGCTGCGATTAAAAAGGCGGCTGAAACGCATAACATGCCCGATGGCGTTTTTTCAATTTTGTATGATGATGGCTATACTATTGGCGAAGCGCTGGTAAAACATCCCAAAACAAAAATTGTGACCTTCACAGGTTCGCTAAAAGGCGGCATGGCATTGGTGAAGATGGCCGCTGAACGCGATGAGCCTATTCCTGTTTTTGCCGAAATGGGCAGCATAAACCCCATCGTATTATTACCGCAGGCCCTGGAAAACCGGGCTGAGGAACTGGCAAAAATTTATGGGTCAATTACAACCAATGCCGGACAATTTTGCACCAAACCGGGCCTGTTGCTGGCTGTTAAGTCTGATGGCCTGGATAAGTTTAAAAAGGCGCTTGGCGAAGGTATAGCTACTGTTAATTCAGCTACCATGCTTACACCTGGAATACGCAAAAACTTTGCAAAATTATCAGGAGAAAGGCAGGCAGAAGAGGCTGTTACGGTTATCGCAAAATCTGATAAATTAAACAACGAAAATATCAATCAGGGCCTGGCTGTGGTTACTGAAATAAGCGCTTCGGATTTTTTGGCCGACGAAAAGTATGGCGAAGAAGTTTTTGGACCGTATTCGATGCTGGTTGTGGCTGACGATATCGCGCAACTGGAACAGGTGATCGGCACCTTGCAGGGACAGCTAACCGCAAGTGTAATGGCCGAAAAGGAGGAATTGCCGAAGTACAGGTCAATAACCGATAAACTGGCTAATTTAGCCGGCAGGGTGATATTGAACGGTCCGCCAACCGGGGTTGAAGTAGGTAATGCCATCAACCATGGCGGCCCATTCCCCGCAACATCCGACAGCCGTTTTACATCAGTGGGTACATCGTCCATCAAACGTTTTGTGCGCCCTGTTTGCTGGCAAAACTGGAGTGAAGAGCTTTTGCCTGACGAATTAAAAACCGACAACCCGCTAAAAATATGGCGCTTGTTTAATAATGAATGGACTAAATAACAGTCATTGGTCATTGGGTCATCAGGTCATTGAATAGTTTATTATGGTTCAATCACCAATGACCCAATGACCCAATGACTCAATGACCCAATGCCCCAATGACCCAATGACCAAAACATTCTTCTGCATAGATGCGCATACCTGTGGTAACCCTGTAAGGCTGGTGGCCGGCGGGGGGCCGAATTTACAGGGGAATAATATGAGCGAAAAACGCCAGCATTTTTTAAAGGAATATGACTGGATACGCAAAGGCCTGATGTTTGAGCCGCGCGGACATGATATGATGTCGGGCAGTATTCTTTACCCGCCGCACGACCCTGCAAATGACGTGGCTGTTTTATTTATTGAAACCAGCGGCTGTTTGCCTATGTGCGGACATGGCACTATCGGCACTATCACTATTGCTATTGAGGAAGGCCTGATCGCACCCAAAACACCGGGCATCGTCAGGATGGAAGCGCCTGCAGGCCTGGTATTGATTGAATACAAGCAGGAAGGCAGTAAAGTAAAGTCGGTAAAGCTAACCAACGTGGCTTCTTATCTCGCTGCTGAAAATTTAGAAGTGGAATGCCCTGACTTAGGCACGTTAACAGTTGACGTAAGCTACGGCGGTAATTTTTATGCCATTGTTGACCCGCAGCCAAATTTTAAAGATCTGGATGATTATACAGCTGACCAACTGATCTCCTGGAGCCGGGTTTTAAGGCAAAGGATAAATGAAAAACACACGTTTGTGCATCCCGAAAATCCTACCATTAACGGCTGTTCGCATATCCTGTGGACGGGCAAAACCATATCCCCGGAAGCAACTGCCCGCAACGCTGTTTTCTATGGCGATAAAGCGATAGACCGTTCCCCCTGCGGAACCGGCACTTCGGCAAGGATGGCGCAATGGCATGCCAAAGGGAAACTAAAAAAAGGCGATAAATTTATCCATGAAAGCATTATTGGCAGCCAGTTTACAGGTACGGTTGAGGATGAAGTAATGATAGGTGATAAACCGGCCATTATACCCGGTATTGAAGGCTGGGCAAGGGTTTACGGCTATAATACCATAAAAATTGATGATGAGGACCCGTATGCGTATGGGTTTCAGGTGATATAAATTACCCTTTTGTCATTGCGAGCGAGCCTGCCTGCCGGTAGGCAGGGAACGAGCGCGGCAATCTCGTAGCCATGCATGTGCGTTAACCTGTCAGCGACGAGATTGCCACGCTTCGCTCGCAATGACATGGTTTTAAAGATATAAATATGAGTAAAGCAATCATAATCGGCGGCGGAGTAATAGGTTTGTTTTCCGCTTATTACCTGCACAAATCAGGTTGGGAAGTGGATGTCCTGGAGCAGGGCGACCTTTCGGATAATTGTTCATTTGGCAATGCGGGGATGATAACGCCAAGCCATTTTGTGCCCCTGGCCTCGCCCGGTATGGTGGAGCAAGGGATCCGCTGGATGTTTAACAGCAAAAGCCCTTTTTACGTAAAACCTTCACTAAATCCCGAATTGATTGGCTGGGGACTAAAATTTTTAAAAAGTGCCACAAAAAAACATGCGGAACGCTCTGCAGGCGGCTTAAGAGATATTTCCGTTTTTAGTAAAGCCCTGTACCACGAGTTTGAAAAAGAAGCCGGTATTGATTTTGGTTTGAGGGATAATGGGATCCTGGCACTTTTTAAATCGCCAAAAGTAAAGGAAGAAGAACTGCACATGGTTGAAAAAGCAGTCAACCTGGGCCTGGATTTCCAATACCTTACACCTGATGAGTGCCAAAAATTACAGCCGGATATTGAGCTGGATATTTTAGGCGCAGTGCATTACCGCTGCGATTCGCATATGTACCCTAACCAGCTAATGAAGGGGCTGGTAAAATACCTTGAAGCCGAAGGGGTACGCATTCACCGTTATACCGAAGTTATAAGGATTAACCATGATGCCGGGAAAATAACTTCATTCAGCACAAAAGATAAAGATTTTACCGGCGATGCTTACCTTATTTCGGGCGGCTCGTGGTCGCCGGGGATTGCTAAGCTTGCGGGAATAAGTATTCCGCTGATGCCGGGCAAGGGTTATTCTTTTATGGTGCATGATCCGATTAAACCGATGACCATACCCTCCATTTTGTGTGAGGCAAGGGTAGCTGTTACACCTATGAACGGTAGTATCCGCTTTGGCGGCACAATGGAAATTGGTAAGCTAAATAAGCAGATCAATATCAATAGGGTAAAAGGCATAGTAGAATCAGTACCCAAATACTTCCCTGATTTTAAATTAGCTGTTCCCGAACAAAAAGACACCTGGTTCGGTTTCAGGCCGGTTTCGCCTGATGGTTTGCCCTATATCGGCATGTCAGGCAAATACAAAAACCTGGCTATCGCAACCGGACATGCCATGATTGGTTTGGCATTAGGGCCGGCAACAGGAAAATTGATTGCCGAAGCTTTTAACGGAGAGAAAGCGAGTATGGATATTGGGATGTTTGCGCCGGGGCGGTTTGAGTAGGCTACGAAATTGTTGGCAGAATAGTCGGCTTTGACAACTTTTTAAAAGTTGTCAAAGCTGCGAATTATATAATTCATAGTTCTCATCATCAAAACAAACAAAAACTATTTTCTCAATTTTATCAGTTAGCGATAAAAAATCCTTTACTGTTTTCACAGCTATCCGGGCTGCATCCTTTTTAGGAAAATGATAAATTCCTGTGCTGATATTGGGAAAAGCAATGGTTTTGCAATGGTTATTAACAGCAAGTTGTAACGAATTTTTATAACAACTGGCTAATTTGTTTTCTTCATCATATTTGCCGCCGTTCCAAACCGGGCCGACCGTATGAATAACAAATTTTGCAGGTAAATCTCCGCCGGTGGTAATAACTGCTTCACCAGTTTTGCAGCCACCCTGTTTAACTACTATTTTACGGCACGCTTCTAAAATTTCAGGTCCACCGGCCCGGTGTATTGCGCCGTCAACTCCGCCGCCGCCCATTAGTGAGGTGTTGGCGGCGTTTACAATTGCATCAGTCTTTATTTTTGTTATATCACCTTTAACCAATTCGATTTTATATTTTGAAGAGTTCATACAATGTTTTTCACAAAACGATTTGACAAATTTAAAAATTTGTCAAATCTAACGATCTTTCTAACCCAATCAACCACTCACTTAATCAACAAAATCAACTATTTTTACCCCATGAAAGTTCTGCCATTCACCATACCAGTACCGCATGACCGTACCATCATTGTGCTGGAAGAAGAGTTGCCGCACTTTTATACCTACCTGCACCGCCATGCCGAGGCGCAGATCACCTGGGTGCAAAAGGGCACCGGTACCCTGCTGGCCGGGAACAGCATGCATGCTTTCCGCGATGGTGAAATTTATTTGCTCGGCGCTAATTTGCCGCATTTGTTCAAAAGCGACCCGGCTTATTTTCAGCCAGGCAGCAAAAAAAACGTAAAAACGGTTACTATATTCTTTAACCCTTCCGGGAAATTAGCAGCCCTGTTCGGCTTGCCCGAAATGAAAACGGTAAAGACTTTTGTTGAGCAAATGCAAAGCGGGTACAAGGTCCCGGATAGCAACTATGCTGACATCGCCAGGCAAATTGAAGCCGTACAACAAGCCAACGGCGCGGAGCAACTATCCCTTTTTATTGATTTGCTAAACGCATTGGGTGGAAATGAAAATTTGCAGCCCTTAACTACCGGACATTCTCCACTCTCCATGACAGATCCTGAAGGTATGCGGATAGCTAATGTATATAACTACATAATGCACAATTACAGCAGCCCTTTAACACTGGAAAACGCAGCCATGCAGGCTCACCTTACACCTACCGCTTTTTGCAGGTATTTTAAAAAGCATACCCGGCATACTTTTGTGCATTTTGTAAATAAAGTAAGGGTGAACGAAGCCTGTAAACTGCTGGTAAACGGCTCGGGAAACAGCATAGCAACGGTTGCTTACAGCTGCGGGTTTAATAGTATTACCAATTTTAATTATGTGTTTAAAGGGATCACGGGGATGTCGCCGAGAGATTATGTTAATAGCTATTCAAACACCGTGGAGTAGAATGCAGTGCAACATAACCGAAGAACTCTGGCTCAATGACGATTTAGGTGGGTAAGTATTTCGCAAATTTTAGAAAGACGTGTCACAATAATGATAAAATGAAGGTTTTTTTAGGGCCGCCAGAGGCTTAGCCTCGATAAATATTATAGCAACGGATTTTAATCCGTTGAAAGATGACAGGAAAAAAACCCAAGAACCGTAGGTTCGACCCATATAAATAGGAAGCTAATATGGATCGTGCCTACAGCACTCTTAATATTGAATTCATATAACAACGGGTTAAAACCCGTTGTTATAAAATATTTCGAGCCGAAGGCTCTATAATTAAACGCTTACCCATACAAATTCATCGTAGATCTATTTTATTGCAGTCACCAGGCTTCAAATTCCCAAAAGCAAAACGCATTTAGCCTTCAAACTGAACTAAATTCTCACGTGCAAAACGCATTTAGCCTCCAAAAACGAAAAAAATCCGATGAGCTAAATGCGTTTAGCTCATCGGATTTTCGAATTCTTTTGCAACAAATACCCGTTAAAGAACCGGCTCAAGCGCCTCT
Organism: Mucilaginibacter sp. UBA5151; assembly: GCA_002413785.1. Taxonomy (GTDB): domain Bacteria; phylum Bacteroidota; class Bacteroidia; order Sphingobacteriales; family Sphingobacteriaceae; genus Mucilaginibacter. Next base: position 7,350 of record DHXR01000038.1, read on the forward strand.
TTAGCCGGTTGGTTTATAAATTCAACGTCCGGACTTGAGTAGCCTTCAAGTTTAACTTTTCCCCGCTCTTTCCTTAAAATCCTGTTATAAAGTGAAATTTCACGTTCAAACAAAAACCTGAAGAACAACACCGTCCATGATTTATGCGACAAAAGGGTATCGTAATATTCAGGGGCCGTTTTCTTGACCTCAGGAAGCTTGTTCCATGGGATTGAAGGAAAATCGTGGTGCTCATTGTGGTAGCCGACATTAAATGCAACAGTGTTTAGTGGGCCATAATAGCTATAAGTTTCCTGTTCGCTGTCAAAGGTTAAATAATGTTCCTGTACCCAGCGTGCGCCTAAAGGATGCAGGCCTATAGAGAACCAGAAACTTATAAATAAAAATGCAACGGCATGCCACCCCATAAAATACCAGATAGCAGCGGTAAATACGGCCTGCGCCAGGATATTGATGACCACCCATCCGTCGAAAAAGTTGATCTCTTTCAGCCTTGACACACGCGTACCCTGGAATAAAGGGAAAAATAAAAGCCATAACAATTTGCCCACGAAATAATTGTTGATCAGTTTTGCCTCCCATTTGTTTGGAAGATCAGCATCGAGTTCATGAATTCCCTGGAAGGAATGGTGTTTAAGATGGTATTTTTCAAACGAAATTGCCCCGGGCATAATGTGCGGAAGATTGGCAAACATTGCTGCCCAGCGGTTGGCCAGCCGGTTTTTAAACAACAACTGATGGGTGCACTCATGGATCATAACAAACAATGCATGATTTGCAAATGCGCCATACAGATAAGCTGCACCGAAAACGATCCACCATGATTGGTCACGGACCAGCCAGGCCACACCTGCCATAGATGCCACCAGGCCCGTAATCACCAATATGGTAAAGGGGTTCTTAACGATAAGGTTTCTCATTTGCGGAAACTCTTTTAAAATTCTCTTTGTCCGGATACGGTGCGGTTCAGACTCCCTGGAGTAAATGAAATCGTTTTTTTTAGTCATTATGAAATTGAAGGGGCATCAGTTGGTAAATATAATAATATGCGGTTGAAAGATTATTTGATTACAAAATTTAATACAATAATTTCCTCCGGGTTTACCGGCCCCTTCAATCAAACGTCAATAAGCGACTTATTGTTTTCTGCTTAAAAAACTATTGTAGCTTAAATACCAATACTTTAAATGTATTTGGCAATACTTTACGTGTGCCGGGTTCAAATTCAGCCACGCTCAAATAAATTTTGTGGTTACGGGTATCCAAAGCCATAGTTTTTGCCCTAACCGGTGTTTTTAAAGTTTGAATAACACTATAATCATCTGCTGAATTCTGTTTAATAATAGTGGTAGTGCCATCACCGCATGAGCAAAATATTAATTTGGTTCCCGGGTCATAGCAAACGGCATCAACACCGCCTCCGATTGGCAATGTGGCTATAATCTTGCCCGAAGTTGCGTCAAGCACGCTCATGCCTTTGTTTTGACGGCAAACGCTGAAAATGCGGTTGTCTGCATCATCCAAAGCGATGCCTGTAGGACCACCGGCCGGAGCTAAAGAATAGTTGCTGATCACTTTTAAAGTTTTGACGTCTATCACATTTACACTGTTTTTATCTTCCAGGTTGTTATAGATCTTACCTTTGCCATCGGCTACTGCAAATTCAGGAGCGCCGCCAAGGGCCACCGTACCAACTTGTTTTAAGGTATTAGGGTCAACTACAGATGCGTTGTTACTATCACCGTTAAAACTGAAAACCTGGTCCGAATAGGGGTCATAGATGATGCCATCAGGGCCTTTACCTGTAACCGGTATGGTAGCGATTACTTTAAGCGTTGAAAGGTCAAAAGAAACTACTGCATTTGCTTTTCCGTCGCTAATAAAAGCTCTGTTGCTTTTGGGCGCTATGGCAACGCCATGCATACCTTTCAAATCGCCTATCACACCAATTTGTGTTTCGGTAGTAAGGTTAACAATATTTACCATTGTGCCGTGAGATACATATAAACGGTTGTTCGCCATGTCGATGGAAACATAATCATAACCGGCATCTCCGGTTAAAGCAATGGTTTTATCCAATACATAAGTTTGTGCGTATAGTGACAATGAAGCGAATACAGCGCATAGCGTGCCTAAAAAAATCTTTTTCATGATGGGAATAATGGTTTGTTTATTTGTAAATATCAAATAGAATTCTGGATAAATGTTGATGAAATTAATGAACAGACTGAATGTCTTCGTTGAATTTTACAGAACGGTATAAGATCCGCATCATACCCGGCAAAACAATCAGTAATAAAGGCAATGCTACCAAAAAACCACCAATAACTGCAATAGCCAGGGGCTGGTGCAACTGCGCCCCCGCGCCAATACCCAAAGCCAATGGAGTCAGTGCGATAATGGCGCCTAAAGCGGTCATCAGTTTTGGCCTTAAACGTGTGGAAATGGCATATATAATGGCTTCATCGATGCTATTTTCCAGGTCATTGTTTTGATTTTCAATAGCCCGTTGTTTAAACTGTAAAAAGGTAAATATGGCATTCTCGGCTATAATACCTACGATCATGATTAGGCCGGTGTAGCTGCCCACATTTAGCGGTGTTTTTGTAACAAATAAAGCCAGCAAACTGCCTGATATGCCCAAAACTGCCACACCCAATATTAAAAAGGCTATGCGGAATTGTTTAAATACAAAGAGGATCACACAAAAAACCAGTAAACTGGAAGTGATGAGGATGATCAGTAATTCTTTAAACGATTGCTGCTGCTGGGCATAATCGCCGCCGTATTCAATATGATAACCCTGGGGCAGGCCTATTTTTTGGTTTACGCTTTTTTGAATTGCCGGGATTACGGAGCCCAGATCACTGCCTTCTAACCTCGCGCTTACCACCCCCATGGATTGCAGATTTTCACGGCTTATTTCGGCTTCTCCAGATTTTAGTTGTACCGATGCCAGTTCGTTTATTGGTACCAGTTTGCCACTGGGTACAAACACTGTCTGGTTTTCAATCCCAATTAAATTTAAACCGCGGTTACCAGGGTAAACCATGCGGATCGGGTTCAATTGCTCATTCTCCAGTATAGTGCCGATCACATTCCCTTCCAACGCCGTTTGCACCTGAAACTGAAGGCTTGCAGGCGTTATATTATATTGCGCCAGTTTACTATAGATCGGGTCGATACTCACTGATGGCCCGGCTATGATTATTCCGTTATTTACATCTGCCGTTCCTTTTACATCTGAAACAATATCTGCTACCTGCCTGGAAAGGCTTTGAAGCTTTTGCGGATTGTCGCCAAATATTTTAATTTCGATAGGTTGTATCGAGGTCATCAGGTCGCCAAGCATATCGGTTATCACCTGGCCAAAATCTATCCTTAGGGCAGGCTGATTAGCCGCTATTTTCTTTCTTAACTCACTGATCACCTCATCGGTGGTCTTGTCCCGCTTTTTCTTCAGTTGTATCAGGTAATCGCCTTTATTAGGTTCTGTAATAAAGAAACCCATCTCTGTACCGGTCCTGCGCGAATATGCTTCAACTTCCGGCTGACCACCGATGATTTTTTCGACCTGATGCAGCATTCTGTCTGTTTCGTCAAGTGATGTTCCGGGTGGCGACCAGTAATCCAATACTATACTGCCTTCATCCATCTCCGGCAGAAAGCCTGTTTCCAGTAATTTTGGTATGATAACAATGGTTGCTATGGTGCAGGCGATGATGATCAGGCTTACATAAGGCCTTAAAATAAACCATTTTACCCATCTTTGTTTTTTCACCTGATGTTCTGCTTCTTTAACCTCACCGGCATATCCCTTCTTATGCTTGCTCAGTAAAATATAAACAATGGGTAAGCCTATCCAGGTAACAAAAAACGAGCAAACCAGCGTAATGATCATGGTATTGGTTAGCACCTTAAAGTAGGCGCCGGCAACCCCCGTCATTAATAAAAATGGAATAAATATCACAATGGTACTTATTGAAGAACCGATCATCGCCGGGAAAAGATAATCAATAGCCGTTTTTACCAATTTTAAAGGATGTTCCTTCGGATGCTCTTCGTGTGTACGGTGTATCTGTTCAACCACAACAATGGCATCGTCAATTATCAAACCCAGCGCAGCGGCTATGGCGCCAAGCGTCATGATGTTAAAAGTATATCCAATACCGTATATCACTATCAAACTCAAACAAAGGGTTATGGGTATGGTAATGAGGATAACGGCACTGGCTTTTACTGACCGCAGGAAAATAATGGCAACTATAATTGCCAGCAGCAACCCGATCCATAAACTGTCGCTCACGCTTTTAATGGAATCCTTTACAAAATCGGCCTGTTCGTAATATGGCTTAATGCTTACATCGTGCGGCAATATTTTTTGTAGTTGTGCCACCTTATCATCCATATCACCTGAGAGCGAAACCAGGTTGGCATCCGGCTGTTTAATAACAGCTATTAATACCCCATCGTGCCCGTTGGCATTAATGCGGGTATATTCAATACTTTCCTGTATGGCTATATCCGCAAAGTCTTTAAGGCGCACTACCCGTTTCCGGTTATTGCTGATCACCAGGTTTTCCAGCTGGTCCTTTGCGTTGATTGTCGCATCCGTAACCGTAAGGTACAGCATTTTGTAATCAGACAGGTAACCTTCCGATTTTACAAAATTGGTAGTGCTCAGCGTGGTATTGATAATATCAGGCGTAAGTCCAAGCGAGCTCATTTTTTGTTTGTTGAGCGTTAACCAGTACTCCTTGGCTTTGCCGCCGATTACCCTGATCTCCGAAACGCCGTCAACCTGCGATAAAAATGGTTTTATGGTGTATGTAGCCAGCTGGCGCAATTCAATAGGCGAACGGGAATGGCTCTCCAAAGTATAACCGCTGACAGGCAAAATAGAGGGGTTCATTTTTGCGCTGGTGATGCTCACATCCGGAGGGAGGTTATTTTTTATCTGGTCAATACTGGCCTGTATCTTTGTTAAGCTTTGGTCAATATCTACATTCCAGCTCATGTATGCTGATATTTCGCAGCTGCCCCTGCTGGTGGTGCTCCGTACAACCTTGAGGCCGGGTACCTGTTTTATGGCGTTTTCAAGTGGTTTGGTAACCGTTACCATCATTTTGTTTACCGGCTGCAAACCCTCTTCGGCAATAACTTTTATTTTTGGGAAAGTAATTTCGGGGAAAAGGGATGTTTGCAATTTGGAGTAAGCAAACAAACCGCCCATTATAATAATGGCCAAAACCAGGCTGATAGGCTTTTTATGCGAAATGAAAATATCTTTTATTTTTGCAGGGATCATGGCTTCACAATTTTAACTTTGGCGGTATCTGTAAGGCCATAATTACCGGTAACAACAATCTTATCCTGCGACGAAAATTTGGGTGACAATATTTCAACCCTGTCCCCCGACTGAATACCCTCCTTAACTGGTACTTTTATGGCAGTGGTATCGTTCAGCAACTTCATCACCCAAAACGCCGTTTGTGTTTCATTGGCAAGGATGGCTGATTTTGGCAGCGTTGAAGCTTTATTTTTGGCGGATTTTACTATCCGGGCTTTAGCCACTAAATTTTCTGGTATTTGTTGACTGGAATTTATGCTAAGAACGACCCCCTGTGTTTGGGCAACTGTATCCACCGATGGCATAAATGATTTTACTGTCCCGATTATTTTTGTTCCACCTGGCAAGGTAAGGTCAACGTTTTGCCCGGTTCTTACATATTGCTTTAACTCATAAGGCAACTGCATTAAAAATACAAAACTGCTCCGGTCGCTTATTACTGCTAAAGCCTCGCCATCCTGCACATAATCGCCGGCCTGGTGGCTGATCTGTGAAATATAACCCGATGCAGCGGCCTTTATTTTATTTAGGCCCGAAAATTTAAAAGTGGTATCCAGCACATTAATGCTGTTGCCGATAGTTTGGGCTTCCTTGGTTTTTATGGTAAAAAGAACCTGGCCGCTGCTCACATTGTGTCCAAGCTGCGCATTTACCTGATGCACATAACCAATGGCATTTGACTTTACATAGCTTTTTTGCAGCGTGGTCGAAGTTGCATTCAGGTCGATATAATCAGTCAGTGCGCTACTGTCAACCGTAGTTACCGTAACCGGCGTTTGCGATACAATTTTAGCATCTTCATCGGCAGCTTTATCCTTGTTTTGGCAGGAGAAAAGCAATATGGAAGCCCCTGTAACAAAACAGAGTTGTGTAAGCCGTGAATATCGGGCGATCAGTGTTTTCATGTTATTTGTTCCAGTAATTTAACTGATTGATAAGCTGCAATTTGTTAACAGTGGTGGTGGTCCTGAGGTTTTTTATGGTAAGATAATTATTGATAGCCAGTATAAGGTCGGCAATCCTTACATCGCCGGTTTGCAAAAGCCTGGAGTCAACCTTTATTAAACTGTCGGAATATTTTATCTGTTCATCAACCTGGTTTAGTAAATTGTCACTTTCGTTGATTTGCTGCCTGAGCTGCTCAATTTGCTGGCGGTATTGCACATTAAAAAAAGCCTTATAGTTTTGACGGGTTTCTTCCTGTAGCGAAAGCTTCCGGTATTGCATTTTTCGCTGTCCGCCATCATAAATAGGCATCGTAAAGTTAAACCCGGCGCTTACACCAAAATTTTTATAGGCCTGGCCCATAAAGTCCGAATTATAACCGCCGTCGGCAATTATGTTTATTTTGGGCTTATAACTAAAATCAATCAACAGGCGGTTATTTTCCAGCTTAAGGCTATCTAATTTATATTGTCTGAAAAATATACTGCTGCTGATTTCGGGTGGGTAGTTAATTTGGATATCAGGTTGTTGCAATACTATCATGCTCGTATCAGCTATGCCCGAAAGATAGTTCAATGTCGAGTAGTCGTTTTTATATAACTGACGCGATTGTAAAAGTTGTAACTGTTGCTGTTTTAAAGTTACCAAAAAGGTTAGATAATCACTTTGATGGTACACGTTGGCTTGCGTTAATTTTTTGAGCAGGTCTTCTTCCTTACTAAGCAAGTCAACAACTTCCTGATTAAACTTAAATTGCTGTAAATCACCGTATGCCGTAATGTATTGTGCTGTAATTGCTTTTTTTAGGTCCTGTTCAGATATTTTTGATGAATTCCCAATTGACCGCGATTGAAGGGTAATGGTTTCCAGTTGGGCATTTAGATTTTTTTTACTTACAATGGCCTGATTGGCCGCCAGCAGTGCATTCAAGGTATGCTCATTTGTAATTGCACCCGAATAACCATAGCCATCAATAGATGGCGCCAGTAAGCCTCCGCTATTTAAATTAACCTGCGGTTTGTAACCTGCAAGCAAACGCAAACTATCAACTGAGTTAGAGGCTATTTGATTGCCGAGGTCTTTTAACAGGGGACTGTTATTTTTGGCAACTTCCAGGTAATGGTCAAGCGTGTAGGTTTGCGCCAGCGAAACAGAATAAATAACTGTGCATAAAATAATACTTAGGAAAAATCTCATCCGGTAAATCAGTAAAGCCTTTTATTTAGCTAAACTATAATATAATTCTGGATTATTTTGGGATGGGAGAAGATTTTTATACAGGGAAATCGCGTTTAAAAAGCNNTAGCTGGGTGGCAATTCGATATCCCGCCCTTTCAGGGCTTCTGTCCCGGGACTTCGTATTATCACAGGACTTCATCCTGTGTTGATATATTACACCCTTTCAGGGCTAAAAAACGGCAACAAATCAACCCCTGATGTCCAGGATTGCAGCTTTATTTCTCCACCTGATATACTGTACACTTAGCGAATGGGTAACTAACGGGGTAATATTTTGTTGTGTTTTCTTTTTCTACAAACCGGTAGCCCCTCACGGGCATGAATAGCTGGTGAATTTCCCGTCAGCGTAGGGGTACTTAAGCTTTTATTATTTAAAAGCGATTTCCCTGGATTTTTATGACAATACCCTTTTCATTAAAACATTCAGTGTTTATTAAAATCAACCGTAAAAGTATGATACCCATCTTTGAAATCATAATCCAGGGAAAATCCAAAGTTTCCGCAGATCTGCCGGGATATGGTTAAACCCAAACCGCTGCCCTCTGACCCTGATGATTTATGAAAACGTGTAAATATTTCATCGGGTAATGGCTGATCTCCGCCGGTATTTTGTATGATCAGTTGTTCCCCGGTTAAATTAATCATGATTTCTCCGCCATTATAGTTGTGCCTGATAGCGTTACTGATCAAATTGCTTAATAAGATCTCGGCCAGGTAAGGGCTGGCAATAATTTCTTTATCCTCCAGGTTATAGGTAAGTTTTAGACCTTTATCCTGGAAAATTTCCTCAAACTGGATAATCATTTCCTCCACCAGTTCACGCAGGTTGATCCTTTGTTTTTCGTGCAGTAATCGGTTTTCAATTTTAACCAGCAATAACAAAGATTGGTTTAACCTGTTCAATCGCGATACCGCGCCATACAAATCATTCAATAATTTGCTTTGCCTGTCGCTGAAGTTTTCTGTTTGTATTAATGTATCCAGTTTCGAATTGATTACTGCTATTGGTGTAAGCAATTCGTGGGAGGCATTTTCTGTAAATGTTTTCAGGTCCTTATAATCATGCCTTGCTTTTGCGGCCATATCAAGTACGGCATGGTTTAATTCTTTAAACTCTTCAATATTCGTATCAAGTTTTGATATCTCTTTGGTGTCTGTTATGTTAAACAGCTTCAACTCCTTCATCGTATTATAAAAAGGTTGCCATAGCCTGTTTAATATTAAGCGGTTGGTGATCAGCAAGGTCAGTAACAGGAACAAAATAACGCATATCGTAATCGTAAATATCAACCGGATAAGGTCTTCCGTTTCCACTTTCGACTCTACGATCAGGATTTTATAATATTTATCCCCAACCAAAACTGAACTTATAAGGCCCCTGCCCGATTCATACTCCCCTGTATGCCTGTACCGGTGTTTTTTATAAGTGTTATCCTTATCCCAGCGCTTAAAATACATGGTATTGATAAACTCCCGTTTAACCGAGCCCGGCCGGGCTTCTGTAAAGGTGATCTGCTGATCATTGGATTCAAAAGTTTGGGGCAAATGATTATTGAGCTTTACATAATCAAAAATTTCCCTTTCCTCAACTTTCAGGTCCTTGTCCTTTTGGTTGGTTAATATCCAGCTGATGGCCTGGTAATAAATAATACCCGTAATGAGCATTACGATAACGGTGGTGATGATGTTTACACGGTTATAGAGGGCTAACAGCTTCATTGTTCTGTAAATTTATAGCCCATACCGTAAGCTGCCTGTATATAATCGCCGCATCCGGCCTCCATTAATTTTTTGCGGATGTTTTTAATGTGCGAATAAATGAAATCAAAATTATTGGCCATATCTATACCATCGCCCCAAAGGTGTTCGGCTATCGCATTTTTAGAAACTACTTTTCCTCTGTTCGCTATGAAATACAGCAGCAGCGCATATTCTTTACGGGTTAGTTTTATAACTGATTTGCCAATCTTAACTTCTTTTGCCAGCAAGTCAATCGTGATCTCGTTAAAAATAAGCTGGTTGCTGCCATTAAAGGTTTTACGGCGGATAATAGCAGTTACCCGCGCTTTTAGCTCCGACAAATGAAATGGTTTTACCAGGTAATCATCTGCGCCCAGGTTTAGGCCTTCAAGACGGTCATCCAGGGAGTTTTTGGCAGAGATGATGAGTATGCCGTCCGGATGATTTTTTTCTTTCAGGCTTTTCAAAATGTCAATACCATTGCCGCCGGGCAGCGTTATATCCAGTATAATGCAATCATAATCGTAAAGGTTGATCTTAACCATCGCATTTTGGTAGTTGTCTGCCGTTTCGCAAATATTCCCGGCTTCGGAAAAATATTCTTCAATGCTTTCCCGCAGGCCTTCCTCGTCTTCTATAATCAGTATTTTCAAAACATTTTTTTTTAAATGTACAAAAGCAAAGTTGGAAACATTTTGGATTATTTTATCAGAACACGATTTACAGGATTTTAAAGAAGATTATCAGATATTTGCAGTCAATCCTGAAAATCTGTTAAATCCTATCCTGATTTTATGAATAAAATAAAAAAGATTACAATAGCTATACATTTATAGATAAATTGCCGACCGCAAATGAGGAGAAATTTATCAGCCCTAATGGTCGTTTTCTGCATGGCAGCCCCGTGGCTGAGCAGTGCCCATGCCCTAAAAATCAATAGGCCCCATAAAGATAAGGTAGCCAAATCCTCGTACAGCTCTGGTAGTGTTTCAGCAGACAGCCTGATAAAATTTGCGCAAACTTTAATTGGAACGCCTTACCGTTCCGCGTCATCCGATCCTTTACGTGGCTTTGATTGTTCCGGATTTGTAAACTATGTTTTTAATTTTTTTAATTTCATTGTACCGCGTTCTTCCCGTGAGTTTATTAGCATTGGTGAAAAGGTGAAATTTGAGGATGCTATGCCCGGCGATATAATATTATTTACCAGTCCCAAAAAACACAGCCATAGAATTGGACATGTTGGCATTGTGTTATACAACGGCAGTGATGATTTTAAATTTATTCATTCCACATCGGGTAAAGAATATGGCGTTACCATAACTTCAATGGATAAAACTTACAGGCACCGTTTTGTACAGGTGATCCGCGTGCTGAAACAAAATGACCTGCTGGCTTGTAACCCGGCCAATCAGTAAACGCTCACCCGCACCGATCCTGAATAGCCGTCGATAATTTAAGATACTTTTTTCTATGTGGTTAATTTGTAAGCTTTTATCGCTTGCTTTTCGCACTCTTATTGTAACAATCCCGCCAATTCGGTAACAATTATAGTACCTCTGGCCAAAATTCAGATTTAATCCAAACTTTCGGCACAATTTTGCAGGATAAATGTTTATCCTATAAATAGCCTAATGAAAAGTATTTTTTCCATCGTATTTTTTTTAATTACTACCTTAACTCTGAAAGCTCAAAGCGGTGGTCCTTATGTTGGCCCGAATAATGACAAAGGCAAAATATCCGGTAGTGTAACTGACTCAATTACCAAACAACCTGTTGATTACGCGACCGTAAGTATTTACAAACAGGGGAGCACTTCCCCTTTTAACGGAGCCAGCACCGACCCTAAAGGAGCTTTTACCATTGATGGCATTCCGAATGGTGACTATAAAATAACTGTCGAATTTTTGGGCTACAGGCGCCATACCATCGCACATGTAATTATCAGTAACAATAATAAAAATGTATCGTTAGGCACCGTTTTGCTGGCACCTTCACAAAATCAGCTTAAAGAGGTTAATATTACCGCCGCCGGGCCGACTGTTGAAAATAAAATCGACAAGCTGGTATATAGCCCCGGGAATGACCTTACCGCGCAGGGCGGCGTTGCTTTGGATGTATTGCAAAAAGTGCCCATGGTATCGGTAGATATTAACGGCAATGTTGAACTGATGGGCAATACCAATATCCAGTTCCTGATCAATGGCAAGCCTTCTACAATTTTTGGTTCAAGCATTACGGATGCATTGCAGGCCATCCCTGCAAGCCAGATAAAAAGCATCGAAGTAATAACCAATCCGGGTGCTAAGTATGATGCAGCAGGCACAGGGGGTATTATTAATATCGTTTTAAAAGACAGCAATATACAAGGCATAAACGGCAGTGTTAACCTCAGCGCCGGCACGCGTTTGGAAAACGGGTCATTCAATCTTAATGCAAAAAAAGGTAAAATTGGCGTGAGCGCCTTTTTTAGCGGAAACGAAAACCTCACCAGTGCTACGCCCAGTTCCGGCGACCGTACCAGCACTACCGGGGCAGAAACTACTTTTTTAAGTCAAAATGGCATCAACAATTTCAAAAGGAGCGGTTACCGGTCTGGCCTCAGCTTCAACTGGGATATTACCCCTAAAGATGCTTTAACCGCATCCTTTAATTTTAATCATTTCGGTAATAACAGCAATGGTTATGTTAATAATTACCAAACTACCTACCTGAATAATCTGGCGATTGATACAAACAGCATAAACAGATCAACCCGCCGTTTTAGCGATAATTCGACAGATTTTAGTCTTTCTTATAAAAAAACGTTCAAAAATAAAGAACAGGAGCTGGACGTTTTGTACAATCAAAGCTTCGGTACTAACCAGAACAATTATAGCCAGGAGACGGATTATACCAACTTAACATATCCGCCTTTAGGCTCAATTGGCAATAACCCCGGTACCGATAAGGAAACAGATATGTCAATTGATTATATACAGCCGGTTGCTGATGGATTTACTATTGAAACGGGAGCTAAGGCAACCATAGAAAACATAAGCAACTCCGTGAATACCCAAATGCTCACCAATGGCGCTTATGTACCTAATCCCGGTCAAACTACTAGCTTCAATTACGGGCGTAAAGTTTTTGCTTATTACCTGTCCACAAACTTTTCGCTGTTTGATAAATTCATTGATGGCAAGGCAGGCTTAAGGGATGAATACACATCCTCCGGGTTCACATCCTCCTCATCCGATTTTCCTAATTCTATCATACCTTCATATAATATTTTAGCGCCATCGTTTGTGTTGTCGCATAAAATAGACAAAACACAAACGATCAAATTCAGCTATTCATACCGGCTGGAGCGCCCTGAATACCGTTCGCTTAACCCATTTTATAATATAGCCGATCCGCATAACATCAGTGTAGGCAACCCTAAATTGAATCCGGAGCTGGGCCATAATTTTGAGTTGGGGTACAACAAATCTTTTGATAAAGGGATCAATATCTACGTTGCCGGGTTTTACCGGTATAATACTAACGACATTCAGTCGTTCACAACGGTGGATTCAGTTTTAACGATTGGCGATGTTACGTACCACAATGTGGCGCTTACCCAATCATATAATATTGGCAGAGAAACAACTGAAGGTATAAACCTCTTTGGCTCTGTTCCCGCAGGTAAATTCACCTTCCGTTCGAATATGTTTTTTGCCGACAGGATCACTGACAATCCGGGCTCACCGCAGGTTAGCGGTTTTATGTACCGCATAAATTTAAACACCAGCTATGAGTTTGTAAAAAGCCTTGCTGCTGAATTTTTTGTCAACTACCGTTCGTCGCAAAGAACAATACAGGGAACTAACCCGGCATTTTTGTTTTACAATTTTGCCGTGCGCAAGCAATTTTTAAATAAAAAGGCAAGTATTGGCCTGACGGCTGCAAATCCTTTCAACCAGTATGTGAATGTACACTCAAATATTTATGGGGCTAATTTTAACCAAAACAGCCTGCGGCAGATTCCGCTGCGCTCATTCGGTATCAGTTTAATGTACAAATTCGGAAAGATGGAATTTAAGAAAGACAAGGAACAGAATGATAATGCCGTACCTGATGATACAAGTGGCGGTGGCGGTGGAAAATAGTTGATTGAGTTGGATTAGGTTGATTAAGTGGGTGGTTAACAGGTATTGCCTATTCAACTGCTCACTTAATCAACTTAATAAACCATTCACCAATTTTACACAGGAAATATCCAGAATCTTTACTTAATTATATAGAAAATTTAAAGCCATGGAATCAATTATTAAACCGCTTTGCCTGCTAATGTTTAGCATGGCTATGAGTATGCCAACCCATTTGTTTGCCCAGGAAAAAACGGGCTTTCACGTTTTAAAAGATTTCCCTGTCCACAGTTCGGGGGGATGGGATTATATTACTGTTGACGGTAAAACCAACAGGGTTTATGTATCGCACGGGATGCAGGTGAATATTTTAGATGCCAAAACCGGCGATTCTGTAGGTTATATTCCTGATACCAAAGGCGTGCATGGTATAGCCCTTGCTCCCGATTTTAATAAAGGTTATACCAGCAACGGCAGGGCCAATAATATTACCGTGTTCGATCTTAAAACCAATCAGGTTTTAAAACAGGTGAACGCTGGTACCAACCCGGATGCTATTTTCTATGATGATTTTTCGAAAAAAGTTTATGCATTTAATGGCCGCAGTAAAGATGCCACTGTTATTGATGCAGCAACCGACAGCGTAGTTGCCACCATACCTTTGGGGGGTAAACCCGAAACAGGGGTATCAGACGGTAAAGGAAAAGTATTTGTTAATATTGAAGATACAGGCGAAGAAGTTGAAATTGATGCAGCTACCTATAAGATCTTAAACCGGTGGAAACTTGAAGGCGGCGAAGAACCATCCGGCCTGGCAATGGACCGTAAAACCGGCCGTCTGTTTATCGGCTGCGGCGGCAATCAAATGATGATCGTTTTAGATGCTGCAAAAGGAACCATTGTGGGTAAATTCCCGATAGGGCGTTGTGATGGTGTAGGCTTTGACCCGAAACTTAAACTGGCCTACAGCTCAAACGGCGAAGGTACCATAACCGTAGTACGCGAAATAAACGCAGGCAAGTTTGAACTTGTTGAAAACATAACAACAGAACCAGGCGCGAGGACTATTGGCGTCGATACTTATACCCATAAATTGTATTTACCTACAGCGCAAATGAAACCTGTTGCAGCAACTGCCGAAAACGCCCACCCGAGGCCGCAGCAGATCCCCGGCACTTTCCATATTGTGGTGGTTGGGAAATAAGGTATTAAAAACCATCGACCGGGAACAGGGTTAATTGCCAAAAGATTGTATTTTTGGGCAATCATGTTTAAACTAAGTAATAAGTCGGTAGTAATTACAGGCGGCGGCAGCGGCATAGGGAAGGCCATGTCGATCCTTTTCGCAAAGCAGGGCGCGCAGGTACATATCATTGAATTGAACACCGAAGCAGCAACTGATACTGTTAATGAAATAACGGCAGCCGATGGGTACGCTTTTAGTCATACCTGCGATGTTAGTAAGCAGCAGCAGGTTATTGATGCTTTTGGTAAGATAGGCAGGATCGATATTTTGATCAATAACGCCGGAATAGCGCATATCGGCAAAGCAGATACCACCAGCGAAGCCGATTTCGACCGTATTTACAATGTAAACATAAAAGGTGTTTACAACTGTTTATTTGCTGCCATACCAATAATGAAGGCCAATAATGGCGGTGTTATTTTAAATACGGCATCTATAGCCGCCCACGTGGGTATAACCGACAGGTTTGCGTATTCAACCAGCAAGGGGGCCATACACGCTATGACCTTATCCGTAGCACGCGATTATTTGCACGATAATATCCGCTGTAACAGCATTTCCCCGGCAAGGATCCACACGCCTTTTGTGGATGGTTTTATTGCCAAAAATTATGCCGGGCAGGAAGCAGAAATATTCGAAAAACTATCAAAAACCCAACCTATCGGTCGTATGGGGAAATCAGAAGAAGTGGCAGCGCTTGCCTTGTATTTATGCTCAGATGAAGCGGGCTTTATAACCGGTACGGATTATCCTATTGATGGCGGGTTTATTACGCTGAATAATTAAACTAACAACAAAAAAATACAAGCATGAAACTGATACGATTTGGAGAGCCCGGTAAAGAAAAAACCGGGGTGATCATCAACGATAAAAAATACGATACTTCGGCATTTGGTGAAGATTATGGGGAAGCCTTTTTTGAAAGCGATGGGCTCAGCCGTCTTGCTGATTTTATTGATGGCAATATGCTCCCCGAAGTTGCGGAAGATGTACGTCTGGGAAGTCCCCTTACACGCCCTTCAAAAATTGTATGTATCGGGCTGAACTATGTTGACCATGCCAGGGAAACCAACGCTACACCCCCAACGGAACCGGTGATATTTATGAAATCCACTACGGCGATAGTTGGCCCTAATGATGATATTATCATCCCAAAAAACTCAAAGAAAACCGATTGGGAGGTTGAACTGGCTGTAGTGATAGGCAAAAAAGCAAGTTATGTAAATGAAACCGATGCAATGGATTTTGTAGCGGGTTATGTACTTCATAATGATGTTTCGGAGCGGGAATTCCAGCTTGAAAGGGGAGGTACCTGGGATAAAGGGAAAGGTTGCGATACCTTTGCGCCTATCGGTCCTTTTTTTGCCACTAAAGATGAAATTGCCGATCCCCATAAGCTGCGTTTATGGCTAAAAGTGAATGGCAAAACCATGCAGGATGGCACTACGGCGAATTTTATTTTCGATATACCTCATTTGGTCTCCTATACCAGCCGGTTCATGACCCTGTTGCCCGGCGATATTATTTCCACAGGTACGCCGGCAGGAGTTGGGCTTGGGATGAAGCCGCCTCTTTACCTTAAAGCAGGGGATGTGGTTGAATTAGGGATTGATGGCCTGGGCGAAGCAAGGCAGGTGCTTAGGGATTATAAAAAAGTGTAATATTCCTGCATAATACTTTAAACGAGAGTAAAATACATGTATATTTACTCTCGAATTAATAACGAGGGCGTTTGTTGCCCTTGTTGTTTGACCAGATAAATGGCACATAATCCAGAAAAACCCTTTAACGATCTTCCTGCTTTGCCACCAAAAGCGGGGATAGAAACAGTGGCAATACTCAAAAAGGCAATCCTGGCCAGTAGGGCGCTGTCTGAGTTAAAAGGCGCTATTACAAATTTACCTAATCCGGCTTTATTTATTGATACTATTAATTTGCTTGAGGCGCAAGATAGTTCGGCTATTGAAAATATAATAACAACACAAGACGAATTATTTAAAGCCTCTGTCGCTGATAGAAAAATTGAAAACTCGGCAACCAAAGAAGTTATACATTATAAAGATGCTTTCTGGTATGGTATTGAGCAATTAAATAAACGTCCTTTCCTTGCCACCAATCTCTTTATATCAATCATGCAGATTATCAAAGAGAACCAATCTGGCATAAGAAACATCCCCGGTACAAAGCTTACAAATCCGGCGGGCGAAGTAATTTATACACCGCCGGAAGGCGAAGGGTTAATAAGGGAAAAACTTAAAGATTTAGAAGATTTTATACATGCAGAAGATAACATAGATCCGCTTATTAAATTAGCATTGATCCATTACCAATTTGAAGCTATACATCCATTTGCTGATGGTAATGGAAGAACAGGAAGGATTATCTTGTTGCTTTATCTTAAACTGACTGGTTTAATGGATCGTCCTGCCCTTTACCTGAGTAATTACATCATAAATAATAAGAGCGATTATTACTTAAATCTCCGCGGGGTAACTGAAAAAGGCGAATGGGAAAGCTGGATAATGTATATCCTGGATATGGTAGAAAAAACAGCAATAAAAAGCAGGCAGCAAATTGCGATGATTAAAGATTTGATGGCAAGGATGGGGGCTGCCATGCAACAAGAATTACCAAACGTATATTCAAGGAATTTAATGGAAGAATTATTTAAATTGCCTTACACTAAACGTATATTCTTAGTGGATGCAGGAATAGGGAATTTAAAAACCGTTGGGCATTATTTGAATCAGTTGGAAAACGCAGGGTTTTTAAAAAGTGAGAAAGTGGGAAAAGAAAAACTGTACTTAAATTTAGAATTAATGAAAATTCTGAAATTAAAGAATTTATAATATTCTTTAATTTAAACGAGAGTAAAATATGTGTATATTTACTCTTGAATTAATAACGGGGGCGTTTGTTGCCCTTGTTTATCTAAAGGGAATCAATCGGATATATCCAATTTGTATCCATTCTTATCCAATAAAATCAAAGGTGTCCGTCCGAAAAGGAATGCGACAGGATAAAAACAGAGCCGGACAGTGCCCCTTAAATCACAAGCTGTATAAATAATTATGCATGCATAGCATTTTCGCGCAGAAAATTCGTGGTTTTAGCTCCTGGATTACGTTAATTCCGGGAATTAACAAATAATAAAATTGCGCTCAAAGTGGTAAATCCTTATCAATTTGATAGGGTTTTCTTGTTAAAAAAATAAAAGTTGTGATGAAAATACTGCTTTGTTAATATTTTTAAAGTAATACTTTATCGCTATGAAATTATTTGGCATTGATTTAGCTTTGATATTATGTGATGAACAAAACCTGCGGTTTAATCCGGGGAACAGTGTTGCATCTGTTTAGTGTTTTCGTAAATTATTTATTTAGTATAAAGTTATGCTTATTGATGTATTAGAAATCAGCGCCCTGATGGCGGTCATTATCCTGCCCTTTTTTTTCCCCTTAAAAAAGAAGGCAAATGCCATCAAATTACCTAAAAACCACAACGATACTTCAGGTGCCAATTATGCAATTAACGAGAATGGCTACCTGGAAGAGATCCACCATGATAAATTATCAAGTCATACGCATTAATTAGGAGGGATGTGTAGAAAAAGCCCCTGATGATAAGGTGAGGGCTTTTAATGCGCTATCCTTGTAATATCCGGATCAGGTCATCATTCAGGTAGTATATTTCTTTACTATCTTTTTTTGGACTTAAAATCTTCGATTTTACAAGGTCGTCCATATATTTGGACAGGGTAGTTCTTGACGACCTTTCAATCAATTTACCAATAACTTCCGGCTTTAAATATGGCTGACTAAAAATGGCTTCGTTGATCTCTTTATTATACCATTTTAATTGCGTTTTGCCATATTCCAGCGTTGCATTCATTTGTGTTAATATCTCATTAATTAGTTTTTCGGTTAGTAACGAAGTGTTTTCAATTGCATCAAGCATATACAATACCCATTCTTTCCATAATCCCCTTTGGGTTACTGTTCCCAATTTATAGTAATAGTCCTCTTTGTTCGTAATAATATACTTGGAAAGATAAAGTGTTGGCTGTGACAGCAGTCCTTTATTTACCAGATACAGCAGGTTTAAAATGCGCCCTGTCCTTCCATTGCCGTCCTGAAAAGGGTGTATGGCTTCAAACTGATAATGTGCAAAGCACATTTTAAGCAATGGGTCTGCCGGGTGTTTTTCGTCATTGTTTAAATACTCAAGCAGATTATCCATTAACTTTTCAATTAATCCTGCGCCTCTGGGAGGTGTATAAATAATTTCGCCGGACCTGAATTCGCTTTGGCCCCTTTTAATTGTTATTACGGATTGCGGGGAACGTAAACCCGCAGATGAGTTTTTTACCTGCCTGAAAATTTCTGTAATGCAATCTATGTCTATAACCTTCTTTTTATCAATCAACTTATAGCCTCCCCATAATGCTTCGCGGTAACGCAACACCTCCTTGGTTGCTATATTTGCATTATCCTCTTTTATTGTATCAGATACTGCTTTATATAATTCATCTTCAGTAGTGAAAATATTTTCTATTGCAGTTGATGCTTTAGCTTCTTGTAATGCAATGGTATTAACAAGCATGTAAGGATTGGGGAGGCGTAATATGCTGCCATTAGCAGTGGATAAAGCTCTTGAAGCTGATACTAATTTTTTCAGTATTTCAACGTCGTCTTCAATTGTTGCCGGTGGTGGGAGTAAGGGAAGGCTGTTGAATGGTTGATTTCTATCGTATGCCATGTTTATATGTTCAGTTTTTGACCATTTTCTGAACGTAATACAATATTAGGTTAAAAAACTGGACAAATAAAACGATATGTCCAGTTTTTCAACAAAAACTGGACATATCATCAATGCTGTCCATTTTTCGCATTATTTCCTTATTAGCGTTTATTTCATTAATCTTGAATTGTTTTTCGGAACAGCAATAAACCCAATTAGCATAAACTCATTTTTAATTATAATAACCCGATGAACCGCATCAAACCAGTTATTGTTCTTTGCCTTTTGTGCAGTATAAACATAGTGTTTGCGCAGCCAAAAACTATTTCCCAAAAAGTGGAAGCTTTATTGAAGAAGATGACCCTTGCCGAGAAGATAGGTCAGCTAAACCAGTATAACGGCAATTGGGAGGCAACCGGACCCGTAACAACCGATGTTGGCGATAAGCTTGACGCCATTAAACACGGCGAAGTAGGTTCGGTACTCAACATAGTCGGGGTAAAGCATACCAGGGTGTTCCAGGAGGCGGCTATGCAATCCCGCCTGAAGATCCCTTTGCTATTCGGGCAGGATGTGATCCATGGATACAGCATTACCTTCCCCATCCCGCTGGCCGAAGCGGCGAGCTGGGATTTGTCTGCTATTGAAAGATCTGCCCGCATAGCAGCTACTGAAGCCGCTGCAGGCGGCATACACTGGACATTTGCCCCAATGGTTGATATTGCCCGCGACCCACGCTGGGGACGGGTAATGGAAGGCGCCGGTGAGGACCCTTATCTGGGATCGCTGATAGCTACTGCACGCGTGCATGGTTTCCAGGGTAAAGGTTTGGGTAATTTAGATGCGGTGATGGCCTGCGCCAAGCATTTTACCGCTTACGGAGCTGCCATCGGTGGGCGCGACTATAACAGCGTGGATATGAGTTTGCGCACCCTGTGGGAAATATACCTGCCGCCATTTAAAGCCGCAGTTGATGCTGGCGTTGGTACTTTTATGAATTCGTTTAATGATCTGAACGGAATTCCTGCCAGTGGCAATCACTATTTGCAAACTGATATTTTAAAAGGCAAATGGGGCTTTAAAGGATTTATAGTAAGCGACTGGGGATCAATAGGCGAAATGATAAACCACGGTTATGTGAAAGATAATTACCAGGCGGCTGAAGTAGCCATCAATGCCGGTAATGATATGGATATGGAGAGCCGCAGCTATATCAATAACCTGGCGAAACTGGTGGCCGATAAAAAGGTACCCATTCAGCGGATTGATGATGCTGTAAGGCGCATCCTGACAAAGAAATATGAATTGGGCCTGTTCAACGACCCTTACCGTTTTAGTGACGCCGACCGTGAAAAACACGTAATGAATACGCCTGAGTCGGTTGCGGCTGCGAGGGATGTTGCCCGTAAAAGTATTGTGTTGCTAAAAAACGAGCATAATTTATTGCCGCTCTCAAAGGATTTGAATTCAATCGCCCTGATTGGTCCCCTGGTTAAAGCTAAGGGAGAAATGAAAGGCTTTTGGTCTTTAAATGTAGGCGATGAGAGCCAGATTGTTTCCCTTTACGAAGGTATGCAACAGGCTGCCGGGAAAAGCAAATTGCTTTATGCCAAAGGCTGCGATATTACCGATACCAGCAAGGCCGGTTTTGATGAAGCCTATAAAACTGCCATGCAGGCTGATGTGGTTATAATGGCCATGGGCGAAAGGCCTGATATGACCGGCGAAGCAAAAAGTCGTTCAAATATTCATTTGCCTGGAGTTCAGGAAGAACTGATAAAAGCTATAAGCGCTACAGGCAAACCCCTGGTGGTATTGCTGATGTCGGGCAGGCCAATGGTGTTTAACTGGACCGCCGACCATGTACCTGCTATTTTATACACATGGTGGCTGGGTAACCAGGCGGGTAATGCCATAGCCGATGTGTTGTACGGCAATTACAATCCTGCCGCAAAACTGCCTATCACCTTCCCGCGTACCGAAGGGCAGATCCCCATTTATTATGACCATTATAATACCGGCAGGCCTGCGCATGGCGATAAGGATGTAAATTACACTTCCGCCTATATCGATCTGCAGAACAGTCCCAAATATGCTTTCGGCTATGGTTTAAGTTATACTACATTCGGCTACAGTAACCTTAAATTCAGTAAAAAATCCATGGCGAAAGACGGCGAAATAACCGTTACGTTCGACCTGCAAAATACCGGGAAATATGCCGGCGAGGAAGTGGCCCAACTATACCTGCGCCAACTGGTATCGCAGCCCGTAAGGCCCGTAAAAGAACTGAAAGGTTTTCAGAAAGTAATGCTGCAGCCCGGAGAAACAAAGACGATCAGCTTCACCATAAATAAAGAAAAACTGGCCTTTTATAACGACCAGCTGCAACGCATCACCCAACCCGGCGAGTTTAGCCTGATGATCGGCAGCGCATCGGATGATATCAGGCTGCAGGATAATTTCTTTTTAAGTCATTAGGTCATTAGTAAAAAGTTAATTAATATGCAGTTGAAACAAAGGCCTGATGAAGCATTGTTTAAAGCCTCACCCAACCCTCTCCAAAGGAGAGGGCTTATAAAAAAGAGCGCAGTTTAAGTCCTCTCCTTTGGAGAGGATTTAGGTGAGGCTAAATGACCAATGACCAATGACTAATGACCGATAAACCAATGACCCAATGACAATATTAAAATATAAGAATTACGATGAAATGAGCCGGGCGGCGGCCGATAGGGTTGTCGCCCAGGTGAACACAAAGCCGGAATCCCTGATTTGCTTTCCATCAGGTGAATCGCCTGCGGGGATGTTTAAATGTTTAATAGCTGACTCAAAAGCAGGCAAAGTTGATTTTAGTCAATGCTATTTTGTTGGATTAGACGAATGGGTTGGTATGGGTAAGGATGATGACGGCAGTTGCACCCGGTTTTTGTACGAGCATTTTTTTACCCCCATGCAAATAAACCCCGACCATGTAAGGTTTTTTGACGCCAAAGCAGCCGACCTTGATGCCGCCTGCCGGGCCATGGATGATTTTGTTAAGCTGCATGGCCCATTGGATATAATGATAGTAGGAATAGGCATGAATGGCCATATCGGCCTGAACGAACCCGGCACTGATTTTAACCTGTATGCCCATTATGCTCCCTTGGCACAGGTTACGGTACAAGTAGGGCAAAAATATTTTAAACAGCAAACCGTACTTACCAGGGGAATAACCCTGGGCCTTAAACACCTGCAGGAAGCAAAAATACCTATGCTCATCGCCGCAGGCAGTAAAAAGGCAGCCATAATTAAACACGCTTTAGAAGGCGAAGTAACCGAACAATTACCGGCATCCATCTTTCAGACATTGCCATCGGCTTATGTTATTTTGGATGAGGGTGCAGCTTCGGGGTTGGGGCAGTAGGTCATTTAGTCATTGGGTCATTAGGTAGCTGGTGTGTCCGTCCGGTTTTTGGTGTGACAAGGGTTGGACAGTAATTGGACAGATTTATGCTACTTAATAAAACAGATATTAGCAATAATTCATTATTTTGACGATCTGATTAAAAGCCAATTTTTATTTATGAATTTTTATTTTGACTATATCTTTTACAGAATTAGTAAACTTTATTATAAATAGGATAAAGGCAAGGGCGTTTATGGCTATTTGTATATTTTGTTGACTGAGGGAGTATTATTAATGGATTTATTAATATTCACGGAGAGATTCTTTTTTACAACTCAGCAGATTGATGGTTCTAAAATTATTGGGCCGATTATAGCAGTTATTTCGATATTGCCTTTTGCTTTATTTAATTATGTAAAATACATATTGCCAAAAGAAAAATATGAACAATTTGATAATTATTGGAAGGATGAACCTAAAGCAAAAAGGATCATTAAAGGTTTTTTAATATTTATTTCATTAATATTTCCCTGGCTGCTTCTAATTCTGATAAATGCATGGAATCAATGCTCATATTGTGGTCTTAAGAAATGATGTGAAGCTACCTTTATAAAAATTAAATCAATTGAAATTTTGTAAATTAACTTATAAGTGAATATATTTGCATTGGAAATTTGGGACGATGAAGCAAGTAAGTGCACATTTTATACGGTAAGATGGGAGGATGCGCAAGAAAATGAAACCGATAAGTTCTTCAATAAATATGATGCAAAAGTCGAATTGAAAAATTCAACTCAACAATTATTGAGTTTTGTATTAGACAGTATTGGAGAAGATCATGGGGCAGTAGACTCATTGTTTAATAGGTTTGAAAACGAAGTAGTGGGTCTGCCTAATAAAGGGAAAGCCAACGTTGGAGGAATCGTTTTCTTGTATCCGAATTTTCCATTAAGGTTATATGCATTAAGGATAAATAACCGTAGTGATATAGTTGTTTTGTTTAATGGAGGTTTAAAGTCTGCTCAAAATAACCAGGAAAGTAAGGACTTGCATTTAAAATGGATCGAAGCCTGCCAATTTGCTAAACGTATTGACGAGGCCCTGAGAGATAAAGGAATAATTATTGATAACGAAAAAAGGAAAGTTCTTTCTGCTAATGGCGATGAAGAAATTTTTCTATAAATCAACTTGATATGAGAAGCAAGGTTGCGGAAAGGATACAAAATGAAACCCCGCCAGAAGTGCGCATTTTTGTACGTCAATATACTGATATAGTTTTAAGGATCAACCAGATTTTAAAAGCAAAAGGCTATACCCAAAAAGATTTGGCAGAAAAAATGAATAAAAAGCCGTCCGAAATAAATAAATGGTTAAAAGGCAGTCATAATTTAACACTCAAAACGCTGGCTAAATTAGAAGCAGAATTAGGTGAGCCAATTATATTCACGTCAAAAGAACAATTGGTATAATGTGAGCTTTATTACCGGTAAAACAATCATAGAATCCTAAAATCAGGCAAATCAAGGTTCAGACATTCCCCGCCATGTTAAAAACCTGTCTGTTGTTTAAAAGTTTCCTGCCAATACCCTGCGCCTGACCACAAACTTAACATGCTGTTTATGATATAGTTTAATAGCGGCTCTACTTTTGGGTATTGAAAACAAATAAACAAATGAAGAAAAAAATCATCACTACATTGCTTTTGTTATTTTGCTTTTTTGCAGTTTTCGCAACTATTGAAAACTTAAACGGAAGATGGACCGGCACGTTAAAAACCGATGAGGGCGACGAATACCCGTTGGTTTATAATTTTAAGATCGACGGCGACCAGTTAACCGGTACTGCCAAAACCCCAAAAGGGGATATGCCCATTAACGATGGCAAAATTACCGGCGACACCTTTACGTTTAACGTTATAGTCAGCAAAATGGAAATTGACCACAGCGGTAAATTTTACGGCGACTCCGTTGGCGTTGACATAAGCCTTGGCGATGCAAGGTCGCACACTACGCTGAAAAGGGCTGCACAATAGTTTTCAAAAAATATTCATGAGCTGTTGCTTTTATCCCCTAAAAACATCTATTTTTATGGAAAAGAGTAACCCATTATGAAAAGAAAGTTTTTTATTACAGCATTGCTGCTATTTTGCTTTGCCATTTGTTATGCAGTGATCACCGGCATGAGTGGTCAATGGTCATCTGTATTCAATGCCCCCGATGGTAACCAATACCCGCTTACCTACACTTTTAAAATTGATGCGGATAAGTTGACCGGCACCCTGGAAACTGCCGGTATGAGTATCCCTATTGACAGTGGCAAAGTAAACGGCGGGGATGTGAGTTTCAGTGTTTCGGTGCAGGGTATTTCCTACGCACATAAAGGCAAATATTATACAACTGCCGATTCTATAGGTATGGATGTTACTTTCGAAGGTAACAAGGGGCATATTACACTGACCAGGCCAAAATGATTTTTTATTGGGGTGTAACAGAAAACTGATTACCGTATCTTATCAAAAACTAAATGATGAAAATGCATATTACGTTAAAACGCGACGCTAAATAAAACAACTCGCCGCAATATTTAAACCATCCCCATTTAGTCGTTGCTATTTAGAACGAATATAAATAAAACATAGGCGGTAAAACAGTCCGGCGTTCAGACGTTTCATTTTACCTTTGCGGCAATATGTTACGCAGGTTTATCGCTTACTTACTTATTGTCGTGCTGGTTGTTGCCAACTTTTCCCGCTTGTTTGTTTTCGCGGGTTTTGAGTTGAACAGGAACTACATCGCCACACACCTTTGCGAAAACCGGGACAAACCATGGCTGCATTGTAATGGCAAATGCTATTTCATGAAAAAGCTGAAGCAGGCCGAAGAAAAGGAGAAAAATGAAGAGCGATCTTCGCAAAAAAATCTCTTCCAGGAAGCCTTTGTCAGCAAAAAGCCTGAGGTACGGTTTTACTCGCAGGTATTGCAGGTAATGCAGGTGCCCAATCACCGCATTGCTTTGCCCAATGTTTACCTCCCCATCTTCCAGCCGCCGCAATTAGGCTAAATTCCTTTATTATTTGTCCAGTTTAAGCTAAACGCTATTGTTATGGCTACGCCTTACAATGGGATAAATACCAATCCATTTTAATTTATTATAAACGTAATGGCTGTTTGTATGAAAATACTTCCGCCATATTAATACCATTTTTAAATGCGTCTTTTTAAAAAGATAGCGTGCATAAGTATCCTGTTTATTGCCGGGATAGCTTTTTGTTACGCTCAAAAAATATATAAGGGCAAAGTTATTGACAGCGCCACCCAACAACCTGTAGAATGCGCCTGTATTCGGTCAAATGGCAAATTAACCTGCACAAATGCACAGGGATATTTCAGGATTGCTTTACAATCCGATACTTCAACTTTATTAATAAGCTGCATCGGTTATCATACAATACTGCTTCCTGTAAAAAGCCTGAATGGCAAGTTTGTGGTTAGTTTATGCAGGGGAAGGGTTGACCTTAATGAGGTGATTATCTCTCCTTCGCTGACCGGTAGTTCATTTCATACATTGAGTGCACTTGACCTGAGCCTGCGCCCCGTTAACTCTTCACAGGATTTGATGCGCCTTGTGCCCGGTTTATTCATTGCCCAGCACATGGGCGGAGGGAAGGCCGAGCAGATATTTCTCCGCGGCTTTGATGCCGGCCACGGTACCGATATTAATGTTTCTGTAGATGGAATGCCTGTAAATATGGTATCAAATGTACATGGCCAGGGATACTCAGACCTGCATTTTCTGATACCCGAAACAGTCTCGGCTTTTGATTATGGCAAAGGCCCGTATTATACCTGCTATGGTGATTTTACCACCGCAGGTTATTTAGCCTTTAACACCAAAGACGCGCTTGATAAAAGCCAGATCAGTTTGGAAGGAGGGCAGTTTAATACCTTCCGCGTTGCCGGGGTGATTGACCTGTTGAGCGCCAAAGCCAGACAAAACGGCGAAAACGCCTATATAGCCGGGGAATATAACTATACTGATGGCGCGTTTAAGTTGCCTGAACATTACAAACGCACCAACCTGTTTGGAAAATACACCAAACAATTAGATGCCAGTAATAAACTCACGTTCAGCGCTTCAACATTCAGCACCAGCTGGGTGGCTTCGGGCGAGATCCCTGCCAGGGCTGTTGCTGCCGGAACCACTGCTGTTGATGCTAATGGCAACCCTTACATTGTTCCGCAAATTGGTAACCCGATCAGCCGTTTTGGGACCATTGACAGCGTACAGGGGGGTAAATCAACCCGGATAAACGCCATTTTAAAGCTAAATACCGACCTGAAAAATAACTGGACCATGGAAAACCAGTTGTATTACACCCATTATAAGTTTTTGCTGCATGTAAACTCTACCTTTTTTGCTAAAGACAGCATAAACAGCGACGAAAAGCAGCAGCAGGAAGAAAGGGATATGTTTGGTTATAACGGCAAACTAAGCAACCGCAAATACTGGGGCAATACTTTGCTTACCTCTGCATTGGGGTTAACTACCCGGTTCGATCGTACCTACGGAACAGATTACAGCTACGTTACGGAACAGTACCAGTTTTTGAGTAATGTTACCCATGGGGATATCAGGCAGAACAATACCGGCCTTTATCTGGATGAGTCTTTAGAAAGCGGAAAATGGCTTTTAAATGCAGGCTCAAGGCTCGATTACTTTAACTTTAATTTTACAATAGTTCGTTAAAGTTTGAT
>DHXR01000006.1 GCA_002413785.1 Mucilaginibacter sp. UBA5151
AATAGATGATTGATATTCACCAAACCCTAATTAATTTTGACCTATGACATTGCAGGAACTTGAACTATTAATACAGGAAGGAGAAGGTTATAACGTTGAGTATAAACAATCTTTTCCCTCTAAACTTAGTGAATTAGCCACTGAATTATGCGCCTTTGCCAACGCTAACGGAGGTGTATTATTGGTGGGGATAGATGATAAGCAGCAAGTCGTAGGGATTACTATGGACAATACACAGCGATCCAGAATCCAGGGTGTAATTAACCTGATTGATCCTGCGCTGCCTATAAAGGTATCCGAGCCTAAAGTAAATGGGAAAGTCATACTTTGTTTTGAATGCCCTGCCGGAGAGAAAAAGCCTTATGCGGTATCAGGGAGTATCTATGTCCGTAACGGCCCCAATTCTGAAAGGGTTACAGGCATTGAACAGATGCGAAGATTTTTTCAGCATTCAGATAGCATTTTTTTTGATACAGCCCCTGTCATTCATTCAACTACCCGGACGACTTTGATGCCAATTCTTTTCAGGAGTTTACCGGAAAAGCAGGTATTACCGCGAATTTTGCTGAAATTAATTTGCTGACAAATTTGAGGCTCATGGTCAACAACCAACAATTAACTAATGCTGCTGTATTGTTTTTTGCAAAAAACGTACAAAGCCATATTAGCCATGCCACTATCAGGTGTGTTCTTTTCAAAGGTATAGACAAGCGGTATATTTTAGATAGCAAAGAAATTGCGGGCAACCTGGTTGTACAATACGAAGAAGCCCTAAAGTACCTCATTTCTAAACTAAACCTGCGATACGAAATAGAAAATCAGAAAGGTGGCCCAAGAAAAGAAATACTTGAAATACCGGAAACAGTTTTTAGGGAAGCATTAGTAAATGCCCTTTGTCATCGAAGCTACTATGAAAAAGGAGCCGTGATTATGGTGGAGATCTATGATGACCGGGTAGAAATCAGTAACCCCGGTGGCCTGATCAGTTCTATTACGCAACAGGAGTTCGGAACAAAAAGCTTTTCCAGAAATCCTTTAATTTTTGGATTGATGCAGCGCATCAATTTGGTTGAAAAAGTCGGATCAGGTATTAGCCGTATGCGGGATGCTATGAAAGAATCCGAACTGATCGAGCCTAAATTTGAAATGGGCGGTTTTTTTACCGTCATCTTCTATCGCCCAATGGTTTTTGAGAAATGGTTGGAAGGCTGGAGTTTACATTTAACTACCCCATTGACCAAGATACTATTGGCTATTCATGATGCAGAAAGAGTTACAAAGGCTCAATTGTCGGATATAATCGGGCAAGGGAAAACTTCGGTAGATAATAATATCAGTAAGTTGCGCAGCTTCGGCATTCTTATCAGGGAAGGATCAGACAAGTCGGGAAAATGGATAATCAATCAGTTACCTCCTCCAGCAGCATAATTCCGGGTGGTAAAGTGGGTAGTAAAAAGCAATAGCAACACTTGTTCGTATATCAGATTTATTTGTAAATGCCTTTTTAATAACTGTTTACAGGTAAATAACATTTCTTGTTAGAGGCCAATGTGGGTGGTGAAGTGGGTAGTAATTGCAGTAACTAATATCAAACCCCCGTTTCATGATCTCTATAACATCGCTGGACAATTTGATACGAAAATATACGATTAATAAACTTAGATTGAACGACAAATAGGCACGATTATGTAACTATAAAAACAAATAACCTATAAATTTGCCCCACCAATATACTACCTATGATGAATAACATAACCGCATTCCTTACCCGTTTGCAAACGTTTAATCCGCGCTTGGTAAAGCAAGAAGCACCTATAAAAGCAGATTCTAAGGAAATGAAAAGTATCGATGCCTACGATATTACCCGCGAAACCCATTATTATGATTCGTTCTCTTATAAAAGTGAATTACGTGTATTGAAGGACATGGCGCTAATCGATCTGCTGGCGTTGGACAAAGAACGTATAGGTTTACAATTGGCACAACTCAATAAAATAAAAGACCGCTTTAAAGAATTATGGGAAAACTACCACCAGCATTACCATGACTACCACAAGGATTATAAAGCCTCTTATCCTTTTTTAATAAAGCCCGACACGCTATTCATCGTACATAATTTGCAAGGCGATAATGCTGACGTGGTGGTAACCGCTCAATTCGTAGAAGACCTGGCAGATTCCATTAAGCTAAGGGAAAGTTTTTTAAAAGAACTAATCAGGGATGTGGAAACGATGATGGAGAAACAGGAACCGGTTGCTAATGAAAGTTTAAATTCAGATGAAGAAATATCGAAACCCGAAGACAAATCCCTGAAACAAGAAGCACCTATGCAAGTTAACAGGTATCCTACTTTCAAAGAGGGGGCGGCTAATCAATTGTACAACATCCTTAAACCCTACTTTATAACAGAAGATCATTTTAAGCTTGAGAATTTATTTTTAATTGTAACTCACAAAAATAATCATGCAAATTTCTCAAAAGCTAAAACGAATCTCTATTGAAATTAGCCGGTACCTAAAGGATTCGGATAATTATCACTTTGGTCCTCTGCAACATTATCCAAATATTTGAAATCCTTTTCAACCAAAAGATACAAGCTGTTGTATTGGTACTCAAACCCCACGCTTTCCGTTTCGACCCATTCAACGGCCATGAATTCGGGCATGAACAGGGTTATTTTGTTTTTTTCAAACATGGCCGATAAATTATTAAGACGGTTTTTTTGCAGGGCATAAGTAAACGTTTGGACGCCAAAGTCAGTTGTTTCTTCTATATAGCCATTTGCTGAAAATTTATCTACATCGCTTTTAGTAAGCCTGTACCGCAGGGAATTCCCCTTTATTCTGATTTTCATATTTCTATTATTTGGTTCGAAAGATTGGTTACTTCACCTATTATTATAATGGCCGGGTAAGTTAATTGCCTGCTTTCGGCCAATTGGGGCAGGTCTTTAACAAGCCCCCTTACCGATTTTTGATTTGGGAGTGAGGCATGCTGTATGATAGCCGCCGGGATCTGTCCGCAGTCAGCTTCGATATAGGTTTGGGCTATCTCATGCAGTTTTTTCATGCCCATATACATTACAACGGTAGCGTTGCTTTGTATGGCAAGTTTTAAGTCAGCCGAAAGCCTGCCATCTTTTTTAGTCCCGGTTACCATCCACACACTTTCACTTATTGAACGGTGGGTGAGCGGTATGTCTTCAAATCCGGATGCCTGCATACTGGTAATGCCGGGTATAAAATGGGTTTTGATGCCCTGCTGGCGTGCCTATATGATTTCTTCAAAGCCCCTGCCGAAAATAAAAGGGTCGCCGCCCTTTAAACGCACTACCTTACCTTTAGTAAAGGCAAAGTATTTTATCATTTCATGAATTTGTTCCTGCAGGGTATATTCGCCATAAGGCTGTTTGCCTACATATATTTTATCGCAGGCCGCAGGGGCAATTTTTAAAAGTTCTTTATTAGCCAAATTGTCATAAAGTACGGCTCCTGCCTCCTGTAATATTTTGTGCCCTTTAACGGTAATCAGCTCCGGGTCGCCCGGCCCCTAAAACAAATAATTCAGGTATAATGGCGATATTTTTCATTGCTTTTAATAAAATGTAAAAAAAGCCAATTTTTATCGATTATAAAATCAAAAATTAAATAATTTAATATTTTCAATCAAAATATTTTAATGAAATATGATTCAAATCATAGTATAAGTGCATTTTTATTAAATATATATAAAATATTGGACAGGTAAACCAATTTACATTTGCAGCGAACAAAAAAATTAAGCAATTGTTTCGCCCGGCACCGAATAAATAAGCCATAAAGTGATATTAATCATTTTTTTATTTGTATCAGCCCTATACCTTGGGCAAAATAATGACAAACCTCATTATTAATTGAAATCTATTATAAATCTACCTACTATGACAACACAACTACTTAACTACACTTCGGGCGATCAATTATCTGCCCGTCCTTTTTTAACCTGGCGTATCGTTCAATCTGCTGTATGGCTGGTTGGCACCAGCCATTTTAACATGTTTAGCAATCACACCTGCTACCTATGCAATGACGTCGTCGGTCATTCAGCCAGGGAATGAAACGTGTTTGATCAGCTTTTTTGCAGCTTCGGGAGTATCCCGCTATTATTGGTTCAATATCCCGGCATTACTTTGCTTTGGTGATATTGGCCTGGTGGCGTGTCAATATATTTACTTAAATATATTGGCCTGGTGGCGTGCTAATATATTTAAGTAAATATATTGGCCTGGTGGCGTGTCAATATATTTAAGTAAATATATTGAAGAGAAAACAATCCTTTTTTTAAAAATTAAAACAAAAAACTAAATCAAATGTATAAAAATGTACGTCATTATTACCTAATTTTTACCATATTTTTAATTATAGGCTGTTTTCAGTCAATAAAAGTCCAGGCTCAATATAGTCTGACAGGCCAGTTACGAATCCGTGCTGAAGATCGTGACGGATATGGTAACTTAGTATTATCAAAATCAAAAAATGCTGATTTTATTTCTCAGCGCACCCGTTTAAATTTCGGTTATAAATGGGATCTTTTAACTTTCGGTGTCAGTATTCAGGATATAAGGATATGGGGCGCAGATGCTTCTACTATATCTCCGGCAGATGGCAGTCGTTTAGGGCTTCACGAAGGCTGGGCCGAGCTGACACTTGCTAACAAAGCCGATACCAATATTAAATTCAGATTATTTGATCAGCTTTCTCTAAAGGTTGGCCGCCAGGAATTGATCTATGATGATTCGCGCCTGATCGGTAATGTTGATTGGTTGCAGCAGGCCCGTCAGTTTGATATGGCTTTGCTAAAAGTTATGCATCATGGCTGGCAGGTTGATTTAGGTTATGCATTTAACCAGAATACCGACGCTGCGGGTGTTACCAATAGTAACTACATACCGGGTAACCTGCCGGCTTATGTTAAAAACAGCCTGGGTACCCTGGTGCCGGTTCCGGCTGGACTTGTTCCATTAGCCGCCGCCGGCAGTGCGGCAAGTAACAGTTCAAAAACAGGTACCCCTATTTATAGTAACCCACCCAGTACTAATGGGGCAACACAGGATTATAAGTCTTTTACCAGTTTGTATATCAGCAAGAAGTTTGATCAAACTAAAGTTTCAGCCTTGTTCTTTAACGATGATTTTGGGAAATACAAACTCGACTCAACTGGCAGTGCAGCTACAGGTTATGTTTATGGACGACGTTTTGTGCCTTCCGGTGCAAATGACAATTTTGATTACTCCACCAATAAACGCTATACTTATGGTGTAATGGTTAGCCCTACTTTTGGTAACGCTTCCGACTTTGGCAAAATTGCTATCCAGGCGGCTTATTACCGTCAATCAGGTAAAGACCGGGATGGCAAGGATATGAATGCCTTTCATTATAGCATTGCCGCTACTTATCAAAAAGACCGTTTTAGTGTCACTCCCGGTTACGATGTGCTTTCGGGTACCAAGACCGCTGATATTGCTTTGGGCAAAAACAATTCCTTTGACCCTTTATATGGTAGTCCGCATAAGTTTTGGGGATACATGGATTATTTTTATGCCGGTACCGGATCTCCAAAAGGTGGTTTGAGTAATCCTTACATAAAATTCAAATACACAGCAAATGTATTCTCAGCAGGGATAGACCTCCATTCATTTTCCTTAAATGAGGATATGAAGAAAGCTGACGGGGCCCTGATAGCCAAAAATTTAGGTAAAGAAGCAGACCTGCAGCTAAGTTATACCATGAACAAGTTTACCAATATTGAATTAGGCTATTCGCTTATGAAAGCTACTGACAATATGCCTTTTGCCAAAGGGCAGGCTGTAAACAATGCTGTTGCTGCAACTTTTGATAAAACGGCTACCTGGGCTTATGTTATGATCAAATTCACGCCCGATTTTTTTTATAGTAAACCTGTTCCAATCAGGCAATAATCATAAATAATTAAACCAACTCAAATGAAAAAATATATATATAATAGTTCCAAACTCATTTTATTATGGAGTTTGTTCATTTTGATTTTCGTTTCAAAAGTTTACGCGAATCCGCCAAAAAAGGTAATTAAACTTGGTTTTATCCCCCTGACTGACTGCGCTCCATTGGTTATTGCAAAAGAACTTGGCTTTTTTACAAAGTATGGTGTTGATGTGCAATTATCAAAAGAAACATCATGGGCCGTTGTTCGCGATAAAATTTTAAATGGCGAACTGGATGGGGCTCATTGTTTGTTCTCCATGCCATTTTCGGTTTACACAGGTATTGGCGGCAAAGCGGGCTCCGAAATGAAAATTGCCATGATCTTAAATAACAACGGACAAGCCATTACATTATCTAAAGATTTTTGCGGGTTAGTTGGTTTTAGAGATTTGAAAAAAGTGGCCGCGGCCGTTAAATCAATAAAAGCCCGCAAGGAAGTAACCTTTGCTATGACGTTTCCCGGTGGAACGCATGATATATGGTTGAGGAATTGGTTGGCCGCTTGTGGGGTAAATGCTAAATCAGTCGGAATTATAACTATACCCCCGCCGCAAATGGTAGCTAATATGAAGGTTGATAATATGGAGGGATTTTGTGTTGGCGAACCATGGAATGGTGTAGCGGCATCACAGGGAATTGGTTTTACACAAATATCAAGTCAGGATATCTGGAAAAACCATCCCGAAAAAGCGTTGGTAGTTAATAAAGCCTTTTCTGAAACAGACAAAGAAGACCTGAAAAATGTAATGAAAGCGCTTATTGAAGCCTGCAGATGGCTGGATGTAATGAGCAACCGTAAAAAAGCTGCTTTGATACTGAGCAAACCAAACTACGTAAATGCACCGGTACAGGTTATAGAAGCCAGGCTGATGGGCTCTACAGAAATAGGCTGCGATCTGGGGGTTCAGAAATATAAAGACGATTACATGCTGTTTTATAATAACGGTATAGTGAATATGCCAAAAGTGTCATACGGAATATGGTTTATGGCGCAATACATGCGCTTTGGTATGATCAGCACAGCCCCCAATTACCAGGAAGTTGCACAGAAATTAATAATGACCGATTTGTATAATGAAGTAGCCAAAAGTATGGCTGTACCTGTTCAGGAGGATATGAAACCTTTTAAAACGAATCTTGAGACCATTGTTTTTGACCCGAAAAATCCGGCACAATACATTGCCGGGGCAAAAAAATAGAATGGATTGTTATTTAAGGGAAAGGATTTGCCGTGCCTTATGGTTCGGCAAATCCTGCCTGAATTAAAAAGAGAGAGATGAAAAAAATATTTTCAATTAAATCATTGATGTCTGTAGTCTATTTCCTGGCGGGAATGGTGATTATGGGTGGTATCTGGGCCTTGATAGCTAAGATAACTAAAAATGAAATCCCAACCCCGTTAGCTACATGGGCGGTTTTTAAAGAAGTTATGCACCACCCTTTTCAAAACGATGCAGACCAGAAGGGGATCGGTACTAAATTGTTAAGCTCGCTTGGCAGGGTAAGCATTGGCTTTGGTCTGGGCAGCTTATTCGCGATTCCATTGGGCTTAATAATGGGAAGCAGCAAAATAGCCATGAAGATTATCAATCCGATGGTGCAAATTTTAAAACCTGTTTCGCCATTGGCATGGTTCCCATTGGGGCTGGCAATTTTTCAGGACTCGCCAAAGGCAAGCATCTTTATGATATTTATTTGTTCTTTATGGCCTACTTTAATCAATGCGGCATTTGGCGCCTCAAATATTCCGCAGGATCATAAAAATGTGAGTAAAGCCTTCGGGTTTTCAACCTGGAAGTACCTTACCAAAATATTATTACCCTTTAGTTTACCGCATATAATTACCGGGTTAAGGCTTTCAATTGGTATTGCCTGGATGGTGATTGTTGCCGGCGAAATGCTTTCGGGTGGAATAGGGCTTGGAAATTTTGTTTGGGAAGAAGGATTTAACGGGGGCAGTGTAGCTAAAATTTTAGTCGCTATCATCATTATAGGTATAGTTGGATCATTGCTCGACAGGTGTTTTACCTGGTTACAGCAAAAATTCTCATACGCAGCATAGCACCATAATTATCAATGCATTAAAAATATTATTATGAGTCAAACATCAATCATAGCAGCAGAAGAAGACATTACTGAAATTGCTGACAGAATATTGGAACAGACTTACAGCGCCCCGGTAAGCATTGAAATTAACAATGTTACCGTAAGCTTTAAAACCCCCGGAGGCACATATACCGCCATTAAAGACATTGACCTTACTGTGAAGAAAGGTGAAATAGTTTCGCTTATAGGCCACTCCGGTTGTGGTAAATCAACGCTGATGGGTACTATCAGCGGGATGGTTAAACCAACCGGCGGCATGGTGCTTGCAAACGGCAAAAAGGTAACTTCTCCGGGGCCCGACAGGGGTATTGTTTTTCAAAACTACTCGTTACTGCCCTGGCTTACCGTTTATAAAAATATTTATGTTGCGGTTGATTCCGTGATAAAAAATATACCTGAAACAGAAAAAATCAAATTGGTTGAAACTAATTTAAAGATGGTTAATCTTTGGGAACACAAGGATAAATTACCCGGGCAGCTTTCTGGCGGGATGAAACAACGTGTGGCCATTGCACGTGCGTTTTCCATTAATCCCAAAATATTATTGCTCGACGAACCCTTTGGCGCGTTGGACGCGCTTACCAAAAGTGCCATGCATATTGAGCTGCTGAAACTATGGACTCTGGACCATCGCGAGAAAACCATTATAATGGTAACGCATGATATTGAAGAAGCCATTTTTTTATCAGATAAAGTAGTTGTTATGAATAATGGGCCCGCAACTACAATAAAAGAGATTGTTGATGTGCCTTTAAAAAGGCCACGCAATAAAAAAGATATCGTGTATGATCCGAAGTATATGGAAATTCATGACCGGTTATCGAATTTATTAATAGATAAGTTTTCAATTGACGATGAACATTAATTGTTGCATTAATTGTGTTAATAACCAGGTTTAATAAGCAACCCGCTTTAAACGAAAGTGTTGACAATGAACGAATATTAGCAGGCGGTGTTGCCTGATAAAAAAGAACAGATACAAATAGATGGCAGCAAAAAAGCAGCAAATAAATACATCAGCATCAACCTGCTGTTATTGCGGGGTTGGGTGTGGCGTACTTGTTC
Source organism: Mucilaginibacter sp. UBA5151 (assembly GCA_002413785.1). Classification (GTDB taxonomy): domain Bacteria; phylum Bacteroidota; class Bacteroidia; order Sphingobacteriales; family Sphingobacteriaceae; genus Mucilaginibacter. The sequence goes on from DHXR01000006.1 coordinate 9,171, forward strand.
ATAAAGACAAGAACGGGCAGGTTTTGGTCGAAGGCGACCAAAACCATCCTGTTAATAAGGGGATGCTATGCAGTAAAGGCATTAACCTGCATTATACTGTTAATGATAAGACGGACAGGCTGCTTTACCCGCAAATGCGGTATAACAAAAACATGCCGGTGCAGCGGGTCAGCTGGGATGAAGCGCTTGACCGCACAGTTGCCGTTTTTAAAACCTTTATCAATAAATATGGGCCGGATTCCGTGGCATTTTATGCTTCAGGACAATGCCTGACGGAGGAATATTATGTAATCAATAAACTGATGAAAGGGTTTATTGGTAGCAATAATATTGATGCCAACTCGCGTTTGTGCGTGAGCAGCGCGGTTGCCGCCTATAAAATGTCATTAGGGGAGGATAGTGTCCCCGTTTGTTATGACGATATTGAACTGGCTGATTGTTTTTATGTAACCGGCGCTAACCCGGCCTGGTGCCACCCGGTTTTATGGCGAAGGGTGGAGGCGCATAAGGCAGCTAATCCAAATATTAAAATAATTATTGTTGACCCGCGTGTTACGGACAGTTGCAGCATTGCAGACCTGCACCTGCAGATTAACCCTGGAACCGACATTACCCTTAACCATGCCATTGGCAGGGTACTGATTGAGAATGGCGATATCGACCTTGATTTTATTACCAATCACGCCGAAGGTTTTGAGCAATACAGCGCAATGGTGTTTCAAAAAAGCCTTGCCGGGGCTGCACGCGTGTGTGGCGTTAAAGAAAACGATATCCGTTTAGCGGCAAAATACATTGCCGAAGCAAAGGGTTTTATTTCCATGTGGACGATGGGGCTTAACCAGAGTTCTGTTGGTGTAAATAAAAATTTGAGCCTTATTAACCTTAACCTCATAACGGGGCATGTTGGCAAACCAGGGTCGGGGCCATTGTCACTAACCGGCCAACCAAATGCGATGGGCGGGCGCGAAGTTGGTGGGCTGGCCAATGCATTGCCTGCGCACCGCGACCTGAATAATCCATTGCACCGGGCGGAGGTACAAAAGTTTTGGGGCGGCGGTGTTATTGATCCAAAACCCGGATTGACTGCAACAGAAATGTTTGAGGCCCTTGATAATGGCAGCTTAAAGGCTATATGGATCATCGGCACCAATCCGTTAACCAGTTTGCCAAATGCCCGGCTGGCAGAAGGGGCAGTAAAGAAAGCAAAATTTGTGGTTGTGCAGGAGATCAGCAACAAGCACGAAAACTTTGATTACGCTGATGTGATATTGCCGGCTGCCGCCTGGGCAGAAAAAGAGGGGACAATGACCAATTCCGAGCGTCGTATCAGTTACCTGAACAAAATAGTTGATGCCCCCGGTGAAGCTTTGCCTGACGCCGAGATTATTTGCCGTTTTGCACGCAAAATGGGCTATAAAGGATTTGAATTTGAAAATTCAGCTGCAATTTATTCCGAACATGCCCGTTTAACCGCAAAAACCAATATTGATATCAGCAGTTTAACATACGATATACTGAAAGAACAGGGATCTGTCCAATGGCCCTATAAAAAGAAAGGCCAGGGAGCGGGTACCACCAGGTTATTTACTGATAAACGCTTTTATACCCCTTCCAAAAAAGCAATTATACATCCCGTACCTGATGCCATCACGAGTGAAAAACCCGATGATGCTTTTCCCTTTATCTTAACTACCGGCCGTATCCGCGATCAATGGCTTACGATGACTAAAACCGGTAAAGTAAACAAGCTTAACCAGCATTACCGGCAATCATTTATGGAAATACACCCGCGCGATGCTGATACTCTACAAATAAATGAAGGGGACGTTACGGTGATAATGTCAAGGCGCGGGGAAGTAAGGGTTAAGGCTGCAATATCGACCCAAATAAAACAGGGCGTAATTTTTTTGCCAATGCATTGGGGGAAAATATTAGGCAACGACCTTAACCGGGCCAACAACCTGACATCAGGCCAGGTTGATCCTATTTCAAAGGAACCTGATTTTAAATATTGCGCGGTAAGCGTATTCAAATATAAAAAACCCTTCCAGCGGATCATCGTGATTGGTGCGGGGGCCGGGGCTTACGGTTTTGTAAAATCATACCGGGCGCTTAACCAGGATGACGAAATTACCATCTTCAGCAAAGAGGACTTCCCGTTTTATAACCGTGTAATGCTGCCCGACTACATCAGCGGTGAACAAAAATGGGAACAGTTAGTTAAAATGAAAGACGAAGATGAACCGGGTTACAAAATCAGTTTACTGCGGGGTGTCAGTATTGAAAAAATAGACAGGGTAAATAAACAGGTAACGGATTCAAGAGGTGTAAAAACCAGTTATGATATTTTACTGATAGCGACAGGCAGCAGGGCAGCGGTTCCAAAAAATGTCCCTGCTTTGGCAGGCATATTCACTATGCGCAGTCGCGTTGATGCCGATAATTTTAAGAAACATGTGCCCGGCACCGGGCATGTGGTAATTGTTGGCGGCGGATTGCTTGGTTTGGAGATGGCAGCTTCATTGAGGGAAATCGGCGTAAAAATAACCATCATACAGCGAACCTCCTCATTTTTGAACCGGCAATTGGATACGCTGGGCAGCCAGCTATTGCACGAAGAAATGGCGGACCAGGGCTGCGATATTTATTACGATGACGAAGTACAATTGTATTACGGACGATCAAAATTAACCGGGATTGGTTTAAAAAGCGGGCGCAAAATTAATTGCGATGCCATGATCCTTGCTATCGGCACCAGCCCGAATATGGAAATTGCCAAAGATTGCGGATTGGATTGCCGCCGGGGTGTAACCGTAAATGAACGCATGCAAACCAGCGACCCTGATATTTATGCCATTGGCGAAATAGCCGAATTTAAAGGGACGCTTTATGGGATTACTGCCGCCGCGGAGCAACAGGCCCAGGTGGTAGCTGGTTATTTGAATGGTGATATTGCCAGCTATTACAAAGGCAGTTTATTTATGAATATCATCAAAATTCATGGCTTTGATCTATGCAGCATCGGGATACCGGAATGCCCGGATGATAAAGATTATGAAGAGGTTGTTTTTATAGACAAAGCGAAACGGTATTACAAAAAATGCATAGTACATCAGGACAGGCTGGTTGGCGCCATCCTGATAGGTGACAAAAGTGAGTTTTTAGAATTCAGGGATCTGATAGCCAACAAAACCGAATTAAGTGAAAAAAGACTCCAATTATTGCGAAGCGGCAGCAAGGCCGACCCTGTGCTTGGCAAACTGGTTTGCAGCTGTAATAATGTTGGCAGTGAAAACATCCGGAAAAAAATAGGCGAAGGCTGTGCTACACTGAAAGAGTTATGCAATACCACAGGGGCAGGCACTGGCTGTGGCTCATGCAGGCCCGAAGTTAAGCGGCTGCTTGATGAAACTTTGAAAAGTATGGAAACAGTGAATAATTAGGCTATGGAGCATTTGATCAAAATAAATCTTCCGGGTGGTTTGGTATCGGCCGGAGATCTTTACGAAATATTGCTGATCGCTGAAAAAGCGGGCGCCGATAGTATCCGCTTTGGCAACAGGCAGCAGTTATATTTTTCTATAAACGAGGATCGCCTGGAGGATCTGGAAACGGAGATGCTAAGAACCGAAATTTATTTTGAGATAGATAACGATGCACAGCCCAATATTGTAAGTTCTTATGTTGCTGATACCATATTCAACCAGGAAAGCTGGCTTCGCGAAGGGGTGTATAAAGGCATACTGGACAGTTTTGATTTCCAGCCCCGGTTAAAGATCAACATGGTTGATAGTCAGCAAACATTCGTGCCATTTTTCAGTGGAAATTTTAATTTTATTACTTCTGATATTAGCAATTACTGGTATTTCTATATCCGCTTTCCTAAATCAGGCAAATATTTTTGTTTTCCTTCATTGGTCTATTCTGATGATATTCCATCATTAGCGAAAACGGCTGAAGAAATTATCTTCGGAAACAAAAAGCTTTTTTACGACCAGGAAAATACGGAGGACCAGCTGTTTATTAAAATGCTTTCAAAAAAAGCCGGTGCCACTTTTCAACCTATAACATCCGGGCTTAAATTGCCGGCTTTTCAGCTGCCTTATTACGAGGGTTTTAATAAATACAATAGCTGGTACTGGCTCGGGATTTACCGGCGCAATGAACTTTTTCCGATTGGGTTTTTAAAGGACGCCTGCCAGCTTTGCCTTAAGACCCATATTGGTCAACTTTATACTACCCCCTGGAAATCCATCATCATAAAAGGCATTGAGCCTTCTGACCGATACGAATGGGGATTGCTCCTCAGTAAATACCAGCTAAATGTAAGGCATGCCGCAAATGAATTAAACTGGCAGGTAGAAGATGTTTGTGAAGAAGGCCTGGCATTAAAAAAACAGCTGGTGCGCGAATTCGAAGAAGCCGATCTGCGCACTTACCAGCTATGTTTTGCCATTAAAACACAGCCCAAAACAGGCTTGCCCGGTTCGGTCATCATAAAAAAAAACAAAGATGGATTGTACGACCTGTTACACACCAAAGATTTTAACCCCAATTCAAAAGACTACGAAGTTTACCGGGAAGCGGTGCAATCAGATAAATTAACTGCTCACCTGATTTCCCTTTGTAAAAATTTTTATGACAGGCAAAGCAGTCATATCGATTTAGCTCCGGCTTATCAAAACAAAGACTCAGATCCGGAAAAAGTACCGGAACAGGTATATCAATGTAATAATTGCTTAACCAGGTATGATAAACAATATGGAGATTCGGTAAACAACATAGATAAAAATATTGAATTTACTGCCTTAACAGATTATTATTGCCCCGTTTGTGAAGCACCTAAAAGTGAATTTAGCCTGGTTGGGTTAATGGAAGGTTTTTATCAGGCTTAAAATAATCTTGAGTTTCATTTTGCCCCTTCATACCAGTACTGACAAAATAGCCTCAGCATCTATTTCATTCCAACCCTTTACCTTTTTATTAAACATCGCCTCGCCAAATCTTGTCCGTCCGTTCCCAAGTACCGTACCTCTCAAACGGACGGACAAAACTTTGCCCAGGTTCATCAGTTAACAAAAGTGCTGTTTTGTTATATTACCCCCCCCCGCTGGTTTTAAAGTACCCTAATTAGTTCTGCAATTGAAAACCCGGCCAGGGCGGCATAATGGGTTACCTGTCAGCGGGGCACGGGTCGCCTTTACGCTTTGCCCCTCGCGGCAGACTCGCGCCAGAGTTGGGATACACATCAAAAAATACACCTTCGTTCCGCCTCTGATTTTCCACAGCAGTTAAATGTACATGTAAACCACCTGAACAGGGCCGTAAAAGAAAATACGCAGAAAACAACAACTCAAATTATTGCCAGCCGTTTTTTGCAGGAATCAAAAATCCTGCTGAAGCATAGCAGCTGGAGCGTGTCTGAAATCGCCTGCGCATTAGGCTTTACCGAGGTAACCCATTTCCCCGCCCTTGTTGGTGTTGTCACCAACGAGACCCGCGTGTCAAGAATTTAGATGAAACCCTTTGATTAGTTCTATAAATCTATGCTATCCCGTAAATTAGTTTAAAATCCAAATAAACCCGGGCACCACGGTTTGTTGGTGACAACACCAACAAAGGCGAAGCCGCATTTGTAGTCTGAAGCCACTGCATTGCGCAAAGGCGACTGACACCCAATATGTCCGCCCGTCCAAATGTATGTTCACCCCAAACCGGACGGACAAACATATATCCTGATGCTATCTTTTGTTACCCATTAATATCCATTCCCTCATAGCTGCTATTGCTTACCTTTGCGCGAATGGATTATTTCAAAAAGCTGGCGGACCTGCTGAAAATTGAACAGGCGGAGGACCGCGAGGCCTATTTAAAACTTACATCGTCAACCTCGGTTACAGACCGCAGGGCAGCAGGCCTTGCCTGGTACCCGGTTGCAATTACAGGTACCGAACCCAGCCGCGGGGATTACCTGAATGTGGAAGCTGTAAGAAAGACCCATCTGGATATTATTCATCAGTTGCGTTTTGGCAGCCCGGCGGTGCTGTTCTCCAACCATGATCCCAAAAATAACCGTGTCGAAGGGGTTATTACCTACCAGGGCGGCGACAGGATAAAGATCAACATCTTTACCGAAGAACTTCCGGACTGGTGCCGTGACGGTAAGCTGGGCATCGAATTGCTGTTTGATAATAACAATTATGATGAGATGTTTGCTGCGCTTAAACAGGCTGCAAAACTCCGCGATGAACCCACAGAAGGCCGCCTTGTGCAAATCCTGACCGGGAAGAAAGCCCCTGTATTTCATACCATTACAAACCCGCTAACTGTTGCAGGTTTAAATTCCTCCCAGCAATTGGCGGTAGATAAAATCATGTCGGCACAGGACCTTGCCATTATACACGGGCCGCCCGGTACGGGTAAAACAACCACGCTGGTACAGGCAATCAGCCGGATGGTGCGGCAAAATAAAGAACAGGTTTTAGTTGTGGCGCCAAGCAATACGGCGGTTGACCTGCTCAGCGAAAAACTATCGCTGGAGGGCCTCAATGTATTGCGGATTGGCAACCCGGCGCGGGTTTCCGATAAATTAACCGATCTCACGCTGGATAGCCAGATGGCCCTGCATCCCTACATGAAGGAAAGCAAAAGGCTGAAAAAGCAGGCCGCCGAATTTAAAAACATGGGCCATAAGTATAAGCGTAGTTTTGGCAAAGCCGAACGCGACCAGCGCAAGGCCCTGTTTGACGAGGCCCATAAGATCATGAAGGAAGTTGCCAAAACAGAGGAATACATCATCAGCGATCTGGTGAGCAAAGCGCAGGTAATTACGGCAACGCTTGCCGGCGCAAATCATTATACCATCCGTAACCTTAAGTTCGGGACGGTGGTTATTGACGAAGCAGGGCAGGCGCTGGAACCTGCCTGCTGGATCCCAATAGTAAAAGCGCAAAAGGTGGTGCTTGCCGGCGACCATTGCCAGCTTTCTCCCACCATAAAATCAGACGAAGCGGCACGAAAGGGTTTAAGCACCACACTGATTGAGAAATGTATCTCCCTGTATCCCGAAGCGGTTACCCTGCTGGATGAACAGTACAGGATGCACCATGCCATCATGGCTTACTCTTCCCGCGTGTTTTATAATAATGCCCTAAAGGCCCATACCTCTGTGGCTAACCATTTGCTTTTCACCGGTGACCTGCCCATGGTATTTATTGATACTGCCGGCTGTGGCTTTGATGAAAAACCCGCCGGTACCAGCGTGGCCAACCCCGAAGAGGCGGCCTTCCTGTTCAGGTACCTCGAAAAGCTGGCGGCAACCCTGGAAGGGCATTACAGCTCAACTGATTTTCCATCCATTGCGGTGGTATCGCCATACCGGGAGCAAATCCGTTTGCTGAAAGAACAATTGCTTCAAACCCCATCTTTACAGGTTTATGACGATTTAATTTCCGTCAATACCATCGACAGCTTTCAGGGACAGGAACGTGACCTGGTGCTGATCGGTTTAACCAGGAGCAATAGCGAAGGTGTCATTGGGTTTTTGGCCGATATCCGCCGCATGAACGTAGCCATGACCAGGGCCCGAAAAAAGCTGGTGATCATTGGCGACAGCGCCACCCTTAGCCGCCTGCCATTTTATGCAGAAATGATCACCTATGCGGATAGCCTCGGCGGGTACCAGAGCGCCTGGGAGCATTTGGGTTAAGTCTTTAGTCCTTAGTCGAAAGTCTTAAGCCGGATATGCCTTGCTTATCACATTTCTCGTTTTAGTTGGATATTATCTATCTTCTGAACAATCAGGGGTACCCTTTCTACAACTACATTATTATAATCAAGCCCAAATGCTTCCGGATCGGGCAGGCTTATTTTGTCGAGTAAAAAATAGGTCCTCATCATCAGGTTTGTCCAAAATGGAAGTTGGTTATCAAATGACAGAAAACTTTTCATCACCACAAAACGATAATCCCCGCAGGCATCGCGTTCATCGATTACACAATAGTTGTTTTTATATTCAAGTTCTTTATTGGCAATCATGCCGGCGGCAATCTTTCTGAAATACAAATTGATACGCGGCACAACACGAAACCCTAATTTGAACCGCACGTAGATAAGATCCTGCGGGGCAAGGGTTTTAATTGAATAGCTCATGGTATAAGGCGCATCATCAACATCTACATGCAATAGCCAATATAACTCTGCACGTTTGGGTTGCTGACAAAAAATAGATTCGATAATCCGCCGTTCAATAAACGCAGGGCTGTCAGTAAAGGTTAGATATACCAGGTGTGTAGCGAATTTTGGTATTGCAGTATCGTGGCTCAATCTTACGATATCGGGTATATAATCATCAAGGGGCAGATATTTTTTATACTTTTCTTTTAATTTTCGTCCCGCCTGCCATATATACATGGTTGTTATTAACAGTAAGCCAACTAACAAGGTAAGCCATCCGCCATGCATGAATTTTCTCATATTGGCTACTAAAAAAGTAAGCTCGATACTAAGGTACACAGCAAGTACAGCATACGTGAAAAGCTTAGGGTACCGTTTTGTACGCAGGTAGAAGCTTAATAAAACAGTAGTCATCAGCATGGTAAGGGTTACAGATAGGCCGAAGGCGGCTTCCATGTTGGTTGATTCCCTGAAATACAGCACCATACCTATACACCCTGCCATCATCATCCAGTTTATTGCAGGAATATAAACCTGCCCGCGCAAGTCTGACGGGAATGCTGTTCGCAGCCTGGGCCAAACATTCAGCCGTATGGCTTCATTAAACAGGGTATAGGTGCCGCTTATTAATGCCTGGCTTGCTATTATTGTTGCCAGGGTAGAAATTAAAATACAGGGTATCAGAAACCATTGCGGCACCAGTCCATAGAACGGTTCAATGGCTTTCAAAGTCTGGCCGATGTGTTGTTTTAATAATGCTGCCTCACCGAAATAGCATAACAGCAACGATATTTTTATGAGTATCCATGCCATTTGGATATTCTTCCTGCCCACATGTCCCATGTCGGCATATAAAGCCTCGGCGCCTGTTGTACAAAGGAATACGCCGCCTAAAACCCAAAAACCTCCCGGATATTCAACAATAAGTCTGTAAGCATAAATTGGGTTAATAGCTTTTAGTACAGAAATATCTTTTATTAAAAAGTTAAAACCAAGTACCGCTATCATGCCGAACCAAATTACCATCGCAGGCCCGAAAAACTTGCCGATGAGGCCTGTCCCTGTCCGCTGAAACAGAAATAAGATGACAAGGATACATAAAGCGATCGGCAAAATCGGAACATTTGGCGCTATACCCTTTAATCCTTCTATGGCTGATGTAACTGAAATTGGCGGGGTAATAAGGCTGTCGGCTATCATGAAACTGGCGCCGATGATTGCAGGCCATATCAGCCATTTGGCATGTCGCCTGATGAGGGCATATAATGAAAATATGCCTCCTTCACCGTTATTGTCTGCCCGCATGGTAATGAGCACATATTTTAATGTAGTTTGAAAAGTAAGTGTCCAGAATATTGCAGAAACGCTGCCTAACACTAATTCTTCCGTAATGGTGCCTTTCCCTATAATAGCTGTAAAAGTATATAGTGGGGAGGTGCCCAGATCGCCGAATACGATGCCTAAAGCAATCAAAACACCCCCGAGAGTTATTTTTTTGATGTCAAATTCTTTCATGCTTTTTTATTTGTGGCGGTTGTTGTTGATGATAAATGTACAATTTTTATTAATCCTGCCATTAAAGAGTTTAGCTTTTTATAGCGTATGGATAGCAGTTCTTAAACTTTGTCAGGTTCGGGTTGATTTTATTTCCATTTAATGTGTTTAGTGATTGAAAAATAAGGAATAGAGCGAATTAAAGGCAAGGGCCTGTGCGGTTCCCCTCTTGAGAGGGGTGGAGGGGTGTGTTAACGGGCATATCGGCTAACACACCCCTGCCTGCCTGCCGGCAGGCCCGCCACAACACAACCAGACGCACCCCTCTCAAGAGGGGAGTTGCCATAACGTTCACATTATCCATTCATTATGATTATTATTGTGCGAATTCCCAATCTCTAAACACGTTTCCACTTATTTAGTTTACCATTATTGGCCGGAATATGATATGTTTGGCTTCGTTTTTATCGCAATTTTAAAAAGACCCTTATGAGTCAAAAAAACAGCCCCGGGAATTCCGCACGTACGATTCTTATAGCGAGCCTGATAGGCACTACCATCGAATTTTTTGATTTTTATATTTATGCCACTGCGGCGGTGCTGGTCTTTCCAAAACTGTTTTTCCCGGCTGCTGATCCCGCTTCGGCCAGGCTTGCATCTTTGGCGACTTTCGCCCTGGCCTTTTTCGCAAGGCCATTGGGGGCCGCTTTGTTCGGGCATTTCGGCGACCGAAAGGGTCGCAAGGCCACACTGGTGGCAGCACTATTGACTATGGGGCCCTCAACCGTGGCCATTGGTTTACTGCCGACGTACAATTCTATCGGCATTGTGGCACCTATCTTGCTGGCCATATTTCGTTTCGGGCAGGGCCTTGGGCTTGGCGGCGAATGGGGTGGTGCAATTTTACTGGCCACTGAAAATGCTCCTCCTGGAAAAAAAGCATGGTATGGCATGTTCCCGCAATTAGGCGCACCAATTGGATTATTAATTTCAACAGCAACCTTTCTTATCCTCAGCAAAACCCTGAACGACCAGCAATTCTTCAGTTATGGCTGGCGTATCCCATTTATTGCCAGCGCTGTATTGGTTTGGGTTGGCCTGTATGTTCGTTTAAAAATAACCGAAACCCCCGATTTTTTGAAAGTAATGGAAAAAAATGAGCGGGTTAAAATTCCTATTGCCAATGTATTTACCAGGCATACAAAAGTGCTTATCCTCGGTACTTTAGCCACCGTTACTACTTTCTTATTATTTTACTTACTTACAGTTTTTACCCTCGACTGGGGCACAAAGACTTTTCATTATTCGCGAACAAGTTTTCTTATCGGTGAAATGATCGCAAATGTGTTTTTTGGTATGGGTATTCCGCTCTCCGCTATCCTGGCCGACAAATATGGCCGTAACAAGATCCTGACCTTCGCCACCGCCGGCATTTTTATCTTTGGCTTGTTTTTTTCGCCCTTATTCAGCGACGGCAGCTGGGGAATGACCGTTGTCTTTCTCGTGCTCGGTATGTTTTTAATGGGCTTAACTTATGGCCCTTTGGGCACCGCACTTGCCGAAATTTTTCCGGCATCAGTCCGCTATACCGGCTCATCCATAGCTTTTACTTTGGCGGGCATACTTGGCGCCTCATTAACGCCCGTCCTGGCTACTACCCTTGCTAAAGGTTACGGCCTGCAATATGTTGGCTATTACCTGTCGGCAGTTGCGGCGCTTACGTTTTTAGCTTTGCTTGCGGGAAAGTCCCTGATGAAGGAGAATACCCAGGCAGGCTAATTGCAGCCAATCGGTCCGTTTCAGCCACGTAAAAAAGCAAATTCCGCAGGCTAAATGCGTTTAGGGCGTGAGAAAGCAATAAATCCCGAAGGCTAAACCCGTTTAGGGTGTGATAAAAAATCCAGTTCCGAAGGCTAAACGCGTTTAGGGCGTGATAAAATTTCCATTTCCGCAGGCAAAACGCATTTAGGGCGTGATAAAAAAACTCGTTTCGCAGGCTAAACGCGTTTAGGCTATGAGGGAAAGATGAATAAACTCCCTATTAAAGCATTGTAAATCAATCAAATATAACCAAAATTTCAAAGAAAGGCGACAGATTTGTTAGAAAAATAGTAAATCAAGCATTTGTAGAAATATTTTTAGTGCTTTTATTGCTGCTGTACAATGCTAAAATCAGGCGTCGGATTTAATCAAAAATACAAAATTCAGAGGGAATTATCAAGAGGCTTATTATATTAAACTATCATTTGCCAGCTACAAAATAAAGTTCGTCGGTTGAGGCATATCGTGATATTTATTTCACGATATATTTTAAGCAATAAATCTAATTGTGAAACAGCCTGTTTCACAATTGCAGGAAGACGGTTCGGATAAGATTGAATTTAGGAAACAGGCTGTTTCCCAAATTCCATGGGGTCATAATATTTTGCTGATGCAAAAGATTAAGAAAAAAGAAACACGCTTATGGTACATTGAGCAAACTATTTTAAACGGCTGGAGCAGAGATATGCTCTCGCTGATGATCAAAAGCAATCTTCATCTCAGGCAGGGAGAAGCAATTAATAATTTTTCAAAAACATTACCAGGCGCGCAATCAGATTTGGTGAGAGAAACGTTAAAAGATCCATACATCTTTGACTTTATTACGCTTGCCCAGCCTTTCACAGAACGGGAACTGGAAACCGAACTTGTTAAACAAGTGCAGAAATTTCTGTTGGAGTTAGGCGCTGGTTTTGCTTTTGTTGGCCGGCAATATAAACTGACAGTAAGCGATCAGGATTTTTACCTTGATCTTTTATTTTACCATCTTAAAATGAGGTGCTTCGTAATCATTGATTTAAAAAAAGGCGACTTTAAGCCGGAATATACAGGGAAAATGAACTTTTATTGTTCTGCCGTAGATGACCTGATAAAACATAAAACGGATAAACCTACAATTGGATTGATCCTTTGCCAGACAAAAGATAAAGTTATGGCTGAATATGCCTTAAGGGATATGAATAAACCGATTGGTATTTCGGAATTTGAACTGACCAGGTTATTGCCAAAAAATCTTCGGTCAAGTTTACCTACGATTGAAGAAATAGAAAATGAATTAAAGAAGAGAGAGGATTAAAGACGAACATAAGACCCTATTATCTTACAGCGAAAACGCCCGGGCAGTTAGTTGGGGCATTTTTACGCTATATTTTGAGCGTGAACGCTCAAAAATGTAATAATAATTTCAAAGAAAGACATTGATTGCTTAAAAAATAGCCGAATTTGCCGTGTTGCGAAATAATTACCGGGCTTGATTTTATTGCGGATTTGCGAGAGGAACAACTTGGTTCTATGACGGTTTGTGTGGGTTAGCCTTATTATAGAGCCTTCGGCTCGAAACATTTTGTAGCAACGGGTTTTAACCCGTTGTTACATGAATTCAATATTAAGAGTGCTATAGGCACGATCCATATTAGCGTTGCTATTTATATGGGTCGAACCTACGGTTCTTAATGTTTTTCTCCTTACCTTTTCAACGGATTAAAATCCGTTGCTACAATATTTATCGAGGCTACGCCTCTTCGGCGCCTTAGAGTACCACATTTTATCATTATAATAACAACTTTTTTAAGATTCCCGATAGCTATCGGGATGAAATGCTTACCCATACAAAGCGTTATAGCGCCAACAACTTAAACCCGCGTAGTTTCAAATATACGAAAAATAGTGGGGATTGCAAAGGGGGCGAATTTGGAATTATAACCTCCTTTTGAGTAGGTTACTTGTCAGCGGGGCACGTCGCCTTTACGCTTTGCCCATCGCGGCAGACTATCGCCAGGAACGGGGGAGAAGAATTTACGCACTTGCTGGCCCATCGAGCTTGCGCTAAGTCAGGAGTATCTATTAAGTTCTCTAATTATTAATTTAGTATAAATTAATAAGTTAACGGTCAAATTTGAGTATTAGGATTTAATTATTTACTTTACATTTTATTTCACGAAATACAAGATTACATAACTTAATGGCCATACTTGACAAAACATATATTTCTGCTAATGATCTATCATTTTCCGGAGTTTTGCAAGATGTAAAAAAGTCGAGAACTGCCATACAGCCAATTTGGGAAGCGTTCACTAATGCCCTTGAAGCGATTAAAATCAAACAGAGCATTGTTAAAAATCACAAAGGGAATATTATAGTCGACATCTACGTTTCAGAGACAACAACTGAAAGTTATGAGTTTTCGAAACTGTCCATTACTGACAATGGAATTGGATTTAACGACACTGAGTTTCAACGTTTCAATACTTTTAAACTGAATAACAAAGGTTATAAAAATTTGGGTTCAGGCCGCATCCAATTTGTCCAATACTTTGATAATACAAATTTTGAGAGTTATTTTTTGCAAGATGGAAGATATTTCCTGCGGAAATTCCATATGTCAAAAAAGAAAGCATTCTTGGATAAAAATGCTTTAGTGTATCATGATTCATGCGCAGAAATTGAAGCCCCCAATGAACCTACAACAAAATTGACGTTCATTACTCTCCTTGAAGATAGCAATATTTATAATAATCTTAATGCTGATAATATTAAAATATCACTACTTGAAAGATATATATCATATTTCTGCGCTAACAAAGGTTCTTTGCCTGAAATTACCATCAATTTTTATGTTCAAGGAACAATTCAAAAAACAGTAAAGTTAGAGGAAAGTGACATTCCGAGTATTGAAAAATCTCAAAAAATAAGTCTTCCATATAAAGAGATTTCGCCATCCGGGCAAATTGTTGAAGTTAAGGACAAGAGCGAAATTTTTAACATTGATGCTTTTAAGATAAACAAGGATATTCTAAAAAGCAATGAACTAAAGCTAAGTTCAAAGGGTGAAATTATCGAAGAATCGGGTATTACTTTAGAAAGCCTGTCAGAAAACGACAACATCAAGGGAAATAAGTTTTTGTTTATAGTTTCAAGTGATTTTATTGATTCACGAGACACCAATGTGAGGGGCCAACTTAATATTCCATCAAGAGAAATTTTTGCCAAGGGCGGCGATCTCTTTTCAAGTCAGGAAATATTTATGGAAGATATTCAAAATGAGGTCAACTCAACAATCACAAGAATGTATCCAGAGATTGAAGAAGTTAAGCAGAATCATTTGTATCAATTTACTGAGTTGAAGGAAATGTTTGGGTTAGACGAGCAAACTGCTCAAAATATTAATATTTCAATTAATGATAGTGAAGCTAAAATTTTGGAGAAATTTTATGAAGCCGAAGCCAAAAAAGCAGCAACCATCGATGCAAGTATTAAAGAGTCCATTGATAATTTAAACAAGCTTGATACAACTGCTGAAAACTATAACGAAGAGCTTAGAAAAGAAGTAAATAAGCTTGTTAGAACGATTCCATTACAAAACAAAACTGCGTTAACTCATTATGTTGCACGAAGGAAACTTGTTTTAGATATATTTCAAAAGATTCTTGATCGGAATTTGGAGGTACAACAAAGTGGCAGAAATTTTGATGAAGCTTTGATCCATAATCTTATGTACCAGCAACATTCAGGTGATTCTGAAAATAGCGATTTATGGATTTTGAGTGAAGACTTTATCTATTTTAAAGGTGCATCTGAAGAGCAGCTCGACAAACTTACAATCGATGGAAAAAAAGTCTTCAAAAGTCAGTTTTCGGAAGAAGTAGAACGCTATTTAACATCTCTCGGTGAAAATAGGAAAATAAAAAGGCCAGACATTTTATTATTTCCTGAAGAAGGAAAGTGTATTATAATTGAATTTAAAACACCCGATGCAAATATTTCAGAGCATTTAACCCAAATTGATAGGTACGCAAACCTTATTAGAAACTACACAGAAGATGATTTCCAAATCGTGCAATTTTTCGGGTATTTAATTGGCGAAGGGATAGAAGCAAGAGATGTCTTGGGTAGAGTTAGTAGCTATGAACACTCTTATCAATTTGATTATCTCTTTCGTCCGGCAACCAAAGTCATTGGATTTGATGGTAGATCAGACGGAGCCATCTATACAGAGGTGATAAAATATTCAACGTTATTAAAACGAGCTCAGTTAAGAAATAATATTTTCCTTAAGAAATTAACCCAAGGCGCATTGAGTACGCAAAATTTGTAAATCCCCCGCCAAGTCAAGCGTTTCGCTTGACTTTTAATACTTTTCAGTGTCCACGCTGGTTAAAGCACCCCGCCGCCGAGGCTTGCAACTTCAGACAAATATGTCAGGGATTGATCGTAAGGAAGTTCCACCCAACTCGATAAGGGTTTCCAACCTGTCGGTGGATAAAAAATAATTTGAATTTCTAAAAACCCGACCCGGTAATAAGGTGCCGGCCATTTAAAATATTTTTGCAATCTGTGATCTTCGTCATTAATTTAGCCGATAATAAAAGATAAATTTGTCTTTTATTATTCAAAACAAAGAAATGGAGCCTTTAAACATTCTTGATGTAACGGTGATAGAACCCAGGTTAAAACATCCTCTATGCGGACCGTTTAAAATAATCCTTATCTATGAATAAAAAGTGTGATTTAAACTATATAAAATGTAATTTTATGACATAAAATCACCAATAAATATGACTTGTGTTATATTTATTGGTGAGCGAATTTAACACCTTTGTTTAATGTTTTTATAGCCCAATGAAAAGAAATACGAATCTGCAAGCTCTTTCACGCGACCATCATCTTGGATTACTTTTAGCCTGGAAGATAAGACAGGGGCTGAAGTTTTTGGCTGATCTGCAAATTATAGCTGATTATATAGCCTATTTTTCAGCGACAGCACTTTTCCCGCATTTCGAAGAAGAGGAAAAACAAATTTTGACTTGCCTGGAGGAACTATTAAATGCTGAACAGCTTGGCGAAATAGGAATCGCTATTGATTCAAATTATCAACCTTTTAAAGAAAATTTCCAAAATGAATTCTGGAAAAAAGATGCAAATTAACGGACAAACCCGGATTAAGGAATTGCTGGATTTTAACCAGGAAGAGGTGATCCGGGCATTATTAAAATTGAATAAGAATTTTGGGAAACTGAGGAACCCTGTTTTAAGAAAGCTTTTTGCAGGAAGGGTCACCATTGCCGATGCCTGTAAAATAGCAGGCTGCCCCATCGGTGATTTTATGGAAAGTATGAAACAAATTGGCTTTAGCTTAGGCGGGGAACAAAATAAAAAAGAACAATCAGTCCAACCAGTTTCTGCGATAAAAGAGCCAAATAGCTATTTAGACCTTGATGTTCGTCCATCACTGGCACAGGATAAAGACCCGCTTAAAGAAATCCTGGCAAGCATCAATAGGCTGGGAGAAAACCAGGGGTTAAAACTGATCAATACTTTTGAACCCGTGCCGCTCATTCATTTGCTGGCAAAAAAGGGCTTTACGCACCGTGTCGAGTTTGTTGACGATAATACTGTTATAACTTATTTTAATAAAATAATAGCTGCTGAGAAAGAAATCATTCCCGTTTCTGCGGATGAATTTATCGTTGATGATGAACAATTCGACAGGCTATTAGCAACATTTGCTCCCGGTAAAATAAAATACCTTGACGTTCGGCAACTCGAAATGCCCAAGCCTATGTTATCAATTTTAGCGAAAACCCCACATTTAGCTGCGGGCGACGCCCTGTTTGTTTACCATAAAAAAACACCGGTTTTATTACTCCCTGAACTGGAGAAACAGGGATTAAAATATCTTTTTAAAACTATATCGCCCGGTAATGTCAATATGCTAATCTATAAATCATGAGTTCCATAAAGCAGAATCCCGGACTTTACAGAATAGTGGTAACGCATTACGTGGTTGCCGCATTATGCTTTTTTACATTGGCTGTGATGATGTTGTTTTCGGTACAGGCATTTACCGGCCATTATTTTCATCCCCAAATATTAGCGATAACACACATGGCAGCATTGGGCTGGGGCACTATGATCATATTTGGTGCATCGTATCAATTGGTCCCGGTTGTGCTGGAAACTGAATTATATAGCGAAAAACTGGCATGGATAAGTTTCTCCCTGTTTTTACCGGGAATGATTGCACTGGTTTATTCGTTTTGGATATTTATACCCGGCATACACATGCAATGCGGGGCAGTGTTATTATTAACCGCTGTCATTTTGTTTACCGTGAATGTTTACCTGACAGCGAAAAAGAAAAAGCAGCAAACCATCCAGGAGGATTTTATTTTCAGCGCCTGCCTGTGCCTCTGTTTTACTGCGGTATTGGGGGCAGCGCTGGTATTTAATTTTACGATTCCAATATTTGCACAGGATCAGCTTCATTTTTTAAAGATCCATGCGCATTTGGGCATAGCCGGGTGGTTTTTGCTGATGATCATCGGCGTAAGCTCAAAACTGGTGCCGATGTTTTTGGTATCATCCTATCAAAAAACCAGGCTCTTATCCTTTAGTTATTATTTGATTGTTTCCGCACTATTGCTTTTCCTTGCAGATTCATACTTCTCGGGACTTAACTACAGAACCTATTTTATCGCTTTAATTGGTGCTGCAGGCTTAGCCTGTTACTTACTTTTCATAGTTAAATGTTTTCTTTCCCGTATGCGAAAGAAAGTTGATTTGCCAATGATGAGTACTTTTTTCTCATTCATCTTGTTGAAGGTCGCTGTGCTCACCATACCGTTTATTATTTACTATCATCTTAAAAACAACCCCGTTAGTATCCGCTATTCCTTAATATACGGCGTGCTGCTGTTTATGGGTTGGATTACGGCATTGATACTCGGGCAAACATTCAAAACCCTGCCTTTTATTGTTTGGGTAAAACATTATGAGCATTTAACCGGAAAGCTTAAAACCCCCATGCCATCAGACCTCTTTAAAAATAGTTTATTGAAAATCCAATCGGCAGGCTTTATTATTTTCTGCTTAACTTTCATCCCCGGATGCTTTTTCATGTCGCAGCCATTATTATACGCCGGTATCGGCGCACTATTGGTTACGGCTGTTATGTACCTGGCT
Source organism: Mucilaginibacter sp. UBA5151 (assembly GCA_002413785.1). Taxonomy (GTDB): domain Bacteria; phylum Bacteroidota; class Bacteroidia; order Sphingobacteriales; family Sphingobacteriaceae; genus Mucilaginibacter. The sequence continues at coordinate 27,840 of DHXR01000006.1, forward strand.
AACGTATTCATCATACTGTTTCATAAAACTAAAACCTATGGAAAACTTTGATATAACTGACCATCTTTCATTTATGAAAGCGGAAATACTGGAAACACTCCGTTTGGTAATGGACCCGGAACTGCATGTTAATATTATTGATTTGGGCCTGGTTTATGGGGTGAAAATTGATGAACCTGAAAAACAGATCAATATTGAAATGACCTTATCTTCGTCCTATTGCCCTATGGGTGAAAGTATCCTGTCTGCTGTCAAAAATTGCATAGAAGGACATTATGCCGGTTTTACCGCAAACGTCGAACTGGTATGGGAACCGGTATGGTCATACCACAATATTACAGAAGAGGGTAAAAAATTACTGGGTATTTAAAATGCAAATGATCAGGAAGCTTAATTACCCGAAGTGGGCTATAATCAATTTTATAGTATTAGCCGTTTTTGGGGTAATGTTACGTTATATACAGCTTTATAACCTACCCTTTGCAAATTATCAATTCATACTTCACGCCCACTCGCACTTCGCCTTTGCAGGCTGGATGTTTTTTGCAATAGCATTGCTGATTAGCTATATAATAACCGGTGGTAAATATTCCTCCGGCTACAGGTATGTATTTGGTTTTACATTGATCAGTGCTTTCGGGATGCTGGTCAGTTTCTCATTTCAGGGGTATAAACCTATTTCAATTGCTTTTTCAACGCTTTTTGTTTTGGTCACCTATCGCTTCACTTATCTTGTTTTTAAAGGAAAGGCACTGAAAAATGCCGTAAACGAAACGGCGTATAAACTAATTCGCGGCGCATTAATTTTCTTGTGCATATCGTCATTAGGGCCATTTACGTTAGGTCCGCTGGCAGCTTTGGGATTTAAAAACACGCCCTATTACCAGGATGCCATTTACTTTTACCTGCATTTTCAACTGAATGGGTTTATGTTTACCGGCGTACTTGGTTTGTTTGCCGCAACATCCATTACTGCGCTTTTATCTAAAAACAACAAAAAATGGCTTAATCTCTTTATTTATTCCACTATCCCTGTATATTTTATTTTTACCTTATGGGATAAGCCGCAGGGTTGGGTATGGCTATTAGCCTGCCTGGGAACGGGTATAAATTTGCTAAGCTGGCTGATGCTTTGTTTCAATTTCAGGAAGGACGCAAGCCGATTTTCCTTCCTTGCAAAAGCGGCGCTCATCGCTGCAACACTAAAGATCATCTTTCAGGTGCTTATTTGCTTTCCTTCACCAGGTGAATGGGCTTTCATGAACCGAAACCTTATCATTGGCTATATTCATCTGCTTACCCTCGGAATTATTATGCCTTTAATTATTGACCAGTTTATTAAAAAGGGTTTTCTAAAATCCGGCAGGTTATTGAATGCCGTCAATTGGTTTTATATTTTATTGGTAATTGCATATCTCACATTGCTTTTTATACAACCCTTGCTTTCTCTTTTTTTAATTACCATACCCCGGTATCAATTCCTATTATTTATGTTAAGCCTGTTCTTTTTGCCTGTTGGTTCGATGTTACTATCAAACAATAAAACAGGTGAATTTTCAGGAAAATGACCACAATCATTTTTATTTTCAATAATAAAAGATACATTTGTCTTTTATTATTAAACAATTAAAAAAATGGAAATTTTAGACATCCTTGACGTAACTGTCATTGAACCCAGATTAAAGCATCCGACAATATTTGAAAAATTTGATGCCCTATCACCCGGCGAAGCATTTATTATTCACAACGATCATGACCCGAAGCCGCTGTATTATCAACTGCTTGCGGAGCGCGGCCAGATATTTACCTGGGACTACCTTGAAAAAGGTCCGGAGATCTGGCAGGTAAAAATTGCAAAAAATACGAATGCTGAAAATGCTGAAACTATTGGAGAGATGGTAGCGAAAGACTATCGGAAAGCTCAGGTATTTAAAAATATGGGAATTGATTTTTGCTGCGGTGGTAAAAAAACAATTGCTGAGGTATGTGAGAAGAAAGGCATTGATCCTCAGGAAGTGGAACGCCAGCTTTCGTCTATAAAAGGAGAAAACACCGGCAGCGAAAATGATTTTCAGAAATGGGACCTTGGTTTTTTGAGCGATTATATTATTAATACGCATCATCAGTACGTGCGGGATAATACGCCTTTCATTATTGAAATAGCCAATAAAGTAGCACGTGTGCATGGCGAACGGCATCCCGAACTGGTACGTGTTGCCGAATTGTTTTCAAGAGCGGCCAATGACCTTAGCTTACACATGGTAAAAGAAGAGAAAATATTATTTCCTTTTATCAAAGAACTGGCGCATATCTACAAGACAGGCGGAACTGTGCCTGAAGCCGGCTTCGGAAAAATTTCTAATCCTATTCAGGTTATGGAAACAGAACATGAACAGGTTGGGGACGATTTTGAAATTATACGCGAAATTACAGGGGGGTACCGGTTACCGGCTGATGCCTGCAGCTCATATACCATCCTGTTTAAAAAATTGGAAGAATACGAAAATGATCTGCACCGTCACGTGCACTTAGAAAGTAATATATTGTTCCCTAAAGCTATACAACTGGAAAAAGAATTATCCTGAGCGGAATTATCAGTAATAATTTTAGGTTTGTAACACCAATAAAAAGGAAGATGATACTTTCAAAATCATGTGAATACGCAATCAGGGCAACGGTATATGTGGCCTTTAAAAGTCAGAAAAGTGAAAAAGCCGGGATTATAGAGGTTGCCAAAGCAATCGGCTCCCCGATGCATTTTACCGGCAAAATATTGCAAACCTTAGTCCGTAATAAAATTCTTTCTTCGGCCAAAGGGCCTAACGGAGGTTTTTATCTGGAAAACGGGCAATCACTTTTTTTGATCGATATTGTCAGGTCTGTTGACGGCAATGGTTTGTTTACTGCCTGTGTACTTGGGCTTGAAAAATGTTCTGCAACAGAACCCTGCCCCATGCACGAACAGGTTAAACCGATCAGGGACCTGCTGCTGGCCGAATTCAGTAAACAGTCTGTAAATGACCTGGTGCAGGACTTTGAAAAGACTAAGTACTTTCTAAAATAAAAAAATTTGACCAAATAAAAGATGCGTTTATCTTTTATTATAAATATAACTAATACAATATTTTATTTAATAAATTAAATATTAAACATGAAACAAATACGATATAGATCATGTTTTATAATAAGGCAGATCACCCTTATCAATCCATGTTAACCATAATTTTACTATAAAAAAAAGCAATGAAAACGAACATATTAAAAAACTTAATTCCCGCTTTAGTCCTTACAGGCATGACCTTTTTATATGCCTGCGGCGGATCAGGATCGGCTTCCTCCGGAGATAGTACATCAACTGCTACGGCCGATATAGACCCGGCTGCAAAAAGTGATAGTAAGGGACTGGGAAGATTTACTTCCGTTCAAATAGGACCAATCGATCCGGCAATGGCTGAAAAGGGCCAGGTGGTATTTGCGGCCAAATGTGCCGCATGTCATAAAACTACTGATCAAAAAATAGTGGGCCCCGGTCTGAAAGGTGTTACCGAAAGGCGTACCCCTGAATGGATCATGAACCAGATCACCAACCCTGCAGAGATGGAACAAAAAGACCCGGTAGGTAAGGCGCTTCTTGCAAAACATCTTACACAAATGACCTTCCAGAATGTAACCGATGATGAATCGCGGCAGATCCTGGAATACCTGAGAAAAAATGACAGTAAATAATAAACCAATTTAAATTTTATGCAATGAAAATTTCACATTACAAATTACTGATACCAGCATTAACTGTGTTGGGGTCAATGCTGATATCTTCCTGTAAGCCTGGAAAAGCCGGCTCTTCTGTGGATGCAGATGCCGCAAAAAAGGTATATGTAGCCCCCGGTAAATACGATGAAATTTACGCATTCTTATCCGGCGGCTTTAGCGGACAAATCGCCGCTTATGGCATACCATCAGGGCGACTTTTAAAAGTGATTCCGGTTTTTTCCCAGAATGCGGAAAATGGATATGGCTATTCCGAAGAAACCAAGCCCATGCTGAATACCTCGCACGGTTTCGTACCGTGGGACGATTCCCACCACCCCGAACTATCCAAAACAAATGGAGAGGATGATGGACGCTGGTTGTTTATTAACGGAAATAATACACCCAGGATAGCGAGGATCAATCTGGCTACTTTTAAAACAGTGGAAATACTCGAATTGCCTAATATCGGGGGTAACCACGCGTCGCCGTTCTGTACAGAAAATACAGAGTACGTAGTTGGCAATACCCGCTTTAGCGAACCGTTGGATAACAGCAAAGGAGATGTGCCCATTGACAGCTATAAACAAAACTTTAAAGGCGCAGTGTCTTTTGTTAAAGTTAACCAGGATAACGGGGCAATGAACCTGGCTTTTCAGCTGATCGTACCACCGTTTAACTATGACCTGGCCCATGCCGGGAAAGGCCCTTCTCACGATTGGATTTTCTTTACCTGCTACAATACAGAAGAAGCACACACCCTTCTTGAAGTAAATGCCAGTCAGCGCGACAAGGATTTTGTGATGGCGGTAAACTGGAAAAAAGCTGAAGAGCTGATCAGAGAAGGCAAGGGGACAAAAATAACAGCGAAATATGCGCATAATGTATATAACGAAAACAGCCATACCGCTACCTCTACTATAGAAACTGCAACCCAAACTTTGGATGTTACCAAATTTCCGGGCCTGGTTTATTATATGCCATGTCCTAAATCGCCTCATGGGGTGGATGTAACACCGGACGGGTTGAGTATTGTTGCCAGCGGCAAGCTTGCTGCGGTAATTCCTGTGTTCTCGTTTAATAAAATGCTTGAAGCAATTGACAAAAAGCAATTTGACGGAATGATAGACAGTAATTTACCGGTATTAAAATATGAATCGGTGTTACGCGGGGAAGTAAAAAAACCTGGATTGGGCCCATTACATACCGAATTTGATGATAAGGGATACGCTTATACCACAATGTTCGTATCATCTGAAGTAGTGAAATGGAAGATTGACAACCTGGAGATCATCGACCGGATACCTTCTTATTATTCACCTGGCCACCTATCCATTGTCGGTGGTGATTCAAAAAAACCTTATGGTAAATATCTGCTGGCGTTAAATAAGATCACCAAAGACAGGTATCTGCCAACAGGCCCTGAATTGGCCCAGGCATGCCAGCTAATTGATATTACCGGGAATAAAATGAAATTACTGCTTGATTTCCCAACCATTGGTGAGCCGCATTACGCACAAATGATCCTTGCGGATAAGATCCTTAAAAACCAGGTGAAATTTTTCAAATTGGAAGACAATAAAAACGCTTATGTAACAAAAAGTGAAAAAGACACAAAAGTAATAAGAAACGGCAACAGGGTTGATGTTTACATGACAGCTATACGGTCCCACCTTGCCCCTGATAATATCGAGGGAGTAAAAGTTGGCGATGAGATTTATGTCCATGTTACCAACCTTGAACAGGATTGGGATGTACCACATGGCTTTGCTATTAAAGGAGCAAACAATGCAGAGTTGTTGATCATGCCGGGTGAAACCTGTACGCTGAAATGGGTTCCCGGCCAGGTTGGGATTGTTCCATTTTATTGTACTGACTTTTGTTCCGCATTGCACCAGGAAATGCAGGGCTACTTCAGGGTATCGCCGGCCGGCTCAAATACCCCGCTAAAATTCTCTATCGGTGTAAACCCGGTAACTGAATAACACTCATAAATAACGTATAGCGTCTGTTACACGACGGCGCTATACGTTTAAACTAAGTTTTAAGATTATGAAATCTTTAACACGGGTACTCATTTTTATAAGTGCTACGCTGATGTTAGGCGCCTACTTTCTCCCTTTATGGCATATTTTATTAGATGCACCTCAATATCCCGAAGGGCTTGAAATGAAAATATGGCTTAACGGGCTTTCCGGAAATATTGCCCAAATAAATGGTTTGAACCACTACATCGGCATGAAATTTATTGTAGCGGATGATTTTAAAGAGTTTAAGATCCTTCCATACATTTTCGGATTGTTAACGCTGATAGGATTTGCTTCTGCAATTGCCAAAAGCCGCAGGTTATTATGGGTGTGGTTTATCAGTCTTTGTTTATTTGCCATCGTTGGCTTTAGCGACTTTTATATGTGGGAATATAATTACGGACATAACCTCAATCCTCATGCGGCTATAAAAGTTGAGGGTATGAATTATCAACCTCCATTGTTCGGTTACAAGCAGCTGTTAAACTTTACAGCTGGTTCACTGCCTGATACCGGAGGGATTTTGGTGGGCTTGGGAGGCGTACTGGCTGCTGCCGCACTTTTTTATAAACCTCGTTTATCCCCGAACAAATCAAAATGAAAACATTGAAGATAATTACTGTCATTATGATAGGCTTGCTGTCAGCCTGCAGCCGGGCACCCGAACCTATTCAATATGGCAAGGATGCCTGCACACATTGCAGAATGACCATTATGGATAAAAGGTTTGCTGCCGAGATCGTTACTGCAAAGGGAAAGGTTTTCAAATTTGATGCTGCGGAATGCATGGCTGATTTTTTAAAGGAAAAACCGGAAATCGCAACAAACGAAAACAGTATATTTTTAGTAAGTGATTTTAATCATCCGGGACAATTTGTGGATGCCAGGAAAAGCTTTTTCCTCAATGACAATTCGCTCACATCACCAATGGGCGGAAACCTTGCTGCCTTTTCATCCGAAAATTCCGCAAAAGAACTTCAGAAAGATAAGTCGGCCAGGATTTACAACTGGGGCCTGTTGCTTAAATCGAGATAATGATGAGCACAGCATTTCTTAAAATATGTCTTATTTTACTGTTGCCCATGTCGGCATTGGGCAGAACCATCGTTGTTTCCGGCGGCGGTGCTGTTGCAACGTTAAAACAGGCAATTATAATAGCTAACAACGGGGATACTATAATTGTCAAAAAAGGCGTGTACACTTCGCTAAATACAATAATCAATAAGCCTTTGACCATTTTAGGTCAGGATAAACCAGTTTTGGATGCCCGTTTTCAGGAAGAGGTGGTTACCATCACCAGCGATCATGTAAAATTCGACGGTTTTGTTATCCAAAATACGAAAACAGGTTCGATGCGCGATTTTGCCGGGATCAGGCTCAGTAATGTGGAGTTTGTAACGATCAGCAACAATATACTGGTCAACAATTTCTTCGGCATTTACCTTTCAAATTGCAAAAACATCAATGTGTTATACAATCATATTACAGGTTCCAATAATATTGAGAATTCAGGCAATGGCATTCACCTGTGGAAATGCTGGAACATTTTGATAAAAGGTAATTACGTCACTAAGCACAGGGACGGGATCTATTTTGAGTTCGCGAAGAAAAGCATCATCGAGGATAATTTCAGTGAAAAGAATATCCGGTATGGGCTGCACTTTATGTTTTCGGATGATGACACCTACCGTCACAACACTTTCAAAAACAACGGCTCGGGCGTTTCCGTAATGTACACCCGGCGGATAAAAATGCTCAATAATACTTTTATTGAAAATTGGGGCAGCAGTATCTATGGGGTATTGCTTAAAGAAATTACGGATGCCCGGATTGAAGGAAATCATTTTACCCGCAATACTACGGCTATTTACATGGAGAATTCGGACAGGGTTACTGTTTTGAACAACGATTTCCTTTCAAATGGCTGGGCTATCCGGGTATTGGCGAGTTGTAACAATAATAAATTCACCCAAAATAATTTTAAGGGAAATTCCTTTGACGTAACTACCAACGGCACCTTAAAAAACAACTATTTCAACAACAATTATTGGGATAAATACGAAGGATACGACCTGAATAAGGACGGTGCCGGTGATATTCCTTACCACCCTATTAGTTTATACGCGCAGATCATCGAACAAAACCCGCCAAGCGTAATGCTGATGAGAAGTTTTATTGTAAACCTGCTGGACAAGGTTGAACGCGCCATCCCTTCCCTTACCCCTGAATCTGTCAGGGACGACAAACCAAAAATGAAACCATGGAAAAGATAATTGAAGTAAGTGGCCTTAAAAAGTCATTTGGCAGGCTGGAAGTATTAAAAGGTATTGATTGCAGTTACAAAAGAGGCGGCGTTATTTCTATTCTCGGGCCAAATGCATCGGGTAAAACAACATTGATCAAATCTGTTTTAGGTATGGTGATCCCTGACCATGGAACCATCTTATTTAAAGGCCAACCTATAGCGAATACATTCGCTTATAAAAGGCATATTGGTTATATGCCGCAAATAGGGCACTATCCCGACAATATGAAAATAGGGCAATTGTTCAGGATGGTGATGGACATCAGGGAGCAGGAGGCCCTGGATACCGACCTTTTAAAAGCCTATCAGCTGGAGGGTATGTATCAAAAAACGATGCGCACCTTATCGGGCGGCACACTTCAAAAAGTAAGCGCGGCCCTTGCATTTATGTTTAATCCGGATGTGCTGATACTTGACGAGCCTTCCGCAGGCCTTGACCCGATTGCTGCTGAGGCGCTGAAAGAAAAGATACTGGACGAAAAAGCCAAAGGAAAACTTATCCTGGTTACATCTCATATTTTAAGCGAAGCCGATGAGATCTCCGATCATATTATGTATTTGTTTGAAGGGAATATCAGGTTTTATAAGACATTAAGGGAATTGAAAAAGGAAACCGGTGAACAGAAATTAAGCAAAGCAATAACCAAAATTCTAAGCGAACCGTCATGTTAAAAATCGCAAAATATATTATTCTTGATATTATCAGAAGCAAAGTGCTGCTTGCTTATACGTTGTTACTGTTAGCCATAAGTTTAACCATTTTTATGTCGGATGCTGACGTAACCAAAGGATTGGTAAGTATTACAACTGTAATACTGATCATTGTTCCGCTGGTCAGTATTGTTTATGCCACCACGTATTATTTTAACGCGTCTGAATTTACTGAACTGCTGGTTTCGCAACCCATCAGCAGGCGCAATATCCTTTTAGGTAAATACATAGGGATAAGCAGTTCTATCCTTGTCGCTTTTATTATCGGGGTTTGTATCCCGGTATGTTTGTTCGCTTTTTCAGCAACGGGCATAACATTAATGGCATCGGGGTGCCTGCTTACTTTAAGTTTTGTATCACTCGCTTTCCTCACCTCAACAATTACCCGTGATAAGGCCAAAGGCATAGGGCTTGCCCTGATGCTGTGGTTCTATTTTTCCATCATATTCGATGGGCTGGTATTGCTTTTCCTTTACCAGTTTTCCGAGTATCCATTAGAAAAAGCCATGATCGTGCTTACCGCCCTGAACCCTATTGACCTTGCAAGGATCCTTATCCTGCTACAGTTAGATATTTCGGCCCTGATGGGATACACAGGTGCATTGTACCAGCAGTTTTTTGGCAGCGGGACCGGTGTCGTTTTTTCACTACTGATGCAGTTGATCTGGATCGCTGTCCCATTATTATTTGCCCTGAAAATATTTAAAAAGAAAGATTTATAATGAAAAATTTGTCAATCACACTAACTATACTAACAGCCGTGGCGCTGGCTTGTGCAAACACGCTTAACGCCAAAAATATAACAGCTATCAATCCAATGCCAGGCAGGTATCAAACTGAAATTGCATCTGAGAAATTGGTATTAAATAAAGGCGCTAAATGGAAAGTTGACCACACCACCAATGGCAACGTTGATAATTTAAAACTGATTCTTAAAGGGTTTGATGATGGTACGGACAGGTCATTAAAAGCTTATAAAAACGCCGGTGACAACCTGCAAAATGGTTTGGCTAAAATGATAAAGGAATGCAGAATGCACGGGCCCAATCACCTCGCTTTGCACAAATGGCTGGAGCCGTTAATGGCTCAAGTTGCCAAATTAAAGCAAGCGTCAACAAAAGCTTCGGCTGTTCAATCAATAAATTTTATACGGTTACAGCTAAATCGCTATAACCAGTTTTTTGAACAATAAATAATGCTAAAATAACTTACAGCCTGGCTTCTGATTATCCCGGTTTTAACCGTTAATTATTCCCGGCTGTTCAATGAGTTGTCGGCAGGCGGCCTGGTGATGATGCCACTGGCCCACCAGTTCCGGGGCGCCTTTTTTGGTATAGTGACAGATCAGTCCGGCATACAGTGGATGCTGAGTTATGTGGCATAGAGGCTTATCAATTTTAAAAATAGTATATCGCAGCTATATTGCAGCAAGGCGCCCGTTTACCGGGCGCCTTGCTGCAACTCCAAAATTGTTATCCATTTACGTGTTCCCGCCGCCGTCTGTACAGGTTATACTAACCGAATCAAGAAAATTTCCGCCGTCCGGCGGGCCTTTGCCCCCGTTTGATGAGATGGACTCAAACTGTAATTTATATGTTCCGGCCTGAACCATATCGTCAACTTCAATAAAGCTGATACTGCCTAATTGCGGCAGGGCGATTTTTTTTGGCGGTGATTTTTTACCAACCGTATCTAAAAGGTGCTGCAATAATGCCCGGTCCTGTTCACCGGCCACCGGGCTGTTTACGGCCCGTTTTACTTTTTCTACCGCTTTTTGCAGTTCATCAATGTTAACCGGTTTTAAAATATAGTCAACGGCGCTTGCCTTAATTGCCTGCAGCGCGTACTCATTGTAAGCGGTTACAAAAACCACCTTGAAATTTCGACCGGTTATACTGTTCAAAAATTGAAAGCCGTTTTCGCCCGGCATGGAAATATCCAGAAATATCACATCTGCCGTATGTGATTGTAACCATTCCCGGGCCAGCCCGGCGCTTTGCGCTTTTCCGGCAACTTCTATCCCTTCACAATCATTACGGAGTAAAAATTCCAGGCTTTCCAGGTTATTAAACTCATCATCCACCAGCAAAGCTTTTAACATTCCCTATATATTTAAAATTAAAGGTAAACAATTATCAACCATAATTTAAACTGATGTGTAAACGCCAATGGCGGTTGAGCGTAGTATAAAATGAATGAGTGAACGGATAATCAGGTATTTATTTTCCTTTCCTTTTCTATTTCAATACTTGCGCCAACTCATAAAACTTTCTATTATATTGCATAAAAAAAACATCCTTACCAAAATAAAAAATGAAGGGTATAAAAAGACGGACATTTATCAAAAACACACTGATTACAGGGACTGGTTTAGCATTGGCCCCCAATATTTTATCGGCAAAGGAGGCATTAAGCTTAAATCCCGGCCGTGCCAATAAAATATTACCGCTTTCCGGTAAAAAAGTTATCGTTGCGGGGGCGGGCATAACGGGCCTTTGCTGTGCTTATGAATTGATGAAAAACGGGCACGAGGTGATTGTACTCGAGGCTTCGGGCAGATATGGCGGACATGTGTTTACAGGCCGTGACGGCTTATCAGATGGTTTATACGCTGATTTTGGGGCCGACCATATTACAAAACCGGGCTACGAGCGTTTTTTTGATTATGTAAATGAATTTAGCCTGACGGCCATCCCTTATCCCAACGCCGAAGGTTCTGAGGCGGCCCGGGATAGCGACCAGCTTAAAATGATTGGCGGCAAGTTTTATACCGCAGGGATGCTGAAAGACCCTAATGTGTTAACCGGATTTGGATTTAATGACAGGGAAGTTAAATTCCTGTCGCAAAATCCGTTTTATGCTTTAGGTTCATTATTTATAAAACCTTACTTAAGTAAATTCACCGATCCATACCAGCCATTTGGGGTAGAATATGATGATTTTGATAAAATACCCATTGCTGATATTTATAAGAAAGAAGGCGCGTCACCGGCCGCGCTCCGCTTTTTGGGCGGGCATAATACCAATGCCCTTTATCATTTGTGGCGCGCAGCGATAATGGATTTTCGCGGCATACCACTTTCAGAGGGGGATACTTATCACCTTAAAGATGGTAACGAACAGCTTCCAATGGCCTTTGCAAAACGTTTAGGTAACCGTGTAAAGTTAAATCATCCAATTACGGTTATTAAGCACGATAGCAAGGGTGTGACAGTTACCTATAAAGCCTTTGGTTTTGATGAAGAAAAGCAAATGAGCGCCGATATACTGGTTAATTGCATTACCCTGCCAGTATTTAAAAGCATCCCGGTAACGCCCCCTTTATCACCCGAAAAACAATATATTGTTGATAACCTGGCTTATTCATCGCACCCATTTTATGTTTTTGAGGCAAGTTCAAAGTTTTGGCTCGACGATGGTTTTAAAAGTATAAATATGGAGTTCGAACACCCGGACATTTCGTCGGTCTGGCTGGAGACAAACCAGGTGGATACTACCCGTGTGATTTTGAAAGCTTACGGGCCGGGCGGACTTTCACCGCAACGGGTTTTAGCAGCTTTCAGGGAGGTATATCCCGGTAAGCACGATACCATTGAGCAGGCATTAACAAAAGACTGGACAGCGGACAGGTTTGCACCGGCTTGCGAAATGGAACCTTTCGCCATAGGCGAAATGCATAAATTTTGGCCGCAGATCATGCTGCCCGAGGGAAGGATATATTTTGCCGGTACTTATGCCGATAATATGAGCCGGGGAATGGAATCATGTATCCGGTCGGCACAAAGGGTAGCAGGGGAAATAGGGAAAATTTAATTTTTCAAATTGTTGTTATCCTGATTGTTTTATAAAACATTGATTAAAAGTATTTATGAAAAGAAAACCAAAGTTTATTTATATCAATATTTTCGCCTTGCTGTTTCTGTATGCTTTCATAAATTTTGATTATCCCGTCAGTAAAAAAACTCAACAGGAAAATTTTCCGCCCATAGTAAAGATCATCTCACCAAAAAACAATGGTATTTTTAATTTTGATACCCAGGTTAATTATGTGATCAGCGTGGCTGATAAGGAAGATGGAGACTCAAAATACGATGAAATAAACGTTAAAGAGGTATTGCTTGAGGTTAGGTATATTGCCAATAAATCAAAGCTAACGGCTGCATTAAACAAAGGTCTTCAGCCCGATGCGCCGTCCCTGGCGCTGATACGGGCATCCAATTGTTTTAATTGCCATAATTTTAACAGCAAGTCTATCGGCCCTTCATTTTATGAGATATGTAAGCGCTACCCGGCTACCAAAGCCAATACAGATTCATTGGTAAAACACATCAGGGATGGTTCATCAGGCAGTTGGGGAAAAGAAAAAATGCCCACACATCCTGAATTAACCATTGAGGAAATTAAAAGCACCGTACAATGGATAATGAAAAATGCGGATGATGCAAATGTGAATTATTATATCGGTTCAACAGGCTCATTTCGTATTAAACCACCTGTTGGCCCAAAGTTAAATGGGGTTTATATGCTTACCGCCAGCTATGTTGATCATGGGTTAAAGAATGCGCCGGGGAAGCAGCGGTTGAAAGGGGGGGATGTGGCGGTTTTGCATAATAGATAAAAAAACTTCGACTATATTGAGCAAAGGAAACCAATCATAAGCCACACTTTTTAATCAACCTAAGAACATCTTCTTTAGTTATGGAATCTTCTTCCGATTTATTTAAGATAGTTATCAATTGTATAACCACATCATCTGGTTTTTCTATCACCAAATAGGTAACGACTCTAAATCCGCCACTTGTCCCTTTTCCTTTTGATGGGTCTGCAAGACGCACTTTATAAATGTTTGCACCGTAACTAACTCCCGATCGTGGATTTTTGATTAACTCATTTTCAAGCAAAAGCAAACTTTCGCCAAGAGTTCTATATTTCTTTAAAAGTGGTTTTACTTTGCGGGCAAATACCTCTGTAGTGATTACTTTATTCGGCAAGGAGGATTTGTTCTAAAGTCAGACCTTGTTTTTTGCCGTCTTTTATCTCTTTTGCTTCGGAGAATGCTTCTTCTAATTCTTTCAACAGTGCCTTTTTCCTGGATAATTTGGATTCGGATATTACCTCGCCGCCAAGTTCTTCAATAAACTTCCTAACCTTATCTTTCAAATTGTCCGGTATGCTCGCGGTTATTGTTGTCATCTTCAATTAGATTTATAACAAAAATAATAATTTAATAGCATATAGTGCTCCAAAAATCGCTAATTGGAAAATAGATTTACGAAGTTTTAAAATTTCATAAATCTTTCTGAGACTATAGCCATTATCTATAATGGGGTATTCTATATCATAACAGTCGTACTTAATTGCCTATTTGAAGTGATAATAATAGCGGGCCGACCTTCATAAAGTAATGCCTTTCCGCTAAAATGCCCTATGCCATTTTTAAACCATAACGGTATCTCCTTGTTGAGCTTTCTACCTTTTATTATAATAGTTAGAACTTGATTTGGATACTTACCGCCAATAAATAATAGCCTAAGTGAATGATTGACAATTTTATAACCGTATATCGTATCACGAATATAGACCTCGGAGCCTATATGATTAATAACGTCTTTTATAGGCAAACCAGGGTCTTGAGGAATAGCCATCTTTCGCAATACAGAATCGACATTTGCTTGCGCTGATACCTTATAGGCAAGTAGGATTACAAAAGAAAATAATAGAACAAAATATTTCATACATATTTATTTTACGTCAAATAATCTAATTCACTACCACCTCATACAACCCACCATGCCCTATAACAAAAAGCGTCTTCCCATCCTTCCCGCCAAAAGTTAAGGAAGTTGGCCGCTCCGGCACTTTTATTATTCTAATTTGATTGCCCTTGCTGTCGTAAACATAAACCTGCCCATCGGCAATGTAAACGTTGCCCTTAGTGTCCGTCACCGAGGCAAACTCGCCGCGTTCGGCAAAGTATTTAAGGGTGGATACATAGCCTTGTGGGTCTACATCTACGCTTACTGTCCGCTTATCGTATTCATCGGCAATATACGCGGGCTTGCCGGGCCAGGCGGTTGCCAGGGCAGTTGAACGTGCGAGGTCATAGGCTACCGGTATAATGGTAACACCATCGGGGGCAACCCAGCATTCTTTGTCGCGGGCTACGGTTATAGTATTAAAATCGTGGTAATCGCGCCAACGGTGGGCAGGGTATAGCGCTTTGTAAATGGGGTTTATTTCACCCATCGGCGCTTTTTTTAGCAGTTGTATGGTTTCATCCGGGTTATTTGGATCAATGGAATAAACCAATGTCCCAAAACCTGAATTTCCCCAGCCGCTGAATGATGTTCCCCCTGCATCAAGCGGGTTTTTGAACTCCTCGGGCTTGCCATTAACCAGGTAGCCGGGTTTCGGTACATATTTAAAAACAACCAGCAGATTGTCGTTTTTATCGCAGGCTAAAGACAGCGGCTCCCAGTGATAATCCGCCAACAGGCTTACGGCGCCGGAATTTGCATCCCATTTGTAAATTCGTTTCATGCGCTGTTCGCAGAAATAGATATTGCCCTTACTATCAGAACACATTCCTTCGGCAAATTCAAAGCCGGTTGCAAGTTTGGTAATCTGACCTGTTAACGGAACCGTGGCATTAGCTGGCTTATCGCCAATAAACAACCTTGCAAACTCCCAGGGACGCACTTCGGTATCACTGTTAACATCATATAAAGGATTGGTAGTGGTATACTTTATCTGGCTGTAATTATGCACGTTTAGAAACTCGATATTTTTATTCGCCCAGCTGCGGATTGAATAGGGAGACGGCTTGTTCACACGGATGACCCGGAACATATACAAGTTTGCAAAAACCATATTGTTGCAATTCTCCAGTTCCATGGGCTGGCACTCGGTGCTTTCGCGGCTTTCTTCCTCTAATTGCAGGGAATAAACACTAAAGTTGGCCACCTTATTAAACCTGATCTCGTTACGCACATGATGCTCAACAGAGAGGGCATAGATATGGCTGGGCGTTGACGTGTTGGAAATATAAGCTCCGGCGGTAGCAAAGGTGTTAGCCGTCCAGATATTAAAAAAAGTACCGCCACCGCCGTTGGTGATCCAAAGGCTCCAGTACTGGGTATCCCATGAAGGATCAACGCCGTTATAACCCTTGTTGTATATGCCGGGCCCGGGTGTCTTTCCCGGCCTTAGCATGCCGCCATGCCCGCCAATGAATTTTACATCACTCAGGCAGGAGTTTTCGCCCGACATCCATTTGCAGGCTACAGCCCTCGGATTGTCCGCATTGGTAGAAAGCCCTATGCCTGTTACTATATTTTGCCCACCTGTTGCAGATTCAAGCAAAGCCTTTGGTCCGCCAAAGCCGCCAAAAGCTGGGGTATTATTGGCAATTATTAATTGTGTGGCAATAGGGTTTAGCCCGATAAGTACAGTATTTGGTTTTAGTTTAATGGTTTCGCTAATGCGATACCATCCCTGCGGAAAGTAAATAGTAGCATATTTATCAATAGCGCTTTGAATGATCTGGGTATTGTCAGTTGTATCGTCACCTTTTGCACCAAGAGTTTTAATATTTACCCAGGTATTTATTGCCGGGAGATCAGGAATGTCCTTTTTTACAGGCTCGGGGAAAACAGTTAAGGGTTGTATATCCTGAATGATTTTATAAACCGGGTCGGCATCAAGGCTGTCCATCTGCAGGCCGTAAATGAAGTTTTTTACCTTGTAAATTGGTCCGGCCCCCGGCGTTTGTTTCCCGCTGCGGCGATAGCTCGCCAATACAGGCACATCGCGGCAATTAATATTGCGCAGGCTGATTTGGTTTACGGCATTGTCCTCATTGCTGATAATAATGGCCGGGCCGGAAATCTTATCAAACCTGCAATTTTCCATAAACAGTTTTTCATGATAGTTTGAATTGATGCTAATTACAGTAGGTACATTCTTAGCGTGCAGGCGGACTATCGTGAGCCCTGCTTCCTGGGTACGAATTGCGGCTTCCCGCTGACCTTCAAAATAAGTATCCACCATCATGAATTGCCAGCCTGGCGAAGGTTTTGTTGTGTAGATACCGTATTGACCTCCAAAAAATCTTACATCTTCCATCGCGTTACCTACATCAAATAAACCGGCTTTGCCATTGCCAGCATTAATATCAGCATGGGCAATAAAACTATGCTGTGCAAAATGTGCACGCAGGGCAACGGCATATGGGTTGCCATCTTCAATTTTAAGATTGACATTGCTCATTGCACTATAAAAAGTACCCGCCCCGGCATCATGCACCGCTTCTCCTGGTTTTGACAAGCTGCTCACAAACCAGAACATATATTTTGCTTTGCCCTTATCAGTAGAATCAGGTGTTTGGTAGCCCGGCGAGTTTTTGGCCAATATAATTTCAGGACGGGTTTTGCCGTAGCCTATCAGCCTTACCGCCTGTGGGATAAATATAGTTTTTGAGATCAGATATTTCCCTTCGGGAATGAACAGGATCCCAAAATTGTGTTTCGTTTTTACTTCGGCGATGGCCTGCTGCAGCGCCGCGGATACATCTGTTTTGCCGTCGGCAGTAATTTTAAAGTTAGCCGGTGTAAAATAAACTGCATCTGAATCGTCCAAACGCCTTTGGTAAACCGACCGGCCCGGCTCAGCACTTTTATTTGTATGTAAATGTTTGCTAAAACCGGCAAATACTGTTAAAAACAGGATTACAGCTATACTAATGATCTTTTTCACGGCTTGATGTTATTTTGGTTATTGATTGGATTTAAATTAGGAAATATCCTGGCAATTTACGTTTTCTGTTATTGATCGGGCCAAATAAAATTGAGGAAATGAAGGTATTGCAGGCTCATTTTCAGTGAACCTGCAATTAATGGCTTTAAGAGGATATGAACTATAAATCACCAGACTACTGGAGCTTATCGATCATATCAAACCGGTCAACAGATTCGTAACTCCTTGGGAATTTGTTGAATGCTTCGTAGTAAACGTATTTGTTATATTTATCTATCCCCGGCAGTAATTTGCTGAGCGCTTTTTTAATTTCCATATTTTCTTTTTTAACCTCGTTGGTGTCGGCAATGCTGACGTGGGTCATATAATAGATCACAGGGAATGAACCTTCATCGGTGTTTTTATTGTAGATCCGAAGCAGCATAGGTCTGCCGGGTATGTTAAGGGTGTAAGGAAATTTGTATTTTTCATTCGCTTCGGCGGTAACTTTACCATAAAAATCACTGATGTCGCTTTCGTTGGTATATGCCCATACGGCAGTCGGCTTCAGGCAGGTGGCCGCTAACGAAAGGGTGGTTTGTGCGTCAATGAGGTATCTCTTATCGTATTCCTCTTTAGCCAGGTTGTAAAGTTCGGGGGCGGTTTTTCCGTTTACGGTATAGGGCCCCAGGTCCAAACTGCTTAGTTTCCAGCCATAACTGTACTTCCCGAAAATGGCAGTGATCATGTACTTGTTGTTGCCTGCTGCCGGTACATAAAAAGCAATATAGGTTTTCCTTGTTACACCAGGGTATCTGATGGTGTGGCTGTTTACCCCGGCGCCGCTTAATTTTATGGTATCTGCATCCTTGTATTTGTTTATAATGTAATATTCATCAAGTACATCGTATTTATTATCTGTTAAACGGTTGCTGATCAGTTCAACCATCCGCTCCGTACCCGGGTTGTCAATCAGCTCTTTCGACATCAATATTTTAAGATGCAAAAGGTTATTGGCTTTTAAATCAAAAAATGCCTGCTTGCTGAGTTCGTGAAAATCATTACGTTTTCCGGAACTAATCTGGTCGTTCTTCCACGTACCGGGCTTTTCTTTGCAGCTTTGCAAAGCAAAAATCAGCAATAAAAAATACCCGGATAGTTTTAATGTATAAGGTTGTACTGGTTTCATATTGACGGCAAGATAATAAAAACGATTATAAATTAATCATACTTATTTTCAAAACTTTAATAGCTTTGACTATTGTAAAATCAGCTATTTCTCAAAAAACACGCTCCAAACCAATTATGAAAAGAAAATCACTTTTAAAGTATCCTGCTTTAGCCGTAATTCTTTTAACTGTAACAGCGGCCGATGCCCAAAAAGCCACTCCCTATTCTGTTAAAGGCAAAACCGTTAAGGTATATGTAACTGCCGAAAACACCAATAACCGGTTAACCCAAACCGAAACGCTTCATTTCACCGATAAACCCCAGCCCGTTGAAACGGAAGTGGCCGTATTTGTCGATCCTTCAAAAACATTCCAGACCATGCTTGGCATTGGAGGGGCGCTGACAGATGCCTCTGCTGAAACTTTTTATAAACTCCCGGCAGACAAACAAAAAGAGTTTATGACTGCCTATTTTGATAAGGATAAAGGGATTGGGTACACCCTGGCGCGCACCAATATTCAAAGCTGCGACTTTTCAAGCGAAAGCTATAGCTATATTAAGGAAAATGACGCATCGTTAAAATCATTTGATATTAGTCATGATGCTAAATATCGTATTCCTTTTATAAAAGAAGCTATCGCAGCAGCCGGTGGAAAGCTTACCCTGTTTGCCAGTCCCTGGAGCCCGCCGGGATGGATGAAAACCAATAACGATGTTTTACATGGCGGCAAACTTAAGCCCCGGTTTGACCAAAGCTGGGCGAATTTCTATGTGAAATTTATTAACGCCTATCAAAAAGCAGGCATTCCGGTATGGGGCCTTTCGGTACAAAACGAACCGATGGCAACACAAACCTGGGAGTCATGTCTCTATACTGCCGAAGAGGAACGCGACTTTATCAAAAACTTTTTAGGTCCAACATTAACCAAAGCCGGCATGGCTAACAAAAAATTAATTGCCTGGGACCATAACCGCGATTTGATGTACCAGCGCGCCAGTACCATACTTGAAGACCCGCAGGCAGCCAAATATGTTTGGGGCATAGGTTATCACTGGTACGAAACCTGGACAGGCGCCAATATGAATTTTGACAATGAGCGGCGTGTAGCAGCAGCTTTTCCCAATAAAAAACTGATTTTTACTGAAGGATGCGCCGAAAAGTTTGATTTTAACAGGATTAATGATTGGTCGCTTGGCGAAAAATACGGGACCTCCATGATGAATGATTTTAATGCCGGCACTGTTGGCTGGATCGATTGGAACATCCTGCTGGATGAAAAAGGCGGCCCCAACCATGTAGGTAACTTCTGCTTTGCGCCGGTACATGCCGATACAAAGAATGGTACCCTGATTTATACCAACTCCTATTATTACATGGGGCATTTCTCAAAATTTATTCACCCCGGCGCCAAACGTATTGTAAGCGCGCCAAGCCGCGACTTTTTACTATCGACCGCCTACGTTAACCCCGATGGTAAAATAGCAGTAGTGGTAATGAACAAAACCGATAAGGACATTGAGTACTACCTGTGGATTAAGGGCAAAGCTGCAAAAACAACCAGCCCGGCGCATTCAATTGCTACGCTGGTAGTGGAGTAGAGATTGGAGGTTAGCAAAAAATAAGACATGCAAAGCTATTAAAACTTCGCATGTCTTGTTTTTCGTAATTTTGACCAGATGCAATTTAACAATTCATTATGGGCAAGTTTTATAACAATATCCTTGATCAGCCCATATCCTCGAAAATGGAAGGATCACCTTTATGTTTTGTGCGTACGATGGCCCGCCGTTAATTTTGCGCTTATATGGTAAGGGCTATTCAGTGATCCCTGGTGATGAAGAATGGACAGTCTTAGCACAAAACTTTAACCTTGTGATCTCAACCAGGCAAATTATAGTTGCCGATATTGATATGGTGCAAACATCCTGCGGATATGTGGTTCCCTACTATACTTATGAAGCGGAAAGGGACACCATGCCAAAATGGGCTGCTAATAAAGGCCCGGAAGGCCTGGAAATATATAAAGCCGAAAAGAATATGGTAAGTATTGATGGATTGCCAACGGCGCTGGTTGACAGGAGCGGTTCGTGGTTTTTAGTTCATAGTTCATAGTTCATAGTTCATGGTAAAAGGGAAGAACATCGACCCTTACAACTTACTACAACCAATTACAACATTTACAACCTCTGACAACCTAAACAGAAAACCCGCCCATACCCTTACCGGTCATCCTAACAAAACCTTCGGCGGCTTTAACGCCCAGTTCCCTGCCCCTGAAATCTTCCATGGAGGCATGGCCGCAGCCGTAAATTCCCGGAGGGTCCTGGCTGGTATGGCAATACACCGATTTCCTTTTTTGTTCCTGTGTATCGGTAATATCTACAAAATCCGTAGGGTGGAAGCCCATCGTTTGTTCGCCGGCGCAAACCTCAAAAAAATAAAGCGGGAACTTATTTTCGCTTCGTACCCAGGTTTGTATGGTAAGCAGGCTGGCGCATTGGTGATCTTTGTGCGAATCAATGGGCCAATGGGTAAAAACCAGGTCAGGCTTTTCATTGGCAACCAAATCCTGTATATGTTTCAGCGTACCGTTGCTTACAAATGTGTCTCCGTCTATCTGTCCTGCAAAAACTGGCTTTGCATTTAGTACTTTACAGGCGTTGATGGCTTCCTGTTTGCGAATGCGGGCTGCACCGTCATGACTGGTTCCGGGGATACCCGCTTCGCCGGTGGTTAAATAAATAATGGTTACTTCATGGCCCATACTGGCCAGTTTGGCCAGGGTGCCGCCACAGCCGCTTTCAGGATCGTCCGGATGCCCGCCAACGCAAACAATTTTTTTCTTTTCTGAGGGTTTTCGGGGATCGGCGCTTAAAATGCCTGGCAAAGTGAGCAGGCTTAAGCCTGCAGCTGCGGTCTTAACAAAATTACGGCGGGAACTCATAATATTTTGGGTTTGTCAAATGTAAATATTTATCGCTTTAAAAATAAATAGAATTTATCACGTAGAGACGCGATGCATCGCGTCTGAATATGCCCTTAGACGCGATGCATCGCGTCTCTATTAATCAAACACCACCGTCTTATTTCTATAAACAAACACCCGGTCCTCAAATACCATTTTTAGGGCGGTGGCCAACACGGAGGTCTCAATTTCTTTGCCTGCTTTAACCATATCTGCCGCTGTATAAGAGTGATTTACCGAAATGATCTGCTGCGCGATGATGGGGCCTTCATCCAGCTCGTTTGATACAAAATGCGCTGTGGCGCCAATGAGTTTAACCCCGCGTTCAAAAGCCTGTTTGTAAGGGTTTGCCCCGATAAAGGCAGGTAAAAACGAATGATGGATATTAATGATCCGCATAGGGAACCTGGCAACAAGGGCCGGCGACAGAATGCGCATAAATTTGGCTAAAACAATATAGTCGGGATTATACTGATCTATCGTGGCAGCTATCTCCTCCTCAAATTGCTCTTTGCGGATGTGCTCATGCGATATGGTGTAAAAAGGCATATCAAAGCGTTTGCAAATGTCTTCCAATACCGCATGGTTGCCTATTACTGCCAATACAGTTGCCCCGAGCGTCCCGTAATAATTGCGGATCAGTATATCGGCCAGGCAATGATACTCTTTGGTTACCATTACAATGATCTTTTTTTCCGGCAGCGGATTGATGCCAATATTGGCATTGGCCGGAAGAACGCTGCGTAATTTTTCTTCAAGCTGATCGCCGTCGCCACCATGACTTATTTCCAGGCGCATAAAAAAACGGTTCTGTGCCTGGTCCACGTGTTCCCGCATGGAAACAATATTAAGTTGCTCTTTTGCCATAACCTTGGTTATAGCTGCAACAAGCCCAACCTGGTCGATACACTGAATTACTATGATCATATTTTGATACCTATGAAAGGGGTAAAGATAATTTTATTTTCAGGTTGTGGATGTTGAATTGTTGAAATGCTATTGAGCTCGCTAAAAAGTAAACCTAATCAACTCAATCAACTTAATTAACCAATCAACTCAATCTGTAACAAAACGCACCCCACTTTCGTCATAAACAAAAAAGAATACTTAGTTTTAAATAATGGAAACTCAATAGATAAAAAATGATCATGCGCTACTTTTTATGCTTTTTATGCCCGCCGCTGGCCATATTTACTACAGGTAAAATGGGCTCATTTGTATTGAATATTATTTTAACCATCTTTTTTTGGATCCCCGGCGTTATCCATGCCATATTAGTAGTCAATAAATTTTACGAAGACAGGCGCCACCGGCAATACATGAGGATGGCCAGGCGTGGATATTAGTATCAGATCATCGCAAGCATGGAGTTTTTAAAAAAAATCGCTATAATCCCTCAAATCTTATAAATCCTGTTTAAATTTAGCGACCAATTAAATAAACTTATGAGTTCACGCAGGGATTTTTTACAAAAATCAGCCATCATCGCCGGCGGCGCGCTGTTAACACCGGCATTAAACAACCAGGCTTTCGCCATTTTTAAAAATCGAATTATGCCAGGCGACCAGCTGAACATTGGCGCTATTGGCATTAACGGTATGGGGTGGTCTGATGTTACAGCCGCTTTAAAGGTTCCGGGTGTTAACCTTGTTGCCATTTGTGATGTGGATAAAAATGTGATGGACAAGCGGATGAACGACTTTGCCAAAATGGGATATGACCCTTCAAAAGTGAAACGTTATGACGATTACCGCGCTTTGCTTGACAAGAAAGACATTGATGCCGTGGTTATAGGCACGCCAGACCACTGGCATGCCCTTATTATGATGCAAGCCTGCGAAGCTGGTAAAGACGTATATTGTGAAAAGCCCGTTGGTAATTCAATAGGCGAATGCGTGGCAATGGTAAACGCGCAGCAGCGTTATAATAAAGTTGTACAGGCAGGGCAATGGCAGCGCAGCCAGCAGCATTTTAAGGATGCGGTCGACTTTGTTCAAGGCGGGCAATTAGGTAATATACGTACGGTGAAAGTTTGGTGCTACCAGGGTTGGATGAAACCAGGGCAGGTAGTTGCAGATACCGCGCCGCCGGCAGGCGTTCATTATGCCGGCTGGTTAGGCCCCGCAAAAACAGTTCCGTTCAATGCAAGCCGTTTCCATTTTAATTTCCGGTGGTTTTGGGATTACGCAGGCGGCCTGATGACCGACTGGGGAGTGCACTTGTTAGATTATGGTTTGTTGGGCATGAATTCGCCTGTACCAAAATCTGTTTCGGCCTTGGGAGGAAGGTTTGCTTACCCTGAATTATATGAAGAAACGCCTGATACCTTAACCGCGCTTTATGAATTTGATGGCTTTAACATGGTTTGGGATTCGGCAATGGGGATTGATAATGGCTCGTACAACCGCGACCATGGAATTGCTTATATCGGGAATAACGGTACACTGATACTAAACAGGGGCGGATGGGAAGTTATTGAAGAAAGACAAAGCAAAAATAAGGTTGCAAAGCCATTTGTTGCTTCATCGGATAACGGGCTGGATAAACATTGGGAAAACTTTGTAAGTGTTGTAAAATCAAGAAAGTTGGGAGACCTGCATTGCCCCATTCAGGCTGGCGCGCATGTGGCAACAGTGGCGCAAATGGGAAATATAGCTTACCGCAGCGGTAAAAAATTAACATGGGATGCCGCTGCTCATGAGTTCACCGATAAAGCGGTTAATAAGCAGTATTTAATGAAGGAATATCATAACGGGTACAAGTTGCCGAAAGTGTAAAGGATTTCGGATTTCTGTCCGAAGGACTCCTTTGGAGATGTTCGATTTCGGAAGTATTTAAAGTATGAGCATGTTTGTTGATTTTTATGAATCCAGGGACAATAAG
Source organism: Mucilaginibacter sp. UBA5151 (assembly GCA_002413785.1). Lineage (GTDB taxonomy): Bacteria > Bacteroidota > Bacteroidia > Sphingobacteriales > Sphingobacteriaceae > Mucilaginibacter. Next base: position 52,382 of record DHXR01000006.1, read on the forward strand.
CCCCCGGTATATTTAAAATCAGAATTTGAACTTCCGAATTCCGAATTCAAAACATAATTATCATTTTTGCCTCTTATCATGCAAAAAGATAAGCTGCTAATAATTGACGATGAAGAACGGTTACGCAACCTGCTGGCCCGGATCCTCCAGTTGGAAGGGTATGAGGTACTGGTGGCCTCGACCGGGAAAGAGGGGTTGAAGAAATTACAGCATGAGGCTATACCGGTAGTGATCAGCGATGTTAAATTGCCTGATATTAACGGTATTGAACTCACCTCGCAGATCAAAGCCGCCTGGCCCGCTTCCGAAATAATTGTGTTGACTGCTTTTGGTACTATTAATGATGGCGTAAAAGCCATTAAATCGGGGGCATTCGATTATATCACCAAGGGGGACGATAATGAAAAAATAATCCCTTTAGTAAGTAAAGCGATGGATAAAGCCCTGTTGCAGTTCAGGGTGATTGAGCTTGAAAAAAAGCTGAATACTAAATTTGGTTTTGACAGGCTGATCGGAAAATCAACCGCAATAGCCGACGTGATAAGGCTGGCTCAAAAAGTTGCCCTTACAGATACCACAGTTTTATTACTGGGAGAAACAGGCACCGGAAAAGAGTTATTTGCCGAGGCTATACACCAGGCCAGTAACCGCCATGCCAAATCATTTGTTGCGGTAAATTGCAGCGCTTTTACAAAAGAATTGCTGGAGAGTGAGTTGTTCGGTCATAAAGCCGGTTCATTTACAGGCGCTGTGAAAGATAAAAAAGGGCTGTTTGAAGAAGCCAGCGGCGGCACTATTTTTTTGGACGAAATTGGCGAACTTGACCACGACCTACAGGCCAAATTACTCCGTGTGCTGGAATCGCAGCAATTTATAAAAGTTGGCGATACCAAACCCACCCAGGTAAATGTGCGCATTTTGGCCGCAACCAACCGCAACCTGCAGGAAGAGGTTAACAGGGGTGGCTTCCGCTCCGACCTTTATTACCGTTTATCGGTATTTCAGATCACCCTGCCCGCCCTGCGCGACCGTAAGAAAGATATTAAACTGCTTGCAGAATACTTTATGCACTATTTCGCCTTAAAAGTTAAAAAGCAGTTTACCGGCCTGAGCGATAAATTTGTAGAAAAACTGGAAGTTTATAACTGGCCGGGCAACATCCGCGAGTTAAAAAATATTATTGAACGCGCCGTAATATTGGCCGATGATAATTTTTTGGACGAAACCCTGCTCCCTTATGAAATGCAGGAGCCACAACCAACAAAGGCAGGTAATACCCTTTCGGCTTTTGATCTTTCCTCCATAGAGAAACTGCATATACAGCGTGTACTAAACCATGCCCATGGTAACCGCGCCGAAGCTGCCCGGCTGCTGAATATTGGGGTAGCTACATTATATCGTAAATTGAAGGATTACGGGTTGGAATAACGACATTCTGAAAAGGCAAACTTGCGAAGTTTTCAAAACTTCGCAAGTTTTAACCTCCTTATAGCGTTTTGCGAAATTTTAACACCCGGCATGACATTCTGAAAAGGCAAACTTGCGAAGTTTTCAAAACTTCGCAAGTTTTACAGGGCTAAACAACAAACATTTTGATAAAACCCTATCAAAATGATAGCTTATTTTCACCGAACCACACTTAAATATTAGCAAATAATTCTTTTATTTTTCTGAATTTCAACAAGTTGTAAATATTCAGGTGTTTATGGCACTGGCTTGGTATATATCCCCGAAAAAATCAAACCAATATGGATGTAATACTCACAATTGCTTATGTACTATGCTTCATAGTCATATTCAGGATTTTCTTCAAAACCGTTAACTACTTCGAAAAAATTTAATCAATCATTATGATCGCATTATTTATTGTAGCAATCGCCGTATTTTTTTATATGGTATATGTATTGCTGAAACCCGAAAAATTTTAATAAAATTAATTATCATCAAATCAAAAAATTATGAATACTGAAATCGCAGGTGTCATTTTTATGTATCTGGCAATGGTAGGCCTGGCCATACCATTGGGTAAATACATTGCCAGGGTATTTAAGGGTGAGAAAACCTGGCTCGACTTCATGGCCCCTCTGGAAAGACTGATCTTTAGGCTCAGCGGAATTGACCCTAAAAAGGAAATGAATTGGAAACAGCATCTAAAGGCGCTTTTAACCATTAATTGTTTGTGGTTATTTTATGCTTTTTTCTGCCTGTTATTCCAGGCGCATTTGCCTTTAAACCCTGATAAAAACCCCAATCAGACTCCCGATCTGGCCTTTAACACAGCTTTGAGTTTTTTAACAAACACCAACATGCAGGATTATTCGGGCGAAAGCGGTGTTACTTATTACACACAAATATTTGTGTTAATGTTTTTTCAGTTTGTAAGTGCTGCAACAGGTTTTGCCGCTATGATGGTGGTATTTAAAGCCATGAAGGATAAAATAACTGATAAGCTCGGCAATTTCTGGGATTTCTTAGTAAAATCAATAACCAGGTTACTACTGCCGCTAAGCTTTGTTGTAGCTGTTATTTTAGCATTTAACGGCACCCCAACCAGTTACAAGGGGAAAGATACTGTAATAGGTTTACAGGGCGATACCGTTCATGTTTCGCGCGGTCCGGCGGCAGCTATGATCGCCATAAAACAATTGGGTACCAATGGCGGCGGCTGGTTTGGCACAAACTCAGCGCACCCGCTCGAAAATCCTAACTATTTGACAAATATGGTTGAGGATATCAGCATCGTCTTTATTCCAATCGCGGTGGTGTTTGCATTAGGCTTTTATTTGAATAAAAAGAAGCTTGCATGGGTGATCTTTGGTGTGATGACGGTCGGGTTCCTGATGGTTTTGATCCCATCTATCCGGGCCGAAGTTAACGGCAATCCGGCTTTAGCACATTTAGGTATCAGTCAACCCGGCGGATCAATGGAAGGCAAGGAAGTGCGTTTTGGCGCTGCCGCATCTGCTTACTGGGGCGTTACCACTACCGTAACTTCAAATGGTTCCGTTAATGCCATGCACGACAGTATGATGCCAATATCCGGTTTAGGCCAAATGTTCGACATGATGATAAACGCCTTTTACGGAGGTGTAGGCGTGGGCTTTTTGAACTTTTACATATTTATCATTATCGCCGTATTTATATCGGGCCTTATGGTTGGCCGCACACCCGAGTTTATGGGACGTAAAATTGAGGCCCGTGAAATGAAAATTGCCTCCCTGATTGCATTGCTGCACCCGTTTCTGATATTGGTGGGCACCTCCATAGCAAGCTATGTGCTGGTTAATTTCCCCAATATCAACTGGGCTACAAAGCCTTCGGCATGGTTAAATAATCCTGGCTTTCATGGATTTTCAGAAATGCTGTACCAGTTTACTTCCGCATCGGCAAACAATGGTTCGGGGTATGCCGGGTTAACCGCCAACAATATATTCTGGAACGTAAGCACCGGGCTGATAATCTTCATCGGGCGATTTTTACCGATCATAGGCCCGGTTGCTATTGCGGGGATACTGGCTAATAAAAAGTTCATCCCCGAATCGGCAGGTACTTTGAAAACAGATACGGCTACTTTCGGCATTATGATATTTGCTGTGATATTTATTGTAGCGGCGTTGTCATTTTTCCCTGCTTTGACTTTGGGGCCTATTGCAGAGCATTTTTCAATCAAATAATCCGTTCGCCTCACCCCAACCCCTCTCCAAAGGAGAGGGCTTAAAAAAGCAATAATGGAGAGCGAAGTTGAAGTCCTCTCCTTTGGAGAGGATTTAGGTGAGGCAACAGGCAACATTAGAATTTTAATAAAAAAAACTAATCATGAGATCAAAAAAAAATACACTATTCCAGGGCGATCAGGTGAGAGAAGCATTCAGGCATTCTTTCGTTAAACTTAATCCCCGCTTATTGTTCCGTAACCCGGTGATGTTCACCGTGGAGATCGGCGCGGCTATTATGCTGGTGGTAACCATATTCTCGCTCTTTAATAAAGAACAGGGGAGCTTTGCTTATAACCTTACCATATTTATTGTTTTATACCTTACCGTGCAGTTTGCCACCTTTGCCGAAGCTATAGCCGAAGCGCGTGGTAAGGCACAAGCCGAAAGTCTGCGCAAAACCCGTGAAGAGACGCCTGCACGTTTGCTGGTTGACGGCAAAGAAACTATGGTAATGTCGTCACTTTTGAAAAAAGGCGATGTATTTGTTTGCGAAACCGGCGATAATATCCCTACTGACGGTGAGATCATTGAAGGTATTGCTACGATTGATGAATCAGCCATTACAGGGGAATCAGCCCCGGTGATCCGGGAATCGGGCGGTGATAAATCATCGGTAACAGGCGGCACCAAAGTTTTATCCGACAGGATAAAAGTGATGGTTACTACCCAACCCGGCGAGAGCTTCCTGGATAAGATGATCGCCCTTGTTGAAGGTGCGTCACGCCAGAAAACGCCAAATGAAATTGCCTTAACTATATTATTGGCTGGTTTTACGTTAATATTCGTAATAGTTTGCGTCACCTTAAAGCCTTTCGCTGATTTTGCAAATACGCCTATCACCATAGCGGCATTTATCTCCTTGTTTGTTTGTTTGATTCCCACCACTATCGGCGGCCTTTTATCGGCCATTGGTATTGCGGGGATGGACAGGGCCTTGCGTGCCAATGTGATTACCAAATCGGGTAAAGCGGTTGAAACTGCCGGTGACCTTGATACCCTGCTTTTAGATAAAACAGGGACCATCACTATCGGTAACCGTAAGGCTACTAACTTTTATCCCGCAAGCGGAATAAATGAGGTGGATTTTATTACCGCCTGTGTTTTAAGCTCGCTGGCTGATGAAACCCCCGAGGGTAAATCAATTGTTGAACTTGGCGGGCAGGGTAAAACAAAAGTATCGGCTAAAGTTCCTGCAAATTCGGTATTTATAAAATTCACAGCCGAAACCCGCTCAAGCGGTTTGGATACGCCTGAGGGCTTGCGCATCCGCAAAGGCGCTTTCGATTCAATTCGTAACATCATCGTTAAAGCCGGTAATACATTTCCTGCAGATGTTGAAGATAATGTGAAAAAAATAGCATCAAATGGAGGTACCCCCTTGGTGGTATCACAAAATGAAGTGATATTAGGTGTAATTGAACTACAGGATATTATTAAACCCGGTATTGCCGAACGTTTTGAGCGCTTACGCAAGATGGGGGTAAAAACAGTAATGGTAACAGGGGATAACCCTTTAACCGCCAAGTTTATTGCTGATAAAGCAGGTGTGGATGATTTTATTGCCGAGGCTACGCCCGAGGATAAAATGAACTATATTAAAAAGGAACAACAGAGCGGGAAGCTGGTAGCGATGATGGGCGATGGCACAAATGATGCCCCTGCTTTGGCACAGGCTGACGTTGGTGTAGCCATGAACAGTGGCACACAGGCAGCCAAAGAAGCAGGAAATATGGTTGACCTTGATAACGACCCTACCAAGCTTATTGAAATTGTAGAGATTGGTAAGCAGTTATTGATGACCCGTGGTACTTTAACCACTTTCTCCATTGCTAATGATGTGGCCAAATATTTCGCCATTGTTCCGGCCTTGTTCATGGTTTCAATTCCGGCGCTAAGGGCTTTGAATATTATGGACCTGCACAGCCCGCAATCAGCGATATTATCAGCGGTGATTTTTAATGCTATCATCATTCCAATGTTAATTCCGTTGGCTTTAAGGGGCGTTGAATATAAACCTATAGGGGCAAGCGCTTTATTACGCCGTAACCTGCTGATTTATGGCCTGGGCGGAGTACTCATACCATTTATAGGCATCAAATTAATCGACCTTGTTGTCGGAATTTTAATTTAATTAATATTAATACGCAGTAATATGAAAACTTATTTATTACCAGCCTTAAAGTTAACTGTCATATTGTTAGTGATTTTATCAGGCTTATACCCGCTTATAATAGCCGGGATCGGAAAATTCACGCCAGGAAATGGGGATGGCGAAACGGTTCAGTATAAAGGCCGTACCGTTGGGTATGTCCTTATTGGTCAAAAATTCACAAAAGATCAGTATTTCTGGTCGCGTCCGTCTGCTGCCAATTACCAGGCGGATGCTGGCGCGGGTTCAAACAAAGGCCCGGCAAACGAGGATTACCTGAAGGGCGTAGAGAAACTTATCGATACCTTTATGGTACACAACCCAACAGTAAAACGCGCTGATATACCAGCTGAATTGGTTACTTCTTCGGGTTCAGGTTTGGACCCTGACTTGTCACCTGCGGGTGCAGAGGTTCAGGTGGCACGTATTGCCAAAGTACGTAACATTCCGGCTGTGCAGATCGAAAAAATAATTGCTGACAACACCGAAGGGCCTTTATTGGGTTTATTCGGCCCATCAAAAGTTAATGTTTTGAAAATGAACGTGGCTTTGGATGAGCTTAAAAAATAAATACACCAACCACCTATGAACTTGTGCAGCGGCAATTGCTGCTGCACATTGAAATTTGACAAATAAAAAAATGAAAAAAAGAATTTTACTTTTATTATTATTATTTATAGTTGCACTGGGTTCTGCCTTTGCGCAGACCGCAACTAAGGACACGGCGAAAGTTACACCTCCCCAGCCTTTTGTGTCTATGTTAGGCATGGCGCCAGGCCCCCTTAGTCTTACTACCGAACCTTTAAATTTTGGCGGAATTTATGTAGGAGGTGTTGCAAGTGGCTTAGTACAATTTCAGAACAGTGTTTTTCCGGGAGATAAACCAATACAGTCAGATGTTAGCAATGCCCAGATTTTCATCCAGAAACCCAATGGTATTTTTCAATTTTATCTGCAGTTGGGGGCTTATTCACTTCCTGATCTTGGGGTCCCATATATACGTTCAGGCATTGCCACAAATGCTTTTTATGGTGCATTCCCGCAAGGATATTTAAAGCTTGCGCCAACAAGCAGTTTTTCAATTGAGGTTGGTAAGCTTCCAACATTGATTGGCGCTGAATACACTTTTTCGTTCGAGAATATGAATATTCAGCGTGGTTTATTATGGAACCAGGAAAATGCAGTTAACAGAGGTGCACAGGTAAATTATACCGCAGGCCCTGTAACTTTATCCGTATCCTATAATGACGGCTTATATTCTAATAATTATAACTGGCTTTCGGGATCTCTTGCTTACGCCGTCAACAGCGCCAATACACTAGCCCTGATTGGCGGCGGAAGTACAAGCAGGACCACTATTTCCACCTCGGCGACACCGTTATACCTTAATAACGAACAAATTTATGAGTTGATCTATACCCATACTTCCGGTCAATGGACATTTGTACCATACTTGCAATATACCAAAGTTCCACAAAGCCCACTGCTTGGTACAACGCAAGACGCTACAACGTTTGGCGGCGCTTTGTTTGTCAGTTACGCATTTCCTAAATCGGGCTTTAGCTTGCCCGTTCGCCTGGAGTATATTAGTTCTACAGGAAGTGTGGCGGGCGGTGCATCTAATCTCATGTATGGCCCTGGCAGTAATGCGTGGTCGGCTACTGTAACGCCCACATATCAGTATAAAAGGTTTTTTGCTCGCGGCGAACTTTCTTATGTCAGTGCCGGCAGTACAACAAGCGGGTTAGTACTTGGTCCAAATGGCACTGATACCAATGAGTTCCGCGCGCTGCTTGAAGTAGGTGTGCTGTTTTAGATTAAATGAAGCTGCATAAGTTATTGATAATATAGAATGTGAAATTTAAAATAAACGCGGATTATTTTTTTTATAATTAATTATTGTTTGCTAATTATAATTTAGTTTGATTGATTTCGTGTAAAAAAGGGGTGTCCGCATCCCCTTTAATAGGTTTTTGGGAATTGGTTGATTAGGTTGATTAAGTGAGTGGTTGATTAAGTTGGTTGAGTGAGTGAGGTTGAATGGGTGTGGAAATTAATAAATTAACTACATTTAACTTAATCAACTTAATCCAACTCAATCAACCTTAAACTAAATATATGACTGAAGAAGAAAAAATTAAAGAACAATCAGTTGAGCATTTTCTCGACCTGATCAAACGTTCAAGGCGGGGTAAGTTTAAGATATACATAGGCATGAGCGCCGGTGTAGGCAAAACATACCGTATGCTAAAGGAGGCGCGCACCTTATTGCGTAACGGCATCGACGTGAAGATCGGGTATGTTGAAACCCATAAACGCAAGGAAACGGAGGCATTGATTGAGGGTTTGCCGATAATTCCGCGCCGGAAGCTTTTTTACAAAGGCAAGGAACTGGAGGAAATGGACCTTAACGCCATCATTAACCTGCGGCCCGAAGTGGTTATTGTTGATGAACTGGCGCATTCAAACATCGAAGGCAGCAAAAACGAGAAACGCTGGCAGGATGTAGTGGATATATTGAATGCCGGGATCAATGTGATCAGCGCGGTTAATATCCAGCATATTGAAAGCCTGAATGAGGAAGTGGAAAAGATAACCGGTGCGGCTATCAACGAGCGTATTCCTGATAAGGTTTTGCAGATGGCGGACGAAGTGGTGAACATTGATCTCACCGCAGACGAACTGGTTGACCGCTTAAAGCAAGGGAAAATTTATGATGAACAAAAAATACAGCAGGCCTTAAATAATTTTTTTCAGGCCGAAAGGATTTTGCAGCTGCGCGAACTGGCCCTAAGGGAAGTTGCCAACGCTGTTGAACGGAAAATTGACATCGAGGTGCCGAAAAACATAAAAGTGCGCCCCGAATTATTTTTAGCCTGTATCAGCACCAACGAAGCGTCAGCAAAAATAATTATCAGGAAAACGGCCCGGCTGGCTTCGTATTACCGGTCCAGGTGGTATTTGCTTTACGTGCAAACCTCCAATGAAAGCAGTGATAAAATAAACCTGGCCTCGCAACGGCACCTGATCAATAATTTTAAACTGGCCACACAATTGGGAGGGGAAGTTTTAAAGGTGAAAGATAATAACGTAGCCAAAACAATTTGGGAAACAGCAGAGAAATATGATATTACTACTATTTGCATCGGAAAACCACACTTTAAATTTTACCAGCTGGTTATGAAAACAGCGATATTTACCCAATTACTGAATAAAATGACACAAACACATATTGACCTTGTAATACTATCATAATGACTATTAAAAATAAACTCCGTGCCGGTATCAGTTTTTTGTTCTTTCTGGCAATTATTTGCTGCGGCTTGTCTATTTTCTATGTGAGCAGACTCTCGGAGGATGAGAAAAATATCTTAAAGAATAACTACCAGTCTGTCCAATACACAAAAAATATTTGTGTGGCTGTTGATGCAAGCCATGGGGCACTTAACGGGCAACAAATTAAGGTAATAGAAGAAAATCTTTCGGCTGAAGGGCATGATATTACCGAACCAGGTGAAAGACAACTCACTGACTCATTAAGGTCCAAATTTGAGACGCTTAAAAGGATTGACAGCAACGCTTCAAATGCCGGAGAATTGCATGCTGCAATAAGGAAACTGTCTTATGGCATAATGCAATTGAACATGAACGCTATTGAACACAAGTATGCCGCTGCAACTGACACCGCAACCAGTGATACGGTTATATTGGCTTTTGTGGGATCGTTCCTTTTCCTTGTTGCATTTAGTTTTGTTGTGAATTTTCCCGGCTACATCGCAAACCCGATAAAAGAATTAACGGAACGCATAAAAGAAGTATCGAACCGTAATTACCAGCAGCAGCTTAATTTTAAGTCGAATGACGAATTTGGTGAACTGGGCCAGGCATTTAACACCATGACAAAAAAGCTTGATGAATATGAACACAGCAACCTGGCAAGCATATTATTTGAAAAAAGGCGCATCGAAACCATCATTAATTCAATGCACGACGCTATTATAGGGCTTGATGAAAAATCAGTTATCATTTTTGCAAACGAAGTAGCAAGTACCCTCATCGGTTTGCCCGAAAAAAACCTGACAGGCAAATATGCCCCGGATATTGCTTTGGAAAACGACCTGTTGCGAAACCTGCTGGTGAATGATGAGCATAAAATGAAAATATATGCTGATAACCGCGAAAGTTACTATAACAAGGAAGTATTAGCAGTAACCAGTAAAGATAAGGTGATTGGCAAAGTGATCATTTTGAAAAATATCACGGAATTTCAGCAATTGGACGAGGCAAAAACCAACTTTATAGCCACCATATCCCATGAGTTGAAAACACCGATCTCGTCTATTAAAATGAGCCTCAAATTATTGGAGGATAACCGCATAGGCAATATGAACACCGAACAAAAGCAGTTACTGGAGAATATTGATGAAGACGCCCGCAGGCTGCTGCAGATCACCGGCGAGTTATTGGATATGGCGCAGGTGGAAACAGGTAAACTCCAGCTGAATTTTGGTAAAACGCATCCTGCAAACATAGTAGATTATGCCGTAAAAGCCCTGAAAACAACCGCCGAACAAAAGCAGGTAAGTATCAATGTTCATTGTGATGAAGACCTTCCGGATGTAAAAGCCGACCTTGATAAAACAACCTGGGTATTGATCAACCTGTTGTCAAACGCGATAAAGTACAGCCACGAAAAATCGGTGGTTGATCTGGTGGTAAAACAATATAAAGCCGATGAAATAGAGTTTTCTGTACAGGACCATGGCCGCGGGATAGACCAAAAGTATTTAGCGAGGATATTTGAAAGATATTTCAAAGTTCCCGGCGCTACTTTCGACCAAACCGGTACAGGCCTCGGCCTGGCTATCGCGAAAGACTTTATTGAGGCCCAGGCCGGTAAAATAGGCGTTGAAAGTGAATTGGGCGAAGGCAGCAGGTTTTATTTTACCCTGAAAAGGTTTGGGAACTGAGGAAGGTTAAAGGGGAAAGGTAAAAGGCGAAAGGTGCTCTCTTCTTTCATCAACTTAACTTTTGAAGTTCTATGACGTGACCTTTAACTGGTACTCTTTTATCAATGCATCGGCAGGTAACCGTAAAAGTTGGCTGAATTTCCTGATCATCGTAAGGGACAAAGGTTGTTTATAATTTAATACTTTGCTCACAGTTCCTTTGTCACCCAGGGCAGACGCATTAAAATA
>DHXR01000075.1 GCA_002413785.1 Mucilaginibacter sp. UBA5151
ACACCATAGATACACAAACATCAACCGCCTCAGCAACAGAAACAACAGCAGGTGAAACAACAAGAATCGGCTCAGCAACAGAAGCAACAGCAGGTTCAGCAACAACAAAAACAGCAGCAAGCTCAGCAAGCGGCACAACAACAAAAACAACAGGCGGCTCAAAAGGCAGCTCAGCAACGTCAGCAGCAGACAAAACAAAAACCGGTTCCTAAAGATCAACCGCAACAGAACCAATAGCTTTCAGGACGCCAAATAATAAAAATAGCACCTATAAACTTAATATTCAGTTTATAGGTGCTATTTTTGTGGCCAAATAATTTATATGACCCGCTTTTTTACTTTCCGATTTTATAAATACCTATTGCCGGTACTGCTGACAGGTTGTTTGCTTTTTGCAAACGAAACATCGTTTACACGACTAATTGTTCCGACATACCCTTCTCATATTGTATTCATTGAAAACTCATGGGATGAAGCATTAAAACAAGCTAAAATACAAAATAAGTATATTTTTGTTGATGCTTATGCCAGCTGGTGCGGCCCCTGTAAGATGCTTAAAAACACTACTTTCACTGAGGAAAAGGCAGCGGCGTTTTATAACAGTCATTTTATAAATGTATCCATCGATATGGAAAAAGGTCAGGGACCTGCCCTTGGCGCACAATGGGGATTAACCGCATACCCAACGCTAATTATATTTAACCCGGTGGGGAAACCTGTTTTAGGGACGGTTGGTTTTATTAATGCTACAGAGCTGATACGGTTTGGCAAACAGGCATTGAGCAAATAAAAAAGGCCGCTCCGCTAAACTATCTGCCGGTAAATTTGTTAACCTATTATGGATAACAATATTTATTTATTAGCTACAGACCCGTACAATCCCTGTAGGGATGTTATTCATTCAAGGGACACCCGTTTAAAAATCAGGGTTTTCTGTCTTGATGAAGAATCTTTTAAAACTGACGTCAACGAAATACAACTTTACGGTTATGCCAATAGCAAATTATATGCTTTTGAAACTATAAATATAACAGCCGAAGATGCACTGGACGTTGTAGATGCCATACAATGGTATGCAGCCTATATCAACGTTCCTGATATGGAAATATTACCTGATGATCCGCGTCCGGGCAGCCTTGCTGTTTGATGAGAATGCATAATGCGAATCAAGAGCCAAGAACCATTGGCTCTAATATCTTGACCCTTGATCCGCATATTTAATCGCCCCCGCCAAAATGCCTTTCCCTATCGGCTTTATTTGCCAGGTGCGCTTGTTCTATATCATATTCCAGTTCTGGGTCTATATTTTGTTCTTCTACCTTCCTGGCTTTTTCCATCAGGTTTCCATGATGTTCCTGCAACCAGGCCAGCTCCTTTTTACCGTACGACAGGCGGGTAAACAGCACAAAAAGCACGGGCACAATAAATATGGCAATGGCCGAAGATGCGATCATTCCGCCTAAAACGGTTACTCCGATAGTCTTCCTTGATTCGGCGCCGGCGCCTGTTGCAAAAACAAGAGGTAATACACCCAATATAAATGCCATGGAGGTCATTATAATTGGCCTTATGCGCAAACGGACAGCCTCCAGTGTTGACCCGACCAGTTCTTCGCCGCGATCAACCCTGATCTTGGCAAATTCAACTATCAGGATAGCGTTTTTGGCAGATAAACCTATCAAAGTTATCAGCCCGATTTGGGCATATACATTATTGGTAATGGTGGGCATACAATGCAGGGCGACTATGGCGCCAAAGGCGCTTACCGGCACCGCCAGCAACACCGAAAATGGCACCGACCAGCTTTCGTACAAAGCCGCGAGGAACAGGAATACAAAAATGATTGAAAAGAGGAAGATATACACTGTGATGGAACCAGCCTTTATTTCTTCATAGCTGAGGCCCGAAAACTCGTAGGTATAACCACGGGGCAATATTTTTGACGCCAGGGTTTTTAAGGCATCGAGGGATTGCCCGCTGCTGTACCCTTCAGGTATAGATCCATCAACCTCGGCGGAACGGAAAATATTAAAGTGCGAGATCATTGGGGCTGCAATATCGGGTTTGTAGCTGATAACGGTACTCAGCGGCACCATACTGCCGGCATGGTTACGCACGTAATATTTATTCATATTGCTGATCAGCGACCTGTACATGGTATCTGCCTGTATCACCACATGGTAAGTACGGTTGTACAGCGTGAAGTTATTTACAAACAGGCTGCCCATGTAGGCCTGCATGGTTGAAAAAACATCAGAAATATTAACACCCAGTTTCTCACACTTTTCCCTGTCAACGGAAACGTTATAGCTTGGCGTGTGGGCCGAAAAATAACAGAATGCGGTTGATGTGGCAGGGATTTTTTTCGCCGCAGCGACAAATTTTTGAACGTTTTTTTCGAAGGCATGTATATCGTCGGTTGAATTACCTTGTTCAATTTGCATGCTGTAGCCTGCCGCCAGCCCTATGCCCCTTATTGGCGGCGGTTGAATGGTTACCACCGATGCGTTTTTTATTCCCGCTTTGGCTACCCCCATCTTAATGGCATTCATTATGCCCTGTACGGTGGTCGCTTTTGTGGTGCGCTGATCCCAGGGGGTTAGCATACAAAACATCGAACCTGTATTTGAACCCGCTCCCCCAAGGATATTAAAACCGGATATTGCCGTATAATGCATAATACCAGGTGTTGACCCCACTATTTTCATCAGCTTTTCCATAACCTTGACAGATTGGGTAGTGGCCGAAGCATCAGGCAGCTGAAAGGTAACAAAAAGCCTGCCTCCGTCTTCAGACGGTACAAACCCGGATGGCTTTAATTTGAATAAAATATAGGCTCCCGCACAAATGATTGCCAGCAGGATAACGATGAACCGGGCATTCTTAATACTTCTTTTTACACCGTTTGCGTAGTTAAAAGTCAGCTTTTCAAAAACACGGTTGAACCAGAGGAAAAATATATCGATCCGCGCTAAAAACCGGTTGAACCAATTTGACTTATCAGGAACATGATGGCTTGGTCTTAACAGCAGGGTGCAAAGAGCCGGGGTTAGCGACAAAGCAATAAAGGCCGAAAACATTACCGAAATGGCAATTGTTATGGCGAACTGCTGGTACAGCCGCCCGACAATTCCCGGTATAAAACCTACAGGGACAAACACCGCCGCCAAAATGAGGGCGATGGCAACTACCGGCGCCGAAATTTCTTTCATTGCATTGTAGGTAGCTTCTTTGGGCGACATGTGCTGCTCGTCAATATAATGCTGAACGGCCTCTACCACAATAATGGCGTCATCAACAACTATGCCTATAGCCAGCACAAAACCAAACATGGTTAGTGTATTTATGGTGAAGCCTAAGGGAATAAACAGGCAAAAAGTGGCTAAAATAGAAACCGGGATAGCTAAAATAGGGATGATAGTTGACCGCCAGTTTTGCAGGAACAAAAATACCACTATTGCCACCAATGACAGCGCTTTTAATAAGGTGCCCAGCACTTCCTGCATAGAAACCTTAATTATTGTTACCGACTCAAATGGTACAACATAAGCCACATCAGCAGGAAACGATTTTTTTAATTTTGCCAGTTCGGCATAAACATTGTCAGCCGTTTGAAGGGCGTTGCTGCCCGGTGATTGAAAAACCATCAGGATGGAACACCTGTTGCCGTCAGTAAATGCGTTGCTTGAAAATGTGAATTTACCCAACTCAATCCTTGCAACATCTTTAAGATAAACCATTTGCCCGGTTGAAGGGTTTGATTTTATGATAATATTTTCATACTGCGGAACTTTATTAAGCATTCCGTTTACAAGAATCCCTGTTTCAAAACTTTGTGAAGCATTTTGCGGAGGGGCGCCTGCAGAGCCGGCAGCGACATAAACATTTTGGGCGTTAAGGGCAGCAACAACATCGGCAGGTGTCAAGTGATACGATGCCATTTTGTCGGGATTCATCCAAACGCGCATACTAAAATTATCCGCGCGGGCGCTTATATCGCCAACGCCGGGTACGCGTAATATCGCATCTTCAATAAAGGTGTTGGTATAATTATCCAGAAAAGTAATATTGTGGGTACGCTTTGGCGAATAAACTGCTATTAGCATCAACTGGTCGGGGTTGCTTGCACGTACGGTTGCACCTAATTTACTAACTACTGCCGGTAAAATAGGTGTAGCAATACCTACACGGTTTTGAACATTGAGCGCCGCGATCTGAACATTTGTACCGATATTAAAAGTTACCCTTACACTTACGCCGCCTGTATTGGTGCTGGAACTCTGCATGTATTCCATACCCGGAGTTCCGTTTACCGCCTCTTCAATTGGAATAGCAACAGTTTGTTCAACGGTTTGTGCATCGGCGCCGGTATAGTTTGCATTAACGCCAACGCTTGGCGGCGAAATATTAGGATATTGGTCAACAGCAAGGTTGAGCAGACAAATGGTCCCCGATATCATTAATACCAATGATATAACGATTGCAGTTACAGGCCGTTTAATAAATGTATTCGCAATCATGCCTTGTCAGGTTTATTCAAATCACGTGATTTCTGTATCTCGTATTCCAATTCGGGATCAATATTCTGGGCTTCCACTTTCTTAGCTTTCTCCATAAGGTCTTCATGATGGGCCAGCAGCCATTTAAGCTTTTCTTTGCCATAAGCCGCTCTGGTAATCAGTACAAAGAGTACGGGAACAATGAATATGGCTATGGATGAAGCAGCCAGCATACCGCCAAGAACAGTTAACCCTATTGTCCTTCTTGCTACAGCGCCCGCCCCGCTGGCGAATACCAATGGCAGTACGCCTAATATAAAGGCCAGTGAAGTCATAATAATAGGCCTTAAACGAAGGCTGACCGCCTCAAGGGTTGATTTGATCAGTTCTTCACCGCGGTCAACCCGTACTTTGGCAAATTCAACTATAAGGATAGCGTTTTTCGCGGCCAGCCCTATAAGGGTGATCAATCCGATCTGTGCATATACGTTATCGGTTAAAGACGGCACTAATTCCAGCGCGACGATGGCGCCAAAAGCCCCTATCGGGACAGCAAGCAACACCGAAAATGGTACCGACCAGCTTTCATATAAAGCCGCCAGGAACAGGAATACGAAGGTAATGGAAAACAAAAAGATATAAATTGTGGTTGAACCTGCCTTTATTTCTTCATAGCTTAAACCCGAAAACTCATAAGTATAACCTTCGGGCAAAACCTTTGCAGCTACCTGCTGCAAGGCTACCAGAGCGTCGCCGCTGCTTACCCCCGCCGCTGATGTCCCGTCTATTTCGGCGCTGCGGAATATATTAAAATGCGATATCAGCGGGGCAGCTTCGGTTGGTTTGTAACTGATTACCGTACCAAGCGGCACCATTTTACCAGCCTGGTTACGCACGTAATATTTGTTCATATCGGTAACCATGGTCCTGAATGCCGTATCGGCCTGCACTACTACGTGGAAGGTACGGTTATAGGTGGTAAAATCATTAATGTACAAACTACCCATATAAGCCTGTATGGTTGTAAACACATCAGAGATATTAACGCCCAGTTTCTCGCATTTTTGACGGTCAACAGTAAGGCTTACATTAGGGGTGTGCGCAGTAAAAAAACTATATGAATTGCTTATCGCCGGGTTTTTATTGGCTTCGGCAATAAATTTGTTTACCACATTTTCAAACGCGTGAATATCATCATTAGTGCTTCGCTGTTCAATCTGCATGCTGAACCCAACAGTTGACCCCACACCGGGCAACGGCGACGGCTGTATAACTTCAACATTCGCGTTTTTTATCCCCGCATCGGCAATGCGTTTCTGCAGCACGCTGATGATACCCGGCACCTGTTCGCTGTCTGTGTTGCGGTCATCCCAGGGGGCAAGCTGGCAATAAATGGTGCCGTTGTTTGAATTGCTTGCATTGGTTACCACGTTTAGCCCCGATAATGCTGCATAGTGCGCCACGCCGGGCGTTGACGCAATAACTTTCATCAATTTTGACATCACTTCAACCGAGGCCGCTGTTGATGAAGCAGGCGGCAGCTGGTAGGTGACATATAAATTCCCGTCATCCTCAGAAGGAATAAAACCGGTTGGTTTATGCTGAAATAAAAACCAGGCCCCAACACAAACACATACTAAGATAATGATTACAAAATGGGAAGCCTTAATACTGTTTTTTACGCCGATAGTGTATTTAGCTGTTACCCTGTCGAACCATGCATTGAATTTTATAAACCACCTATCCAGCATATTTGGTTTCCTGTCGGGATCAGTTGGTTTTAACAGTAAAGTACATAATGCCGGTGTTAACGATAGTGCGATGAACGCGGATATAACTACTGATATGGCGATAGTTATGGCAAACTGCTGGTACAGTCGTCCTACAATGCCGGGAATAAAGCCTACCGGTACGAAAACGGCTGCAAGGATGAGCGCGATAGCAACAACAGGCGCCGAAATATCCTTCATGGCCTGGTAGGTCGCCTCTTTGGGCGACATTTTATTATGGTCGATATAATGCTGCACGGCTTCAACTACAATAATGGCATCATCCACAACAATGCCGATAGCCAGCACAAAGCCGAACATGGTAAGGGTGTTGATGGTGAAGCCTAAGGGGATAAAGAAACAAAAAGTACCGAATATAGATACCGGGATTGCAAGTACCGGGATCAATGTAGATCGCCAGGTTTGTAAAAACAGGAAAACAACGAGGGCCACAAGGCCTAATGTTTTAAGTAAGGTAACTACCACATCCTGCATGGATACCTTTACCACCGTTACCGATTCAAAAGGCACGCTGTATTCTACATCCGAAGGAAAGGTTTGGCGCAGCTTGGCTAATTGAGCATAAACGCCATTGGCTGTCTGCAGTGCATTACTGCCGGGCGCCTGGTAAATCTGCAGGTAGGATGCCCGGTGCCCATCGACAAACGAATTGCTTGAAAAGGTGAACTTCCCCAGCTCGACCCTCGCAACATCTTTCAGATAAACCAGTTCGCCTGTAGTTGGATTGTTTTTTACGATAATATTTTCAAATTCAGATACCTTGCTCAAACGGCCGTTAACCAGGATGCCCAACTCATACGTTTGGCTTGATGACTGCGGGGGTACGCCCGCCGTTCCGGCTGCCACCTGTACATTTTGTGTATTAAGGGCGGCAATAATATCCGAGGGCTGCAAACTATACGACGCCAGTTTTTGAGGGTTCATCCATATCCGCATACTAAAATCATCGGTAAACCTGTTTATGCTGCCAACGCCGGGCACGCGCAGCAAGGCATCCTGTATAAAAATATTGGTATAGTTATCAAGGAAGGTAATATTATGCGAATCCTTTGGGGCATATATAGCTACCATCATCAGCATGCTCGGGTTAACGGCACGTACCGTAAGCCCCAGGCGGCTAACCACCGCAGGCAACAAGGGGGTGGCTATACTTACCCGGTTTTGCACATCAAGCGCGGCAACATCAATATTTGTCCCGATCTTAAAGGTGACATTTAAGGTCATCATGCCGTTATTGGTACTGTTGCTTTGCATGTATTCCATGCCCGGCGTGCCATTTACCTGTTCTTCAATGGGTGTGGCAACGGTTTGCTCAACAGTTTGGGCGTCGGCCCCGGTAAATTGTCCGTTTACCTGCACCACGGGAGGTGTAATATCAGGGTATTGGTCAATAGGTAAAAGTAAAATACTTACCGTACCGGTAATTACCAATACAATGGATATAACTATAGCAGTTACAGGTCTTTTAATAAAGGTATTAGCAATCATACTTAAATATCATCTAAAACGTGTTCTTGAGTCGGAAGTCTTAAGACTTCCCTCAATGCTTACCGCCAGCCGATGGCCCCATTTTATTAGCTGTAGTAATCTGTGAGCCATTATGCAGGGATTGTACGCCATCTATAACAATTTTGTCTCCGGCGTTTATCCCGCTTTTTATAATCTCATTTGCACCGATAGTTTGGCCCACCTGCACCTTCTTTTGTATTACAATCAATTCTTTCTTTATCCTGCCGGTATCAGTTTTAGCTTGCGGGTTAGTAATGACCGTGTCTTTCGCCACAAATACAAAGTATTCGCCCATTTGCTCCACTACAGCTTTACCAGGCACTACCAATTGCGGTGCGGTATCCTGATTGTGCACCCTGACCACACAGCTCATGCCAACCCTTAGCAGGCCTTCCTGGTTTGGAAATACAAGCCGGATGGTGATAGAGCCTGTTTGGGAATCTACCGCCCGGTCAATTACCGAAATGTTCCCTGTATATGGATAAAGTGTATTATCGGGAAGTAAAATTGTAAATAACGAATCAACAGGATGCTGTTTATTGTTTTGCAGCCTTTCAAAAAATGGCAAATTCTTTTCGTTTATTATGAAATCAACAGCCATTGGGTTATCGGAGGAGACGGTATTTAAAACCGTAACACCAGGGCTTACCACTTCACCAAGCCTAACCTGGCTTATCCCGATAGTGCCGTCAAAGGGCGCATAAACAATAGCATAAATTAAATTTGTTTTTGCAGTTTTTACAGTCTGCTCCGAAGCTTTAACCGTATTTTTTGCATTTTGCAGGGTGATAATAGCATGGTCGTAAAGCTGTTCTGCAACGGCATTGTATTTATTCAAATACACATAACGGTCGGCATCCTGCTGGGCCTGTACCAAATTACCCTCAGATACTTTTAAATTAGCTTCGGCCTGGTCATAAGCGGCCTGGTACAGGCGCTTATCAATTTCATAAAGCTTTTCCCCTTTTCTTATATGCGAACCTTCTTTAAAAAATACGCCGGTGATGGCGCCGCTTACCTGCGGCAGCAGCGTTACCTGATTTAAAGCCTGGGTTGTTGCAGGGTATTTGTCGTAATATAAAACGCGTTGTGCTTTTATTTTTAATAAGTTAACAGGCACCTCCGGATTAACAGGCGGCTGCTTTTTTTTACAGGCTGCCAGCAAAAGGCAGCTAATAAAAACGGTATTTAATAATACGCTATTCATGCAGGTTGTTTTTTTATATTAATAAGAAATATTCCCCATTGCTTTTTCAAGGTCTATTTTGTTCGATAATACCTGGAACAAAGCATTCAAGTAGTTTATTTCTGATGTTATTAAATTTGATTCGGCTGTGATTACATTCAGATAGGGGACAATGCCCTGCCTGTATTGAAGGGTGACAACAAAGTAAACCCTTCGCGACAATGCCACATTTCTTTGCAGTACCTGTAAATTATAATAATTACCTTTATAATTGGCTAATGCCGAGGTGTATTGTGAATATATCTGCGATTTGAGGTCGGTCTGGTCCCAATTAAGTATTTGTTGCTGCAGCCTTGCCTTATGCAGGTTATTGATCCGCGAAAACCCGGTAAAAATCGGAACGGTAATGGATAAGCCAACTAAAGAACTCGGATAAGAACTGCCAAAAAGGCTGCCGAAATTGCTGTTTTGAAAACTGAGATTATAGTTATAGAACGCAGATACGGTTGGTATAAAAGAATAGCGGTAATAATTTACAAGCTGGGTTTGTAAATCTTTACTTGTGTTGATTTCCTGGAATTCGATGCGCTTTTCAAATTGCAATTGTTCGGTAGTGTCAATATGAATGCTTTTCATCATTTCCAGCGTATCAAAAACCACATTGAATTGCTTTTCCGGCGGGAATCCCATTAATCTTTTTAAAACAGCATATTGCGGTATGATATTTTCATTTGCCTGCTTTAACTGGGCCATCGTGTTATTTAAGGTAATCTGGGCCTGCTCATAATCAGTTTCATCAACTATACCGCCTTTGTATTGGTGATAGGCGTCCCTCAGGCTTTTACCAAACGCGGTGGTATCTTCTTTTAAAACATTAATTTGCTCAAGGGTGAGCAATAAAGTGTAGAAGGATTTGCTTACCGATGAAACCAGGAATATTTTGGTGCTATCAGTAGCTTGCTGAGCTTGTTTAACATATAACGGGGCGCTTTTATGCGCATAAAAAAGGCTTGGATTAAATATGGCCTGCGAAACAGCTATCCCTGGTATAAAGGTATTGGCACTATATTGTCCTTTTGTTGTGCCAGTTGAACCTGTACCCGTAACCGGCGCCGGATTGCTGTTTGACTGCTGTATGTAATGTATCAGATCGCCGGATGCGCTAACTTGCGGAAGCGCCCCGGATAAGCTGATCGCGTTCGTTGTTTTAGCGACATCTATATTTATCATTGAGATATTTAAACCAGGCTGATGTTTTATTGCATAATCAATACATTGCTGCAGTGTTAAATAATCACCGGCACTATTTTTACCGCTATCTTTTATGGTAACAGGCAACAGCAAATTTGTTTTTGTGGTATCCGGAACAATTACAGGAGCCGACACGCTCGTTTGGGCCGGATTTTGCCGGGGTTTATTTTGCGCATAACTGCAAAGTGATATACTAAACAAACCGGTAATAAGCAAAAAGGAATGCAGTTTATGAGCAGAGCTAAAATTATTCGCCATTTTGAAACGATATGGTTGATGTTTTTAATAATCAGCATATTGAGAATAGATATTCCATCAATAAGTTATATTAACTACAGATCGGCTAAATCAATTAAAAAACAGATTACTAATATTATTATGTAAAAGTGCTAAAAACCTGCTTTGTTTCGGGTAACAATTTTGTTAAAGTATTTAAGGTAAGTTTAAAACTTTTATTTCGGACTCATATCATGTTACCTGATTGTCTGCGCCTTTTTCAAACCCGAAAATCCTTTTGGGGTTATCTATAAAAATATTGTTAAAGTAAGCCCGGAGACCTCTTTTGTTCAGTTCTTCGCGGAAGGTGGTCAGTAAATAATCCAGTCCCGGTTTGCCGCCGTAGGCCCGCCAGTAGGTATTTCGGGCGGCATCCATGCCGGCGGTAATCTGGCCGGGGTATTCGGGCAGCAGTTTTTCTAACAAAGTATAGGTCCAGTTTTCATCGGTTGCCTTCCAGCGGAAAGCGCTGTCGTATTCAACGCTTACGCCGGTTTGCATCAGGGCTTTATGATAGCGTAAATCCTTATTCCGGTCCACGTGCGACAGAACTATGTGTTTAAGGTTTGCGCCCAGTTTCTCAAAAAGTTCAGCCTGTTCGATGGCCTGGTTGCCATTATTGGTATGGGTAAGAATAGGTGCGCCGGTTTCAATGTGGGCATTTACCACCGCGTGGAATATCTTTTCCTGGTGTTTGGTAAACGGGCCATCACCTGTAGCTAATTTTATCAGGCCCGCTTTATAAGGGGTTCGCTCAATTATCGGCCCGTTATAATCATATTTATCAATACCGGTTATAATATCCGAGATAAACAAATCGCTTAGCTGCTCCTCGGTATAAGTATAGCGCCAATGGCCGGGAGGATAATATATTTCGAGGTGGATCCCTGTCGGGATGATGATATTTATTCCTGTCTTTTTTGAAATTCCGACTGATTTCAGCACATTTCTACCGCAATTTGCAGGCATAGTATCCACCATGGTTGAACAGCCCAGGGTTTTTAAGCCGCTGAGTTCCGCAGCTATTTTCTCTGCATCATTCAGCAAAAAATCGGGGTTGCCAAGTGTAGGAAAACTTTCTTCGATCACTATATGTTCATGCGAATAAGTTATGCCCATCTGTTCGGAGGGGATATCACCTGTTATGCTCCTGAAAAAACTCATGTTATGCAAAATTTAATTTCCATTCATTTTTACCTGTAAAGGCCGCTTTGCCCGGCTGTTCCAAAATACATCCCTGCTGATGTAAACCTTCCCTTAATGCTTTAACGTCAATTTGATTTGCAGCTTCATCCTTTATTAAGGATTGTACGGCAGCCAATCCCGCAGCATGCCCCATGGCCATGGTTTGTGCCATCGAACGGCAGGAGGCATGCGCATCATGTGTTGCGGAAAAGCATCTGCCCACCACCCAGGCCGTCTGGCTACCCGCAGGCACTATTGTACCATACGGGACGCCATAAACGCCTCCATTTGGAATATACTGCCATACGGTTTCAGTCTCACCTCCCCTGCCCTCCCGGTGATCCTCAATAGGTGCGCCGCAAAGTAAAACCGAATCAGCCGGAACGATGGTCGCCATGCATTCATCTTTGGTCAGGCGGTGTTCCCCATAAACCCGCCTTGTCTCACGAACACCAATCTGGTTCGATAAGCCTATAATCTTTGAATTTTCGTAACCGGGGACTTCCTGCCGGAAAAACTTTTCAAATACAAAGGCCTGCCGCCTGCCTTCAATTTCGGCCCTGGTAAGTTCATCTGCGTTCAGGGCGCTTAACCCGGCCACTTTCACGGCCACGGTCGAAATACATTTTTCCATATTCATGGCGTGGGCCGAACCTTCTTTCCTCGGTAAAGGGTGCGCCGTTTTGGCCATGATCTCTTTCAGCAATTTTTTGCCGCCTGCTTTTTCATAGGCGTCCAAATCCACATTGGCCATACGAAAGGTGGTCGTCATGCTTTGGGCAGGCTCCTTTTCTCCGGCAATTTCATAGCCAAAGCCTGCTAAATGGCAAAAATCAGCATCGCCGGAAGCATCTATTACCCTTTGGGCCTCAACTTTCCAAAAACCTGATTTGTTCCAAAAAATACATTCATACCTGCCGTTTGGCTGCGGGTTCACATCTATCAGGGTTGTATGCAGCAGGAAATTAACACCGGCTTTCATCAAAAGGGTGTCCCAAACATTTTTAAGCCTTTCGGGGTTATAGTTTACACCTGTCCCGGCTCCATACGTGTTCGGGCGCAGGAAAATTTCCCCGTGACCATCTAATTCATTAACAACCGTATCAGGCAAACCTCCGACGATCTTTTCAGGTATTTCGCCGGGAGTAAAAAAACCATAAAAAGTATCCAGCATCTGGGTAGATGAACCGCCAAAAAAGCCATAGCGCTCCACTAATAAAACATTATATTTTTTTGAGGATGCCGCAGCCAATGCAGCCAGGCAACCGGCCGAACCCGCCCCTGCTACCAGAATATCTACTCCCCTTATTTCCCGTAAATTCTTGTACATCTGTGCTACTTATTTTCGGCTGAAACATAGCTGGGTATGCCAACGTTCTTATACAATCTCGAAAGCCTGTGCGCATGTTCATCATAAGCAGCCTGGAAGATCTCGGCTGCCCTTTCAGCGCCGACAACTGCCACCGCAACGAGGGCATTAGGCGGGTGCCCCGCCTGTGTCAAAAGGTTTGCCAATTCAGCTTTAATGCAATTGATGATCATACATGAGCCAACGGTTGATCCCGGCGCAACGGGCATTTCCATCCCTTCAACAGCAATCATCGCATCACCAACAGGTGCGCCCGAGTCTAAAATAATATCACAAAAATCCTGCAGCTTTCTGCCATCGGGGCGTTTGCTGGTGCTGGCATCGGAATGCGCCTTTGAAATAATCCCCACCGTTTTTACCCCGGCAGCCTGGAATAGCTCAGCTATTTCAATCGGCACCACGTTACATCCGGAGGAAGAAATGATCAGCGCGGAATCTTCCTGAGACAGATCAAAATTCCTTAAAATTTGTGCCGCCAGGCCCGGTACGTTTTCTAAAAACATAGCCTGGCGTTGTCCGTTTGCTCCCACCACCAGGTTGTGAAAGGTTAGCGACAGTTCCACAATGGGGTTAAAGCCGGGAAAGGAGCCATATCGGGGCCACATTTCTTCTACCATTATCCGGCTGTGCCCGCTTCCAAAAGTGTGCACCATCCGGCCCGCCAATATCGATTTGGCAAAAATACCGGCGGCAGAAAGCATTTCTTTTTCCTGGTTCTCTACTGCCGCTATCAAACCGCTGCATTTTTCAAGGTATATTTTTGTATAGCTCATCCTTATATATTTTAAATTTTACTATTTGCAAATACCGCAGCCCCAATGGCTCCGGAAAGGTCACTGAACCTGGCCTGTTTAATGACTGTTTTTTTATTGTTATCCGGCCTGAACTCATACACGTCCATAAATTCCTGTAAAGGTTTAAATAAAGCATCGCCCGCTTTGGTGATTCCGCCAGCCAGTACGACTATTTCCGGCGAAAGTGAGTTGGCCAATGAAGCTATGGCCAGGGCAAGTTTTCTTACCGAATCAAGCCAAAGCCAAGTGGCAAATTTGTCATTTCCCAGATAGGCATTTACTATTTCAAGTGTTGATTCAAACCGTCCTGCCGATCTGCGCTTTACAGAATAATTGCCCAGTGCGAATTCCAGACTGCCCGGCATACCAAGAATGCTCGGTTCACTATCCGATACATTAAGGGTAGTGTGGCCGAAATGTCCGGCCATCTGGTTTAATCCCTGGTACAGTTCCCCGTTTATCAAAATGGCGCCGCCAACACCGGTACCAAGCGTCAGTAAAACTGCGTTTTTATAAGCCTGTAAAACGCCCAGCCGGCTTTCGGCCATTATTGCCGCATGGGCATCATTGATCACAAAAGTTTTCTTACCAAAAAAATCTTCCCAAATAAAATGCTCAAGTCCTGCCAGGCGGCCTGGCATGTGCGTAATACAGGTATTGCTTTCATTAGCTATCCCCGGGCATGAGATCCCGATCAGTTCAACCTGTTGAGCACAAGCACTTTCCAAATAACGGACCATCGCCAAAATATTTTCTTTCCATTCACCCCCAGGTCCATCATTTGTGGGCATGTTATGATCAAAAAGTATTTCACCATTTTCATTTAGTAAAATCCCCTTTATGTTCATTCCGCCTAAGTCAATGCCTATACTTATTTTCATGGTGCTGATTAATATTGGCCTTCCGAAACTTCCCAGCCGCCATCCACATAGAGGGTTTGCCCTGTTGCGAATTTCGATGCATCCGACATAAAATATATGGCCGCGCCATCAAGGTCTTCCGGCTTTCCGTTTCTTCCACCGTCCAATGGCTGTTTTGTCTTTATAAAATTCAGAATATCTTCGTCTTTACTTGCCCTGCCCGACATCGGAGTTTCCACCAAAGCAGGCGCCAGAACGTTCACCCTGATATTATCAAAAGCATAATACGCTGCGATAGATTTTGTAAAACCAATCACAGCCGACTTTGCCGCCGCATAAGCATGGGTCACAAAATATTTAGGCGAGGGCGAAATGCCCAAAACCGAACTCATATTCAGGATGCTGCCGCCTGTGCCCAATTCCTTAAACTTCCGTACTGCGGCCTGGTTTGATAACATGAGGCCGGTAAGGTTCATTTCAAACGTTTTGTTCCATCCCTCAAGGCTTAATTCGTGCAGGGGGCCATCGCCAAATTTCCTTCCGCTGCCACCGGCTACGTGATAAAGGCCGTCAAAACCACCGAACTCCTGAATGCAAAGCTCGATGGCATTCACCGCGGTTGACTCATCAGCAGCATCGCCGGTATAAACTGCGACGGCTTCACCTAAAATATTTTTCGCTTTTTCACCGCCGTCAGGGCCCCTTCCCACTATAACTACCCTTGCACCTTCATGCACAAATGCAATGGCTGCTGATAAACCTAAACCTGTGGTGCCCCCAATAATTACTATTCTTTTACCTTTCAACATAGCTTAACCAGAAAATACCGATACCCGGAAATTTATTTGAATTTGGTGTAAAATAAACGATAATTAATATCATTTGCCACATTAACGTATTTCGAGGGAATTATTTATTTTTATTCCCTGAATTTTCGGTTCAACCCTCAATATTTGCGCTATGGCAAACTTTCTCATAAAAAAAGATTCTGTTTTATTTTTATTTTACGACACTGTTATTTTTACAACAGTGTTATTTTTTAAACGCTGTAGTATTTTTAGTTTTGATTAATGCTTTTTAATTTTTAACGCGCAGAAATGCGCTGATCACCAGCTGTGAAAACATGCTGCTTAATTCCCTTACAGGTGAAATAGCTCACATGAATACTCTAAGCAACGAATTTTACAATGGATACAAAACCAGTACTAAATTAGTTGATAGTTATCACATGCCTTATTATACTGAATTTACTGAACCTGAATTGAGTTACATTTGGCTTAAACCCTTAAAAGGTAAAGAAGCTAAACCTGCATTTACTATGCCATTTGAACCTGTTAGAGCTTCGCAGCCAATTAATGGTGTACAGGGTAGTTTGTTTTAATTTATATAGTTTATAAGTCACATTCTATAAATTTTGAATTTGTTTAATCGATGCAATTAGGAGATATTTATTGTGCAAACCCCTCGTATTGTGATATTTACTCAAGAGAGTGCGGGACGGAAGTAATAATAATGTGTAATGTCATAGATAAAGGCAGTAAGTTTTAAAATGATTCAGTAATTTTGATTTGTGAAAAATTGTGAGTTGTAATAATTTAATCCTTTTAAGATGATCTTTTAAATTTTTTATATTTACATTTGAAAAAAACTTTAGGGGTGCCTTGTGCTGAGAAATACCCTTGGAACCTGATGCAGTTAGTACTGCCGAAGG
>DHXR01000080.1 GCA_002413785.1 Mucilaginibacter sp. UBA5151
AATTCCAGTATTTCCTGCTGTTTTTCATCCGGCTCAGTGGCATAAAAATCCGGGTGGTACTGTTTGCTCATTTCATAAAATTTCTTTTTTAGCAAAGCCGCATCAGGGTTAAATGATTCAGGTATGCCGTAAAAATCAAAATAATTCATGGGGTAAAGGTAGGAAAAGGAGTCCGAAAGTTTGGAAAGTCGGGAAGGCTATGGATCATATCCATTTGATTGTCAACATGTTCAATTATTGAACATCTTGTGAAAGATTCATCGCAAGTTTAATTTTGTTTCACTTTTTAATGCTTACAAGAAGTAGAGGCGTGGCAACAAGACCGTAATAATAAAGAAGCGACTATACAATGGCAGTTCACTAATGATAAGGCAAGAGTAAAGCTAAAAAGACTTTACCCGACAATTTGTAGTTGACATGACATTATATGTCTTTTGTGTTTTATTAAATCATGATAACTTTTACCATTAGTTTCGACTACCACAACTGATTTTTTCGCTATTTGAGTCGAAAATATTCTATAAAACTCATCACTGTTGATGGATAAACCCCAAACCAAATAATCAATAAAGTCAGAACCGATAAGGCAATAACGCTTATCATGTAAAAAATGGGATTCGCTTTTTTCCCTTCGGATAAAATACTTTTTTGTCCGGCGAACATCATGGTTATAATGCGGAGATAATAATACAAACCAATCACGCTGCTGAAAACCAGGATTAAAGCAGTTATCCAAAATCCTGCCTGGAGTCCTGCTGCCAGTATGTAAAATTTCCCAACAAAGCCAACCGTGAGCGGTATCCCGGCTAAGGAAAGTAAAGCAGTGCTAAACACGCAGGCCAGAACGGGGTGTTGCCAAAATAATGCTTTATAGCTTTCAATTTCTTCCGCATCCTTTTCTTTGTTAGATAAAATGGTCACAATGCCAAAAGCTGTTAGGGTGGTAATAAAATAGGCCATCAAATAAAAGCTGACGGCTTTTATGCTCATCATGCTGCCAGGGATAAAGGCAACTAATAAATAACCGAGGTGAGCAATAGAGGAATAAGCCAGAATACGTTTCACGTTTTTTTGCTGTACCGCAAGCAGGTTACCAATTAACATAGAAGCAATGGCAATACAGATCAAAATAAGTATGACAACTTTGAACCGGAAGCCATCAATCATTATAAAAAAGCGAAACAGCACAGCAAACACTCCGCCTTTGGAGGCGGTAGCAATAAAGGCGGTAACCGGCGCTGGCGCTCCCTGGTACACATCGGCAGTCCACATATGGAACGGAACCACTGCCAGTTTAAATCCCACCCCTACCAGCACCATTCCTAAGCCTGTAAGAAACAGCGGGGGCAATGATTGAAGCGAAGTTAGGCTGCGGGCAATCATTGAAAACTCCATGCTTCCGGTTTGAAGGTAAATTAAGGCCATCCCGAAAAGAAGAAAGGCTGAAGAGAATGCCGCCAGAACAAGGTATTTAATTCCCGCTTCTACATTATGATGCCTGACCCGCAAATAGGCAATCAGGGCGTATAGACCCACAGTCAGGATTTCAAGACCCAGAAATAAAGAAATAAAATGCTTGCTGACTGCCAGCACACAGGCCCCGAGGGTACACAGAAAAAGTAATACATAATATTCTTTAGGGCTTTCTTCCTTTTCCTCAAAATAGATGTAAGAAAGGATATTAACCACCAGGCTTGAAAAAATGATCAGGCCCATAATGAATACCGAAAACCCATCTACTATCAACAGGGGCTCAATGTTGTATGGAAGCAATTTTTGAATATAAAAAAGAGAAGCAAAGGCGACAATAAATAAAAGCAAACTACTCAGTTGGATTACACGGTGACTCGAGTTTATTGCGATCAGAAGCATAATCAGCACCGAAGAGCCGGCAAGCAATAATAATGGCGTAAGAGCGAAAAAATCGTTACCTGACATAGCGTTATTCTTTGTTGTTGACCAGATATTTATGCATGTTTAATGGTGTTACACTGGGATTTTCTTTTTCCATATTTTTATTTTCGGCTGAGAAAATATGCTCTAATTTCATAATCATAGGCTTTGCTGTATTAATAACAGGTTGGGGATACAGGCCCAGCCATACAATGGATAGCGTAAGGGCTGCCATTATCACTATTTCTCTAAATGAAAAATCACGAACCTGATACGATCTTTCTGATGGCCCTAAAAATACTTTCTGTACAATACGCAAGGAGTAAATGGCAGAAAAAACAAGTCCAATTGCGGCAATAACAGTAAGTAATACATTGGCTTTGAAAGTGCCTAATAATATCAGGAACTCAGCAATGAAATTTCCTAATCCGGGCAAACCCAGGGATGCCATGGCAAGCAGCATTGCTATAGCCCCCATTTGCGGCATCTGGGCCCACAATCCGCCCATCTGGTTAATATCGCGTGTATGCAGACGTTCTTTCAGCATCCCTGCCATAATAAACAGCGCCCCGGTACTTATTGCATGTGTAACTAACTGCATCACCACTCCCTGCAACGCCAGCTCATTAAAAGCAAAAATACCCAGTATTACAAAGCCCATGTGGCTAACGCTTGTATAAGCCACCAGGCGTTTAAGATCGGTTTGCGAATAAGCCAGGATGGCCCCATAAATAATTCCGATCACTCCGAAGAGCATCGCCCATGGCGCAAACACCCTTGAAGCTTCAGGAAATAAAGGAAGAACAAACCTTAATATGCCATAAGCCCCTGTTTTTAATAACAACCCCGCCAGTATTAAGCTTCCGGCAGTAGGCGCTTCGCTGTGTGCATCGGGTAACCAGGTATGGAAGGGTACGATGGGTAATTTCACAACAAAGGCAATCATAAAACCCATCATCAGCCAAAAAGCAACATTAGGTGAAATAGCGGTTCCCAGTAATTCAAAGTAGTTGAAGGTATAAATACCGGTATTGCGGCCATGAATAAAATATAAACCAATTATGGCCAGCAACATAAGCAGACCGCTGGCCTGCGTGAAAATAAAAAACTTGCAGGCAGCATATACCCGGTTTTCACTTCCCCATATACCAATCAGGAAATACATCGGGATGAGCATAATCTCCCAAAAGAAGTAAAACAGGAACAGATCCATAGCCATGAATACCCCGGAAATTCCGGCCAGTATCCAAAGTAAATTGAAATGATAAAAACCTGCACGTTCTTTCACCTCGTTCCAGGAGCATAGTACCGCCAAAATTCCAAGAAAAAAAGTTAACACAAGCAGCAACAAGCTTAACCCATCAATTGCCAGATGAAAGCTGATGCCAAATGACGGTATCCAATCATGCCGGTAGTCAATCATCCAGGTGTTGGAAAGATGGATATTTACGGCGCGGTACCGCTCGATCCAAAAAGACACCAAAACCACAAAACCAACTGATACCGTACAAAGTGCAATCCAGCGGGGCAGGCTTTTATTCCATTGTCCCAGCAGAAACGCCAGTAAGCCTCCTCCCATTAATATAACGATCGTATAAATCAGTATCATAACATTATTTGTATACTTAATATAATTATTGCACCTATAACCAAACCCATAATGTACCACCTGAGTGACCCAGACTGGGTAAATGACAAGAACCGGTAAAGGCGGATAGTGACAAACGTGATACCCTGATAAAGTTTATCAACCACATCGCTTTTATTGATATTAGCTATAAAAACTACAGGGTTCACAATCAACACATTGTATAATTTATCAAAACCCCAACCCGAAAACCAGAAAAGGTAAAGGTTCATAACGAATCCCGATTGTTTTAATTTTTCAATACGTTGCGGTTGTTTATAGTAGAAAATATAAGCCAGATAAATTCCACCAAAAGTTGACAGGAATGCCAATATCTGGAATTGCAATTCAGTATTCATGCCAGCTTTTAAAACCGCTTCGGGCAATACCTGGTGAAGCAGGTTTGAAAAAAGTGTGAGATGTCCGAAATTGTGTGGCAGTTCTATAAAGCCTGCAAAAAGAGAAAAGAAAGCCAGGATAATCAAAGGCACGGTCATTAGTTTACCCGGATGATGGCCAATCTCTGTTTTAGCTTCGCCCCAGAAAACAAGGATCATCATCCTGGCAGTATAAGCTGCCGTAATAAAGGCTCCAAGCAATGCAATAAACCATAGCAAGGGATTCCCGCTTTCGCTGGCCCAGGCATACCATAGTATCTGATCCTTACTATAGAATCCAGCGCTTATCAAAGGTAATGCTGCCAATGAGGCCGAACCAATCAGGAAGGTCCAGAAAATGACCGGAAGTTTATTTTTCAGTCCGCCCATTTTAAACATATTGTGCTCGTGATGCAACGTTTCTATCACAGCACCTGCAGCCAGGAATAAAAGGGCCTTAAAAAAGGCGTGGATCATGAAATGGAAAATAGCTGCCGTCCACGCACCTACACCCAATGCCAGAAACATGTACCCGATCTGGCTTATGGTAGAATATGCCAGTACACGTTTTATATCATATTGTGTGAGGGCGCTGAAACCAGCAATGAACAGGGTTGCAGCTCCAATCACGGCAACTATCATTTGTGCTATCGGCGAAAGCTGAAAAATAATATGCATCCTGGCAATGAGGTAAACACCTGCTGTTACCATAGTAGCGGCATGGATTAGTGCGCTCACGGGCGATGGCCCCGCCATTGCATCAGGCAGCCAGGTTTGCAATGGCAGCTGGGCTGATTTTCCCACACCTCCGGCAAGTAACAACAAAGCTGTAATGGTAGCCATTTGAGCACCCTGATGCCATAAAACCGGAGCCTTAGCCAAAACATCAGGAATAGCCAACGTGCCGAACTGGTAGAAGATCACAAAAAGCCCGATGGCCATGGCCGTATCGCCAACCCGGGTGATGATAAAAGCTTTGCGGGCGGCATATCCGTTGGCCGGATTTTCATACCAGAAACCAATCAGTAAGTAGCTGCACAATCCCACGCCTTCCCAACCCAAATACAGCAGTAATAAATTATCAGCCAGTACCAACAAGAGCATGGAAAATACAAACAAGTTCATGCAGGCAAAAAAGCGGGAATAATCTTTGTCATCAGCCATAAAAGCTACCGAATAAATATGTATCAGGGCTCCGATAAACGTGATCACAAAAACAAAAACGAGTGATAGCGCATCCAGAAAAAGCGTAATCTTAGGATTGAAACCAGCTACCTGCATCCATGTCCATAAGGTTTGGGAATAGTTACCATTTGCCGGGGGCTGGGATAGAAAACTAATACCGATTATAAGCACTACGATGGCTGAAAGGCTTACACTTCCTGCACCAATCATTGCTACCCAAACACGGGACAATTGTTTACCTGCCAATGCCAGT
This sequence comes from Mucilaginibacter sp. UBA5151, assembly GCA_002413785.1. Taxonomy (GTDB): domain Bacteria; phylum Bacteroidota; class Bacteroidia; order Sphingobacteriales; family Sphingobacteriaceae; genus Mucilaginibacter. The sequence continues at coordinate 5,336 of DHXR01000080.1, forward strand.
ATCAAAAAACCGGCAAAGGGCAAAGCAGGTACGAGCCATAACAGGTTATTCATATTATTTTTATTTACAGCTATTTTTTCACTCCAAAACCTATCTTCCTATTTTAAAACTATCCTTTCATTTCTTTCAACTTGTCAATATCCAATGATTTATGCTGATGATAAATTTGCAGGATCAACGCAAGTCCAATCGAGACCTCTGCTGCTGCCATAGCCAGGATAAAGATGAACATCACCTGCCCGTCCGGCTGTGCCCAGCGCGAGCCTGCCGCTACAAAAGCTAAACCCGAAGCATTCAGCATTACCTCTACGGATAGCAGCATAAAAATAATGTTCTTCCGAATAATGACACCGGCTATGCCCAGCACGAAAAGTAAACCTGCCAGTAACATAACCATTTCTATAGATATGGATGATTTCATAATGGATCCTTTTCTTTTAAAAACCGGTGCAATATTATTTTTTTATGCTGCCCTATATGTGCTGCCCCCACCACTCCTGCCATTAATAACATAGCCGACAGTTCTACACCGATCAGATATGGCCTGAATAAGGAAATACCAACAGCTTTTGGATCAACAGTTTGCAGATTGTACGATGCAGCATGAGCTATAGTAATCAGGTAAATTAATTCGACAAAAAGAATAGCCGACAAGATGGCCGGGCCAATCCAAACCTTCGGTTTAAGCCATTCTTTCTCTTGTTTCGCTGTTTCTTTGCCCAGGTTTAAAAGCATGATCACAAAAATAAAAAGCACCATAATTGCCCCGGCATAGATGATAATTTCAAGCAATGCAGCAAATGGTGCACCCAACAAAAAAAAGATCACAGAGATGGATAATAAGGAAATAATGAGGTACAGCAGCGCATGCACCGGATTATGCCTCGTGATGACCATAATTGTAGAAATTACAGTCACAAAAGCGGTTATGTAAAAGGCGATGTCCATTTTTATGGTAGCAAACTGTGTATATCAACTGGTGGCTCTTCGTTGGTGCCTTCGCCTTTTCCCTTTACCCCTGAAGCGAGTCCGGCAACCTTGTAATAATTATAACCGGGATATTTCCCCTCACTGTCTATCAATAAATCCTCTTTCTCATAAACCAGGTCTTGTCGTTGGTATTCCGCCATCTCAAAGTCAGGGATTAACTGAATAGCATAAGTAGGGCAAGCCTCTTCACAATAGCCGCAAAAAATGCATCTTGAGAAATTGATGCGGAAAAACTCCGGATATCTTCTGCCATTCTCATCTTCGGTAGCCTGCAATGAAATACAATCCACCGGACAAGCAGCGGCACATAAATAGCAACCCACACAACGCTCGCCCATATCCGGGTCGCGGGTCAATACAATTCGCCCCCGCCAGCGGGGGTGCAGTACCACCTTTTCTTCAGGATACTGTATCGTTTCCCTTTTTCTGAACATGTGCAGAAAAGTAAGCCCTATAGTTCTTAAATTACTGATCATTGTTTCTCTTTTTTACATTATCATTTATTCATCATTAATACAATCCCTCCTGTTATTATTAAGTTTAATAAAGCCACGGGTAATAATATTTTCCAACCGTATTCCATCAGCTGATCATACCTGGGCCGCGGAAGTGAAGCCCTTAGTAAGATAAAAAACAGGATAAAAACAAAAGTTTTCAGTGTAAACCAAACCAAAGGAGGCAAGAATGCCGGCCCTAACCATCCGCCGAAAAACAGCGTAACCACCATGGATGAAATGAGTGTAATACCCATATATTCGCCAATGAAGAACATTCCGAATTTCATTCCCGAATATTCCGAATGAAAACCGGCTACAAGCTCGCTTTCAGCTTCAGGAATATCAAACGGAAGCCGGTGAGTTTCGGCAATACCTGCAATCATGAAAATGACGAATCCTACAGGTTGAGTAATAATAAACCAGCATCCCTTTTGGGCAATTACAATATCCGTAAGCCTGAATGAGCCCGAAAGCATCACCACGCCCATGAGCGAGAGCCCCATAAACACTTCATAACTGATCATTTGTGAGGCTCCTCGTAATGCCCCGAGCAGGGAATATTTGTTGTTAGATGCCCAGCCACCCAGTACTATGCTGTAAACGCCAAGGGATGACATTGCCAGGAAGAAAAGCAAGCCAATATTCAGGTCGGCAATGAGAATGCCTGGTGCAAAAGGAATGATCACAAAACTCATGAGTACAGTGGTACCAATAATAGGTGGAGCAATCACAAAAATTGTTTTATCAGCAAATGGGGGAATCCAGTCTTCCTTAAAAAACAGCTTAATCGTATCGGCAACTACAATGAGCAAACCAAATGGACCAGCACGATTTGGGCCGTATCTATCCTGCCAAAGTGCCAGCATTCGCCGTTCCAGCCAAATCAGCCAGGCCGCAATCGTAGTCAATGTTAATAATACAATTACAATCATCAGGACATATTGAATCATCGTGCTCATATCACTGCTTTTGTTAAAATTCCTTTTGCAGGCCATGCAATTCCGCTCAGTCCTGGTATGTTAAACGGTATACCCGCCAAACCTTGGGGTAGTTCTTCTTTTATCCTGGCAGGCAACGCGTAATTCTGATCTCTGATCTGCACCTGCATGATATCGCTTTCGCTGATATTTAAATTTTCCGCATCATGTTTGCTGATAGCGACATAAGGCTTTGGAGACCGCTCTGCAATACCGGGGGTATAAATACTGAGTTCTTCCGAGCCAAAGATGTGCGGTAAGGGCACTATCAGCCATTCCCCGGGCGATGGTTTAAAAGCCGGAGGTATATTATTCAGAAAAGCATTTTCAGCAACAGGAGTTTCCGGGAACAACCTTTTACCCGGATCACCACCCAGCAAAGGCCCTCCAATCTCTGTCTGGTACTTGTTGATGGATTGTACCGAGTTCCAGCCCGGGGACCAGTAAAATGGGATTAAAGGAGAAGGCGGTATTCCCTTATAGCCCTCCATCGTAAACGATAAAGCCGAATCAGGGTCTTCGGGTGGTTTTGGTTCGCTAACGTTAATATTGGCCAGCATAGCAGTACGGCCACTATAACGATGAGGTTCACGGGGTACTTTCTGTCCGTAAATACGAAAGTCAGCGGGTGGGGCTACCGTTTCTGCTCCTTTAAATTGGGACATTAATCCAACCATCTCGTCCATCAAATCACCTGGTGTAGTCAAATCTTCGGGGCTTGTTCCATTTTTAAATTGTCTGAACTCATCCAGCCACCTCCAGCTCTCCCTTAAATTTTCGTTTTTCGGCATAAATACCTGAAAGAAACATTGCGCCCGTCCTTCGTTATTAACTATGGTACCATCGGCTTCGGCAAATGTGCCAACCGGTATCAATACATTGGCCCTGTTAGTAGTATCATTATGCAAATGATCAAGCACAATAACTTGTTTGCAATGGTTAAACAAATTATCAATATCCTTTTTAGAGCCCCTACGATACAGATCATTTTCCAGAATAATCACCGTATCTGCTTCGCCCTTTTCCAAAACTTCCACAGCCTGGTTTAATGATGGCGCCTGCATCATAGCCAATCCCATCGAGTTGCATTCAGGGACGACAAAGCACAAGCTGGCTTTTTTATCTTTGGTGTCCAGGGCAAAGGCTATGTTCGAAGCGGCTTTAAGAATAGCTTCATTATACAGGCTTGTTCCGCAAATTATCAATGGCCTTTCGGCTTCTTTCAGGATGTCTGCAATTTGGCGGGCATATTTTAATGTATCATCATCCATACCTTCTGGTGCAGGGGCCATAATGTTAAGATAATTTGCGATGGCAAAACCTAAACGTGCGATATCATCGGGCGATTTATGCCGGCTATCAGAGGCGATTTCGTCCAGCTTGGTTTGAGTTGGATAAGCTATAAAAAGCTCGCCTTTTTCCTGCTGTGCAAACTCACGTAAGGCGGCATCGTGCCAGGAAGGTATATTTATTTGCCCGGCATTTTCAATAGTCTTTTTACGTACAGCCTGCCGGAGCGCCAGCGCCAGTAGTGGTGCAGCATTAGTCAAATCTTCTCCCAGTACCAAAACCGCATCGGCCTTTTCTGTTTCCTTTAAAGATGGGGTATGGATTTGCCCTGAGTTCATAGTGTGAAGGATAGTGCGCATCAGTTGAGCTTCGGTTTCGGAAATTCCCTGGTAAAAATTTTCTTTTCCAACCAGTTGCATCAAAGTAAAGTTCGATTCCAGAGATGCCCGGGGAGAGGCTATACCAATTACTTTGGTGTTTGATAATATCTCATTCAGATGGTTATATAAACTTTGCTTATCCACTGCATCCGGAATTTTGCCACGTATTAACGGTTGCTGAACACGGTTAATACTGTTCACCAATTCATACCCAAACCGGCCCCGGTCGCAAATGAAATAACCGTTTACCTCACCGTTAAAGCGACTGGTTATTTGCCGGAGTTCACCGTATCGTTCCCCTGCAATAATATTACAGCCCAGGCTGCAATGCTGGCAGATAGATGGAGCCATGGTCATATCCCATTTTCGGGTATAATGTTCTTTGAGGGTTTTGTCTGTAAAAACTCCTGTTGGGCAAACTTCTGCAAGGTTGCCACTAAACTCGTTTTCCAGCATACCATCCTGCGCCCTTCCAAAATAAACATGATTATGAGCGGCAAATACATCCAGGTCTTTTCCGCCTGCATAATCTTTATAAAACCGAACACAACGGTAACATTGTATGCAGCGGTTCATTTCATGATTAATGAAGGGCCCGAGATACTGGTTTTTATAAGTGCGCTTTTTGTATTGGAAACGCCGGTAAGTGTGGCCTGTCATCACCGTCATGTCCTGTAAATGGCATGAACCTCCTTCATCACAAACCGCGCAATCATGCGGATGATTAGTCATGAGCCATTCAATTACCTGTGAACGAAAAGCTTTTGCCGTGTGATCGTCAACAGACAAATGCATATTGTCTTTCACCGCTTCCATGCACGACATCACTATGCGGCCATTGGTGTCCTGTTCGTCTTTAAAAAGTTTAACGGCACATTGACGGCAGGCACCTACAGAACCCATAGCGGGATGCCAGCAAAAATAAGGCAGGTTAAAACCCAGTGTAAGACAGGTTTCGAGCAAATTTTTGCCAGGTTTTACTTCGTAAGCTTTATCATCAATATAAATGACTGCCATTGCGTTTCACCTCCAGGGGCATTTTTTTTCGTTTATATGCTTTTCAAAATCTTCTCTGAAATACTTCAGTCCGCTTTGCAGCGGTTCCATTGCCCCAGGCGCCAGGGCACAAAATGTGTTACCCGGTCCCATATATTTGGTATGCATCTCCAACAATTCCAAATCTTCCGGTCGTCCTTCTCCATTTTCAATAGAAAGCAAAATCTTTTCTGTCCAGGGCAATCCTTCCCTGCAGGGTGTACACCAACCGCAGGATTCCTGTGCAAAAAAATGTTCAAGGTTATGCACAAAACCAACCGGACAAGTATGGTCATCGAGAATGATCATTGTGCCTGTGCCCAGCCGGCTGCCGGCTGCGGCTACTGATTTGTAATCCATTTTAATATCAAGGTGCTCTTCCACCAGGAAATCAGTAGAGGCGCCACCCGGAAGGGCTCCCCTGAATTTGAAGCCATTTTTCATTCCCCCGGCATGTTCTTCAATGAGTTGCCGCATGGTAGTCCCCATTGGCAATTCCCATAATCCGGGTTTATTTACTTTGCCACTGATCCCATACAATTTAGTTCCGGCATCTGCCCCCGGGCTCAGGCTTTTAAACCAATCAGCCCCCTTATTAATGATATGCGGAATATTGCATAGTGTTTCAACATTATTAACAATTGTGGGTTTGCCAAATAAACCGCTTACCTGTGGGAATGGAGGTTTGGTGCGGGGAGTGGCCCGCTTTCCTTCCAGGGCATTTAAAAGGGCGGTTTCTTCTCCGCACATGTATCTGCCAATACCTGTATGCAAGTGCATTTCGAGATTAAAACCAGTACCTAAAATATTTTTTCCAAGATAGCCGGCTGCATAAGCTTCATCAATAGCATACCTGATGAGCCGGGCTGCTTTGTTATAGGCCCAGCGCAAAAAAACGTACGATATATTAGCTTGTATAGCATAAGCCGACACGATCATACCTTCAATTAATTGATGGGGATTGCCTTCCAGCAACAGGCGGTCCTTAAAAGTTCCCGGTTCCATCTCATCGGCATTAGCAATCAGGTATTTGGTTTGTGCAGCATCATTCATCGGAACAAAACTCCACTTCATTCCCGTATTGAAACCTGCGCCCCCACGGCCTTTAAGGTTCGAATCCTGCACCATTTTTGTAATTTCCTGTGGAGCCATGGTAATTGCCCTATGCACAGCCTGATAACCGCCCACGCTCACGTAATCTTTAAGATTAAGCGAAGGACGATTGATGCTAATATGTTGTGTAAGCGGCGTTTCCATATTACTATTTATATTCTTTTAATATTTCATCCAGTTTATCGTTTGTTAAATTCTTATACAGGTCATCGTTAATCATTAATACCGGGGCATGATCGCAGGCACCCAGGCAGGGATTGGGTAAAAGGGTAAACCTGGCATCGGGAGTGGTTTCTCCGAATTTGATATGCAACCGGGCTTCGAGGTGCTCATAAATTTTTTCATAGCCCATTACATAGCAACTGATACTATCGCATAGTAAAATAATATTCCGTCCCACCGGCTTACGGAAAATGAGGTTGTAAAATGTTGCCACACTCTCCAGTTCTTCGGCAGACATATCCATGTGTGTAGCAATAGCTTCAAGACTTTCATCAGAAATCCACCCGCGATGATCCTGCACAATTTTCAATGCCTCTATACAGGCAGCTTTCCGAACGGGAACAAGTGCAATCTCATGGTCTATTTTCATTATTTCTTCCGCTGACAGCATGCCTTATTTTTATTTTATCCGATTGGAAATTTGCATTATTTAACTTCTTTTCTGTATTCTTTAACTGCTGCTCTTTACATATTTCACCTGTCAATATCGGCCAGTACATAATCCATACTTCCTAAAATAGAAAGCAAGTCGGCAACCGTGTACCCCTTGCTGATATATGGAAGCATTTGCATGTGCGGAAACGAAGGAGTCCGGATCCTGACTCTGTAGGGTGAAGTATTCCCATCACTGGTGAGATAATAACTGTTGGCCCCTTTAGTTGCTTCAATGCAACTCATAGCTTCTCCGGCGGGAATCACCGGTCCCCAGCTTACATTTAAAAAATGGGTAATGAGCGTTTCAATATCCTGCATAGTGTTTTTTTTGAGGGGTGGCGTAGTTAAAGGATGATCGGCTTTATAATTTCCTTCAGGCATATTTTTCAGGCATTGATCAATAATGCGAAGGCTTTGCCACATCTCCGCAACCCGTACCCTGGCTCTATCATAACAATCGCCATTTTGTGCTGTTGGAATATCAAATTCAAAGTTTTCATAACCGGAATAAGGTTGTTTTTTTCTGAAATCCCATTCAAAGCCACAAGCCCGTAAACCAGGGCCGGTTACTCCCCACTCTATGGCTTCTTCTAATGTGTAAATTCCGATACCCACCGTTCGGGCTTTGAAAATACTGTTACGCATCACCATCTGATGATATTCTTTCAGTTGTTTTGGAAAATAAGCAACGAAATCGGCCACCAATTTATCCCAGCCTTCCGGCAAATCCTGGGCAACTCCTCCAATTCTAAACCAGTTAGGGTGCATTCTGGCCCCACAAATAGCTTCAACAATATCAAATATCTTCTCCCTGTCAGTGAACATGTAAAATACCGGTGAAAGCTGCCCTAAATCCTGTGCAAAAGTACCATACCATACCAAATGACTTGCAATGCGGAAGAGTTCGCATAACATTATACGTATTACCTTTACCCTTTCGGGGACGGTTATGCCCGCCAGTTTTTCAACAGCCAGCAAATAAGCCAGGTTGTTCATCACCCCGCCCAGATAATCTACCCGATCGGTGTAAGGTATATAGGTGTGCCATGACTGGCGCTCGCCCATTTTTTCTGCTCCGCGATGATGAAAACCAATATCCGGAACAGCATCAACAATATCTTCACCATCTAACTGGAGAATAATGCGTAAAACGCCATGTGTACCGGGATGCTGAGGACCAAGATTGAGGAACATGAAATCGGCATCTTCACTATGCCTTTTTAGCCCCCAATCTTCGGGCTTGAATTGCAAGGCATCCTGTTCACGGTCTTGTTTTTCATCCCAAAGTTTAAACGGGCCCATTTCAGTAGCTCTTGCAGGATGCTCTTTTCTTAAAGGATGACCTTCCCAGGTCAGCGGCATCAGTATACGGGATAAATGGGGATGGCCTTCGAAATTGATGCCAAACATATCATAAACTTCACGTTCATACCAATTGGCATTTTCCCATAAGGAACTGACGGATGGTATAGATGGATAATCGCCGTGTAAGGCTACTTTGAGGCGGATAAAGATATTTCGTTTAAATGAAAGCAGATGATATACAATGGTAAAATCAGAGGATGGCGATCCATTCTTTTTAGCCCGGCTTCGCTCATCAATAGCACAGAGATCATACAGTAATTCAAAAGGGTGGTGGATGGCGTGCTTGAGATGTTTAAGTACTTCTGATATATTTTCTTTTGCAACCCATAAAGTGGTCACCTCATCAACTGTAAGTTGCTGAGTAAAAACGGACGCTCCGAACCTGGAGGTCAATTCATCTGCCAAGCCTGAATGATTATCCATGCTTTTTAAACTTTATGGGTTATACTAAAACTAATACATGCTTTAAAATTTATTTAAACCTCATCGGGTGTACGGAAATCAATCATCTTTTTGCGATCCTCCCTTTTTGCTTCTTTCATGGATACCTGCTCAGGCTTTATAACTCCCTGGGGCCCAATGGCCCAACTTAACGGTCTTTGTTCTTTTCCTACCGAGGCAGCCAGCAGCATCAATCCCTGCATAAAAGCGTCAGGCCGGGGAGGGCATCCGGGTACGTATACATCCACAGGTAAAAACTTATCTACTCCCTGTACAACGCTGTAAATATCATACATGCCGCCCGAGTTGGCACAGGAGCCCATGGAGATAACCCATTTAGGTTCCATCATTTGCTCGTGTAAACGTTTAATGATAGGGGCCATTTTTACAAAAACAGTTCCGGCTATAACCATTACATCAGCTTCGCGGGGAGTTCCCCGTATTACTTCTGCTCCAAAACGCGCCACATCGTATTTGCTGGTTAGGCTGGTGGCCATTTCCACAAAACAGCATGAAAGACCAAAATGAAAAGGCCACATGGAATTTTTCCGCCCCCATGCGAGCAAATCCTGAACGGTGGTTAGCATAACACTTTGCCCCACTGACTCTTCAAAAGAACTTGTCCCTTTTAGAGCATTTGCCGGTTCGGCCGGATTACTGAGCCACCATTTCATATTACAGGTTTCTTTAGGATTAGTTTTTGATAAGCTTTCAGGATTTTCTTCCCGTTGGGACCAAAATCTAATGCTCCAATACTCCACTCATAAATTAATACGGCAAACAGCAGCCCAATAAAAACACAAATGCTAAAGTAGCCTGGCCATCCTAATTCTTTAAATGCTAAAGCCCATAAAACAATAAACACCACTTCGATATCAAAGATGACAAATATCATAGCAACCAGGTAAAATTTGGCCGAAAAGCGCAGTCTTGCCGAACCGGTTTCTAATATGCCCGATTCGTAAGGCTGGCCGGTAGCCCTGTCTGTATGACGTTGTCCCAAAAAATAGGAAAGTGAAATAATAAGGATCATTAAGACTAAAACAAAAGCACCGTAAACCAGAAATGGCCAAAACGGTACACTGGGTGGGCTTGATACATTCATAATTTACAATAATTATACATCGCCTTTAATGTAATGCTCCATATTTTCAATGATGAATTTTTGCTCTTCGATTATGTATTTCACCACGTCACCAATGGAAACAATTCCCACTATTTTATCATCATCTACTACCGGCAAATGCCTTATAAAGTGATTAGTCATTAACGTCATGCAATCTTCTATGGTATTATCAGAAGATACTGTAGTCGGGTTGTCCGTCATGGCTTCCCGGATCAGGATTTCTTTAGACGCTCTCCCTTTTAGGATCACCTTACGTGCGTAATCCCTTTCCGTAAAGATCCCGATGAATTCCCCTTGTTCCATCACTAAAAGAGCGCCGATGTTTTTTTCAAACATTAACTCCAGTGCTTCAAAAACAGTAGCATCCGGGCTTGCAAAAATTGGGGATTTGCTTTTAGCTTGTAAGATATTTCTAACTTTTCCCATAATGAACTCCTTTCTGTTTATAAGTTTGGAAATCGTTCAGTAACGATTATTGGTAATAATAATTATTGGTAATAATAAAGTTACTTATTATTTTAATAAACAAGAATTAAAATAACTATTTAGTGATTAAAAAACTGATTATGTAATGTACTCCCCATTGTTAGGACAAAGATGTTAGGTTTTAACTAAACTAATAATCCTTGTTGTTATTGCTTGAGGTGTGGGAATGTGGTTACTGATTAAGAAAAAAAAACCTTTAAAAAAAAGCTAAATGCAAGTCGGCTGTCTTGCGTTTACCTGGCACGCGGGCCACAAGCGGAGACGCTTGCGGTAGCATTGAGAAAAAACCATATTTTTGTATGAACCCGAATTTACACAATTTAGCAATTACAGGAATTCTGTAAATTCATTAATCCGATAAATTCCGGTTCAGAGAATTACTTTTCTATAATCACCACCGCTGATGCCGCCGTTTTGATATGGGTTAATGAAACCAGTAGGTTAGTGATCCCCATCGCATCAGTGGTGGCTTTGGTTGCGCCCAGGAAGCTTATTCCGGGTTTGCCATATTCATTGTGGATGATCTCAATTTCGTTAAATGCGGTGTCTTTAAGCCAGCCGGTACCGATGGCTTTAAAAAAAGCTTCCTTTGCTGCAAAGCGGGCGGCATAATGCTCAAATTTGTTGGTTCTGCTTTCGCAATAGCTGATCTCATTTTCTGAAAATACCAGTTCCCGGAAGCCGTTTTCCTTGCTGATCTTTTCTGCTACCCGCTCCACTTCAATAATATCAATACCAAGACCAGCAATCATCCGTTTTTATTTTAATCCAAACTTATATAAAATTCCGCCAATTATCAGGCGCCTGCATTCTTTGGGGCCGCCGCAATCGCTTTGGCGGCGCGCCCGGTAACAAATGAAGCCATCATACGGGTGACAAGGATTAGTATAATCGTCCCGTTCAGGATGTTTTCGTCTATGATCTTCTCCTTGTAACCAATTAAAATAATCGCCAGCGTGGCGGCGGCGTGCGAACTGCTTAATCCGAATATCAGTTTCCGCTGATGGTTTGAATAGCTGAATGTTTTTTGGGTAAAAAAAGCGGATAACCACTTTCCGGCAAAGGCCACCAGCGTATGCGTGGCAAAGATACTGGCGGTAAGCAATGAAGTTATCAGAGGATAGCCAAGCAGCCAGAAACAAACCGGGAAGCCGATTAATATAGGGATGGAAAATGTTAAAAGACCGAATACAAAGCTTTTATGCATCCTCTTTTTAAAGGCGGCTAAATCAAGCTCAATACCGGCGATGAACAAAATATACAGCAGGCCAATGGTAGAAAAAAGTTCGACTGCCGGGTTCTTAGTGAGCAGGTTTAATCGATTGGCCGATGAGGATACCTGCTATGATAAAGGCCGCAACGCCGGGTATTTTGATTTTTTTCATCAGTACCGGCGCAAGCAGGATAATGAAAAGAATAAGTGTAAAAATGAGTACCGGGTTGGTAAATGGCAGGTGAAAGTGTTGAAGAATATTGTCCCAGGAATTATCGCCCATATTTATTTAAAAATAATAATTTTCTTGTTTATATATTAACCTCAATTTATCAGATGTTTAAAGTAAAAATATTTACCATATTTTAGCACAAATTTTTTCTTTAAATATTAAAACATGAAATGCGCATTAGTAACTGGTGGTTCAAGAGGTATAGGAAGAGCTATTTGCTATAAAATGGCCGAAATGGGTTACTATGTTTTGGTTAACTATAAGAGTAATGCAGTTGAGGCAGACAAAACCCTGGCCCAAATAAAAGAAAATGGCGGAGACGGCGAATTGTTAAAATTTGATGTGGCCAATAAGGATGATATTAACCAGGTACTCGGCGGCTGGATTGAATCAAACGGTGAAAAATATATCGGGGCGCTAATCAACAATGCAGGTGTTAAGGATGACGTACTGATGATTTGGATGAAAGATGAACAGTGGGATAATGTAATAAAAACCAGTTTAGACGGCTTTTTTTATGTTACCCGCCTGGTGTTAAACAATATGCTGATAAAGAAATACGGACGCATAGTTAATATTGTATCTTTATCAGGCTTAAAAGGCTTACCCGGACAAATCAATTACTCCGCCGCAAAGGCCGGCGTTATAGGCGCAACAAAAGCATTGGCGCAGGAGGTTGGCCGCAGGGGTATAACAGTAAACGCCGTTGCTCCCGGATTTATTAAAACCGATATGACTGAAGGGCTTGATGAAAAGGAATTAAGGTCCATGATCCCCATTAGGCGGTTTGGTACACCGGAGGAAGTAGCCTGCGCCGTAGGATTTTTAGTATCGGAAGGAGCATCTTATATTACGGGCGAAATATTGTCTGTCAACGGTGGCTTGTACTCTTAAAAAACGGCGCCATTATTCTGACACTGATTTTAATTTTTATAATTTCCGGCAACAATAAATTGATTATATCCGAAGAAAATATTTTATCCCTTATTCCGCAAAGGCCGCCTTTTGTAATGGTGGACCAATTGGTGAGTTGTGATGAAATTAGTTCAAATACAACGTTGCTTATTAAGGAGGAAAATGTCCTTGTTTTTAACGGCGAATTTAGCGAAGCCGGGTTAATAGAAAATATTGCACAAACAGCAGCAGCCGGATTAGGGTATATGACGCAGCGCAGCGGCCAACCAATTTTAACGGGTTACATTGCCGCTATTAAAAACCTCGAAGTTTTTGCATTGCCCGAAGCGGGCGATGTTATAACTACCAATGTAAGTATTGAAACCCAAATTTTTGAGGTGATCTTAATAACGGGGAGCATCAGATGCAAAGGGGAGGTGATTGCAAAATGTGAGATGAAAATATTTATTAAAAAATAAATCCTGATACTATAGGCATCACCCATCAGAACTTTAGTTTCACTATAGGCCTGAAAAAAATAGAAAGATAATGCTGCAAAATACATTTTTTACGTTTACTGATCTGCTGGCAGCGGGAAATACGGTGAAAACAGATATTAAGCTTAATACCGCGCACCCGATATTTAAAGGGCATTTTCCGGAGCAGGCCGTTGTACCCGGGGTTTGCATGTTGCAAATGGTAAAAGAAATATTGGAAGCTTATATTAAGAAAGAAACCAGGTTGATTAAGGCAGGCGACCTTAAATTCCTGTCATTTATTTACCCTGATGAAAATAAGCTGATTCAAATGGAATTAAAGATCACTATGGAAGATGAACGGATCATTGCAGATGCACGGTTACTGGATAATACAACGATCCTTTTTAAATTCAAAGGGATTTTTGTCGGCAGATAATCAGGATTGATAAGAAGCGTTACATGATAATTACCATATTTATCAAATCATCGATGTGTATCAAAATATTTATTTGAAAGATGAAATTGGTAATTATATGATAGTCAAAACATATTGTTAATTTTTATTACTTTTTTATCCTAAATATAGCCATAGGACAACCAACCTTACAACAAAAAAATCACATCAAAAACCCGCCGCCCAGCAAATCATTCCCCTCATAAAACACAGCCGACTGGCCGGGAGCGATGCCCGACACATTATGATGAAAATCAACTTTCAAATGCTGGCCCATTTGTACGATGGTGCTTTGTGTGCCGGCATCTTTGTACCTTATCTTGGTGACAGCCTCTATAGGTTCATTTATACTTTCGTATTTAACGAGGTTTAAATTTTTCACCCAGGCCTGTTTTTTCTCCAGTTCATCAACTGTCCCCAAAACAACAGTATTGGTATCAGGCTGAATACTGGTTACAAACATGGGATGCCCAAGGGCAATACCCAAACCTTTGCGTTGGCCGATGGTATAAAAAGGGTAGCCCTGGTGTTTGCCCACTATAGTGCCGTCTGTTAAAACAAAATTACCACCGGCGACTCTTTGATCCAGATCTTCCACACGGTGCCTTAAAAAGGCCCTGTAATCATTATCCGGCACAAAGCATATTTCATAACTTTCACTTTTCCCGGCAAGTTCCACCTGGCCCATATCTACAGCCATTTGCCGGATCTCCGGTTTTGAAAAACTGCCTAAAGGGAATTTAGTACGCGCCAGGTTTTTTTGAGATACACCCCAAAGCACATACGATTGGTCTTTGTTTTCGTCCTTACCTTTTGAAATCACATACCTGCCGTTATCCTGCAAACGGATATTCGCGTAATGGCCGGTAGCAATAAATTCACAATCAAGCTTATCGGCCCGTTTTAGTAAAGCTTCCCATTTAATATGGGTATTGCATAACACACATGGGTTAGGGGTGCGGCCCGCAAGGTATTCATCCACAAAATTATCGATCACAAAATCGCCGAACTCACTTCTTATATCAAGGATATAATGGGGAAAGCCATAAGCAACCGCCAGCGCGCGTGCATCGTTAATGCTATCCAAACTACAGCAACCAGTTTCTTTTGAACTTCCGCCGGAGGAGGCATAGTCCCAGGTTTTCATGGTAAGGCCAATCACTTCATAGCCCTGCTCATGGAGCATAACTGCCGCTACAGAGCTGTCCACCCCGCCGCTCATTGCCACTAATATCCTGCCGTGCTTACTCATTGTGCTGCAAAGATACCTTTTTGGTTTTTATGTTGATATTTTGTTGGTCAGCGGAGGGTAAAATGTAATTATAAAATTCGTAATTGATGTTTCTTTAAAATTAATTAAACTTATTAATCAAATAGTTATATAATTTATTTAATCTATTAGTTCAGATAAAATTATTAAGACAAAGGCTACTTAGCGCATAGTATCAGACTTAGCAGTTTTCAAAACTTCGTAAGTCTCAGGAGGTTTATTAGGAATATTTTAAAGAATTAAGGTATCCTCACCTGTCCATCGCCTTTAATTATCCATTTATAACTGCATAGTTCGTCTAAGCCCATGGGGCCGCGGGCATGCAGTTTTTGGGTACTGATGCCTATTTCGGCGCCTAAGCCAAACTGGGCGCCATCGGTAAATGCCGTGGATGCATTTACATAAACGGCCGCAGCATCCACCTGGCTTAAAAAGGTGTCAACACGCGCTTTATCTTCTGATATGATGGCCTCGCTGTGTTTTGAACTGTATTTTGCGATATGGTCCAGTGCCTCCTCAAAACTATCCACAACTTTAATGGCCAGTTTTAAGGATAAAAACTCTGTTCCAAAATGTTCTGGCTTCGCGTGGCTTAAAAGTGCATCCGGATAATGCCCTTTAAGTATCATAAAGGCTGTTTGGTCCGCATAAAGCGCTACATGTTTTTCGGCCAGCGGTTTTACAAGTTGTGGCAAATCTTTTAACCTGGTATAGTGCACTATCAAACAATCCAGCGCGTTGCACACGCTTACGCGGCGGGTTTTGGCATTTAAAATAATATTGCTCCCTTTTTCCAGATCGCCAAATTCATCAAAATAAGTATGCACAATACCTGCGCCGGTTTCAATTACAGGCACTTTGCTGTTATTCCTTACGTGGTTTATCAGTTGCTGGCTCCCGCGGGGTATTAACACATCAACATAGCCGGTGGCATTTAAAAGCGCATCGGTGGCCTGGCGTTCAGGGGGCAGGAGGGTAGCCACATTAACGTCGATATCATGATCGGCTAAAACCCGGTGAATAATGGCAATAATGGCCTTGTTTGAGAAATCGGCATCGCTGCCGCCCTTTAAAATACATACATTGCCGGTTTTAAAACAAAGGGAAAATACATCAAAGGTTACATTTGGCCTGGCTTCATAAATTACGCCGACCACACCCAGCGGCACGATAATTTTTGAGATGTGCAGCCCGTTTGCCATCGTCTTTTTTGAAATAACATGCCCCAGCGGACTCTTCAGCTGTGCTACATTACTTATTTCGCCGGCAATATCTGCGATGCGGCCTGCGGTAAGTTTCAACCGGTCGTATTTTGGATCATCAGGATCCATGCGGTCAAGGTCCTTTTGATTCTCTGCTAACAGATAATCAGTCCGGGCAACGGCTGCCGAAGCAAGGTCCAGCAATACCTTGTTGATGATGGCAGGAGCGATATTTTTTCTGCCGGCAGTCCGGGCATTTTCAAAATAGCTTGTATAATTCTTAGTCTTGGTCAACATTTTATTTAACCTTTCAGGTTTAACTTTCTAAATAAAGATAGTCATAATGTACGAGTGGTTTCTGATTTTTTTTTCCGATCATTTCGGCCGCTTTATCCGAGCCGTATTCAGCAATACCCAAACCGATATGTTTATTATTTTCATCCACTAATTTTATGATCTCGCCTTTTTTAAATTCCGACAGGATACTGATGACGCCAACCGGAAGCAAACTTGATGCTTTGGCAGAAGTAAGCGCTGCTCTTGCACCATCATTTACCTGTACAATGCCTTTGGCATAATGCCCCGCGTGGGCAATCCATTTCTTTTTCCCGGAAGCTGATTTATTGGGGACAAAATGGGTGTGCGCTACTTTATCTTCCAATACGTCAAGCAAAATATTTTCCCTGGTGCCATTGGCTATATGAACTGCAATGCCCAATTGCGCTACCTTTTGCGCCATCGTTGATTTTGTGATCATACCCCCACGACCAAACTGTGAACGATCATCACTTACAAAGGAAGAAAAATCAAGAGTTTTGCCGCTGACTTCTTCAATCACCCTTGTGTTTTCTTTTCCGGGGTCACCATCGTATATCCCGTCAACATTTGTGAGTACGATCAGGGCCTGGGCATTCAGCATGGTGGCGATCAGCCCGGCCAGTTCATCGTTATCAGTAAACATCAGCTCGGTAACCGATACCACATCATTTTCATTCACCACGGGGACAACATTGTGCTGCAATAAAATTTTAAGGCAGTTTTTCATGTTGAGATAATGAAGCCTGTCCCTGAAATCCTCTTTGGTTACCAATACCTGCGAGCAAAGGATATTGTATTTTTCAAACTGTTGCGCATAAGTATTGATCAGCTTCACCTGGCCTATGGAAGCAAACAGTTGCCGGGTGGCAATGGAATCGAATTTCTCGGAAATTTTGATCAGGCTTCTGCCCGAAGCAACTGCGCCCGAAGAAACCAATATCACTTCTTTACCCTGTTTTTTTATTTTCGCGATCTGCTCAACCAGGTGGTTTATACGGTTTAAATCGGGTAGGCCGTCCTTTTGAGTGAGAACGTTTGACCCGATTTTAATAACAATCCGTTGATAATTATAAGCCATTTTGATAGTAAAATGTTGCAATATACGGGTAAAATCAGACAAATGTTGTTGTTTTGAGATATTTTAGGTGGATTTTGGTAAAATTTACAGGCATTTTACTTGTCGTATCCCTGTAGTTAATCAAATGTTGATTATTTTGATATAAAACAGGGTGAATATCCATATAAAATCATTCTTTTTATATAAAAATGGATATGATTTATGATGTAGAGACGCGATGCATCGCGTCTCCCGCGTATGTTGTATTAACCATAGAAGATGGATTTGCATGTTGGGAGACGCGATGCATCGCGTTTCTACGACGTTTTTCTGATTAAAATACAAAATATTGTGTTCTTAGCCTTATAACACAAACAGCAGCAATTGCTGCTATTAGTGTTCTTTGTTTTAAAAATATGATTTTCATAAGTTTGTTTAGAAAGTCAGTTGTAATTGAACTTCGAGTATGTTGTTTTTTATTTGAACAGCCATTTCTTCACGGCGGTCCAGGTAATCAACTGTAATTTTTGTCCAGTCGTTAAAGAAGTAATTTACCCCTCCTGTATAAATCCAGGTCCGGTCGGTTGTTAATACCTTGTTTGGGTCGTAGGTATCATATTTAGCGGCTAACTGTAGTTTTTTAGGAAGAACAAAATAAGCAGCCTGCGCATACCAGCCATCCCGTTTTATGATACCATCTGTACCTTTATCATATTCAGCCTGTAAGGATAATGCCCCTATTACATATCTCGCGTCGAAACCTGCGCGGTTACGGGTATAGTTTTTTGCCGGGGTACCGTAGTTGGCGAGCCCGTTATAAAAATCAGCGCCTATAACCAGGTTTTTTATCGGGTGGATGGCCAGCCTGCCGCCAAAATCTTTGTGGTCATTATTGTCGGTAGTAACATCGTATCCTGCACCATTAAATACACCGAAGGTATAGTCGAACAGGTAAGTGTCATCTGATTTTGCAAAACTTCCGTTTACCTGTACACCAATATCGCGGCCCTGTTGATTGCTTGCAGATGAAATTACGTCCTTCGACCTTCCCGCAAGGGCTTCAACTGCCTGGGAGCGGTCAATAAATTCAAGTTGGGCATCGGTGGTCAGGCTTTCCAGCGAAAATGGGATCTTAAACTGCCCGGCGGTAAATTTCAGGTAATCCCCGAATTTATAGGATGTCCAGGCATCCATAAGTTTTACATCGGTGCCTCCAAATTCAGTATAAATATCATACGACCATTTATTGGTTACATCACCCCGTACATCCAACCGGATGCGGTGCAGGTCAAAAGCATCGCTTACCCCAGTTTGCTGAAAACCCTGGTATCGCACCTGAGCCAAACCACTTAATTGCAGTGCCTTGCTGCCAATAGTTATGCCGTGTACGTTTTCTTTGTCCTTACGCGCCTGTTCTTTTACGGCCTGGTCGGCGCGCAGCGAATCTGCCTCTTGCTGGTTGATGACGTGCTTTTTTAATAAGATGTTAATAAGGTCGTCGTTCTGTTGTGCGTTTGCTGTGTTAGCTGTAAAAAGTGTACCCAATAGGAGTACCGTTATGATTACGTAGTGTAATTTCATGTATTAATTTTAGACGTGAAAAATTTGGATTAAATAATGTTATTTATGTCGTGCGATGGTTGATCTCAGCAACAACACATACAACAGGGCTTTAATTTTGAATAGCCTCGAATTGTAAAAGTAAAGTGCCTGTGTGGCTTTGGAGTTTTCATTTCGTTAATTAATATCTATAATATCGACCTATTTAGTAGTGTAAAGATAGGGCGAATAATTAAATTCACAAATATTTATTAAAATAAAATAATGAAACATTTTTAACAGATTGATTATCTGTTATTTATTAAATAAAAAAAACCGGCAGCTTTTAATAGCTGCCGGTTATAAACCAATAAAATACGTCAAATTTTATTGAAGATCGTCTCCTTGTTTTATCTCATCCGAAGCATGGAGCAGCACTTTATCGTTTGGTTTGAGGTTACCAAATACCTCGGTTGCATCATTGCTTACCAGTCCTTCTTTAATATTTACAAGTACAGCTTTACTGCTGCTGTCTATAACCACATATTCGCGTTCGGTTGAGCGGACGATGGCATTATTCGGAACGAGTAATGATTTTGCCCCCGACAGCATCGGTATCCGCACTTCGGCATACATGCCGGGTTTCAGTTGCCCGTTTTTGTTCAGCACGTCAATTTCAATGGCTTCCTGCTGCATACTGCCCAAAGAATTTGCTGAGCGACTGATCTTAGCCGTTTGCTGTTCGCCGGGCATGGCGTTAAAGGTGAAAGTAACCGGCTGGCTCAAATCAACCTTATCCACATAATCTTCGGGAATATCTACGGTAAGACGCATTTTATGGATATCCTGCAGGATAAGTATCGGCTGGTCGCCGGTTTTTCCGGGAGCTACCAGGGCTCCGGGTGAAACATTGCGTTGTATGATCATGCCGTCAAACGGGGCGTAAATTTTCAGATAGCCCAACATTGTCCTTACCGCTTCAACATTTGAATGTTGGGCCCGGGCCTTAGCTTCGCCCGCTTTCATTTGTGAACCCGCGTTATCAAGGTCCAAAGGAGATACGGAGCCGGGTTCTTTGGCGGCTTCTTTCAATCGGTCATATTTCTCTTTACTTGCTTCGGCGTCAGCCTCGGCCTGTATATATTGTGAGTTAGCGGCTTCCAGTTGGGCTTCCATTTCGGGCGCTTCCAAAATCACCAGCAGTTGCCCTTTTTTTACGATGGAACCGCGGTCGACAAACAGTTCTTTTACAAACCCGTTTACTTTGGGAAACAGGTTAACTTCGTTAAAAGGAAATAAACGGCCCGGCAGGCGTGCTGAACTGGACAAGGCTTTTTCAGAAACCCCGGCAAATTGATATTTATTGGTTTGTTTTTGCACGCTCAGGTCAACCGGCTTATTATTTCCGGAACACGATGCAAACAGGGTACTCACAGCGATTAAAAAATATGAGGTATATTTCATGTTATTTGATATTTAAATTGGGGGTTTCAGCTAATTCTTCGGGCATTAATGATGGGTGTTCATAAGTCGTACTATTTTGAATCCATGCAAATACCATTGGTAATATAAATAATGCGGCAAGTGTTGAGGCAAACAGGCCGCCAATAACCGCACGGCCCAGCGGCGCCGACTGTTCGCCGGCTTCACCTAATCCCGATGCCATCGGGATCATGCCTGCTATCATGGCAAAACTGGTCATTAGTATAGGCCGTAAACGGACTGAAGCACTGGTAATCGCGGCCCGCGTAGCATCGCGATACTCAAGGCGCAGTGTTTCTCCGGTAGTAACAATCAATATTGCATTTGCTACCGAAACACCGGTGCTCATGATCATACCCATATACGATTGTAAGTTGAGGGTTGAACCTGTGAGTAACAATACTACTAATGAACCGAGGATAACTGCAGGAATAGTAACCAAAACGGTTAGCGAAAGCTTAAACGATTGATAGTTAGCTGCCAGTAAAAGGAATATTACCAGAACAGCGAGCATCAGGCCATTTTGAAGACTACTTAATGTATCGGTAAGCAAACTCGACATTCCTTTTACCTCAGATACCAGGCCTTTGGGCGGGGTCCCAATTGATTTTAAAACATTTTGAACTGCAGTTGTCGCGGTACCCAAATCTTTTTTGTAAATGTTGGCGCCAACTGTTAAAAACCTGCGCGGGCCTGTCCTGTCATATTCACCCGGTTGGTAAACAACTTTAAATTCAGCAACGTCTGCAAGGGTAGGACTACTTTTTCCCTTAAGCAAGGGGATCTCTTTCAGTTCATCCATTGTATTCATTACGTATTCGGGTATTTCAACCTGCACCTGGTAGGTATAGGCCACTTTTTCATCCAGCCATTGATTCTTTTCGGTAAAACGGCTTGATGAGGTGCTGGCAGTGACAGAACGGCCAATATCGGTAACATTTAAACCAAACTGAGCTACTTTAAGCCTGTCGAGCGTAATGGCTATTACCGGTGATTTAAGCGGCTGCTCAATCTGTACATCCCGCAGATAGCTGATCTTCTTCATTTTATCAACAACCTTACCGGCATAATTTTCAATCTGGCCCATATCTTTCCCGGCTACCCTTACTTCAATAGGCGTAGATGCACCCTGGCTCATGATTTTTTCAGTCAAATCTATCGGCTCAAAACTTATCCTTAAATCGGGTAAAGCATAAGCGATGTTTTTCCGGAGAGCATCTTTTAATTCATCGGTATTCACTTTGTAACTTTCATCAAGTTCAACCTGTAATACTGCTTCGTTGGTGCCGGCATTAAAAACATAAAGGTTACTGGTACCGTAACTACTCGGAACCAAGCCCACGTAAGCCGAGGTGATGGATACGTGATGGTCAACTGTTTTATCAATAATTTTTAATACTTGCTTTAAAGCATCTTCAGTTCTTTCTAACCGCGTACCATCAGGCTCTTTAAGGCGGATCTGGAATTGCCCGTTGTTTACTTTGGGCATCATATCTTTACCAATAAAAACAAAACAAAGTCCCGCAAGTGCAATCATGCTTACCAGATAAATTGAAATAATGAGTTTTTTACGCGGCATCAGGGTGTTCAAAATACTGATGAAGCGTATTTTTACCCTTTCAAAAAAATCATTTTGTTTGGGGTCTTTTAGCTCTTCTTTCAGGTGTTCGTTTATTTGGGTTGTCTCCTGCCGGTCTAAGGCCTGGCCTGCATGGGCATGAACCTTATTATGGTGGTAATGCTGGTAACGCTCCTCCTTTATCATCCAGTTGCTTAAAATAGGCACCAATGTTTGCGCCAGTATATAAGAAACAATCATTGTTAAACCGATGGAAAGCGATAAGGGTAAAAACATAGCCTTCGGAACACCGTTCATCAAAAAAGATGGTGCAAATACTGCCAGGATACACAATAAGATTAACAGCAAAGGGAAGGATATTTCCTCGCAGGCATCATAAATAGCCAGCCTTTTTGGTTTACCCATTTCCAGGTGCTGGTGTATGTTCTCTATGGTCACCGTTGCCTGATCAACAAGTATCCCGATGGCCAGCGCTAAACCACTCAGGGTCATAATGTTGATGGTTTGGCCACACAGGCTTAAAAGCAAAACGCCAATCAATATAGAAACAGGAATGGTAATAACCACTATCAAACTGCTTCTTAAATCGCGCAGGAAGAGCAATACCATTAAACCGGTAAGTAATGCGCCGAGGCCGCCTTCAGTCATTAAGCTTTTTACTGCGTTCGCCACGAACACCGACTGATCGAACTCATAGGATATCCTTACGTCATCCGGTAACAGGCTTTGCATTTCAGGGATTTTCTTTTTCAGGTCCTGCACTACTGACCAGGTGGAAGCATCGGCTGTTTTTATAACAGGTATGTAAACAGACCGTTTACCATTGATAAGGGCATAATCAACAGTAACATCGGCGGCATCGGTAACCCTCGCAACGTCTTTTACAAAAACCGGGGCGCCGTTTTGAGTTCTTACCGGGATGTTTCCAAAGTCTTCGGCTTTTTTTTCCAGGGTGTTTACGGTTGTCGTAAACATGATATTGTTCAGCCGCAAATATCCGGATGGCGACATCGCGTTAAATTTTGCCACCGCACTTACTACTTCATCGGCGGTTAAATTATAACTGCGCAACTTATCCGGATCAACGCTTAAAACGATAGACCTTGAGTTGGCGCCAAATGGCGGTGGGGCAGATAAGCCGGGGACTGATGCAAACAACGGCCTGATACGGGTGGTTGCCATATCATAAATATCTTTAAGGCTGCGGTCTTTTGATGACAATACCAGCTCGCCGACCGGCAGGGATGAAGCATCAAAACGAATTACCTGTGGCGGTAATGCTCCCGGCGGAAAAAATTTCATAGCGCGGTTTACCTGTAAAGCAACCTCAGCGGAGGCTTCGGCCATATTAGTGCTTTCATAAAAAGAAAGTTTGATAAGGGTTAAACCTGTTATGTTTTTGCTGGTAATTGTTTTTACGCCATTGATGTAAAGAAACTGATCCTGCATACGGGTGGAAAAAAAACCCTCCATTTGCTGCGGCGACATCCCGCCATACGATTCGATAACGTAAATTACAGGGAGGTTTAGCTTCGGGAAAATATCTATAGGTATATTTATTGCACTGAGCACTGCAAATATCAAAAGGCTCATTGTTATCACTATTACCGTGATAGGCCTTTTCAGTGCGGAGGTGACCATTGACATAGTTAATTATTTTAATAAGTTTAAAACTGAATTTACCTGGTTTTCGGTAATGGCCTTTAAAAAGAGCGCATTAGCGTAACTGTATTTTGCCTGCATGAAATCGGTTTCGGCCCGATAAAGGATGTTGAGCGCGGCATCAAGCTCAATAATATCGGTGAGGCCGTTTTTATAGAGGGATAGTTTTTGCCTGTAACCGTCGGTGGCAGCTTTTAATTGTTTGGGAATTTCCTTTAAACGATCTAAAGCTGTTTGCATTTCAACATCGGCCCGGCTGGCACTGGTGGAAAGCCGTTGCTGCTCTTCCTGTAATTTTTTCAAGGTAAAATCTGTGGTTGCTTTTTGGGTGCTTAACTTTAATTGCCGCCTGCGCAGGTCAAATAAGTTGTACGAAATACCCACACCCACAAGGTAATTACCTCTTTGGAAACTATAGCCGGTTGATAAGCTGTTAAATTGACCGGCGGCATTAACACTTGATCCCCGGTCCCAGGCGGCTGCCTCCAATGATATTTTGGGGTTATATAACTTTTTAACCAGGTCTTCGCGCTCAATACTGTTTTGATATACCGACCTGTAAAAGTTGATCAATGGGTGGTTAGCGGTATCTGGCGCGAATAAATAAGCGGATGGCTGATTGATGAGCGTCATTTCTACCGTACTGTCAGGTGTGATCGACTGATAGGGCAGACCTGTCACTTCTGACAGTTGTAACTGCACTTGTTTCAGCTGATTATTGAGTTCGATATAATTTAACCGGGCCTTTGAAAGTTCCGCTTCGGCAATACTGGTATCCACACCGGCAATTACACCGCTTTTTGCAAGCGACTCAATAGAGCGCCGAATCTCCAGGTTCCGCTGGATATTCCGGTATTGTATCCCTACAAAATCCTGTAAACGCAGCAACTGTAGGTAATTGCCTATGGTAAACGACCGGATATCATATTTTGATTCCGCATAAGAATTTTGCTCTACGGTGATATCCGAGTTGGCTACCCTGTTTTCAGCGCCATATTTGCCAAAATTGTAAACCTCCCAATCCAATGCGGCGATGCCCAGATTATCGGACAGGGCAGTAGTTACATTGGTATTATGGATCCCGCCGGAACTGGAAGGGATAATGCCAAAGCCGAAATAGGGGCCTGTGGTATTATTGCTGGTGCCTATATCGGCCTGGTAATTAAGGCGGAGATTCGGCAGCCAGTTATTGCGGGTCTCCGCCGCCTGGGCACGGCGGATCAGGATAGCAGCCGAGTCAGTAATCAGGGTTGGCGCTTTTTGGTCAACCCTCGTCAATAGTTCTTTTAATGTAATTGGTGTTGATTGCTGTGCACGGGCCGCTATTGCTATAAACAAAGGGAGCACCATACACAAGCATCTTTTTATACTTAACATTTGAGTTCAGAAATTAATTGATAAAATAGAATAACAGATAAACAGGCAAATAGCTGATGATTAACTACTTCTGTTTGCAAATTACCGCAGACTGCGGTTAATGTATGAATATCAAATGATGAGTTTACCGTTAAGTAACCAGGTATCCCTTTGAGGGGGTAAACTTAATTGCAGCCCGCGTAAAAAGCGGGGGGTAATATTGGCTCCTGAAGCAAAAACCAAAGGGGAAATAATACCCAAAAGAAAAGAGAACCGTAATACAAAGTACCGGGCCTGCTCCGCCAGTTTTTTTTGAATAGCTTCTGTTTTTGAAACACTGTTCTCCGGATCTTCGGGCTTACGTTTGGTGAATGCTTTTACCAAGATATTTTCGACAGCAGGGGGGTGCTGGCGGCTAAACATGCTGAAACCCAAAAATGGTTTTGCAACAAACAGCAATACAGCAAGGCAGAAAAATATTTTAGCTGATGCGAGTTTATGCATAATTTAAAAACACAGTGCTTGTCACGGGCAATAACGATGTAAATTTCCTGAAAATTTGTTGATTATGCACAGCGTAACGTTATTGTTGCAAATATAGGATGTTTAACGATGAAAAGTTTAATTGATTGATAGGCGGACTTGTCCCGCTGCTGTTTGACGCCGAACAAGACAAACCGCGGTCCCGGAAAATTAACTATGCTTCGTTTCACTTGATAATCCGGCCAAATTTTGCTATATTTACTTTTTTCATCGGCTTCAAAAATGGCCG
The DNA here is from genome assembly GCA_002413785.1 of Mucilaginibacter sp. UBA5151. Taxonomy (GTDB): domain Bacteria; phylum Bacteroidota; class Bacteroidia; order Sphingobacteriales; family Sphingobacteriaceae; genus Mucilaginibacter. The sequence continues at coordinate 31,202 of DHXR01000080.1, forward strand.
GCGCCAAATTAAAAGCAGAAATAAAAATACGCGCCGCTTCCCGGTTTTTTCAGATAAGTTTTTCTGTTTCTTTGAAATATTTAGTATATTTGTTTGATATACAGCAGGTTGATAAAACAAATCCCCGATTTTTCACCACAGGCTAAACGCATTTAGCCTTTAGAATTGGATTTTTTATCACACCCTAAACGCATTTAGCCTTCAGAATTGGATTTTTTATCACGCCCTAAACGCATTTAGCCTTCATAAGTGAAACTTTTATCACGCCCTAAACGCATTTAGCCTGTAAGAATAGTGCTTTTTCACCTATGCCGCCCTCCGTTTGCCGCCTCATCAGGGGCTTAATGAAGGTGGTTAAACAAGGATTGAAAGGTTTACAGGTAATTTTCCGAATGCGGCCCCTGGTTAAACAAAAGGTCGGCAATGCTCAGGTTTTTCTGGAATCCTTTGCGCTCCTCAAAAACCTGGTAATAGGGTTTCTGACCAAAATGCGCTTCTATTTTGGGGTTGATGCTATGCCTGAAATCAGCCATGCCGGGGTAGGCAGGTATATAATCTTCGGTATAACTTAGCTCAACTTTAAGCTTTATCGATTTTAATATAAACTGCAAAAGCTGTTCGTTGTAATCAAAAAGAAATGGAAATTTCTTTTCATAAAATACAACAAGTTCGTCCTCATAATATTCAAAATAAGCCGAGCGGCGGTAACAGGCCTGCAGGCTTTGCCAATGCAGGCGCTGCCAGTTAAATTCATAACTGATTTTTACATCTTTTACTTTGGTATGGTTCTTTGAGCCCCGCATAACCGGAACGGTCAGCGCAAGCACACCATCCGGCGAATAGATATTGGCGCGGTTACGATAAGTTTGTTTCGGGAAATGTTCTTCCCTTTCTATCACAATACCAGGCTTATAGGTATTCAACTGAACAAAATATTCAACTGGTGGAAGATAAAACATAGGGAATACAGCGCCTTTTTCAATCATATATTTTATGTTTGCAACAAAAATTCAACGAAAATAATGATAAAAAAAGGGCTTTCAAGGTTAGGTACTTTCTTTTTATACCTTGTTTCGCTGTTGCCTTTCTGGTTTTTATACCTCGTGGCCGATCTTTTATTCGTAATTCTTTATTATATTGTTGGTTACCGCCGCAATGTTGTGCGCGGGAACCTGCAAAATTCTTTTCCTGAGAAATCAGCAGAGGAACGTAAAACAATTGAAAAGAAATATTTCAAATACATGGCCGACCTGATGATGGAAACCATAAAATCGGTCAGTATGTCGAAAAAATCAGTTCAACGCCGGATGGTATGCACCAACCCCGAACTGCTGGAACATTATTTTAGCCAGGGGAAGAGCATAATAGCTGCGGCGGGCCACTATGCCAACTGGGAAATGGCCTGCTTAAGTTTTGGTTTCCTGACTGATAAACGAAGGATGATCGTTTATAAACCGCAATCGAACGAGGTGTTTACGGATTTCTTCAACAAAACCCGTTCCCGGTTTGGCGCTACGATGATCTCGATGCGGCAAACGCTGCGAAAGATGATCGAATATAAGAATGAACTCACCATTACAGTATTAGCTTCGGACCAGACGCCTACGCGCGAGGATGCCAAATACTTCAGCACGTTTTTAAATCAGCCGACAGCCGTTTTCCTTGGTGTTGAAAAACTAACAAAAGTGGTAGATTGCGTCGTGATATTTTACAGGATCGACCTGGTTAAAAGAGGGCATTATACTTACACCTTTGTGCCCCTGGTTGAAGACCCGAAAAACACCAAACCATACGAGATCACCGAAATCCATGTAAAATACCTGGAATCATTAATAAAAGAGAAACCCGAATACTGGCTATGGTCGCACCGGAGATGGAAAATAAAACCTTTGGACGTTCATTAGTTCAGTGGTTCATTAGTTCATTGGTTGTTTAACGGGCATCCAAACAAAACTAATGAAGCAGACCAATGAACCAGTGAACCAGTGAACAAATGAACTAATTAAAAATGAACGAATTTCCAAAAGTTGCCGTAGTTATATTAAATTGGAACGGCCTTAAATATCTCCGGCAGTTCCTGCCTTCGGTAATGTCATCTGCGTGGCCCAATCTTGACATCATTGTGGGGGATAATGCCTCTAACGATGGCTCTGTTGAGTTTATAAAACAGGAGTATCCATCAATCAGGGTTATACAAAACGATCAGAATTACGGCTTTACAGGCGGCTATAACAGGGTTTTGATGCATGTGGAGGCCGATTACTATATTCTGCTCAATTCGGATGTTGAAGTTTGGCCCGGATGGATCACCCCCGTAATCAGTTTAATGGAAAGTGATCCCCTGATAGCCGCAGCCGCGCCTAAAATAAAAGCATATACACAAAAGGATCATTTTGAACATGCCGGCGCCGCCGGAGGTTATATCGATAAATACGGGTACCCGTTTTGCCAGGGGCGGATGTTTTATGAGATTGAAGAGGATAAGGGACAATACCAGCAATCGCACGAGGTGTTTTGGGCAACTGGGGCAGCTTTGTTTATAAAAAAGCATTGCTGGGATGAAGCCAATGGCTTCGATGACCGTTTTTTTGCCCACATGGAAGAGATCGACCTGTGCTGGCGCTTAAAGAATATTGGTTATAAGGTAATGTATTGCGCCGAATCGGAAGTATTTCACCTTGGCGGGGGGACCTTGAACGTTGAAAACCCGTTTAAAACCTTTCTTAATTTCAGGAACAATTTGCTATTGCTTCAAAACAACTTGCCATTCTGGCGGGCCGTGTTTATCATCACCATAAGGATATGGATGGATCTCCTGGCTATCTTCCGTTTTTTAGGCGAAGGCAAGCGCAAGGATGCCTGGGCAGTTAGCCGCGCGCATCAAAACTTTGTACTTGGGCTGCTTAAAGGGGAAAGGCGAAAGGCAGTGCAACAGCAGACTGAAAAGCGCCGGCTGCAACCTAAACACTATCCCTTAAAAGGAATATACAACGGCAGCATCGTATGGGCTTTCTTTAAACAAAAGAAAAGGCATTTTACAGAGCTTGACCCGAAGGATTTTCTTTAGGGGGATTTTTCTTTTGAAGAGCGTCTTTAATCGCAGTCTGTTCATTCGCATCGGCGCTGGCACCTCCGGGAAAAAATACCTTGATGTCGCGTTTTGGGTGAGGTATTTCAATTCCTTCTTTCGCAAATTCGGTATAAACTTCGCTCATTATGCTGCTTTTTTCCGAGGGGTTATTATTTTAAGCCTCTTTGTCTTTTTTTTCCTTTGTTTTTTCAGCGGGATTAATTACCTCCAGACCTTCCGGAAAATGAAGGTAAAAATCTTTTTGGGCCGATGGTAATGCAATTCCTTCCTGCGTCATCGCCTGGTGAATTTCCGCCAAAATGCGGCTTTTCACTTCGTTTGTTTTGCTGATATCTGCCAGCCAAAACAGGACTTTAAATTCAACGGCTTTTTCATTTACATCGTTTATGAAAACTGAAGGGGCAGGGGAGGTCATAATATCTTCCCGGTTAATCAGCAGGTTCTTTAACAAGTCTTTTGCCTTACTAATATCCGCGCCGTATGCTGTAACAACCCTCAAGTCAATTTGGCGATTGTTATTGCTCAACGTCCAGTTTATTACCTGGTGGGAAATCAGATCGCCATTGGGGATGATAACCTCTGAACCATCGCCTGTCGCCACTTTGCTCGAACGGATGCCAATCTCTTTCATGGTGCCTAAATGCCCGTCCACCTGGATAACATCACCAATCTGGATCGGTTTTTCAAAGGCCAGTATAAGGCCGGATACCAGATTATTCACAATGTTTTGCAAACCAAAGCCGATACCTACGCCAAATGCGCTTATGATAATGGTTAGTTTATCTAAAGGGAAATTGGATGCTGCAACGGCAAGCAAAAAGCCTATTGAAAAAACACCAATACGGATGATAAGGGCAGAGGTTTGGTTTTTCTTTTTAAGTGCCGAAAGATCGGTGACGCGCTGAGTCGAAATATCATAAAGATAACTGATAAGTTTTGAAGCAATGGAAGATAACCAGATCACGGCTATAAAAGTTACAAAATCGCCGAAAGTAAAGGAAGCACCTCCAATGCTACGTGATTGATTTAAAAGGTCTGTTACCTTATCACTGGCCCAATCGTCAATATTCAGATTTTGCAGCAGAAAAAACACCCATAACAGTGATGCAGCGATAAGCAAAGTTTTCCTGAATTTTTTTTGTACCAGATTGTAATCTATCCAGTTGAAAATATGGTTTGGTCCACGTTTAATTTGGAATTGTAAAAACAAAGCCTGTATTATTATATTAACAACGAGATAAAGGATTAACAGCAGCCATATGTTAAAAACTGCGGTGACACCCATTATTTTAGCCAGGCTAAACCTCCCTGTTACATTAAGCAATAGCGATAAAATTTGCATTGCGATAAATATTTTCAAAACGAAGCCGGTATAAGGGAAATGATTATCGGGCGCTTTTTTAAACCTATTGTAAAATATAAAGCCGGTTATGATTGAAATGATGCTTAAAAGCAATATAAAGTACCTGTCAATGTTCGAAATCTCTATAAACAAATTACTTATGCTATACCCGAGGGCAAGTAAAAACATGGGGACAAGAAAATTATAAAATGCTTTTGACACCGCTTTGGCAATCAATATAAAGGATAATACAATGGAAATTAAAAAAAATACCTCCAAAAAAATCGCAGGGGGATGATTATAGAAATAAGGGCTTATGGCAGTTACTACAAGCAATGAACAAATAATTGGTTTTGTAGCAATATAATTTGCTTCGGTAAACACTACTCCGGGATTTTCATTAGTCTTTTGTGCTTTTTTACGACTAAAAATTATCCAGCTAAAAATCAGGATCAGAAATAAAATACCGATTAAATGGGTGGTCGTTTCATTTAAAATAAAGTAGTTAAATAATAGCCCGTTAAGTCGTAAGGTGCTGTTTAAAGCGGATCTAAAATTATCATATTGTGGTGCCGCATCCCAAATATATCCACTTTCGCCCGAAATGGCCTTTTTAGCAAATCCTTTTATTTTCGAATCAATCTGCTCACTTTCATCAAGGGTTTTGGTATAGGCGACCGCGATTTTGTCTTGCAAAAGGTTGACTTTTAAAAGATCGCTCCGGTTAGTTGAATCTGTGTTATGCCATAATAGTTTTACAACTTTTAACTGTGTGAAGAAAGTTTTCCTGACCACACTATCCGAAGGAACCGTTTTTAACAGGGGGGCATTGTGAAATTTCAGCAGGTCCGTTTGGTTTTGAGCCAATTTTGTGTTAACACCCTCAAGTTCAGTTTGCCAGTCATCAAGTTTTCCTTCAATGTTGTCCAAATTGTCCCTTAATACGGCCAGGTAACGTAAAGTACTTGATTTGTGTGTTTTGGTTACAGTATTGATCTTGTCAATCCTTTTAATAACGGAAGGTAGTTGCTGGCTTATGTCAGCTGTATCTAATCCGTCAGCCAGGTTATTGCTGATCTGGTTAAATGATGTGGTATATTGTTCAACTCTTTGTAATAAGCTGTTTATAGAAGTGTCTGATTTATTCAGCGAACGTAACAGGGCATTCCGCGATTCCATGGCTCTTCTTGCCGTTTCTCTTTTGGTGAGCAGCATCTTTTTGTTTTTAGTTTGGGCTAAAACATTAAGAGAGCAGCAGATCACGATTGCCAACACAATTAACCGGAGGAGCTTTATTTTTTTGAACATATAATATTGAAAATTACAATAAAGTAATGCGTGGGTATTAAAACGTTTTTATTTTGAACATCTGTTAATTCAATAGTTCGTTAAAGTATTA